>CACEKE010000001.1 GCA_902560075.1 uncultured Pelagibacteraceae bacterium
TATAGCTTTAGATATCCCGTGTACCATTGCTCCTGCTTGACCAGTCATACCTCCCCCAATAACTTTACAAGTCACGTCATAGTCTGTTACTTGATTAATAATTTCAAAAGGTCTTGTGATTTGCATTTGATGATTTGGTCTTTTAAAATATTCTTTAAAGTCTTTTCCATTTACTGATATGTTGCCCGAACCCTTAGATAGCCAAACTTTTGCTATAGATGTCTTTCTTCTACCAGTAGCGTATTTTGAATTTTCCATTTTTAACTTTTAATTAGGTTTTTTTTATTAAGTGATAAAATATCTAATACTTTTGGATTTTGAGCTGAGTGTGGATGATTATCTCCAACATACATTTTAACTTTTGTTAGTTGTTTTTTGGCTAAAGGTCCACCTGGTAACATTCTTTTAACAGCTAGTCTTAAAATTTCATCAGGTTTCTTTTTTGACAATCTTGATGGAGTAGTTTCTTTAATTCCACCTGGATAACCTGTGTGTCTATAATATTTTTTTTTCTCAAATTTATTACCAGTGAACTTCAAATTTTCAATATTCTTTACTACAACAAAATCTCCATTATCCATATGAGGTGTAAAATTAGTTTTATTTTTACCTCTTATTATTTTCGAAATAACTGTAGCTAATCTTCCAACGATGGCATTTGAAGCATCAATTTCGTACCACTCGCTTTTTAACTCGCTTTTTTTTAGAAATTTTGACATGATGCGGGATTAATACTTGATATATTAATAAAGTCAATTGTTGGTTTTATTAAAAAAAACCACATTTTAATGGTCTTTTTTAACCTTGAACCTAATACAAAATTTATAATAGAATTATAATTTAACAAAGCCAAAGGAGATCATAATGTCTAAATCAAAAAACCCGGAAACTATAGCTTTACATGGTGGTGAGTATAGAAGCGATCCTTCAACAACAGCTGTAGCCGTTCCTATATACAGAACTACATCATATCAATTCAATAATACAGATCATGCTGCAAATTTATTTGGTCTAAAAGAATTCGGTAATATTTATACTCGTATCATGAACCCAACAAACGATGTTCTTGAAAAAAGAGTAGCAGCTCTAGAAAATGGACTAGCATGTGTAACTGTTGGTTCTGGTCAAGCTGCATCAACATTTGCAATAATGAATTTATGCCAATCTGGAGATAATTTTATTAGTTCAACAGATCTTTACGGTGGTACTGTAAACTTATTTACGCATACTCTAAAAAAACTTGGTATTGAATGTAGATATGCAGATCCCTCAGATCCAAAAAACTTTGAAAAACTTGTAGATGAAAAAACTAGATGCTTTTATGCAGAAACATTGCCTAATCCATATTTGAGAGTTTTTCCAATAAAAGAAGTATCAGACATAGGTAGGAAACATAATATACCTCTTATAATGGACAACACAGCTTCTCCGGTAATTTGTAAACCGTTAGATCATGGTGCTGCCGTAGTTGTACATTCACTTACTAAATTCATTGGAGGTCATGGAACAGTTATAGGAGGATGCTTAGTCGATGGTGGAAATTTTGACTGGACAGCTGATCCGAAGAGACAACCACTATTTAATGAACCTGACGCAAGTTATGGAGGTGCAGTTTGGGGTGAAGTTGTACCACAGTTAACTGGAGCCAATGTAGCATTTGCCGTTAGAGCTCGTGTATGCTTGCTTAGGGATCTTGGGGCACCACTAGCTCCTGATAATGCATGGGGTATTATTCAAGGCTTAGAAACTGCTCCATTAAGAATGAAACAACATTGTTCTAATGCTGAAAAAGTTGTTGATTTTTTAACAAAACATAAAAGTGTAACCAGAGTTATATATCCTACACTTCATAAAGGTACTGTAGGTGATAGAGCTAAAAAATATTTTAAAGGTGGAAATGGAGCTCTTGTAGGTATCGAGGTAAAAGGAGGTGTTGAGGCTGGTAAGAAATTTATAGAAGCTCTTAAAATGTTCTATCATGTTGCAAATATTGGTGATGCAAGAAGTTTAGCTATACACCCAGCCACTACTACACATAGTCAATTGACTGAAGAAGAGTTATTAGCTGCTGGAGTTACCCCTGGATATGTAAGATTATCAATCGGTATAGAACACCCAGACGACATTATTGCTGATTTGAAACAAGCTTTAGATGCATCTGGTAAACCAGGACTAAAAGCAGTTAGTTAGTTTTTAAATTTTTATAGAGTAAATAAATACTTGAGCTAACTAAAAATATAGAACTTATTTGGTGCATAGATGCAAATCCAATCTGTGCACCATAAAGTAAAGTTAAGATACCAAGAACAATTTGAACTAATAACAGAGCACCAAGCAAACAAATTACTTTTGCTAAACCAAAAATTTTATTTTTAAAAATTTTATAAAGAATTATTATATAAAAAACTGTGATTAAATATGCAAGGTTCCTATGCATAAACTGAACTAATGATGGATCATTAAAAGCTGAAATTTTAAATATATTCAATATAACATTATCGTCAGGAAAATATGAATTACCCATCAATGGCCATGAATTATATATAGTACCAGCATCCATTCCAGACACAAAAGCTCCTATTGAAATTTGTCCAAATATAAGAATTAAAAAAGTAAAAGGAATAAAAAAGTTTAAACGTTTTTCAGGAATTTCAATATCCTTTAATTTTAGATAATTCCAAAAAATTAAAGAAAGTATCAAAAAGGCTACTAATAAATGTAATGAAAGTCTGTAATGACTCACATCAACCCTGTCAACTAAACCACTTGAAACCATGTACCATCCAATAAAACCTTGAAAACAAATTAGAAAAAATATTAAATACAAATTAATTAGATATTTAAATTTTATTTTAAAAGAAAAATATATTAATGGAATTAAATAAGCTAGTCCTATTAGTCTTCCTAAAAATCTATGTATCCATTCCCACCAAAAAATAATTTTAAATTCATTCATAGTCATAGAATAATTTTGTAACTTAAACTCAGGTATTTCCTTGTACAAATTAAAATATTGGACCCAATCATTTTCATTTAAAGGTGGCAAAATACCAGAAAATAACTGCCATTTGGTAATAGAAAGGCCAGAGTCGGTTAGCCTGGTGAGTCCACCAACAATAATCATAATTGATATTAGCCAAAACATAGAGCCTAACCATAAAGAAATATGGACTTTTAATTTTGAATTATCTATGTACATAGTCATTTTGATATAATAAATTTATATAATTCCAATTGAATAAATGTCGCCTATTAAAAAAAAAAAATTAAATAAATTGAGAAATGAGCTTGATTCTTTAGATAATACACTACTAAAAATAATTAAAAAAAGAACAGCAATTGTTAAACAGGTTTTAAAGCTTAAAGATTATAAGTATCAAATAGTTGATAAGAAAAGAATAAAAATAATCTTGAACAGAATAAAAAAAAAATCAATTAAAAATAAAATTGATCCAAAAATAACTAATCATATTTGGAAAAACATGATTAAATCATACATTGATTATGAAAGAAGAAATTTTAAAAGTAAGTAATTATTTACTATGAGGTGGCAATTTTTTTTCCACAAACATCTCGTGTTTTCTAGTACTTGGATTGTACTTTTTAGCTTTTAATTTAATCTTAGCCTTTTCTCCACCAGCAGGTTTTTTTACGTAGTAAAAAAAGGGACTGTCTGGTTTTGTCTCTGGGACTAATCTGACTTTAACGTGTGTTTTTTTTGCCATCTAATTTCTTTTTAATTCTTTAATTAATTTAGATATTTTTTTTAATTTAAATTTAATTTTTTCAGAATTGTTTATATTTGAAATATTGTTTTCGTCAACTAGTGTTTTTTCCGAATTAATTTGATTTTTTGCGCCTTCTATAGTCATGCCTTTTTCTTTTAAAAGAAATTTAATTTTTTTTAAAATCTTTATAGTTTCGATATTGTAGTATCTTCTAGAATTAAATATTTTAGGTCTAACAATTTTAAATTGTTTTTCCCAAAATCTTAATGTGTGTGTGTTAGGTTTTCCGTCGTTTTTTTTTAAATCTAAAATAATTGCAACCTCTCCAATTGTTTTGTATTTTTGATTATTATTGTTCACTATTTATATATTTTTTAAAATCTTTAGATGCTTTAAATAATACAACATTTCTTGAACTTATAGTTGCTTTTTCTTTAGTTTTAGGGTTTCTACCAATTCTTTCTCTTTTTTTTTTTAAAAAAAAGGTTCCAAAACCGGATATTTTAACTTTTTGATTTTTAATTAAATTTTCTAACAATATGTCAAAAAAATCATCAATTAATGCTTCACAAATTTTTTTTGAATAGCCTATTTGCATGTATATAGAGTTTATTATTTCTTTTTTGGTGAGATTATCTCTCATATTATAAAATATTATTTTTAATCTTTTCTATCAATTTACCCTCAATAATTTTTTCACATACTCCTAAGGAATTTGCAAATCCAATATAATCAGTTCCTCCATGACTTTTGATCACTGGTGAATTTAATCCAAGAAGTATTGCACCATTATATAATCTAGGATCTAATTTTTCTTTAAACTTTTTTAAATTTTTAATATTTAGAAAAGAAGAAATCTTTCCTAATAGATTTCCACTTAATGCATTTTTTAGTTCATTTGTTATAAAATTTGCAGTCCCTTCTGCTGTTTTTAAAGCTACGTTTCCAGTAAATCCATCAGTAACAATAACATTAACTTTGCCATCCATGATTTGATTACCTTCTATATAGCCACAAAAATCATATATAGGATTTTTTTTGTTTGAAAGTTCTTTATATGTATTTTTAATTGTTGAATTTCCTTTTATTTCTTCTGAACCTATATTTAATAAAGAAACTTTAGAAATCTCATGTGGAAATAAAGATTTGTGTAAAGCTGCACCCATCAAACTAAAATCAATTAAATTTTTTTCATTACACTCTACATTGGCACCTAAATCTAGAACAACATTCATGCCAATTTTATTAGGCCACAATGCTGATAAGGCTGGCTTATCAATATTTTCAATCATGGGTATATTTAATTTAGCAATAACAAAAAGTGCTCCTGTGTTACCTGCTGATACTACAACATCTGAATCTTTACACTTAACACTATCAATTGCTTTCCACATACTTGTATTCTTTCCTTTTTTTGCAGCTGAAAGAGCGGTGTCGTCATTAGATATTTTTTCTTTAGTATCGAACAGTTTATAATTTTGTTTTATTGGATATTTTTTAATAAATTCAGAGATTTTATCTACATCGCCAAAAATGTTATATAATATTTCTTCTTTTTTTTTAGAGTGTAAAGAAATACCTCTTATAACTTTTTCAGGAGAATTGTCTCCACCCATTGCATCTACTGCAATTCTAATTGGAGTTAACATATTTTACTCTTTTGGGTCTAAAACTTGTCTACCTTTATAAAAACCAGTTTTTAAATCCATGTGATGAGACAACCTATATTCACCACTTTTTTTATCTTCAATAATATTTTTTGAAGAATGTTGTATGTGAGATCTTCTCTTCCCAGCTCTAGATTTTGTTGTTTTTCTTTTTGGTACAGCCATAATTAAATTTCCAATTTTATTATATCGTTTAAGAATGAATTTAAAGAGTTTTTTTTTAACAAATTTATATATTTATCAAAATAATCAACAAAAAAAGCTGTATTTGAGTTTATATCTATATAATTTAAAAAAAATTCTTTTTTTTTATTATTATCTTTCTCTTCCCAATCCTCTATTTCTAATATTAGTTTATGAAATAAATTTAGGTAATCCTTCATTTTTTTATTGATTGAAACGTCTCCGTAACCGATTTCCCTAATAGAAATTTCTAGTTGTCTAAAATTAAAATCATATATTTTTTGTAATAACTTTTTTTCCTCGCTCTTGTATATTTTAAGAAAAAAAGCAAAATGAATAAGATAAAATGTTAATCTTATTGAAAAAGTTTCCTCACTATTGAGATTTTTATATAATAATTTATTTCTAGTTAAATTAATTAAATTATTGTAAATATTAAGGTAATTATCACTCATATGAAAATTATTTTAATTATTGTATTTATACTTATATCAAGTTGCAGCACTAATAAAGTAGTTAAAAATCACGGCACTAGTTTTATAAAAAATAAATCGAAGGATTTAGTTGTTAATAAATCTAATAAAAATGATGTTTTAGAAATTCTAGGTCCTCCATCTACAAAAAGCTCCTTTGATGATAATATATGGGTATACATAGAAACAAAAAAAACTAGTACATCTATTTTTAAATTAGGTAAAAGAAATACGGAAAAGAATAACATTTTAATACTACATCTTGATAATTTAGGTTTAATTAAAACAAAAAATTTTTATGATTTAGCTAAAATGAATGAGATTGAATTTAGTGAAAAGATTACATCAAGTGGTTATCAGAAAAATTCTTATGTCTACAACCTATTAACAAGTTTAAGACATAAAATAAATTCGCCAATAGAAAGAACAAAATCAAAAAAATAAATTTAAGAAGCAATTACTGCAAGTAATAATAATGCAACGATATTAGTAATTTTGATCATAGGGTTAACAGCAGGACCTGCGGTATCTTTATAGGGATCTCCTACAGTATCACCAGTAACAGCGGCTTTATGCGCTTCTGATCCTTTTCCACCAAAGTTACCATCCTCAATATATTTCTTTGCGTTATCCCATGCACCACCACCGGCTGTCATAGACACTGCAACAAACAATCCAGTTATTATAACACCCAATAACATTGCACCAACTGAGGCTAATGCTGCAACCTGTCCACCAATTAAAAATATTACAAAATATAAAACTATCGGAGATAAAACTGGCAATAAAGAAGGTATGATCATTTCTTTAATTGCTGCTATTGTTAAAAGGTCAACTAATTTTGCGTAATCAGGCTTCTGAGTTTTCTTCATAATTCCAGGAAATTTTTTAAACTGTCTTCTTACCTCAACAACTACTGCTCCTCCTGCTCTTCCAACAGCCTGCATTCCCATTGAACCAAATAAATAAGGTAACATTCCACCTATTAATAAACCAACTACAACATATGGATTTGATAAATCAAAGGTAACGACTACACCCTCAAGTTTAGAACCTGCAATTTTAGAAAAATGTTTTATATCCTCTGTGTAAGCAGCAAAAAGAACTAATGCGCCTAAACCTGCTGACCCAATAGCATATCCCTTAGTTACAGCTTTTGTTGTGTTTCCAACAGCATCTAAAGCATCTGTAGTTTTTCTAACGTTATTTGGTAATTTAGACATTTCAGCTATACCACCAGCATTATCAGTGACAGGTCCATAAGCATCTAATGCAACAACCATTCCAGCTAAAGCCAACATAGTTGTAACAGCTATAGCTATACCATAAAGTCCTGCAATTGAATTTGTTAATAAGATACCAGCAACTATAATTAAAGCTGGTATTGCTGTTGCCTCCATAGATACTGCTAAACCTTGAATAACATTTGTTCCGTGTCCAGTTGTGGATGATTTAGCAACACTTTTTACAGGTCTGTAATTTGTACCAGTATAGTATTCGGTAATCCATATGATTAAACCGGTTATTACAAGACCAATAACTCCACAGTAATATAAACTTGTTCCGTTAAATGTTTTTTTTCCAACTGAATAAATATTATCAAAACCAATTACATAATCTGTTAATGGATATAAAACAACTAATGAAGAAATAGCTGTTACTATAAAACCTTTATATAAGGCACCCATAACATTCTTACTTTTACCTAGCCTTACAAAATATGTGCCCAAAATAGATGTAATGATGCAAGCGCCCCCAATTGTTAAGGGATATAACATCATGCTCATGTCATTTTGGAAAAAAATAGATGCTAATACCATAGTTGCAACTATTGTTACAGCATAAGTCTCAAAAAGATCTGCAGCCATTCCTGCACAGTCACCAACATTATCTCCAACATTATCAGCGATCACTGCAGGGTTTCTAGGGTCATCCTCTGGTATGCCTGCTTCAACTTTACCTACAAGATCTGCTCCAACATCAGCACCTTTAGTAAAAATTCCTCCACCCAATCGTGCGAAAATTGATATTAAGGATGCACCAAAACCTAAGGCAACTAATGCATTAACTATTTCTCTTTCATCGATATTGAATTTTAATAAAATGTAATAATAAACTGAAATCGAAAGTAATGCTAAACCAGCTACTAACATTCCAGTTACCGCTCCTGATTTGAAAGCAACATTTAATCCATTTGTTAATCCCTTTCTGGAAGCTTCAGCAGTTCGAACATTTGCCTGAACAGAAACAAGCATTCCAATGTATCCTGCTATACCTGATAAGGCCGCACCGATTAAATAACCTAGACCAACTAATGGACTGAAAGCGATACTTATAATTACCAGCACAACAACACCTACGATTGCTATAGTCTTGTATTGTCTATTTAAATATGCTTTAGCACCAACTTGAATTGCAGATGCTATTTCTTGCATTTTAGAATTACCCGAACTCGAATTAAGAATATTTTTACCTGTAAAAAAACCGTAAACAATTGATAAAATTCCTGCAAATATAGTGTAGAGAAGAATTGTTTCGCTTATAGTATCCATATGATTTGATCCTTTATATAAAAATCGGACATTACAAAAAAATTAATAAAAGGCAATAATTAACTTTTTAAAAAATATGCCTATAACCTTTGAAATTAGTCATTTTAAGGGGTCTTCCATCTTTTAATAAAATATTTCCTGAATTATTTTTAATTATTTGGCCAATTATGGTTATCTTTTGATTCAATTTTTTTGCATACTTTTTTATCTTTTTTCTATCTTTTTTTAATGCAGTGAAAATAACCTGGTAATCATCTCCATTAAATAAATTTTTTTGTATTTTGAAGTTATTTTTCTTAATAATAGATCTAAACTCCTTCGATACAGGTATTAGGTCTATATTAATTTTATATTTATATTTCTGCTTATTTATCATATTTCGTAAATCTTCAATAAGTCCATCAGATATATCAACCGAAGAGTTGGCAAACTTTTTCAACAATTCACAGATTTTTATTGGGATATCAGGCAAATAATATTTTTTTAAAAAAAAATTTTTTTCATATAATGAAAACTTTTTAATTTTTTTTTTTATAAATTTAAGACCTAAATAACTGTCACCTATATTTCCAGAAATATATATATCGTCATTAAACTTTACGTGATTTCTTTTAATTATTTTAGATGAATATCCTAGTGAGATAATTGTGAATGATAAAAAATTTCCGTTTGTTGAGTCTCCACCTGATATTTTTATTTTGTATTTTTTTTGTTCCTCTCTAAGAGAATTAATTATTTTTAAAATATTACTCCTGTTCAATGATTTTTTTGGTGAAGTAAAAGATATAAAATAATATTTAGGCTTAACACCTTTGCAAATCAAATCTGATATGGATGAACGAATAATTTTTTTAATTAATAAACTTAATTTAGGTGATTTTGAAAAATGGATGCCTTCATTATAAGTATCTACTGATATAGCAATTTGTTTTTTTTTATCAAAAAAAATATCATCATTTAATTGTAATGCTGAAGGATTATTTTTTGCTAATTTACCTAAATAGTTAATTAAATTTTTTTCGTCCATTAACTTCTGATTTTTTTTGAGAGCTTATCTAAAACAGCATTTAAAAATTTTGTTTGTGATAAATCTATAAAAAAATTTGATGCATTTAGATATTCTTTTATAATTATATTTGAAGATGTCGTTGGTTTATATAATAATTCAAATATTGCACTTCTTAATATTACTTCAAAAACTTTGTTTATTCGTCTTAAATCTATATCTTCCTTAAGATGCAGATTGATCTCGTTATTGATAACTTCATTTCTCTCTAGTGTTCCGTTAACAATATCCTTAATGAATTTTTTATATCTATGTTTAGGAAAATTTAAATCTAAATCATTATTTATTAATTTACTGTATATTTTTTGAATTATAATTACTCTTGGGTTGTTTTTTCCATTATATTTCATTTTAGAATACTATTGAGATAATACTGAAAGCATTGCATTTGCAGCTTCAGCACCTTTTTTACTACGTGCAATTGCCTGTTTTTTATTTAAACATGTAATTATACCATTGCCTATAGGTTTTTTATTTTTGACTGACATTTTTAGAATGTTATCTGTTACAGAGCTTGATATGAATTCGAAGTGAGGTGTTTGACCCTTTATCACACAACCTAAAGCAATAAATCCGTCATATTTTCTCAAATTTTTTGAGATTGTAATTGGAATTTCAAATACGCCAGGAACATAAATAATCTTAAAAGATAATTTGTTTTTTATGAGTCTTAATGCACTTTGTAAAAGATTATTTGATATATTATCATAATAATTAGCAACAACTATTAAGCATTTTTTATTCATTTTAAAATTTCCTGTTTTACAATTTTTATATTATATCCATCTAATCCAATAACTTTTTTTGGTGAACTAGTTATAAGTATCATTTTTTTAATTTTCAAATCTTTAATTATTTGAGCACCAATTCCGTAGTTTCTAATTAAATTATCTTTTGTTTTATTCTTTATAATTTTATCTTTGTAGTCCTTTAAAGTTTCAGTCACAGACTTTAAATTAGTATCATTAATAAAAACTAATACACAATTATTAAATTTTTTAAAATAATTTAATGTTTTGTTAAATGAATTTGAAAGTTTTTGGTTAATTAAATAATTTTTAATTACATTTGAAGAAATTACTCTTACGCGAGGTACAACTTTGTTTTTAATTTGTCCTTTAAGAAGTACAAAATGTTCAGAGCCATCAAGCAGATTTTCATAGATTTTAATTTTATATTTAATATTTTTTAAATTTATTTCAGAATTTTTTTTTAATTTAACAAGTTTTTCGCTTTTTAATCTAAAAGCGATTAAATCCTCTATTTTACCGATTTTAAGATTATGTTTTGATGCAAAATTAATTAAACTTTGTCCTTTAGCCATAGTTCCATCATCATTCAAAATTTCACATATTACAGCTGAACTCTTTTTTTTTGCTAATTTTGATATATCGATAGATGCTTCTGTGTGTCCAGCTCTAACCAAAACACCTCCATCACGTGCAATTATAGGAAACACATGACCAGGAGAAACTATTTCTTTTTTTTTAACATTTGCTTTTGTTGCTATTTTAATAGTTCTAGATCTATCTTGAGCTGATATCCCAGTTGTTATTCCACTTTTAGCCTCTATAGATACTGTGAAAGCTGTTTGGTGTCTCGATTTGTTTACCGGAGACATATAATTCAAATTTAATTTTTTTGCCTGTGATGAATTTATGGCTAAACAAATAAGTCCTCTTCCATATTTAGCCATGAAATTAATTTTTTTAGGAGTTACATCAGATGCACAAAATACTAAATCTCCCTCGTTTTCCCTATTTTCATCATCTACCAATATATACATGCCACCATTTCTAGCAGTTTTTATAATTTCCCTTATTTTACTAAATTTTTTTTTTGGCATTTAAAAATTTTTTTACATATTTAGAAAGAATGTCAATTTCAATATTTACAAAATCATTTATTTTTAAATTAGATAAGTTTGTAAGTTTTAGAGTATGAGGTATTACCCAGATTTTAAAAGTATTTTTATGAATATTTGATATGGTAAGAGATATACCATTAATTAAAATTGATGCTTTCTCAACTAGATAGATTTCAAATTTATTCATAATCTTGAAAGTAAAAATTAATGCTTTATCTGATTTTTTTATATTCATTAATTTAGCTGTTGTATCAACATGGCCTTGACATATATGCCCAGAAATATCTTGTCCTTTTCTTAAGGGCTGTTCTAAATTAATTTTATCACCAATCCTAATAGTATTAAACTTTGATCTAATTAAGGTTTCATTTGAAAGGAAAAATTCTAGTATATTTTTTTTCTTTGAAATTAAAGTTAAACATACACCATCGCATGATATAGACATTCCTATAGTTTTTTTTTTATATAATTTCAAATTTGACTTAAGAAATAAATTTATACCTTTGGATCTTTTATCTATTCTTATAACTTTTCCTACGTTGTATATAATTCCATTAAACATTAGAAATATTTTATAATTTTATCTTTGCCAAGATAAGTGTTAATTGTTTCTTTATTCGAAAAAGTATTTAAAATACGATTTTTAAATTTGAATTTAGTAAATCTTTTTTTATTATTTATATTGTTCCCAGATTTAAGCAAAAAAAACTCATTAAAAAGCTTTTTTAGCATAAAATAGTTGGTTAATTCTATTCCTCCCTCAACTAATAAATAATATACATTTAATTTTTTAATTTTTTTTAATACATGGATTAAATCTAAATTGTTATTTTGAATCAAATTTATATAAATAAGTTTTATTCCCATTTTTTTTAATTTTTTTATTTTAGAATTACTTTTATTGTAAAAAATATAAGTTTTAATTTTTTTTGAGTTTTTCACTATTTTAGATTTAAGACTTATATCTAAATTTTTATCTAAAACAAATCTTGTAGGAGAATATTTAAGTAGTCCATTTAGCCTACAATTTAATTGTGGATTATCAGAATTTACAGTTTTACTTGAAACTAATATTCCCTGATTTTTATATCTTAATAAATGGGAGAAATTCAAGCTATGTGGATTAGAAATATATTTTCTATTAGTTTTGATATAATAATCTTTAGTACAAGCAATTTTTCCTGTGATAAAAGGGTATTCTTGCTTTTTTAAAAAAAAGTATGACTTGTAAAGATTCAAAATTTTTTTTATCTGTAAATTTTTTTTTACTTTTATGTTAAAATTATTAAGAATTTTTGTTGTTTTTCCTGAAGTTCTAATATCTACATCTTTTACTCCAAAAAAAACTTTACCAATTTTATTTTTTATTATTTGTTTTGTACATGGGGGAGTTCTTCCGTAATGATTACATGGCTCTAAAGTTACATACATTGATGATCCTCTTAAATCCTCTTTTTTTGCACTTTTTATGGCTACAGTTTCAGCATGAGGGGTGCCACCTATACCAGTCTGTCCAACTGAAATAATTTGACTTTTATTAACAATGACACATCCAACTGAAGGGTTACTGCCCGTAAGACCAACTCTGTCTTCAGCAAGAGATATTGCTAAATCCATAAATTTTTTATCAGACTTACTTATTTTTAATGACATTTATTTTGTCTACAAATTGGACAAAATCTTTTTCTTCTCTGAAATTTCTATAAACAGATGCAAATCTCACATAAGCCACTGGATCCAGCTCTTTTAAACCGTCCATTACAATAGTGCCTATAGTATTAGAGGATATTTCGCTTTGTCCTAGTTCTTCTAAGGATCTAGATATATTTGTTATAAATTTTTCGACTGTGTCTGTATCAATGGGTCTTTTTTTTAAAGCAATATAAATTGATTTTGATAATTTATCTCTGTCAAATGGAGATTTTCTTCCATTTTTTTTTACAACTACTAATTCTCTAAATTGAACTCTTTCAAATGTTGTAAATCTTTCACCACATATGCAAAGTCTTCTTCTTCTTATAGAAGTTCCATCCTCTGTAGGTCTAGAGTCCACAACAGATGTTTCGCCTTTTTTACAGAACGGACAAATCATTAACTAGATTTATATTTATCTTAGGTGTTTGTAAATCGGGAATTTAGAGCAGAGTTCAATTACTTCTTTTCTAACCTCTGCTTCAATAGCACTATTATCTTCGGGATTCTTAGATAATCCATGTATTGTCTTTGTAATTAATTCACCAACTTTTTCAAATTCTTTTAGCCCAAATCCTCTTGTAGTAGCTGCTTGAGATCCTAATCTTATACCTGAAGTTATCATCGGGCTTTCCGTATCAAAAGGAATACCATTTTTATTACATGTTATGTTTGCTCTTGATAAACTATCAGATGCAATATTTCCTTTTACACCGAAAGGTCTTAAATCAACTAACATTAAGTGGGTATCGGTGCCACCTGAGTATATTTTAAAACCATTATTTTTAAGAGTTTCGGCAAGCATCTTAGCATTTGCTAAAACTGTACCGATATATTCTCTAAACTCAGGTTTTAATGCCTCCAAAAAACCTACAGCTTTAGCTGCTATTATGTGCATTAATGGACCACCTTGGTATCCAGGAAAAACTGCAGAATTAAACTTTTTTGCTAAATCTTCTTTATTAGTTAAAATTATTCCACCCCTAGCACTTCTAAAAACTTTATGAGTGGTTGAGGTAACTACGTCCGCATAATCACATGGATTTGGATATCCTTTACCAGCGACCAATCCAGAAAAATGCGCCATATCAACCATAAAGAAAGCACCGACTTTATCTGCTATTTCTCTAAATTTTTTAAAATCTATAATTCTAGAATAAGCACTACCACCTGCAATTAACATTTTTGGTTTATGTTCTAATGCTAGTTTTTCAATTTCATCATAATTTAACAATTCTGTTTCTTTATCAACTTCATAAGCTATTGCATTAAACCATTTACCAGATACTGCTGCTTTTGAACCATGTGTTAAATGTCCGCCTGAATTTAAACTCAGTCCCATAATTGTATCACCTGGTTTAAGAAGTGCTAAAAAGACTGCACCATTAGCTTGAGCACCTGAGTGCGGCTGTGCATTTGCAAACTTGCAATTAAATAATTTTTTTAGTCTATCTATTGCTAAACTCTCGGCTACATCTACATGTTCACATCCATTGTAGTATCTTTTACCTGGATACCCTTCAGCATATTTGTTTGTTAGCACAGATCCCTGTGCCTCCAAAACTGCTTGCGAAACTATGTTTTCAGAAGCAATAAGCTCTATATGATTTTGTTGTCTAATTAGTTCATCATCTATAGCTTTAGATATTTCTGGATCGATCTCAGATAGTTTTTTTTCAAAAAAATTTTGATATTCAGGATTTAAATATTTACCTTCACTAGACATTTTAAATTCTCCTTATTCTACTAAGGTGTCTTCCACCCTCAAAGTTAGTATTTAAAAAAAGATTTACGAAACTACAAGCCTTTTTTTTACTTAATAATCTTGACCCCAATGTAATGACATTTGCATCATTATGCAATCTAGATAATTTAGTAGATTTAGTATTAAAACACTGTGCAGCCCTTATATTCTTATGTTTATTTGCAGTTATGCACATGCCTGTGCCAGATCCACACACCAGTATTCCAAAGTTTTTTTTACTTGTTTTTACCTTTTTAGCTAATTTGTGGGCATAAATTGGATAATCAACCTTTTTGTTGGATGAGGGTCCCAAATCAAAACAAATTATTTTTTTTGTTTTTAAGTATTTTTTTATTTGTTCTTTTAATTTATATCCGGCGTGGTCAGATGAAATGAAAATTTTTTTCAAATTAATTAAAATTATAATCTAAAACGCAAGCAACTAGGTGAACTCTATTTTCTTCTCCACCATTAAATGCATTGTGATATTTAACGTTGTTTGTTACCCAAACGCTTCCATCAGCAGGCATATGTTGTGCTGAATTATCTATAACCATTAAACAACCAGGGTTAGTAATGATAGGAATATGAAGTCTTGGCTCTGGATCTCTGTGCCAACTCAATGTAGATCTTGGTTCTTTTAATAACAACCTTACCCTACCCAACTTGTAATGTTTCTTAAGCTCATCAAATACTTCTTTAAAATAAGTGTGCTCAAAATCTTTTATAAATTCGGAATATTTACTTTCATCAATTTTTACATCTCGTGAAACCTCGACACCTGTAGAGTCTGGCTTTGTCCAATAAACACCTCTTGCCTTATTACCTTTTATCGAGTCTGGATCACCAGGTATTTGTGTTAAGGGTATAGCAGCGAAATGAGGTATGCCTAAACTAGTGTCAAAACCTCGAATTTTTAACACCTCATTCAAAGCATTCTTTAACTTATTTAAGTCAAAATTTAATTTTTGTTTTTGAAAATCACCTAAAACTTTTTGGGTTTTAACTTCATTTAATGATGTTACATTGTTCATATTTAATAAATACTTTATTTATGACTATAATACATATAAATATTGCCGCATATTAAAATATTAATTGAGAATGATTATCACTGGGAAATATCCAAATTTGAGAATGAGAAGAAACAGACGAACTGATTGGATAAGACGATTGGTTGAGGAAAACAATATCACCTCTAGTGATTTAATATTACCTATTTTTTTAGTTGAGGGAAAAAATAAAAAACAGGAAATAACAAATATGCCGGGAGTCTATAGATATTCTTTAAATAAGTTACATACGATTCTTGATAAAGCTATTAAATTAAAAATTCCAACAGTAGCTTTATTCCCTTATACAGAAAAAAAATTAAAGGATGCTAAGGGTTCAGAAGCATTAAATGAAAACAATTTAGTCTGTAGAGCTATAAGATACATTAAGAAAAACTATAAAGATCAAATTGGGATAATGTGCGATGTTGCTCTAGATCCATATACAAATCATGGACATGATGGATTATTAAAAAATAATAAAATTTTAAACGATGAAACAAATGAAATATTAATAAAACAATCTGTACTACAAGCGTCAATGGGGTGTGATATTATAGCTCCTTCAGATATGATGGATGGTAGAATCGGTTTAATTAGAAAAAATCTTGATAAACATAGGTATCAAGATGTTCAGATACTTTCATATGCTGTGAAATATGCTTCAAGTTTTTATGGACCATTTAGAAATGCTGTAGGCACAAAAGGAATACTTAAGGGTGACAAAAAAACTTATCAAATGGATTTTAAAAATAAAAATGAGGCCTTAAGAGAAGTTTCAATAGACATCAAAGAAGGTGCAGATATGGTTATGGTTAAGCCGGGAATGCCTTATCTTGATATTATAAGCCTAATTAAAAAACAGTTCCAAATTCCAATAATCGCTTATCAAGTATCTGGTGAGTACAGTCTTATTATGAATGGAATAAAAAGAAATATTATCAATGAAAAGGCAATAATTGAGAGCTTAATATCATTTAAACGAGCAGGTGCAAATGCAATCGTAACATATTTTGCAGATAGGATATTAAAATATTTATAATTTTCTTACAAGATTTACAAAACTAATTCTTGTTTCTGGTACAGATAGATTGTTTTGACTCAAAATTGACTTTTCTAAAAAATTACCAATTATATCAATACCAGCTATTAGATCCTCTTTAGAAATGTTTTCTATACTATTTTCTACTAAAAAATTAGGAACTTTTTTTTCATCTGAGAGTGAAAAGTATTTATGTGTTCCGTTAAGTTTAATTTTTTTAGTATAATTGCTAAAATTCAACTCATACCCTAGATTTTTATATAAATCTAATTCCCAAAATATATATGATGTTAACCAATTCTCTTTTGTAAGAAGTTCAAAAAAGATACTAATTAATTCAAATATTTTAGCATTTTTTTGATTTTCAACAGTAAGCAATTTTATCAAATTAAAAATATTAACTATACAAGAAAGTTTAATTTGGTCTTCCAAGAATATTGGTGTGTTGACCTTATCTATCTCTAATTTAAAGTTACCAATTGAATTTTCATTTTTTGAGGAAAAGTTAATGTGAAAGCAATTTCCAACAAATAAATAATTTTTTATTTTTTTTGAGGTTGCACCGAATAATATTCCCTTAACTTTGCCTCTGTCTTGTGTAAAAAGTTCAATAATGGAGGAATTTTCATTATATCTATTAGAAGAGATTAAATAACCCTTATCTTGCCAATTCATTTTTAGCGTATGAATTTAAAAATTTTTCTGCTGCATTTTGTTCAGCATTTTTTTTTGATGATCCTTCACCATGTACAAATTTGGAGCCTTTTAGTTTAACAGCTACAGTAAAGCTAGGACTGTGTCTGGGTCCTGTGTTAGATATTAGTTTGTAATCAGGTAATAACTTATATTTTTTAAGTGAAAATTCTTGTAGTTTAGTTTTTGCATCTATTTCTGTATTCTTTGATAATAAGATTAATTTATCCCATTCCTTGAGAATAAATTTTTCTACAACATTTAACCCTTGATCTAAATAAATTGCACCAATAATTGCCTCAATACAATCTGATATTATTTTTTTTTGTATCAGATCAGAGCTTTTTTTATTATTTGCTACGAGAATGAAATTTTTTAAATTTAAATTTTTACCAACCTCATAACATTTATTTCTATTAACTAGTGATGCAAACTTTTTGTCTAAAATACCCTCCTTTTCATCAGGATATATTTCAAGTAACTTTTTTGATATTACTAAGCCCAATACACGATCACCTAAAAATTCTAGTTTTTCATAATTTGTCTTCGAATTATAGCTTTTATGTGTAATAGCTCTTTTCAATAAACTTTCGTTCTTAAAATTAACATTAAGTATTTTTTGAATATTATCTATTTTTTTCATTAAATTAATTTTTTAAAGAATCTTTTAAATCTTATTGAATTTTTCCACTTTGTAAAATTAAAGATGCTCGCAACCCTCGGGTCAGAGGAAAAAAATAAGATTTGTGCTTTTCCTACGAGATTATTTTGATGGACATATCCTACCTCATCTAAAAATCTACTATCCTTTGAACAATCTCTGTTATCTCCTAAGAAAAAAAAATGATTTTCTGGAACTATATATTTTTCTGAGTTCATAAATGTGTAATCTTTTCTATATGAAGCTAAATAATTTTTTCCATTAGGTAATTTTTCTTCATAAGTAATAACTTCAATTTTCTTTGGACCACAATACAGCTCATCAGATTTACTTATTACAGTTCTAAAAATTTGATTATTATTTAAATATATTTCGCCATCAATAAATTGGATTACATCGCCAGGTAATCCTACTAATCTTTTAATGTAGTCAGTTCTATTATCTGCGGGAGTTTTAAAAACTATTATATCACCCCTACTCGGTTTTGAATTGAGAATTCTACCATCAAATATAGGTGGGCTAAAAGGAAATGAGTGTCTGCTATATCCGTAAGATAGTTTTGTAACAAATAATCTATCACCAACTAATAAATTTGGTTCCATTGATGATGAAGGTATATAAAAAGGTTGAATTAATAATGAACGAATTATCACTGCAATAATTAGCGCATAAAATAATGTTTTTAAATTTTCAATAAACCATTTCATTTTAGGCTTTCATTAAGTATTACGTAAGCGATGGAGTATCTCTTTTCATCAGATATAGATAAGTGTATTTCATATTTTTTTATTTTAAATTTTTTCTTTATAAATAATTGAATTTTTTTTTCTAACTCGATAAATGGCTGGCCTTTGCGATTGTTAATTATTGTAATATCATTGAATTTGAAACCTTTTGATAAACCAGTTCCAATTGCTTTTAAAAAAGCCTCTTTAGCGGCAAACCTTTTAGCAAAATAATTAGTTTTGTTTACTCGTTTGTTTTTTGCGATGTCTTTTTCTTTAGTAGAAAATATTTTATTAACAAAATTTTTATTCTTTACAGCTTTTTCTATTCTTCTGTTTTCAACAATATCAACACCGTTTCCTAATATTCTCATTTTATCTACAAATACTCTTAAATACTTTAATAGTTTTCTTTAAACCAAAAAAAACTGACTCACCTATTATAAAATGTCCAATATTAAATTCTTTTATCCCTTTTATTTTAGAAAGAATTTTAGCAGTTTTATAATCCATCCCATGACCTGCGTGAACCTCAAGACCTAAATTATCAGCATATTTAACTACTTTAATAATTTTCCTCAATTCACTTTTATAAAATTTATTTTTTTTTATTAAATTTGAAATTCGACCTGTATGTATTTCAATACAATCAACATTTAAATCTTTTGACAATCTTACGTCTTTAATAGATGGATTTATAAACAAACTTGTCCGTATTTTATTATTATTTAAAACATCAATAATTTTTTTTATTTTTTTATTATTATTATTTAAATTTAATCCACCCTCTGTAGTAATTTCACTTCTTTTTTCTGGCACCAAACAAACAAAATTTGGTTTATTTTTTAAAGCTAATTTTAATATTTTTAAATCAGCTGCCATTTCTAAATTTAAAGGAATTTTTTTATTAGAAGATATTTTTTTAAGATCTAAATCTTTAATATGCCTTCTATCTTCTCTTAAATGAATGGTGATTGAGTCTGCCCCACATTTCATTGCATATATAGCTGCTTTATAGGGAACTGGGTGCTCCTCACCTCTAGCATTTCGGATAGTAGCGATATGGTCAATATTTACTCCTAATCTAATCATTTTAAAAATCTACTCCCTGGTGTAGTAATCGGAATTTGTTTAAGAGTATAAGGAATATTTTTTTTTTTAAAAACAGGCACTTTAATCTTTAATTGAGATATAATTGGCTTACTTTTTATTTTAAGATTTTTTTTTTCCGATCTGTTAATTAATGATGCAAATCCCAATAATTTTGCGTTAGATTTTTTTACTAATTCTGAACATTCTAAACTAGACCCGCCAGTTGTTATTACATCCTCAATAATTAAAACTTTAGAGTTTCTTTTAATGTTAAACCCCCTTCTTAATTTAAATTTGCCTTTGACCCTTTCAGCAAAGATTGTTTCTATTTTTAAAAGTCTACCTATTTCATATCCAATTACGATACCACCTATTGCTGGTGCTAGAATTAAATCAATTTTTTTAAATTTTTTCTTAATTTTTTTACTTAAGGATAAACAAAGTTTTGATGCAAGATGAGGATGACTCAAAACTTTTGCACATTGAATATAAATTGGAGAATGTAAACCTGATGATAAAACAAAGTGTCCTTCTAATAATGCATTAGTTTTTCTTAAAACTTTCAAGGAGTTTTTTAAAGAAAGCATATTTACTATTTTTGTGTCTAATTATTTTAAAGCTATATTCTTTTTGTTTTAGCTGACTAATTAGATTTGTAAAGTTTTTCAAATCATTGATAAGTAGATTAAAATGAAAATTTATCGTACTTTTAGTCTTTTCGACCATTTCTACACTTGTTATATTTACATTATGACTACCTATTAGAGTAGTAACTTCTCCTAAAACACCTGGTTTATCAAATAGCGATATCCATAGTGTAGTATTATATTTTTTATTCCTAGCTGTTCCGTTAGTTTCTCTATATTGCCAATATCGTCTGATTGCAGCTCTTGCTTTACCGGTTTTGGCAGTGCTTACCCAATGTAAAGATGGGGATACCTTTTTTGATGTTATAATTTTCACAACATCTCCATTAATTAAAACTGATTGCATATCACTTTCTTTCCCATTTATTTCACATCCAACTGCCTTATCACCGATTTTTGTATGAACAGCATAAGCAAAATCTATTGGAGTAGCATTTTTTGGCAATTTAATTACAGATCCTTTTGGAGTAAAACAGAAAACGTTTTCTTGAAACATTTGGAGTTTCGTAAATTCATAAGAATCCTCTGGGTTTTCATTCTTATCAATAATTTCTACTAAATCAGCTAACCAATCATATTCTTTCCATGTTAAGGAACTAAATTTTTCTGATGACTTATATTTCCAGTGAGATGCAATACCTCTTTGAGCATACTCATGCATTTGCATAGTTCTAAGTTGTATTTCTATTGGTCTCTTATTTGGTCCAATTACGGCTGTATGTAGTGACTGATAATTATTTATTTTTGGCGAAGAAATATAATCTTTAAACCTACCTGGTATACAATTCCAATTATTATGAAATACACCTAGTGCTTTGTAGCACTGATCTACATCCTCTAATATAATTCTAAATCCAATTATATCTGTCATCTGCTCAAGAGATGTTCTTTTTTTTTGAACTTTTTTCCATAAAGAAAAAGGAGTTTTCTCTCTTCCAAAAATTTTGCAATTTATATCCTTTTCTGCAAGGAGATTTTTTAATTCATCGGATACTGTATTAAAATTCATCTCATTGGTTTCTTTTATATTGCTTAATCTATCCTTAATTAATTTTCGAGCCTCAGGATTTAATACTTCAAAACATAAATCTTCTAATTCATCTTTAATTCTATTCATTCCCATTCTATCAGCTAATGGTGCATATATTTCCATTGTTTCTTTTGCTTTTCTTATTTGCTTATCCTTGCTAGCAACAAATTGTATTGTCCTCATATTATGGAGTCTGTCAGCAAGTTTGACCAATAAAACTCTTATATCCTTTGAAGTGGCAAGAATTAATTTTCTAAAATTCTCAGCCTTAGAATTTGATGCAGCTTGATTTTCAAAAACAGAAATTTTGGTAACTCCATCGACCAAATCGGCAACCTCTTTTCCAAATTCTTTTTCTATAGTTTTGTAAGTGGCATGAGTGTCCTCTATGGTATCATGTAACAAACCTGTAGCAATTGTTGCACTGTCTAATTTTAATTCTGTCAGTATATTCGCAACAGCCACGGGATGAATTATGTATGGTGAACCCTCGTCTCTTTTTTGCTTCTCGTGTGCTTTCAATGCAAAGTCATATGCTTTTGATAAAGTCTCTGGATTTAAAAACCTATTGTAGGATTTTACTTTATTAATTAAATCATCTGGTTTAAGCATAATTACTTATACCATTAAATCACATAACTTTAATAGCTGTTATGCTACTTAATGGTAATTTTGACATTAATTCTGTTATTTTTTGCTTAGTTTTAGGATGCTTCCAGTGGTTACAAATTTCAAAAAGTGGCAATAATACAAAATTTCTAACTGACATTCTCGGGTGAGGTACTATCAAAAAGTCTTTTTTAATCTTAATCGAATAATTTTTTTGATTGTAATCTATTATATCTATATCACAGACTCTAGGTGAATTTCTTGGGCCTGGAGTTCTTCCAATTAATTTTTCAATATTTTTTAAATTTAAAAAAAGATTTGGAAGGGATAAATCTGTATTAATTTTTAGAACAATATTTAAATACTTTGGAAGATTTGTGTTTGGCCATGATGGTGTTTCATAAAATGAAGAACTTTTTAAAATATTCATTTTATGAAATAGTATTAAATTTTTTGTCTTCTCAATATTTATGATACGATCACCCAAATTAGATCCTATGGATAAATATGCGGTATTAACTACTTTTTCTAAAATATCTTGCCTTTTCTCTATTCCAGTCTCTAGTTTTTTTTGTTTGTCTTTTATCATGCATTTTTTTTCCTTTAGCTACTGCAATTTCAACTTTTGCTTTACCTTTCTTAAAATACATTTTGGTAGGAACCAATGTAAATCCATCTTCGTTCATTCTTCCAATTAGCTTATTAATTTCCTTTTTATTAAATAATAATTTTCTCTCAGCATATGGATTATGGTTTATGTAACTAGCAGCTTTATATAATGGAATATGTGAATTGATTAGATAAATCTCTCCATTTTTTTCTACTGCATAGGACTCAGCAATATTAACTTTGCCTTGTCTGACAGATTTTATCTCAGACCCTTTTAAAACTATTCCCGCTTCAATCAGATCGTTAAAGAGGTAATTGAAACTAGCTTTTCTATTATATGAAATTATCTTCAAACCATTATTGGTTTTTTTTTTCATTATATTAATTCTGCAGACTTTAATGCTTTCTTTACTACTTCCTCTGTATCTTTATTAATATTTACTAGCGGTAATCTTATTTCATCACTACACAAACCTAAAAGTTTTGCTGCATACTTAACAGGTGCGGGATTGCTTTCAATGAAAAGTGATTTATGCACAGGTTGTAAAATTTTATCGATTTTTTGAGCTTCTTTTAACTCGTTATCTAAATTTGATTTAGAAAATTTTTGCATATCAGAACATAACTTTGGCGCAATATTTGCAGTAACAGAAATAACACCTACACCACCTCTTTTATTGAATTCTAAAGCTAAACCATCTTCGCCAGTTAGCTGAATAAATTCATTTCCTAATTTTTTTATTGTTTGATCTAATCTATCTAAATCTCCTGTAGCATCTTTAACTCCAGCAATATTTTTTAATTCAAATAATCTTGCCATAGTGTCAACGGACATATCTATTACACATCGGCTAGGTATATTATAAATTATGATTGGTAGATTGGTATTATCATTAATTTTTTTATAATGTTGATATAAACCTTCCTGAGTAGGCTTATTGTAATATGGCGTTACTACAAGCACTCCGTCAGCACCTGCTTTTTCAGCGTGTTTAGTTAAGGCAACAGCTTCTTCGGTTGAATTTGAGCCTGTACCAGCAATTACAGGAATTTTTCCATTTGACTCTTTAATACAAATTTCAATGACTTTCTCGTGTTCATCATGACTTAAAGTTGGAGACTCACCAGTTGTCCCGGCTGGAACTAAACCATTTGTTCCATTTTCTAAATGAAAATTAATTAGTTTTAAATAAGCTTCTTCATCTAGCTTATTATTCTTAAATGGGGTAACAATAGCAACATTTGATCCTTTAAACATAAATATTTATAACATAGTTTGTAGAATCGTTTGATATTTTATGAAAGATAAATCTAAGAAAATATTGTTAATAATCCTTATTTTTTTAATTATACCTCATACATCTACTTCAGCAGACTTAATTATTCCAAAGAAAAAACCAGATATAGCCAAAGAAAATATAAAAAAAAATAAATTTAGCAATTTTTTAATACCTTTAAAAAAACCATCACAAAAACAAACAGATAAAGACATTTTAATTACAAAACCAGAAAAAAAGGAGCAAAAAAAAATTGTAGATGGAATAATTTTACCAAAATCCAAACCCTTAGTTGTTAAGAAAGATAAAGCTGTAGTACAAAAAAAATCAAAATATTTTTCCGAAAAAGATTTTAATTATGCAAGACAAGCATTAAAGCTTATGGAAAAAAGAAATTGGGCTGAGGCTGAAAAAATAGCGAAGAGAGCAAAAAATAAATCAATTTATAATTTTATACAATGGAGACACTTGATCACAACAGGAAATACTGCAACGTTTTTTGATTACAAAAATTTTATAGAAAGAAATGGTGATTATCCAAGAATGGGTAGAGTAAAATATCTTTCAGAACACAAATTATCAACAGAGATAATGTCCCCAAAAAGAATAATTAAATATTTTGAAATAGAGAAACCTTTAAGTGGTTTTGGAGAAATTATTCTTGGTGAAAGCTATATTTCTATTGGAGAAACAAATAAAGGTATTGATTTAATTAAAAAGGGTTGGATTACTGCAGATCTTTCTAAAACAGAATTAAGATCTTTTAGAAAAAAATATAAAAAATATTTAACTAAAGACGATTATATTAAGAGAGCTGATTACTTAGCATGGGAAAATAAATATTGGGATCTTAAAAGAATGTTAAGATATTTACCCAAAGATGAACAATTATTATATACGGCAAGACAACTTTTGATGAGTAAATCTTACGGTGTAGACAATGCAATTAATAATGTTCCAACACATTTAAAAAATGATGCTGGTTTGAATTATGATAGATTAAAATGGAGACGTAAAAGAGGAAGAGTTGAAAGTTCTTTAGAAATTTTAATGAAAATTAAAAATACTAAAGACTATATGGTTAGACCTGACAAATGGTGGAAGGAAAGATCAATAATAGCAAGATCACTTATTTATAAAAAAAAATTTACAACTGCTTATAAATTGGCAAGCAAACATGGATTAACCGAGGGTCCTGAATTTGCCGATGCTGAATGGATGAGTGGGTGGATTGCATTAAGTTTTTTAAATGATCCATTGTTAGCAATTGATCATTTCACAAAATTTTATGAAAATGTAGGATATCCTATAAGTTTATCAAGAGGAGCTTATTGGTTAGGAAGATCAAATGAAATTTTAGGAAATGATAATGAAGCAAATAAATGGTATAAAGAAAGTTCTAAATTTTTAACCACATATTATGGACAATTGTCTCACTTAAAAATTTTTCCAAATAAACCTTTCGTTTTAAACGAATTAATGGAAGTAGATAAAGATTTAGCAGAAAATTTTTACAAAAAAGATTTGGTAAAAATAGTATATTTATTAGATGAATTAAATAAAGATAAATACACAAAACATATATTAAGATTTCTTGCAAATGAAAATATTGAATTAGGTAGCGAGGTATTAGCAGCCAAACTAGCTACTGATATATCTAGATTTGATTTTGCAATTCAAGTTTCAAAAATTGCTTCTTATCAAAAAAGATTTCATAATAAATATAATTATCCAATTATAAGCACTCCTAAATACATAAATAAAAGAAAAATTCCTGAGGCTGCTTTTATTTTATCAATTATTAGGCAAGAAAGTGAATTTGATACTTCAGCAAACAGCTCAGCAGGTGCGAGAGGGTTAATGCAATTGATGACTTACACCGCTAAAACTGTAGCTAAGCAAGCAAACATGACTTACTCCAAATCTAGATTAACAAAGGACCCAGAGTACAATATAAATCTTGGTTCACATTATATAGCGGGCCTAATACTTGAATATGACGGAGCCTATCCATTTGCAATAGCAGCTTACAATGCTGGGCCTAAGAGAGTTAGGTATTGGAAAAAAATAAATAAAAACCCTCAAAAGGGACAAATAGATTATGTTGATTGGATAGAGTTAATTAAATTTAAAGAAACTAGAAATTATGTCCAAAGAGTATTAGAGAATTATAATGTTTATAGATACATTTTGGAGCAAAAACCAATATTAGTTAAAGACTTCTTTAAAAGTGAGCCTTTGTACTAATGGCGGAAGGAGAGGGATTCGAACCCTCGGTACACCTTTTCAAGCGTACGACGGTTTAGCAAACCGTTGGTTTAAACCAGCTCACCCATCCTTCCTTACATAATGTGTAACTTGAAACCATTGAATATTCAATATTTATAAAGTATTTATGAGCAAAATATGAAAAATAAATACTCAATATTTTCGTTAATAAAAAACGCTTTAAGTGGACACGAAAATTGGCAAAGAGCTTGGAGAGATCCAGAGCCAAAAAAAGAATATGATGCAATAATCATTGGGGGTGGTGGTCATGGATTAGCGACAGCTTATTATTTAGCAAAAAAGCACAAATTGACAAATATTGCAGTTGTTGAAAAAGGATGGATTGGTGGTGGAAACACCGGTAGAAACACAACTATAATAAGATCAAATTATTTGTGGGATGCTAGTGCAGGACTTTACGATCATGCTTTAAAAATTTGGGAAGGTTTATCTCAAGAACTTAATTACAATGTAATGTTTAGTCAGAGAGGAGTTATGAACCTTGCACACAATCTTCAAGACGTAAGAGATTTAAAAAGAAGAACACATGCAAATAGATTAAATGGAATTGATGCGGTATGGTTAAATACTGAGGAAGTTAAAAAGTTTTGTCCAATTATTAATACTTCACCCGATATAAGATATCCAGTTTTAGGTGGAACATTACAAAAAAGAGCTGGAACTGCTAGACACGATGCAGTTGCATGGGGATATGCTAGAGGTGCTGATGCCATGGGAGTTGACATTATCCAAAATTGTGAAGTAAAAGGAATTAAAAGAAATGGCGATCAAGTAGAGGGAATAGAAACAACAAAAGGTTTTATCAAATCAAAAAAAATCGGAGTAGTTGCAGCAGGTCACTCAAGTGTATTAGCAAACATGGCTGGTATAAGATTACCTTTAGAAAGTAAGCCACTTCAAGCCTTAGTATCTGAGCCTGTAAAACCAATTATTGATACGGTTGTTATGTCTAATGCTGTACACGCTTACGTAAGTCAATCAGATAAAGGCGAATTAGTTATTGGAGCTGGTACAGACTCTTATGTTTCGTATACTCAAAAAGGAAGTCACAATATTGTAGAGGAAACATTAAGAGCAATTTTGGAATTATATCCAATATTTAGTAGAATGAAAATGTTGAGACAATGGGGAGGAATTGTTGATATTTGTCCTGACGCAAGTCCAATCATCAGTAAAACTCAAATTAAAGGTCTATATTTTAATTGTGGATGGGGTACCGGAGGATTTAAAGCGACACCAGGCTCAGGCGATTTATTTGCTCACACAATTGCGAACGATGAACCACATAAATTGAATGCGGCTTTCAATCTAAACAGATTTGTAAGTGGAGATCTTGTTGATGAACATGGTGCTGCTGCTGTTGCACACTAATGTTCATAATTAATTGTCCTTATTGTGGTGAACGAGATCAAACAGAATTTTCGTGCGGAGGTGAAGCTCATATAGAAAGACCAAAACAGCCAACTGAGTTAAGTGACGATCAATGGGCTGAATATCTATTTATGAGGAAAAATATTAAAGGTGTGCAGTTTGAAAGATGGAACCATGCCCACGGATGTAGAAAATGGTTTAATATGGTAAGAGATACTTCTAATGACAAAATTCAAGCGGTTTATAAGATGGGGGAAAAACCTCCAGTTAAATAATTATGTCAAAAAATTTAAGAATAAATAAAAATAATTTTATAGATCAAACAACAAGAATTTCGTTTAAATTTAATGGTCAAAAACTCTTTGGATATAAAGGTGATACATTGGCATCAGCATTGTTAGCCAATAATATTCATTTGGTTGGGAGAAGTTTCAAATACCATCGTCCAAGAGGAATAATGACATGTGGTTCTGAAGAGCCTAATGCAATAGTACAAATCGGAAATGATCCTTCATTTACAGATCCTAACGTTAGAGCAACTGAAATTGAACTATATGAAGGTTTAGATGCATCAAGTCAAAACTGTTGGCCAAGTGTAAATTTCGACATTGGAGGAATAAATAATTTTCTATCCCCTCTACTGCCTGCTGGATTTTACTATAAAACTTTTATGTGGCCTGCAAGTTTTTGGGAAAAATATGAGTATTTTATTAGACACTCGGCTGGTCTTGGTAAATCACCCACAAAATCCGATCCAGATATTTATGATCATCAGTATTCACATTGTGATGTATTAGTTGTTGGTGGGGGTATTTCAGGAATTATATCAGCAAAATTGTCGGCAGAAAAAGGTTTAGATACAATCTTAATCGATGATAAAAGTTTTTTAGGAGGTTCAACAATATTTCAAGAAAATGAATGCTATAAAATTAATAGTGTTAATTCAAATAAATGGTTAGCTAATGAAATAGAAAGTTTGAAAAACTATCCAAATTTGCTTATCAAGAATAGAACTAGTCTTGCTGCTTTTCATGGGTACAATTACTTATTAGCTAGAGAAAATTTAACTGATCATTTAAGTATTAATGAGAGAAAAGGCAAAGTAAGACAAAGATTGTGGAAAATCAGAGCTAAAAAAGTAATTATAGCATCCGGATCTATTGAAAGACCATTAATATTTAGTAACAACGATAGACCTGGAATTATACTTTCATCCTCAATCAAAAAATATATCGATTATTATGGTGTCAAAACTGGAGAAAATATTTCACTTTTTACTAACAATGACACTGCATATGAAACTGCAATATCTCTTTATAAAAGTGGAGTCAAAGTAAATGTAATTGTGGATATTCGTAAAAATTCAGACTCCTTAATTGTAAAAGAAGCATTAGATTTGGGGTTAAAAGTATTATGGGAGTCAACAGTCGTAGATACCCAAGGATATAAAAGAATTAAATCATTTGAAGTAATGAAACTCTCAGACGACGGTAATAATGTTGTAGGAGATAGATCTAAATATAATTGTGATTGCTTAGGTATTTCAGGTGGTTGGACTCCTATGGTTCACCTGTTTACACAATCTGGTGGAAAATTAAAATTTAGAAATGATGATAATGTGTTTATACCTGATGAAAATAAAACTCCTTCAAATCAAATCAGTGTTGGATCATGCAATGGTGAATTTAAATTAAATGAGATCGTAGTTAATACTATTGAAAATTTAAAAAGTTTTCTAAGTTTAAGTAACTCGTGCTATGATGGAATTAAAATTATTTGTCCAGATGAAAAATCAAAAAGAAATATTTGGCTACTACCCTCAGATAAACCTATTGGGAAAACAAAACCATTTTTAGATTTTCAAAATGATTCTACTGCTAAAGATGTTAAACTTGCGTTACGAGAGGGATTTAAATCAATAGAACATGTAAAAAGGTATACAACTACTGGAATGGGTACTGATCAAGGAAAATTATCTAATATGCATGCATTAGGTATTATCGCAGATACTACAGGCACAAATATGGGTGAACTTGGAACTACAACTTTCAGACCACCTTATACACCTTTAACATTTGGAGCAATTGTAGGAAGAAATGTAGGAGAATTTTTTGACCACACAAGAAAAACTGCAATCCACAACTGGCATGTAAAAAATAAGGCGGAATTTGAAAATGTAGGTCAGTGGAAGCGACCTTGGTATTTTCCAAAAAATGGTGAAAATATGCATCAAGCTGTTCAAAGAGAAAGTAAAGCAGCTAGAGATAGCGCAGGTATATTAGATGCATCAACACTAGGAAAAATTGATATCCAGGGAACTGATGCTTCAGAATTTTTAAATAGAATTTATACTAATACTTGGTCAAAACTTGAAATAGGCAAGTGTAGGTATGGATTAATGCTTAATGAAGACGGTATGGTTTATGATGATGGTGTAACAACAAGACTTGGTGAAAATCATTATATAATGACAACTACGACTGGAGGAGCAGCAAATGTTTTATCTAAGCTGGAAGATTATCTACAAACAGAGTGGCCAGAATTAGATGTTTATTTGACTACAGTAACCGATCAATACTCAACAATTAGTATTTGTGGTCCTAACTCAAAAAAAATACTTGCTAAAATTGTTCCAGGTCTTGATTTATCAGACAATAATTTTCCTCATATGTCATTTAAAAATACTAAAATAAGCAATGTAAATTGCCGAATAATGAGAATAAGTTTTACAGGAGAACACAGCTACGAGATAAATATTCAATCAAATTATGCAGAAGATGTGTGGATTAAATGTATGGAAGCTGGAAAAGAATTTAATTTAACACCTTACGGTACTGAAACAATGCACCTTTTAAGAGCTGAAAAAGGATTTATAATTACAGGTCAAGATACTGATGGTACATTAACCCCTTCAGATTTACAAATGGATTGGATTATAGGAAAAAAGAAATTTGATTTTATTGGCAAGAGATCACTTTATAGAAGTGATACAATTAGAGAGGATAGAAAACAATTAGTTGGTCTTTTAACAGAGGATCCAAAAGAAGTTTTGGAAGAAGGAGCACAATTAGTTGAAAATATCAACAAAAAGCCTATCGAAATGTTAGGACATGTCACCTCTAGTTATTTCAGCCCTAATTTAAATAAATCAATAGCCCTTGCGGTTGTTAAAAGTGGAAAGAAACTTAAAGGTAAAAAACTTATAGTACCGATGGAAAATAAAAATATAAATGTAACAATAACCGACACCGTGTTTTACGATAAAGAAAATAAGAGACTAAATGCTTAGTTTTAACTCACCAATTAAAGAAGAAAAAAAATATAATGATTTAAAAATTGTAGAAATTGAGCCAACTATAAAAATTAATTTAAGAAGTAATAAAAGAGAATTTTCAACAAAAATTGGAAAAATATTGTCTATTTTGCCTCCTAACGAAGCAAATACTTCATCAGGTAATGAAAATTATAATTTGCTATGGTTAAGCCCTGATGAATGGCTTGTATATTCAAACAATATCAATCACACATTGGATAATCAAATAGAGTTAGAGAATAATTTATTTAACGAAATATCTAAGCTAAATCAAGGAGCTGTTACTAATGTATCCGACCATTGGGTGATGATTAATTTAAAAGGTAGTAAAACATTTGATTTACTTTCAAAAAGCTGTCCTTTTAATTTTAAAGATTTCAAAAATAAGAAAGGCTCAGTGGTTCAAACTGTTTTAAACCATGTAGATGTAATAATTCATAATAAAGATGAGAATGATTTAAACCTATTCGTAAGAAGATCGTTTTCAGAGGATTTATGGTTGTGGATTAATGATAGCGCTCGTTTTCTCTAAGCGGCTTTTTAAATAAATAATTAGTATACTTAAATAAATACCTGAGAATAACCAATTTACAGCAGCCCAAATCCAAAAAAAGATCTCAAAACTTGCATTTATGTACTTTGCAAGCACAAAAACCATCACTGGATTTAATCCATTTCTAAATAAATTAGATATCATTGCATATTCAGCTTTTTTAATAGCCATAAATAATCCATTAGATAGAAAAAAAATAGGATAAGCAGGCAAAATAAATGCACAAATTTTTAAATACCTAGATCCATAATCTATAACCGTAATATCAGAAGAAAATATACTAATGATTAAATCAGATAATATAAACAACATCGAGCCTGATATAATCATTATAAAAAATGAGTATTTGATCGAAGTGAAATACGCTTCTTTTACTCTATTAAAATTTTTAGCTCCAAAATTTTGTGAAATAATTGATATAATCGCGGTATTTATTCCTAATATTGGTAATAGTACTACTTGTTCTATTCTTGTCCCTACCCCATATCCAGCAACTGCATATTCACCTGAAATACCAATGTAAGCTAGAACAATTGCTGCCGTAATAGAGTATGCAAAAATTGATACTACAATCGGCATTGCTGTAAAAAAAATATTAATAAAATAATATATTTTTGGAATTAAATGCTCTCTAAGAATTTCTTTTATTCTATCATTTTTTAAAACTTTCAAAAAAATAATTATAAACGCAATTAATTGAGATACTATGGTTGAAATAGCAATACCTTTTACACCATATGCTGGAAAAAAAAATAAACCAAATATTAATATTGGATTTAAAATTAAATTAACGAAGAAAGATAAGATCAATACATTTCTATATGTTTTTGTATCTCCCTCTGCATGTAGTAAAGAATTTAGAGCAACAACTAATATAAATAATATTGAGCCAGCAAATATTATATCAGTATATTCAAGTCCTAATTTCGTTACCTCTGGAGTTGTTACCATCAATTGAAAGATTTTTTCAGAAAAGTTTAAACCTATAAAGCTAATAATAAGTGATAAAATAATTGCAAAGTAAATAATATGAGTAAAATAATTTAATATATTCTTTATATTTTTTTCACCAATACTATTTCCTATCAAAGATGTACCAGCAACAGTTACTCCTATAGAGGACGCCACAATTATAAAATAAATTGGAAATGATTTACTTAAAGCTGCTAAAGCTTCAGGAGATATCATTCCTGCATAAAATGTATCAACTATATTATATAAAGTTTGAAATAACATTCCTACCATTGCTGGTAATGCAAGCTTGCGAACTAAGATTGGAATTTTATCTTTAAGTAAATCCAAATTAAATCTCCCTTTGATGAAAATATTTTTTACCAGATTTTTTTGCAATTTTTATTTGTTTTTGTCGCATTCTAAACCTCTGTAACTGCTTGTTTGTCAATTTATTGTAACAATTAGGGCAGGATACACCCTCTTCAAAATTTTTAGACTTAGTATCAGCTTTTGTAATAGGTTCTCTGCATCCTGCGCAAATACTTAGGTTGCCTGGTTTTAGACTATGTTTAATTGAAACTCTATTATCAAAAACAAAACAATCCCCTTTCCAATAACTATCCGTTTTATTTATTTTATCTAAGTAATTTATTATGCCGCCCTTTAATTGATAAACATTTTTAAAACCTTTATTTCTTAAATAATAGCTTGCTTTTTCACACCTGATTCCACCAGTACAAAACATACCAATTTTTTGATTTTTTTTAAGTGTTTTAAAAAAATTTGGAAACTCTCTGAAACTGTTTAATTTTGGATTAATAGAACCTTTAAATGTACCGACTTTAAATTCGAAGTTTTTTCTAGTATCAATCAATATAGTATCTTTTCTATTAATAAATTTATTCCATTCGTGCGGTGTTAATTCATTATCTGAAATCTTTTTCTTAATTTCTATACCTAAAGGTACTACTTCTTTTTTAATTTTGATTTTACCTTTATGAAATGGTTGAAATTTATACTTAGTTAAGTTTTCATTATTAAATTTATTAATATTAAAAATTTTTTTTAAGCTTTTAATAATGTTATCAAGTCTATTTGTTTTAAAACTTATAGTTCCATTTAATCCTTCGTTTGATATTATAATAGTTCCTCTGATATCATTTTTTGTAAATAAACTATCCAAATTTTTTTTTTTTGATTTTAAAGTAGTTAATTTTTTGAATTTATAAAAACCAAATATGCTATACATTATTTTTTTCTACAAACAGATAAACCATCGCCAATTGGCAAAATTAAGCTCTCTACACGATTATCATCTTTTATAAATTTATTAAATTCTCTTATTTTTAGTGTTAATCTATCGTTTTTATTTTGATCAGCAACATCACCATACCACAGGACATTATCTACAACTATAATCCCATTGTTATTTAATATATTAAGGGAATTATTAAAATAATTTATATAATTTTCTTTATCTGCATCTATAAATATAAAATCAAATTTTTTTTTTTGATAATGTAAATCGTCTAATGATACAATAGCGTTATTTATTAAAAGATTAATTTTATTATCTATCTTTGCTTTTTTAAAAAAACTCATAGCTACATCAGAAGTATCTTTATTTTTATCTAAAGCTGTTAATTTGCTATTTTCATCCATCGCTAAACCCATTGTTAAAGCACTTAACCCTGTAAATGTTCCAATTTCTAAAATATTTTTAGGTTTAATAATTTTGACAATTAAATGTAAAAAGTGGCATTGACTTATAGAAATTTGCATTTTTTTAATTTCACCAAGAGTTTCATTGTATTTAATTATTTCATATTGAACTGGATGTAATTTAATTGAGTGACTATTAATATATTCTTCGATTTGATAGTTTAGATTTAGATTTGAACCCATATTAGTTGAGTTTTTTCTTTAAAATTTCATTAACTAGCTGAGGATTTGCCTTTCCATTAGATTGTTTCATGACTTGACCTACAAAAAACCCGAATAATTTATCTTTTCCTAATTTATAGGCTTCAACGTTTTTAGGGTTATCTGAAATGACTTTATCTATAATCTTCTCCAATTCTTTTGGATCACTTTGTTGTTTTAAACCTTTTTCCTCAACTATTTTTTTTGGGTCTTTGCCACTATCAGCCATAATTTCAAAAACATTTTTTGCAATTTTTCCAGAAATAGTACCATCTTTTATTAGATTAATAAGTTTTGCTAAATTTTCTGATGTAATAGGGCTCTCTGTAATTTCTATACTTTTGTTATTTAATAAGGCAAATAATTCTCCAGTGATCCAATTTGTTGCAAGTTTTACATCAGAATTTTTTGAAACATCCTCAAAATATTTTGAGGTCTCTATATCAGATACAAGAATATTAGCCTCATAGGGCGATAAATTGAATTTTTCAATAAACCTTTTCTTTTTTTCATCCGGTAATTCAGGAATTTCTTTTTTAATTTCGTTTATAAAATCATCATTTAACTCCAAAGGTAAAAGGTCTGGATCTGGAAAGTATCTGTAATCATGAGCGTCCTCTTTTGTACGCATTGATCGTGTTTCATTTTTTTTTGTATCAAATAATCTTGTCTCTTGATCTATTGATCCACCCTCCTCTAATATATCAACTTGTCTATTTGCTTCATAATCAATTGCCATCTGCATAAATTTAATAGAGTTTACATTTTTAATTTCACACCTTGTGCCAAGTTCAGTTTCACCTTTTTTTCTTACAGATACGTTAACATCAGCTCTTAAAGAGCCCTCCTGCATATTTCCATCACAAGTGCCAAGATATCTCATAATTGATCTTAATTTTTTTATATAGGCATTAACTTCATCTAAGGATCTTAAATCAGGTTTGCTTACTATTTCCATTAATGCTACCCCCGATCTATTTAAATCGACCAATGTATTTTGAGGGTCAATATCATGTATGCTTTTGCCAGCATCCTGCTCTAAATGTAGTCGCTCAATTCCTATCATTTTTTCTCCATCTGGCATATCCAATGTGACAGAACCCTCTCCTACTATTGGATTTTTATATTGGGAAATTTGATAGCCTTGTGGTAAATCGGCATAAAAATAATTTTTTCTATCAAATATAGATTTATTATTTATTTTTGCATTTAATCCAATTCCAGTTTTAATAGCTTGTTTGATACAAAATTCATTTATTACCGGCAACATTCCTGGAAAGGCAGCGTCTACTAAACTAACTTGTGTGTTGGGTTCTGAACCAAATTTTGTTGGTGATGATGAAAATAATTTAGATTCTGATAGTACTTGGGCGTGCACCTCGAGACCAATTATTACCTCATATTCCTTATCATCTCTTAAGATTAAATATTCTTTAATTTGATCACTCATTTAATCCACCAGTCATTTATATGATTTTTATATCCAATATTTTTTTCAATTGAATATGCAATATTCAAAATGTTTTGTTCATCAAATGCCTTTCCAATAATCTGTAGTCCTAAAGGAAATCCGTTATTATCATGACCTGCAGGTATTGAGATTGCGGGTAAGCCAGCTAAATTTATAGGAACGGTGAAAATATCATTTAAATACATTGAAACAGGATCATTTAATTTTTCTCCTATTTTAAACGCTGAACTAGGTGTAGATGGGGTTAAAATAGCGTCTACTTTTTTATAAGCCTCATCAAAATCATTTTTAATTAATCTTCTTACTTTTTGTGCTTTAAGATAATAAGCATCATAATAACCAGAGGATAAAACATATGTACCAATCATAATTCTTCTTTTAACTTCGTCACCAAAACCCTCTGATCTTGTTTTTTCATACATATCAATTAAATTTTCACCTTTAGATCTAAAGCCATATTTAACACCATCATATCTTGCTAAATTTGAAGAGGCCTCTGCAGGTGCAACAATATAATAAGTGGGTAATGCGTAGTTAGTATTTGGAAGTGATATATCTATTACATCACCTCCATTATCTTTAATAATTTTAATTCCTTTCTCCCAAAGATCCTCTATTTCTTTTGGCATTCCATCAACTTTATACTCTTTTGGTATACCAATTTTTTTACCCTTTATATTTTCGTTTAAATCATTTAGGTAATTACCTCTTGTAAATTCAACAGAGGTGGAATCTTTTGTATCAAAAGAGCTCATTACTTCTAAAAGCAATGCACAATCTTTTACATCGTGTGTCATAGGTCCTGCTTGATCTAAAGATGAAGCAAAAGCAACTATTCCATATCTGGAACAACTACCATAAGTTGGTTTTAGGCCAACAGTTCCGGTGAAAGATGCAGGTTGTCTTATAGAGCCACCTGTGTCAGTTCCAATTGTTGCAGGTGTTAATTTGGCTGCAAGTGCTGCAGAAGATCCACCAGATGATCCTCCCGGTACTAAATTTTCTGAGATAGGATTCTGAACATTGCCATAATTGCTTGTTTCATTTGAAGAACCCATTGCAAATTCATCACAATTTAATTTTCCAATTATTATACCGCCATGATCTATGATATTTTGTGTTACGGTTGACTCGTAAGTAGGAATAAAATTTTCTAAAATTTTACTCCCTGCTGTAGTCCTCAAATTTTTAGTACAAAATAGATCTTTAACTGCTAAAGGGATACCAGGTATTTTTTTATTAAAGTCTGGTTTTTCATCAAACTCTTTGGCACTATTTAAGGCATTATCAAAATTGTCTGTAATATATGAATTTAATTTACTAGATTTTTTTGATCTATTAATAAACGCCTCAGTTATTTCTTTTGAAGACAATTTTTTATTTTTAATTTTATCTACTAGATCACATAATTTTAAATTATTTATTTCAGACATTACTCGACTACCTTAGGTACTACAAAAAAATCTTTATTTTTTTCTGGGGAATTTTTTAAAATATCCTCTCGAATATTTTTAGACTCAATTTTATCTCTTCTTAATTTTAAAGTTGTTTCTGCTACTGAGGTTAAAGGCTCAGTCTTGCTAGTATCTAACTCATTTAGTTTTTCAATAAATTTAAATATTGAGTTTAGATCATTGGTTAGCCTTTTTGCCTTCTCCTCTTCTATTGATATTCTTGAAAGTTTTGAAATATGCTTTACTGTTTTAAGATCTATTGTCATATGATAAGAATATTGAAAACTACCATTTAATCTAAAAAATACAATATGGTCACTTTAGATGAACTTAAAGATAAATTAGCAAGTAACGCTAGATTAATCGGTTTAGATTTAGGAACAAAACGCATAGGTATAGCTATATGTGACGATAAAAGAAAAATAGCATCTCCATACAAAACAATTGAATACAAAAATATGGAGTATTTGGTGAAAGAATTAAAAAATATTATAAAAGACAACAATATTTTTGCAGTAATAATTGGTAATCCTATAAATATGGATGGTTCCTTTGGAAAAAGCGCTCAATCAATAAACGACAAGGCAAAAGTTATCGAGAAAGAATTAGATTTGATAATTGCCATGTGGGATGAAAGACTTTCAACATCCGGTGCGTTTAATATATCAAGCAATTTAGATATAAATTTTTCTAAAAAGAAAAAAAATATAGATGAAAAAGCTGCTGCTTTTATACTTCAGGGAGCGTTAGATTATTTAAATAATTAAAGCTTGCACTAATCTATTAATAGAGTTATAGAGTTTGTTTTAATGGCAATATCAAACAAAGCTATTAAAATTTCTCAAAAACACTTGTTAGGTATTCAAGATCTATCAATTAAAGATATTAATTACATTCTGAACGAAGCTAAAAACTTTATTACATTAAATAAAAGTAAAAGTAAGAAAATCGACATACTAAGAGGAAAAACACAAATTAATTTATTTTTTGAACCTTCGACTAGAACACAAAGTTCTTTCGAATTAGCCGGTAAAAGATTAGGTGCAGATGTGATGTCAATGAACATTACAAATTCAGCAATTAAAAAAGGGGAAACATTAATTGATACAGCTATGACACTAAATGCAATGCATCCAGATATAATTGTAATTAGACATCAAGATTCTGGGGCATGTAATTTATTATCTCAGAAAGTAAATTGCGCAGTATTAAATGCTGGCGATGGAAGACGTGAACATCCTACACAAGCATTATTAGATGCGTTGACAATCATCGATCGTAAAAAAAAAATTGAAGGACTTAAGATTGCAATATGCGGAGACATACTTCACTCGAGGGTAGCAAGATCTAATATATATTTATTAAATATGTTAGGAGCAGAGGTAAATATAATTGCTCCATCAAACTTAATGCCTAGGGACTTGGATAAACTTGGAATAAACCAATTTACTGACATGAAAAAAGGTGTCACAAATTGTGACATCGTAATGATGTTGAGATTACAAAACGAGAGAATGTCAAGTTCGTTTCTTTCCTCAAATAGAGAATATTATGAATACTATGGACTTACACCAGACAAACTTAATTTTGCAAAAGATGATGCTTTAATTATGCATCCTGGTCCAATGAATAGAGGAATAGAAATAGATACCAAACTTGCAGATGACATGAATAAAAGTGTAATAAAAGAACAAGTTGAACTGGGTGTAGCTGTAAGAATGGCTTGTTTAAAACTTTTTTGTGAATGATGAAAAAAAAATATTTTTTGAATGCCCATATTATTGATCCAAAAAACTCTTTAGATGAAGTTGGTGGTTTAATAATTAATGAAAATGGAAAAATTGATGCTGTTGGAAAAAAGGTAAATAAAAACAATATTCCATCTAGAGAAAAATATATAGATTTAGGTAATAAACATTTATTTCCAGGTATAGTTGACATGAGAGTTTTCGTAGGTGAGCCAGGATACGAATATAAAGAAAACTTTAAAACTTTAAGTAACGCAGCTCTATCTGGAGGTGTTACATCAGCAGTTACTATGCCAAACACCTCACCTATTATTGACAATGTGTCAATTGTTGATTTTTTGAAGAGAAGAGGAAGAGATAAATCAAAAATAAACATATACCCAACTGCATCCTTAACAAAAAATCTCGAGGGAAAAAATATGACTGAGTTTGGATTATTGCAAAAAAAGGGAATCATTGGTTTTACAGACGGAATTAAAACAATTCAAAATTCAAGATTAATGTCACGAATTATGAGATCCGCATTTGATTTAGGTTCACTTGTAATGCAGCACGCTGAAGATATTGATCTAGCAGAAAATGGAACTGTAAATGACGGCATAATATCAACAAAACTTGGTTTACAGGGAATTACCGAACTAGCTGAAAAAATAATAATTGAAAGAGATCTAAGTTTACTTGAGGATTTTAATTGTAGGTATCATATTTCACAAATTTCTTCTGCAAAATCAATAGATGTAATAAAAAAGAGAAAAAATGAAGTTAATTTTACCACAGGAGTATCAATAAACAACTTATCATTAAATGAAAATGATATAGGTGATTTTAGAACATTTTTAAAATTATCACCTCCTTTAAGAACAGAAGATGATAGGTTATCATTAGTAGAGGCTTTAAACAAAAATCTGATTGATGTTATTGTTTCTGACCATAAACCTGAAGATGAAGAATCTAAAAGACTAACTTTTGCCCAGGCTGCTACAGGTGCAAGTGGTGTTGAAACTTTGTTGCCACTAGCGTTAGAATTATACCATAATGAGTCAGTAAAACTTTTTAAAATAATTGAAACATTAACAAGCAACCCTGCAAAAATTCTTAATATTGATAAAGGAAATTTATCTATAGGTAACGACGCAGATTTTTGTGTTGTTGACATAAATAAACCCTGGATAGTTAAAAAAGAAAAGCTGATTTCAAAATCAAAAAATACAAGTATAGAGAATAAAAAACTTCAAGGAAAAGTTTTAAATACTTACATAAAAGGTGAGGAGCTTTATAAATTATAAATGGAAGATATATTTAGTATTAAAGAATTAGTTATAATTATAATTTTTTCTTATATATTGGGATCTATTCCTTTTGGATATGTGCTATCAAAATTATTTTTGGGCAAAGATATAAGAAGTATTGGATCTGGAAACATAGGAGCAACTAATGTTCTTCGAACAGGAAATAAGTTTATTGGATATTTAACTCTTTGTTTAGATATAATTAAAGCTGTAATACCTGTGATTATTGTAAAAATTTATTTTGTAGAATACATATATATAGCATCATTAAGTGTGTTTTTAGGACATGTTTTTCCAGTATGGTTAAAATTTAAAGGAGGCAAAGGTGTTGCTACGTATGTAGGTATTTTATTTTGTTTAAATATATATTTAGGATTTTTGTTTGGACTAGTTTGGTTGGCAACTTTAATACTTTTTAAATATTCATCTTTATCATCTTTAATTGCTAGTATATCGATACCATTTATAAGTTACTTTATATTTGATAATCAAAATTACTTTTTTTTCGGAATAATATTTATATTAATTTTTTATAATCACAGAGATAATATTAAAAGGCTTAAGAATCACGAGGAAACTAAAACAAAAATTTATTAATTTGACTATTAACGTAATTTTTAGTTTAGTTTATTAAAAAATGAATCTTGTAATAGTTGAAAGCCCAGCAAAAGCAAAAACTATAAACAAATATTTAGGTGATGAATATACTGTTTTAGCTAGTTATGGCCATATTAGAGATCTGCCATCCAAAAATGGATCAGTTAGCCCTGAAGAAAGATTTAAGATGATATGGGAAATAGATAGTTTCTCAAAAAAATACTTAAAAGAGATTACTGATGTAGCAAAAATTTCTAAAAAAATTATTCTTGCAACTGATCCTGATAGGGAGGGCGAGGCAATTGCATGGCATGTAAAAGAGTATTTGAATGAAAAAAAACTTTTAAAAGATAAAACTGTTGAAAGAGTTGTGTTTAATGAGATAACAAAAAAAGCAGTAAGCAATGGAATTGACAATCCTAGAAACATAGAATCAAATCTTGTAGATGCATATATGGCTAGAAGAGCATTGGATTATTTAGTCGGCTTTAATATTTCACCTATTCTCTGGACTAAATTACCTGGATCAAAATCAGCTGGTAGAGTTCAATCAGTTGCGTTGAGATTGTTAACAGAAAGAGAACATGAAATTGAATTATTTAAGCCAGAGGAATTTTGGACATTAAATGTTGTATTTAAAACTTCTAGTGGCGATCTTTTGAATTCAAATATAGTCTCATTTGATAGCAATAAAATCGAAAAATTTTCATTTAGGAATAAAAATGATATTTCAATCACTTTAGAAAAAATTAAAAAAAAAAAATATAAAATAGTTGATATAAGTTCTAAAACCTACACAAGAAATCCGCAAGGACCTTTTACAACGTCTACACTGCAGCAAACAGCATCCAGTAAATTAGGATTTGGTGCTTCAAGAACAATGCAAATTGCACAAAGATTATATCAAGGTATTGATATTTCAGGAGATACTGTAGGTCTAATTACCTATATGAGGACTGACGGCACAAATATTTCAAAAGATTCAATAGATGATTTTAGAAAATTTATTCAGAATTCTTACGGTGAAAATTATTTACCAAAAGAGGCTAATAATTATTCTGGTAAAAAAGCTAAAAATGCACAGGAGGCCCATGAGGCTATAAGACCTACAGATATAAAAAGAACCCCAGAGGAAATGAAAAATTTTCTAAGCACGGATCAAATTAAACTTTATGACTTAATATGGTCTAGAGCTTTATCTTCACAAATGGAGCCAGCAAAATTTGATAGAAAAACAATAACTATAGCTTCTGAAGACAATGTAGATCAATTTAAATGTTCTGGCTCTACATTAAAATTTGATGGATTTTTAAGAGTTATCAAACAGAACGAAAATGAAGATGAAACAATCCTTCCTAATGTTAAAGAAGAGAAAGTGGAAATTAATAATTTTGTAGATGAACAGCATTTCACTCAACCACCTCCAAGATTCTCTGAGGCAAGTCTTGTAAAAAAATTAGAAGAACTTGGCATAGGAAGACCCTCAACTTATGCAAGTATAATATCTGTAATATCTAATAGAGGTTATGCGGATATTGTAAACAAACGCTTTTTTCCTACTGACAGAGGTAAATTGTTATCAGCATTTTTGGAAAAATTATTTACAAAATATGTAGACTACGGATTTACAGCAGATTTGGAGGATCAACTCGATAATATTACTTCTGGTAAAGAAGACTGGATTAAAGTGTTAGAAAAATTTTGGAACGATTTTAACGTTAATGTATCTAGTGTGAAAGAAAAAAGAACAAGAGAGGTTCTTGATCTTTTAAATGAAAGTTTAGGAGAACTTATTTTTGAGTCAAATGATGGGGAGATCGACAGAAAATGTAAATTATGCACCAACGGTGAGTTAAGCTTAAAAAATAGTTTTCGGGGTGGTGCATTTATTGGTTGCTCTAATTATCCAGAATGCAAGTTTACTAGACCTCTATCTAAAGCGAAGGCCAAGGATCAAATTGCTTTATCTGAACCAAAATTAATCGGATCTAACGACAACGGCAAAGAAATATTTTTAAAAAACGGAAGATTTGGTCCATATTTACAATATGAAATAGATGATAATAGTGATGTATTAAAGAAAAAAAAGAAAAAAAAAGAAAACGACAACCTAAAAAATGTATCTATCCCAAAAGGTATAGACATTAAAGATATAGACCTAGATAAAGCAAAATATTTATGCTCATTACCGAAGATATTAGGTCAACATCCTGACAGTGGAAAAGATATTACAGTAAATTCTGGTAGATTTGGTCCATATCTTAAATGTGAAAATAAATCTGCTAGATTGGAAAATGTGGAGGAGTTATTTACTATTGGATTAAATAGAGCAATAACATTAATAGCAGAAGCTAAACCTGGAAGAATATCGTCTTCATTAATTAAAGATTTAGGAGATCATCCTGAGGATAAAAAACCAGTTCGAATCATGAAGGGTCAATATGGTCCATACATTAAATATAAATCATTAAATGCAAATATACCTGAGGAAAAAGATCCGATGGAACTGACTATGGAGGATGCTTTAATTTTGATTGAGAAAAGAAGAGAATACGATAAAAAAAAGAAAAAAGGAAAAAAAAAATAATGAAAAAAATACTACTTATATTATCAATTTTTTTTATGTTTAGTTCTGCAACTTACTCTGAAGAGAATAATTGTGGGGATAAAAAGTTAGTAAGCAAAATACTCTGTAAATCTGTTGGATTAGGCAAAGATTCCTCGAGTAAACTCTCAAATGTAGAAATGGATACCTCAAATATTAAAGAAAAAAAATATATTTCTGACTGGTTTAAAAAAAAAGAATGAGCCCAGAGGAAAATTTAAAAAAAAATAACATAAATTTACCTAAAGCATCTGATCCTGTTGGATCATATTTATCTTGCAAAAAAAGTGGCAATTTTCTATTTATTTCAGGACAAATTTCAATAGATGAAAAAAATACTTTAATAAAAGGTAAACTTGGGAAGGACCTTACTACAGATGAGGGATACGAAGCTGCAAAACGATGTGCATTATCATTAATAGCTCAGGCAAAAAAGTTTTGTCATGGAGATTTAAATAAAGTTAAATCATGCATTAAATTAACAGGATATGTAAATTCAGTTCCAGAATTTACAGATCAACCAAAAGTTATAAATGGGGCATCTGACCTAATTTTTTTAATTTTTGAAGATAACGGCAAACACTCGAGGGCAGCCGTTAGTGCAAACAGTCTACCTTTAGGTGTAGCAGTTGAGGTTGATGCAATTTTTGAGATAATTTAAACTTTTCTACCTACAGCGAAATACTTTATTTTATTTAACTTCATTCTTTTTGGGTCATATATATTTCTCATATCATAAACTTTAAAATTGTTTTTTTTCACTATTTTTTTAAAGTCTATAAATTTAAATTCATTCCACTCAGTGTGGATAATTATTAAATCACTTTTTAAACATGCGGAGCTTATATTTTTACAATATTCTATATTGTTGTTATTAAATATATTTTTTTTTCCTGATGGATCAAAATATTTTACTTTAACACCTTTTCTAACCAAATAAGGAATCATATATAAACTACAAGCTTCTCTCATGTCATCAGTATTTGGTTTAAATGTTACTCCTAAAAAAGTTATTTGTTTATTTTTAATTTTATTTCCCAAAATAGTAAGAACTCTTTTTGTTAACATTTTCTTTCTATTTTCATTTGATTTCACCACAGTTTTAACTATTGTAAGATCGGTTTTAAAATTTTTACCAGTATCAATTAACGCTCTTGTATCTTTGGGAAAACAAGACCCACCGTAAGCTGGTCCTGCTCTTAAAAATCTTTCACCAATTCTCTCGTCTAAACCCATTCCTGTTGATATATCTTTAATATCAACATCTGTTTGTTCGCATAAATTAGCTAGTTCATTTATATATGAGATTTTTGTTGCTAAAAATGCGTTTGATGCATATTTAATCAGTTCTGCTCCTCTTCTACTTGTTTTTATATATCTACTATTTTTTTTTACTATTGGTTGATAGAGTGATTTTAATATTTTGTTTGCTCTCTCACTATTGGTGCCAACAACTACTCTATCAGGATTAATAAAGTCTCTAATTGCTTCACCTTCTCTTAAAAATTCGGGATTTGAAACAACATCTACAAGTTTTTTTTTCTTTAATATGGAAAAAATCTTTTCAATTTTATCCCCTGTTGAGACAGGAACTGTAGATTTAGTTACTATTATTTTATATTTTTTAATAAATTTTTTAATTTCATTGGCAGCGCTAAATACATATCGCAGATCCGCTGAATTAGTATTTTTTTTGGTTGGTGTTCCAACGCATATAAAAATTATGTCCGATTTAGTTACAGCATCTTTTAAATTATCAGTAAAATTTATTCTTTTTTGTTTAAAATTTCTTTTTAATATTTCTTCAAGACCCGGTTCATAAATTGGAACAATACACTTTTTTAATGCATTTATTTTAGATTTGTCTTTATCAACACAAATAACATTGTTTCCAAGGTCCGAAAAGCATACACCGCTAACCAAACCAACATATCCGGCACCAATCATACATAGTTTCATAATGTAGAAATCCTATTTGATGAGTTAATATATCCATCCATAGTACCACAATCTAAATATTCACCTTCGAAGTTATGACCAATAAATTGATTTCCCTCCTTTATTAAACTTCTTATCGAGTCAGTAATATGAATCTCTCCACCCTTTCCTTTTTTTTGTTTTTTTAATTTAGAAAAAATTTTGTTTGGCAAAATGTATCTTCCAATGACAGCATTTCTTGATGGAGCTTCTTTAACTTTAGGTTTTTCAATTACATCCTTGATGTAAAAATTGTTTTTATCTATCTTTGAACTAACAGAATAAATACCCCATCTGCTTACATTTTTCTTTTTAACAATCATACTTGCCATTATTGAACATCTCTTTTTTTTGAATATTTTAATCATATCTTTTGAACAATTTTTCCTAATAATCAAATCATCAGGTAAAAGCATCAAGAAATGTTTGTCTTTTATATATTTTTTTGTTTTTAAAACAGCATCACCAGTACCCTTGGGTGTGTTTTGATAAACAAATTTTATCATTTTTCTATACTTTAAAATTTTTTTGTATTCACTGTTTAGTCTTTTATCTTTTTTTTTTTTAAGAATTTTTTTATAAAATTTGTCATTGTAAAAATATTTTTTAATAATATTTTTTTTTTTAGAGATTATAAATACTATCTCCTTAATGCCAGCTTGCACACATTCATCTAAAATATATTCAATTCCTGGCTTACCATTAATGGGAAGCAATTCTTTTGCAAAGACACTAGTTAATGGTAAAAGTCTTGTGCCTAGACCTGCAAGTGGTATTATTGCTTGTTTAATCATGTCTAAATATAATTTATCAAGTATCATAAATGATAATTTTTAAAAGTATTAATAAATTAAATAAGTACCTAGAAAATATTGATAATATTGGGTTTGTACCCACAATGGGTTCAATTCATAGCGGACATGGTTCACTTATTAAAAAAAGTAAAAAAATATGCAAAAAAACATTGGTAAGTATTTTTGTTAATCCTAAACAATTTAATAATAAAAAAGATTTTATAAATTATCCAAGAAATATAAAAAAAGATATTCGGATCTTAAGAAAATTAAAAGTAGATTATGTCCTTTTTCCGAAATATTCAGACGTATATGGTGCTAAAGAAAATAAATTAATTAAAATTCCAAAGATTAATAAAATATTATGTGCAAAATATAGACCAGGACACTTTGAAGGAGTATTACGAGTAATAAACCAATATTTAATTAAAATAAATTTTCAAAAAATTTTTCTTGGAGAAAAAGATTATCAGCAACTAAAAATTATTAGCAATTTTGTCAGAAAAAGATTTAGTGTAAAAATAGTTGCTTGTAAAACTATCAGACATGAAAATACTTTTGCATTATCATCAAGAAATCAGCTTTTGATTAAGGAAGATCTTTACAAATTAAGAGAAATTTTTTTAATATTAAAATCATTTAAATTAAGATTAAAAAAAAATTTTAAATATAAATATAAAATTTCCGATGTTAAGAATTTAATTCGCAAGATGGGTGTCAAATTAGAATATTTAGAATTGCGTGATAAACATACACTTAGCAAATATTGCAATAAATCAAATTTTAAAATATTTATTTCTTATTATTATAAGAAAATTCGTTTTATAGATAATATTTAATTATAAAAAAAATAAGCGCCAACGCCTAAAAATGATAAAAATCCAATCACATCAGTTATTGTAGTCACAAAAACACTTGATGCAATAGCAGGATCAATTTTAATTTTCTTTAAAGTTATAGGTACTAAGATTCCAAAAAGGCCTGCAACAATCATATTTAAAACCATTGAAATAGATATAATTAATGACAAGGTTACATCATTAAACCAAAAATAGACTACAAAAGCACTTATGATAGCGAAAATTATTCCATTTAAAATTCCAATTAAAAATTCTTTTAAAACATTTTGACTAAAATTATTTTTTGTTAATTGATTTGTTGCAATAGTTCTAATTGTGACTGCTAGAGTTTGCATGCCAGCATTTCCTCCCATTGAAGCAACAATAGGCATCAAAACAGCTAAAGCGACCACTTTTTCGATATCCTCTTTAAAGAAACCAATAACAATAGATGCAAGAATTGCTGTCAATAAGTTTAATAAAAGCCAATTAAATCTTCTTTTAGTTTTTTTTAATACGCCATCTGTTATTTCCTCATCACCAACACCTGCTAAACGAAGTGCGTCTTCCTCTGCTTCTTCTTTTAAAACTGTTAAAACATCGTCACTTGTTATCATTCCGACTAATTTATTATTTTTATCAACAACGCACGCGGAATTTAAATTATAATTTTCAAACATATTAGCTACCTCTTCTCTATCCATTTCAACCGGTATGGTTAGTTGGCTCTCATTCATAATCGATTGCATTTTTGTTTCTCTAGGTGTTCTTAAAACCTTCGAAGATGGAACAGATCCAATTGGTTTAAATTCGTTATCTACTATAAAAATTTCTAAAAACTCTTCAGGTAAATCCTTATTCTCTCTTAAATAATCGATCGTTTGTCCAACAGACCAATTACTTGGTATTGCAGTGAATTCTCTCTGCATTATTCTAGCTGCCGAGTCCTCTGGATAGCTTAAACTTTCTAATAGAGCAAATTTATCTTTAGGGGGTAATGAACTTAAAATATCATTTTTATTAGTTTCATCAAGGTTTTCTATTATTTTAATTGCATCATCAGACTCAAGATTTTTTAATATAAAAACTACAGAGTCAGTCGACAAATACTTTATTATTTCAGCTTGAATAGACTCATTTAATTCAACAAAAACTTCAGGCTCAACTTTAAAGTCGTTTATTTTTACAAGTTTCTCTCTATCGCTTTCGTTTAAATGTTCAATAATATCTGCAGCATCAGCTGGATGCATTTCTTTAAATGACTTACTAATAAATTCATTATCATTAGTAGAAATTTTATCAGTAAGTACATTTATGTACTCTTTGTTAAATTCAAAATTTACTTTTTTATCTTTTATTTTTTTTACTAATGTCATAAAAATGTTTATTTTTTCTATGGCACTATTAAAGGATAATTCTTAGAATACAAATTTAAAATGATTATAGAAACAAAAATATCAAAAAAACCAGTAATTTATAAAAAAGCTATTAAAATATTGGAAAAAAGGTTTACAAGTGTACTTAAAAATAAAAAACCTGAATTGATATGGATTTTAGAGCATAGCAATGTTTATACAGCAGGAACTAGTTTTAAAGTTTCTGATATAATTGATAAATCTATTAAAATAATTAAAACTAATAGAGGTGGAAAGATCACATTCCATGGCAAAGGTCAAATAATATTTTATTTTGTAATTAACCTAAATAACAGGAAAAAAGATATACGTTTGTTTATAAATATTATAGAAAAATCGATTATAAGTTCGCTTAAAGAATTTGGTATAAATTCATATAATGACAAAAAAAATATTGGGATATGGATAAACCATAAATCTACAATAAAAAAAATTGCAGCAATAGGTATTAAAATAAAAAAATGGATTGCTTATCACGGATTTGCAATAAATTATTCAGTAAATTTAAATAATTTTAAGAAAATTATTCCCTGTGGTATAAAAAATAAGGGTCTAATTAATATTTCACAATTAAAAGAGATAGACAAAAATAAATTTATTAAAATATTAATTAAAAATTTTATTAAATACTTAAATAATTTAAGTTAGTTGATTTTAGGAATTTTAAAAAATGATCAGGTAAGTTGGCAGTATATTCTAAATTTTTACCATTTATTTTAAATTTTATGCTACTGGCATGTAACATAAGTTTTTTTGTTTTTTTTTGAGTAGTAGAATACTTATCATCACCCACAATTGGATGTCCAATTAATGATGTTTGTTTTCTTAATTGATGTTTTCTACCAGTCAAAGGTTTTAATTCAACTAAACTAAATTGAGAGTTTTTATTAAGAACCTTATAGTTTGTAATAGCCTTTTCGTAGATTTTTTTATTTTTTTCTTTTTTTTCTAAATTATCAATTAAGATGCCCTTTATATTTTTAATTTCACCGACGCATATAGCAAAATAGGTTTTGTAAATTTTTCTAATTCTAAATAAAGAAGTAAATAGCTGAGCATATTTTCTATTTTTGGCAATTATCATTACCCCAGATGTTTCTTTGTCTAGTCTATGTACTGTATATGGCTTTGAATTTTCAAAAAATTTGCTTTTAGAATAGATGTCTATTAAATTTTTAAATGATTTTGTGCCACCCTGTACAGCGACTCCTGGACTTTTATTTATAACTATATAATCATCATTATTGAAAATAATTTCGTTTTCTTTTGATTTGACCAATTCTTTAGAAGGCAGAAATAAATCTTTTTTTAAATCGTTTTTTATATTTATGTCATATATATAAACTTTATCATTTTTATATAATCTATAATTATTTTTAACCTTTTTTTTATTAACCTTGATTTTGCCTAAACGTAAAAATTTCTGAATTAGACTTTGTGGTATTTTAGAAATATTTATTTTAAACCAACGATCTACTCTAATATTATCATGATCAGGTTTGACTTTAAAAATCCTTATCATGTGCAAAATACGTTATGATTTTTATTTATTATCTTCTTTTTTGTCTTTTAGATCTTTATCTTTAGTTAAACTCTTTTCTTTCTTATCAATTTTTTTAGCGTTTAAATCTCTATCTACAAATTCTATAATTGCTATGGGGGCATTATCACCAGATCTGTACCCGGCTTTTATAATCCTTGTATAGCCACCCTTTCTATCTTTGTATCTTTTAGATAGTGTATTTCTAACTTTTTTTGCTAATTCTTTATTTTGAAGTTTGGATATTATAGTTTTTGTATTATGTAATGTATCTTTTTTGCCTAAAGTTATTATTTTTTCAGCGACAGGTCTTAAAACTTTTGCCTTTGGTAATGTAGTTTTAATTTGTTCATATTTAATTAGAGAGCCTAACATGTTCTTAATTAAAGCTTTTCTATGCTCAGATGTTCTATTTAATTTTTTATAACCAATTTTATGACGCATTACTAAATGCTTTCTTCAAGTTTTTTTGATAATTCAGCAATATTATCAGGAGGCCAATTAGGTATTTCCATGCCTAAATATAACGACATTCCAGTTAAAACTTCTTTAATCTCGTTTAATGATTTCCTTCCAAAGTTAGGAGTTCTTAACATTTCACCCTCCGATTTTTGGACTAAATCACCTATATAAATTATATTATCATTTTTGAGACAATTCATTGATCTGACAGATAACTCAAGCTCATCAACTTTTCTAAGTAAATTTTTATTAAATTCAGGCTCAGATGGTTTATCTCTGACAATTACCTCCTGTGGCTCATCAAAATTTACAAACATGCCAAGTTGATCTTGGAAAATTCTTGCTGAATAAGCAACCGCATCCTCCGCGGATATTGAGCCGTTGGTCTCTACTTCCATCGTTAATTTATCATAATCTAATGCTTTTCCTTCTCTAGCAGTACTAACTGAGTATGATACTTTTTTAACTGGACTAAAGAGTGAATCTATGGGTATTAAACCTAATGGAGGTTCTTCAGGTTTGTTTAAATCAGCTGAAACGTAACCTTTGCCAGATCCAATAACCATTTCCATGTGGAAATTTGTATTTTCATCCAAATTACATATTACCAAATCAGGATTTAATATTTCAATATCTGTTACAGAGGTTATATCTGATGCTTTAATTTCACCAGGTCCCTTTGCATCTAAAATTAATTTTTTTGTAGTATCAGTGCTACACTTAAGTGCTAATGATTTAACATTTAAAACTATATCTGTCACATCTTCCCTTACACCTTTTATTGATGTAAATTCATGTAATACGCCGTCAATTTGGATTGCTGTAACTGCGGTTCCTCTAATAGATGAAAGCAATATTCTTCTTAATGAATTACCTAAAGTAAGTCCATAGCCTTTCTCCAAAGGTTCTGCAATAATTTTTGCATATGATTTATCATCACTAAGTTTCACATCTAATTTTGAAGGTTTAATTAATGATTTCCAATTTTTTATATTTACATCAGCATTTTCCATTTATACTCTCCTTTTTTTTGGTGGTCTTGTTCCATTGTGTGGTAATGGAGTTGTGTCTTTTATAGATAAAATTTTAAAACCCCTAGACTGAAGTGCTCTAAGAGCAGTTTCACGACCAGAACCAGGACCTTTAATTTCAACCGTCAATACTTTCATTCCATACTCTAGAGCTTTAGCTGCTGCTGAGTCAGCTGCAACTTGGGCAGCATAAGGTGTTGATTTTCTAGATCCTTTAAAACCTTTTTGTCCTGAAGAAGCCCAAGATATTACATTACCATTAGTGTCTGCTATTGATACTATTGTATTATTAAATGTAGATTGCACGTATGCAATTCCATTTGTTATTACTTTCTTAATCTTTTTTTTTTTTGAATAAGAACTTTTTTTAGCAATTTTACTTTTATTTTCTAAATCTTTTTTTTCGTCAACTTTTTTTTCTTTTGGCATTTTATTTCTTTAATGGGGTTAGTTTTTTCCCAGCTATAGCTATAGCTTTTCCTTTTCGAGTTCTAGCATTACATCTAGTTCTTTGACCTCTCACTGGAAGTTTTTTTTTATGTCTTAATCCTCTATATGAGGCAAGGTCAATCAATCTTTTAATACTAAAAGATTTATCTCTTCTTAAATCACCTTCTACAGTGAAGTTTTTATCTATGTATTCCCTGATTTTTAATATTTCCTCGTCGGTTAATTCATTTACTCTTTTTGAGCTTGGGATTGAAAGTGACTTACAAATATCATTTGAAAATTTATCTCCAATACCATAAATATAAGTTAATCCAATTTTTACGAGTTTATTCTGAGGAATGTTTACACCTGCGATACGAGCCATATATTTGTGATTAAATTTAGCCTTTTATATAAGAAGATGTTTTAATGTCAATGTGTTAAACGTTAAGTATTTCCTCAATTTTTTGAGATATATTGATTATTTCCATCGATCCATCTACCTCATGAAAATTATTTTTTTTTGAATAATATTCTAAAACTGGTTTTGTAACCTCCATGTATGTATCGTATCTTTTTAAAATAGTTTTAAAGTCATCATCAGACCGCTTTTCTAAAATTTTTCTTTTTTTAATTCTTTTTATAATGGCATCTTTATTAACATTTAAAAAAAATACAAAATCTACTTTTTGATCAGAACTATTTAATAGTTTCTCAAGATTTTTTGCTTGATCAATAGTTCTTGGATAACCATCAAATATTAGTCTATTTTTTTTAGTGTCATCGAATACTATTTTTTCAAGAAGTTTATTAACAATATGATCATCTACAAATTTTCCATTATTCATATTGTTAACAATTTTTTTTCCAATATCTGTATCTTTTTTAATTTCTTCTCTCAATATATCTCCAGTTGATATTTGGAAACTATTTAATTTTTTAACAAGATTTTTTGCTTGTGTGCCTTTACCGGCGCCCGGGGGTCCAAAAATTATTATATTCACTATCTTCCAAACTTAGTTTTTTTTATTAATTGCTCGTATTGTGAGCTCATCAATCTAGTTTGAATCTGTGTCACCGTATCTATTGCTACCACAACAACAATCAAAATTGATGTTCCCCCTAAATAAAATGGGATAGGATAGTTTGCAATTAAGAACTCTGGCATTAAACAAACTAAAGTTAGATACAATGCACCAATTGTAGTTAGTTTTGTTAAAATATTATCAATATAAAGAGCTGTACTTTCCCCTGGCCTTATACCAGGTATAAAACCACCATACTTTCTTAAATTTTCTGCTGTCTCATTAGGATTAAATGTTATTGAAGTATAAAAAAATGTAAAAAAAATTATACCTGATGCATATAAAAGCATATACAATGGCTGTCCTTGGGAAAAAAAAGAACTTATATTCAAGAAAGTTTCGCTTTCAGAAACATTAAAATTTGAAAATGTAACAGGTAACAATAAAAGAGCAGATGCAAAAATTGCAGGTATTACTCCAGCTGAATTAATTTTTAAAGGTAAATGAGATGACTCACCACCAAACATCTTATTACCCATTTGTCTTTTAGGGTAATTAATTAAAATTTTTCTTAAAGCTCTTTCCATAAAAACAATAAACATAATCGTTGCTACTAATAAAATAAAAATACCTATAATCATAGTAGTTGAAATTGCCCCTGTTCTACCTAATTCAAATGTTGTAACTAATGCTCTAGGAATTTCTGCAACGATACCTGAAAAAATAATTAAAGATATTCCATTACCTATTCCTCTTTGCGTTATCTGTTCACCCAACCACATCAAAAATATTGTGCCTGCAACTATAGTAGTAACTGTTGAAATTTTAAAAAATAAACCAGGATTTATAACTAAATTTGCAGAAGACTCTAACCCAACAGCTAAACCAAATCCTTGTATTGTAGCTAAAAGAACTGTTCCGTATCTAGTGATTTGAGTTATTTTCTGTCTACCTGTTTCGCCCTGTGCTTTAAGGTTTTTAAAATAATCTGATACACCAGTTAGCAGCTGTACGATAATTGATGAAGAAATATATGGCATAATGCCAAGTGCAAATATAGCCATCCTACTTACTGCACCGCCTGCAAAAACATTAAACATACCGAGCAATCCTTTTTGATTACCCTCCATTAAAATTTTTAATTGTTCTGGATCGATTCCCGGAAGTGGTATAAATGTACCTAATCTATATATTGATAAAACTAAAATTGTAAAAAAAACTCTGTTTCTTAAATCATTATTTGATGATGCGCTCATTAACTAATTGTTTTGATTGATACAGAGCAGCCTAGTTTATCCAATTTAATTTTTGCACTTTTTGAAATAAAATTTGCCTCAATATTTATTTTTGTTTTTAAATCACCGTTTCCAAGGATTTTTAATCTGTTAAAGGTTTTTTTAATTAATTTGTTTTTAATTAAATAATCAAGATTAATAGTATCCTCTGTTTTAATTTTGTTTTTCTCAATCAGATTTTGCAACTTTTCTAAGTTAAAAGTTGCTACTTTAATATTTGCGATAGGATTAAATCCTCTTTTAGGTAATCTTCTAAACAAAGGCATTTGACCACCTTCAAAGCTTTTTATAGCAACGCCTGACCTTGATTTTTGGCCTTTTACTCCTCTACCAGATGTTTTGCCTTTTCCAGAGCCTATGCCTCTACCGACTCTTATTTTCTTTTGCTTAACCTTCAATGTTGCATTTAATGAAGTCACTATCCTCTTTTCTCCACAATTTCTGAAACTTTCTTGTTTCTTAAGTTTGATATATTCTTTGGCGAATTTTGTTTAGAAAGAGCTTTCATGCACGCGCGAATAACATTGTGAGGATTAGATGTTCCTATTGATTTAGCAACAATATCTTTTATTCCTAAAACCTCACATACTGCTCTAACAGGTCCTCCAGCAATAATACCCGTACCTTTAGGGGCCGATCTTAGTTTAATTTTACCTGCACCATCTTTTCCGTAAATGTCATGATGTATCGTCCTACCTTCTCTTAATGGAATTTGTATAAGATTTCTTTTCGCTAAATCATTTGCCTTTTTGATAGCATCAGGTACCTGTTTTGCTTTGGCGTGAGCTATACCAATTTTTCCATTTTGATTACCAACTACAACCAATGCTGAAAAACCAAATCTTCTACCACCTTTTACAACTTTTGTAATTCTGTTTATATGTACTAGTTTTTCTAAAAATTCGTTATTTTTTTCCATTAATTAAAACTCCATACCATTTTTTCTAAGCGTATCTGCAAATATTTTGACTCTTCCATGATATTTATAAATACCTCTATCAAAATAAATTTTATTAATTTTTAATTCTTTTGCTTTTTTTGCAAGGTTTTCAGCTACAATAGTTGAAACTTCACTTTTGGTTTTTTTAATATTTTTTAATGATTTTTGATTTGATGTTTCCGATAACAAAGTAATTTTTTTTAAATCATCAATAATTTGTGCACTAATATTTTTGGAAGATCTTGATACAGTTAATCTATACCTATTAACCGAAGAATTTTTTTTAAGTTTATTTCTAACTCTAAATTTTTTTCTTTGTGATGTTGATAACTTCATTATTTTTTTTTGCCTTCTTTTCTGAGAATATATTGTCCTTTTTCTTTTATTCCCTTGCCTTTATAAGGCTCGGGCGGTCTAATAGATTTAATTTTTGATGCCGTCATTCCAACTAATTGTTTGTCACTGCCGCTTATTTTAATTATTGTTTGTTTTTCAACTGTAATTTTTAACTCATCTGGAATATCAAAATTAATATCGTGACTGAAGCCAAGTTGTAAATTTAAAACTTTTCCTTTAACTGCAGCTCTATATCCTACACCAGAAAGTTCTAATATTTTTTCATATCCAGTACTAGCACCTATGATTGCGTTATTAAGCAAACTTCTATTCATTCCCCAAAGTTTTTTTGTATTTTCGTCGATAATTTTTGGTTTAATCGATACTTCCTTACCTTCCAATATATTTAAATCAAATATTTTGAGATCCAAATTTAACACCTTTTTTCCTAATGGACCTTCAATATTTAATAGATTGCCATTTAAAGCAATTTTTACTTTGTCAGGAATTGATATACTTAATTTACCTATTTTAGACATTAAAACACCTTACAAATTATTTCACCACCAATTTTTTGCTTTCTTGCGTTAACATCACTCATAACGCCTTTTGGAGTTGAGATTATAGCTATTCCTAAACCGTTGTTAATTTTTGGCAAACTTTCGGCACTAGAGAAAATTCTTCTTCCTGGTCTTGATACTCTTTCAATAGAATTAATAACAGGGCTTCCATAGCTATATTTTAAATAGATATTAATTTCTGATTTATTATTTTCATCTATGATTTTATGGTCCTTTATAAATCCCTCATTTTTTAAAACTTCAGCTATTTTTACTTTAAATTTAGATGATGGCATTTTTACAGTCTTGTGAGCTCTCATTTGAGCATTTTTAATCCTTGCTAACATATCTCCAATAGGGTCACTTAAGCTCATATTATATCCTTTCTACCAACTTGATTTTATCATTCCAGGGATTTTACCTTCTAAGCCTAATTTTCTTAGAGCTATCCTTGATATTTTTAATTTTCTGTAAACACCATGAGGTCTTCCTGTAATTTGACATCTATTCATGACTCTTGTTTTTGATGAATTTCTTGGAAGTTTAGACAGTTTTTGTTGAGCCTTAAATCTTTCCTCTAAACCAAGTTTTTTATTCATAATAATTTTTTTTAAATTTTTCCTTTTTTTATAGTATTTGTCTGAAAGTTTTATTCTCCGATTATTTTTGTTAACTGAGCTTAGTTTTGCCATATTAATTACCTTTGCTTTCTATAAATGGGAAGTTAAATTTTTTTAATAATTCAAGGCTATCATTAACACTTCTGCTTTTTATGACAATAGTAATATCTAAGCCTCTAATTTTCTCAACCTTTTCAAAATTAACCTCTGGAAATATAATGTGTTCTTTAACTCCAAAAGTATAATTTCCAAACTTGTCAAAACCATTTAATCTTAACCCTCTGAAATCTTTGATTCTTGGTAGCGCTATATTTACCAATCTATCAATAAATTCATACATTTTATTTTTTCTTAAAGTTGATTTAATACCTGCGTTAGTATTTTTCCTTGTTTTAAAGTTTGAAATTGACTTTTTAAATTTTGTAACAACTGGTCTTTGACCGGTAATTTTTGACATATCGTCTTCGCAACTTTTTAAAATTTTATTATCATTTCCATCTAAACCTAGCCCCATATTTATAACAACTTTTTTAATTTCAGGGACCATATAAATATTTTTATATCCAAACTTACTTTTTAACTCTTGCTGTATTTCTTTTTTAAATGTTTCTTTTAATCGTGGTATCATTTTTTATTCTCGTTTTTTATTCTCGTTTTTTTTTGTTTATTATCATTAATAATTTTAAGATTTGAAAAATGAATAAAGTTTTCTTTATCAAAAATTCCACCTTTATTCTCTTTTGTCGTTTTTACATGCTTTTTTATTATATTTAATCCTTTTACTTTAGCTCTAAAGTTATTTCTATCGAGCTCAATAACTTCTCCTTCTTTATTTTTGTCTTTCCCAACTAACACCTTAACATTCAAGCCTTTTTTTATCATTTATAGAACCTCCGGTGCCAAAGAGATTATTTTCATTTGCCCTTTGTTTCTTAATTCTCTAGTTACAGGACCAAATATTCTTGTTCCAATTGGTTCACCTTTATCATCAGTCAAAACAGCTGCATTATTATCAAACTTAACTTTAGAACCATCATTTCTATGAATGCCTTTTTTAACTCTTACAACAACAGCTTTGTGGACAGATCCTTTTTTAACTTTTCCCTTTGGAATTGCCTCTTTAATTGCAACCACTATTGTATCACCTATGCTTGCATATCTCCTTTTAGATCCACCTAAAACTTTAATACACTCAATTCTTTTTGCCCCCGTATTATCTGCAACCATTAATTCCGTCTGAACTTGTATCATTTATGATCCCCCATAACCTCAAATTTTTTTGTTTTAGAATAAGGTTTGCATTCAATTATTTTAACCTTATCACCATTTTTGAATTTATTCTGTTCATCATGTACGTTATATTTTTTTTTTGATTTTATAACCTTTTTAAGAAGGGGATGCTGATATTTTCTTTCAACCAAAACCGTTATTGATTTATTTGGTTTATCACTTATTACAACACCTGATAATATTTTTTTAGGCATTATTTTTCTCCAAGTAAGTTTTTAATTTTGCTATAGATCTTTTTGTTTCAGAAACTTTAGCGTAATTTTTTAGTTGACCATTAATTTTTTGAAATCTGAAGTTAAATAAATCTTTTTTTAACTTATCTATTTCTTTAATTGCTTGATCTTTTGTAAATTGTTTTATTTTTTTTTTCATTTTATATTCTTTTTATAAATTTACATTTTATTGGTAATTTTGCCGATGCTTTGTATAAAGCCTCTTTAGCAATTTGCTCTGAAACTCCATCAACCTCAAAAAGTATCCTGCCAGGCTTAACTCTACATGCCCAATATTCAGGAGAACCTTTCCCTTTACCCATTCTTACCTCTGTTGGCTTTTTAGAAACTGGTATATTTGGAAAAATTCTTGTCCAAACCCTACCTTGTCTTTTCATGTGTCTTGTTAAAGCGACTCTTGCTGCCTCAATCTGTCGTGAAATTACTCTTTCGGGCTGTAAAGCTTTTAGCCCAAAAGAACCATAGTTCATGATATTACATCTTGAGGCATTTCCATGTATCCTGCCTTTATGTGCTTTTCTAAATTTTGTTCTAGTTGGTTGTAGCATAATTTATTTTTTATTTGTTTCCTGACTAAATTCTTTAGTGAAAATTTCTCCTTTATAAATCCATACCTTAATACCCAATATTCCATAAGTAGTTAATGCTTCAGCTTCAGCATAGTCTATATCTGCTCTTAAAGTATGAGATGGAATACTTCCCTCTCTTAACCATTCAGTTCTTGCAATTTCGTTTCCACCAAGTCTACCGCTTATTGAAACTTTAATTCCTTTAGCACCAAGTCTTAAAGCAGATTGCATTGCACGTTTCATTGCTCTTCTATATGAAACTCTTTTAACAAGTTGTTGTGCTATATTTTCAGCAACTAGATAACTATTAGTTTCTGGTTTTTTTACTTCTTTGATATTTAAAACGACTTCATTTGATGTAATTTTTGATATTCTGCTTTTTATTTTCTCAATATCGCTTCCTTTTTTTCCAATCACGAACCCAGGTCTTGATGTATATATTGTTACAAAACACTTTTTAGATGTTCTTTCAATCATTACTTTTGAAACACCTGAATTAACTACATTTTTTTTAACGAATTCTCTTATTTTATAATCCTCAATTAAATAATTACCAAAATCTTTTTTCTTTGCATACCAAACCGAGTCCCAGCCTCTATTTATACCGAGTCTCAAACCAACTGGATTAACTTTTTGGCCCATGTTTCACCTCTTTATTTTGCTTTTCAGACAATATAATTGTTAAATTAGAATATGGTTTAAGTATTGGTGCAGCTCTTCCTTTAGCTCTAGCTCTAAACCTCTTCATAACAACTTGTTTGCCACAATAAGCCTCTTTTATAAATAGTTTATCAATATCGTACTGAAAATTATTTTCTGCATTTGCAACAGCTGATGAAATAGTTTTTTTTATATCTTTTGTTATTCTTTTTTCTGAGAAAGACAAATTTCTTATCGCTATTTCAACTTTTTTACCAACCAATGACTTCAGTATAGGATTTAATTTCCTCACACTTGATCTAATATTTTTATTTATTGATCTTACTTCTTTGTTGTTATCGTTCATTTTTTTAGGCTTGCTTTTCATAGTTATTTTTTATCCCCGGCTTTACTATCTTCTGCTTTTGCTTTTTTATCTGCTGGAGTATGTCCAAAAAATTGTCTTGTAGGTGCAAATTCTCCAAACTTGTGGCCAACCATGTCCTCAGAAACTGTTAATGGTATAAATTTTTTTCCATTGTATATTAAAAAACTGAATCCAACGAAATCAGGTATTATTGTTGATTTTCTAGACCAAGTTTTAATTGGTTTTCTATTTGGATCATTTTTTGATTTATCAACTTTTTTGATTAAACTTTCCTCAACAAATGGACCTTTCCAAACTGATCTAGCCATTTCCTATTTTCCTCTCTTCTTTCGTCTTCTAATAATAAATTTATCTGTTCTTTTATTATCACGAGTTTTCAATCCTTTTGCAGATTGACCAGTTGGGGATACTGGATGTCTGCCGCCTGCTGATTTACCCTCACCACCTCCGTGAGGGTGATCAACTGGATTTTTAACCACTCCTCTTGTGTGAGGTCTAATTCCTAACCACCTTGATCTACCTGCTTTTCCAATTTTAATATTCTTTTTATCAGGATTTGATAAAACCCCAATTGTCGCCATAGCTCTGGAGTCTATTTTTCTTATTTCACCTGAAACCATCTTAATAATAGAGTAATTACCATCAATTCCAGAAATTGTTACTGAAGAGCCTGCCGCTCTCGCGATTTTTCCACCAGAACCTGGTTGAATTTCTACATTATGGATATCTATTCCTGTTGGTATATCCTTAAGTTGCAAAGAGTTACCAGGTTTTATCTCTGCATTAGAACCATTTTCAATCGTATCACCAACTTTTACTTTTTGAGGCGCCAAATAATATTTCATTTCATTATCTTCAAATTTAATTAACATTATGTAACAAGATCTATTAGGATCATATTCAATTCTTTCTACCAAACCTTTAATACCAATTTTACTTCTATGAAAATCAATAATTCTATACTTATGTTTATGACCACCGCCGTGGTTCCTTGAAGTAATTCGACCAAGGTTATTTCTTCCTTTGGAAGATCTGTTTACAGACGTAAGTGGCTTGTAAGGCTTTCCTTTCCACAGCCCAGATCTATCAATTAAAACAGTGCCTCTTGTAGATTTGGTGTATGGTTTAAATGTTTTTAGTGTCATTTTTATAATCCTGTGCTTAAGTCAATACTTTGACCCTTCTTAAGTGTAATTATTGCTTTCTTGTAACCTTTTTTTTTTATTTTTTTTCCTCTGGAGACTTTAATTCTAGCTTTCTTGTTTACGATATTTACTTTTGTAACATTTACTTTAAATAATCTTTCGATACTTTTTTTAAGACTTTTTTTGTTTGAACTTAATGGCACTTTAAAAGTAACTTTATTAAATTCAGACATATTTGTAGATTTCTCAGTTACTATTGGTGATAATATTTTATCGTAAATGTTAAATTTATTTTTCATGAATATTTTTTTTCCAATTCTTTTATAGAACTTAGTGTTAAAAGTAGTTTTTTATATTTAGTTATATCATATGAGCTAAAGTGATTAATATCAGTCACTTTAATATTTGGTATATTCCTTGAAGATCTAAATATGTTTTTCTTTGATGATTTATCCAATAATAAAAGTGAATTTATAGCATTCAAACTATTTAGGATGCTAAACATCTCTTTTGTTTTTTTAATCTCTTTTTCAAAATCATCTGTCACGATTAAATTATTATCTTTATTTTTTTCCGTTATTAATGATGTAACGCTCAATTTCTTCTCACTTTTATTGAGTTTTCTAAATTTATAATTACTTTCTCCTTTAGGACCGTGTGCAACTCCACCACCTACAAATATAGGGGCTTTTCTACTTGCGTGTCTAGCGTTACCTGTGCCTTTTTGAGCATAGATTTTGGAAGTAGAACCAACGATTTCATTCTTTTGTTTAGTCTTAGCTTTACGACCCTTAAAATTTGCATTTGATTTATAAAGAACTTGACTAATAAGATCTTTATTAATCTTACATCCAAAAACTTTATCTGCAACTTCAATAGATTGTTTATTTCCTTTAATGTCTATTTTATCTATTTTCATTTATTTTTTTTTCTTATCAGGTATTTTTCGCATTTTTTCTTGCTTATCTATTTTCTCTGCTAAAGTTAGCTTTGTAATATTTTTAACTGCCTCTTTAACCATCACTTGAGTGTTCTTTGATCCGGGTATTGAACCTTTAAGATATAATAAATTATTATCTATATCTGACTTAATAATCTCTATGTTTTGCATCGTTCTAATTTTATCACCCATATGTCCAGCCATCTTTTTATTTTTAAATACCTTACCAGGATCCTGTCTTTGACCAGTTGATCCGTGTGATCTATGCGATATAGAAACACCATGTGAGGCTCTTAAACCTCTAAAATTATGTCTTTTCATTGCTCCAGCGAAGCCTTTTCCTATTGTTTTTGATTTTACATCAACAAATTTTATTTCTTTAAATATTTCCAAGCCAAACTCATTTCCTTCTTTATAATTTGATAGATCTTTAACCTTAAATTCTTTTAAGACTCTTTTTGGCTCAGTATTTTTTTTTGCAAAAAAACCTTTTTTTGACTTTGAAAGTTTGGATGCTTTAATATTGCCAAAACCAATTTGTATTGCTTTGTATCCCCTTTTGTCCGCATCAATTATTTGAATAACTCTACCTTTTTCCATTTTCACCACTGTAACGGGAACTGATTGGCCTGATCTAAGAAATTCTCTAGTCATTCCAATTTTTTTTCCTATTAAAGCTATCTCATTCATATTTTAGATTTTTATTTCAACATCAACACCTGAAGCTAAGTCTAGTTTCATTAAAGCTTCAACTGTTTGTGGAGTTGGTTCAATTATATCAATTAATCTTTTGTGTGTTCTTGTCTCAAATTGCTCACGACTTTTTTTATCGATATGAGGAGATCTCAAGACAGTATATCTTTCAATTTTTGTAGGTAAAGGTATTGGTCCTTTAATATTTGCGCCAGTCCTTTTAACGGTATTAACAATCTCTTCAGTAGATTGATCAAGAACTTTATTATCATAAGCTTTTAATTTAATTCTAATATTTTGTTTATCCATGTTAACCTGTCTTTTTTACTACTTCATCTTGAACATTTTGTGGAACTTTATCGTAATGATCGAAAAACATTGAGTATTGTGCTCTACCTTGTGACATTGATCTTAAACTATTTATATAACCAAACATATTTGCAAGTGGTACCATAGCAGTTATAACCGTAGCATTTCCCCTTTGTTCTTGTGTATTAATTTGACCTCTTCTACTATTTAAGTCTCCAATAACATCACCCATGTAATCTTCAGGTGTCACCACCTCAACTCTCATTATAGGTTCTAAAAGTTTTAAGTTACCTCTCGCACAAACTTCTTTAAAACATTGTCTGGAAGCTAATTCAAATGCCAATACACTTGAATCTACATCATGATGTAGTCCATCTAAAATAGTAACTTTATAATCAATTATTGGAAAGCCCGCTAATATTCCTGAGTCTGCTATTGTCTCTACTCCTTTTTCTACACCAGGTATAAACTCTTTAGGTATAGCACCTCCCTTAATTTTGCTTTCAATTTCTCTTCCTTTTCCAGGTTCCAATGGTTCGATTGACAATTTAACTCTAGCAAATTGTCCCGCGCCTCCACTTTGTTTTTTGTGTGTATAATCAAATTCTGCTGAATTTAAAATTGTTTCTCTATAAGCGACTTGTGGTGCACCAACATTAGCTTCTACTTTAAATTCTCTCCTCATTCTATCAACAATTATATCTAGATGAAGTTCACCCATTCCTTTAATAATAGTTTGTCCAGACTCTTCATCTGAAGAAACTCTAAAGGATGGATCTTCTTTAGCTAATCTACCTAAAGCTTCTCCCATTTTTTCTTGATCACCTTTTGTTTTTGGCTCAACAGCAATCTCTATGACTGGATCTGGGAACTCCATCGGCTCTAATAATACAGGATTATCTTCATCAGAGAGAGTGTGCCCTGTAATAGTATGCTTTAATCCTGCTAAAGCTACTATATCTCCTGAGTTTGCTTCTTTAATATCTTCTCTTGAGTTGGCATGCATTAACAACATTCGACCAACCCTTTCCTCCTTTTCTTTTGAGGTGTTATAAATTCCTGTTCCAGATTTAAGTGTACCTGAATAAATTCTTATAAAAGTTAAAGAGCCAACAAAAGGATCATTTGCAACTTTAAATGCTAATGCAGAGAATGGCGCATTATCCTCAAATTTCATGATTATTTCTTCATCAGAGCTAGGTTTTGTACCCTTAATTGACCCAATATCTTTAGGACTAGGTAGATAATTTACAACCGCGTCTAATAAAGGTTGCACACCTTTATTTTTAAAAGCCGATCCAGTTAAAACTGGTACAAAACTAAAATTTAAACATCCTTTTCTTACACAAGAAATAAGATCCTCAGTTTTAATCTCTTCACCATTCAAATATGCCTCCATAAGTTTTTCATCTTGCTCTACGGCAGTTTCTACAAGTTCCTGACGATATTTATTTGAAATTTCTTTTAATTCTTCTGGTATTTCTTTTTCTTCCCATTCAGCACCTAAATCTTCATTTTTCCACTCTACAGCCTTCATTTTTATCAAATCAACAACACCTTTGAGGGATGCCTCTATGCCTATCGGAATTTGCATGACAAGAGGTTTTGCACCTAGTCTTTCTTTTATCATATCCACACATCTAAAAAAATCAGCTCCAGTTCGGTCAAGTTTGTTTACAAAACAAATTCTTGGAACTTTATATTTGTCAGCTTGTCTCCATACAGTTTCTGATTGGGGTTCTACTCCTGCAACACCATCAAAAACGGCAACAGCTCCATCTAATACTTTTAACGATCTTTCAACCTCAATAGTAAAATCTACATGACCAGGTGTATCGATGATATTTATTCTATGATCATTCCAAAAACACGTTGTAGCTGCAGAAGTAATTGTTATACCTCTTTCCTGCTCTTGCTCCATCCAATCCATTGTTGCGGCACCATCATGCACTTCACCTATTTTATGACTTTTTCCAGTATAGTACAAAATTCTTTCTGTTGTGGTTGTCTTTCCAGCATCGATGTGGGCCATGATACCAATATTTCTATATTTTTCTAATGTGTGAGATCTAGACATAATATTTTACCACCTAAAATGCGCAAATGCTTTGTTGGATTCTGCCATTTTATGGGTGTCCTCTTTTTTTTTAATAGCAGAACCACGATTTTGATAAGCGTCAAATATTTCATTAAAAATTTTATCTGACATTTTTTTATCTTTTCTTTTTCTTGAGGCATCAATTAACCACCTTAGTGCTAATGCTTGTGATCTCTTTGACTTTACTTCTACAGGCACTTGATAAGTTGCACCGCCAACACGTCTAGATCGAACTTCAACTGTAGGTTTGATATTGTTAATTGCTTCGTTAAAAACAATAATTGGTTCTTCTTTTGATTTTGATTTTATTTTATCAATTGCATCATAAACTATTTTTTCAGCAATAGTTTTCTTACCATCATACATTATAGAATTTATAAGTTTAGGTATAACAGCTGATTTGTACTTAGGGTCAACAATAGGAACTTTTTTTGGTAATTTTCTTTTCCTTGACATGTCTTATTTACCTTTTTTTGTCCCGTATAAAGATCTTCTTTGTTTTCTATTTGCTACACCTTGTGTATCAAGATTTCCTCTTAAAATATGATATCTTACTCCAGGCAAATCTTTTACTCGCCCACCTCTGATTAAAACAACAGAGTGCTCTTGAAGATTATGTCCCTCTCCCGGTATATAGGCGGTGACTTCAAAACCATTTGATAATCTTACTCTTGCAACTTTTCTAAGCGCTGAATTAGGCTTTTTTGGCGTTGTTGTATAAACCTTTACACAAACTCCTCTTTTCAAAGGTTGTTTTTCAAGTGCAGGCACCTTGTTCCTAGACAAAGGTTTGTATCTTTTTTTTCTTAATAACTGGTTTATCGTAGGCATAATAATTTAATATTTTGAGTGAAAATAACTGTCAGAGTTAATGGCAGCGTCTAGCACTTAGTGCTACTTTCCAACCAAAATATCGACAAAATACTCAATAATTTAAATTTGTCAAATTAATATATGAGAAAAAAAATGAAATTATTATTGATTTACTTGGTCTTTTGAAGTCTCAAGCTTTTCTTGTTGTGATAAAAAATTTTCATCATCTTTATGAGCCATTTTATTCCATAAATTTTTGATTGAACCAGTTCCTGCAGGCACAAGTCTTCCAACAATAACATTCTCTTTAAGTCCAGACAATTTATCTACTTTCCCCTTAATTGCTGCATCAGTAAGTACTCTAGTGGTTTCTTGAAAAGAAGCAGCAGAAATAAATGACTCTGTTTGTAATGATGCTTTTGTTATGCCCATCAATACTCTTTCACCTTTTGCTTCTTTTTTTCCATCTTTTACTAGAGACTCATTCATATTTAAAAACTTAATTCTATCAACAATTTCACCTGGTAATAAATTAGAGTCTCCTGACTCTTTTATCTCAATTTTTTTAAGCATTTGTCTAAGTATTACTTCAATATGCTTGTCATTTATTATAACACCCTGCAACCTATAAACTTCTTGAACTTGGTTTACAAAATATTCAGTCAATTCTTCAATACCTAAAATACGCAATATATCGTGGGGCAAGGGTTGTCCATCGAGTAAGTATTCTCCTTTTTTTATTTTTTCACCTTGGTTAAAGTTTATGTGTTTACCTTTTGGAATAAGATACGAAGAGGTTTCACCTTTTTCAGATTCAATAGTAACTCTTTGTTTTCCTCTAACTTCTTTTCCAAAAAGAACTTTACCATCATTTTCTGCAATTATTGCACTATCTTTTGCCTTTCTAGCTTCAAATAATTCTGCAACTCTTGGTAATCCTCCTGTAATATCCTTTGTCTTAGAGGTTTCTTTTGGTAATCTAGCTATAACATCTCCTGCAAAAATTTTTTGTCCATCTTTAACCGATAATATTGAGTCTGGAACTAAATAATATCTTGCCTCATTGTCATCAGCTTTTTTAATAACATTACCTTTTTCATCTCTTAGAGTTATTCGTGGTTTTAAATCTGTATTTTTAGATTGTGTTTTCCAATCAATAACTGTTTTAGTAGATATACCTGTGGCATCATCAACAGTTTCAGCTAAAGATATACCATCTGTTAAATCTACAAAATTTACTATACCGCTAGTTTCTGCTATAACTGGTGTTGTGTATGGATCCCACTCACATATCTTAGTATTTTTTTTAATTTTATCACCGTTTTGGAAAAACAACTTAGAACCATATGGAACTTTATAGATTGCTTTTTGTAAGCCGTTTTCATCCTCTATAGAAAGTTGAGTATTTCTTCCCATAACTACAAGATTTTTTTTAGAGTCCTGTATTAGATTTGTATTAATTATTTTTAACATTCCATCAGTTTTAGAAACTATTTGAGACTCCTGCTTAATTGAAGCTGTACCACCAACGTGGAAAGTCCTCATAGTTAATTGAGTTCCTGGTTCACCAATAGATTGTGCAGATATCATACCTATAGCTTCACCAACATGAACCATTTGACCTCTGGACAAGTCTCTTCCATAACATTTTGCGCAAACGCCCTCTTTCGAGCTGCATGTAATAACTGAATAAACATTTATTATCTTTACTCCTGCTGCATCAATTTTTTCACATGCAGCTTCATCTATCATTTCATTTTTTTTTATTATTATTTCCCCATTAATCGGATTTTTTACGTCAGAAGCAACGACTCTTCCTAAAGATCTCTCTGATAAACTAACAATGACATTTCCACCCTCTATTATTTCTGATAATCTAATAAATCCTGGTTTATCACATTCATTCTTTGTAATCGTTAGATCTTGCGCTACGTCGCATAATCTTCTTGTTAGATAACCTGAGTTAGCAGTTTTTAACGCTGTGTCAGCTAATCCTTTTCTTGCTCCATGCGTTGAATTAAAATATTCCAAAGCTGTCAAACCTTCTTTAAAATTTGAAGTAATTGGGGACTCAATAATTTCTCCAGAAGGTTTTGCAATTAAACCTCTCATCCCTGCTAATTGTTTCATCTGTGCCGCTGATCCTCTTGCACCACTATCTGCCATCATAAAAACTGAATTTATTTTTAAACCTTCTTTGGTTACTTCTGTGGCTGAAATTCTTTTCATCATTTCTGAGGCCACTTTATCCGTACATTTAGACCAGGCATCTACAACTTTGTTATATCTTTCTCCCCTTGTTATGAGACCTTCGGAGTATTGATTTTCATAATCTGCTATCAATTTTTTTGTTTCTTCAATTAATTGTTCTTTATTTTCAGGAATTATTAAGTCGTCTTTTCCAAACGAAATTCCTGCTTTAAATGCATGTTTAAACCCTAGGTCCTTTAACTTATCGCAGAAAATAACAGTATTTTTTTGTCCGGAAAATCTAAAAACATGGTCAATTATTTCTGAGACAACTTTTTTTGGCAATAGTCTATCTATTAATGAAAATTTATTATTGTGATTCTTTGGTAATAAATTTGCAAGTAAAAATCGACCTGCGGTACTAATATGTTTTTCAAATTTCTCTTTTCCATTCTCGTCAATAGTTGCAAATCTAGAAACTATTCTTGAATGAACCTTAATTTGACCAATTTCAAGAGCATGTTCTATTTCAGATGTATTTACAAAATACCCTTCAACTTTCTCTGATTGATAAGGTGGTTGTGATAAGTAATAAATACCTAGTATCATATCTTGACTTGGAACAATTATCGGCTTTCCATTTGATGGGCTTAAAATATTGTTAGTAGACATCATTAAAACTCTTGCTTCCAGCTGAGCTTCTAAACTTAGTGGAATGTGAACAGCCATTTGGTCACCATCAAAGTCTGCATTAAATGCTGCACATGTAAGTGGATGTAATTCTATTGCATCTCCTTCAATTAGCTTTGGTTCAAATGCCTGAACTCCTAATCTATGTAAAGTTGGAGCTCGGTTTAATAAAATAGGATGTTCTCTTACTATTAGTTCTAATGAATCCCAAACTTCAGGTCTTTCTTTCTCAACAAATTTTTTAGCTTGTTTAATAGTAGATGCTAGACCCAGTTTGTTCAATCTTGCGTATAAGAAAGGTTTAAATAATTCTAAAGCCATTTTTTTTGGTAGACCACATTCGTGTAATTTTAAATCTGGTCCTACAACTATTACTGACCTACCTGAGTAATCAACCCTTTTGCCTAATAAGTTTTGTCTAAATCTACCTTGCTTTCCTTTAAGCATTTCTGCTAAAGATTTTAATGGTCTTTTACCAGTTCCTGTAATTACTCTACCTCTTCTTCCATTGTCAAACAAAGCATCCACAGACTCTTGAAGCATTCTCTTTTCGTTTCTTACAATTATATCTGGAGCTTTGAGGTCCATTAATCTTTTTAATCTGTTATTTCTATTTATAACTCTTCTGTAAAGATCGTTAAGATCTGAGGTTGCAAACCTTCCACCATCTAGTGGAACCAAGGGTCTTAATTCTGGTGGTATTACTGGAACTGTTGTAAGAATCATCCACTCAGGTTTATTACCAGTCTCTATGAATGATTCAATTAACTTTAGTCTTTTTATTGATCTCTCCTCTGCTACTTTTGATTTAGTCTCTTTTATTGCATTAACTAATTTTGTCCTTTCCTCTTCTAGGTTTATAGATTTTAAAATTTCAAGTATTGCTTCAGCACCTATTCCAGCTGTGAAAGACTCCTCACCATATTGGTCCTGGTATTTAATAAGTTCTTCTTCTCCAAGTAGTTGATTTTTTTTTAAACCTGTTAGTCCTGGTTCGATAACAATAAAATTTTCAAAATATAACACTCTTTCAACTTCTTTTAGTTTCATATCAATAACTAATGATATCCTACTTGGCAAAGATTTGAGGAACCATATATGGGCAACTGGCGTAGCTAAATTTATATGCCCCATTCTCTCTCTTCTGACATTTGATTTTGTAACCTCTACACCACACTTTTCACATATTATCCCACGAAATTTCATTCTTTTATATTTTCCACAAAGACACTCATAATCTTTGATTGGACCAAATATTCTTGCACAAAATAGACCATCTTTTTCAGGTCTGAAAGTTCTATAATTTATAGTTTCAGGTTTTTTAATCTCACCATAAGTCCAAGACTTAATTTTTTCCGGGCTTGCTAATGTAATTTTAATGCTATTAAAATTCTGAGCATCACTTATCTCAGTGCTTTTAAATAGATCTGATATTTCTTTACTCATTTTAATTTAACTCCACATTTAAAGCTAATGATTTTATTTCTTTAACTAGTACATTGAAGGACTCTGGTATACCTGATTCAAAATTTTCTTCTCCCTTAACAATTGTCTCGTATACTTTTACTCTTCCAGCAACATCATCTGATTTAACTGTAAGAATTTCTTGCAACGTGTAAGATGCTCCATAAGCTTCTAAGGCCCAGACTTCCATTTCTCCAAACCTCTGTCCTCCTAATTGTGCTTTTCCACCTAAAGGTTGCTGAGTAACTAGACTGTAAGGTCCTGTGGATCTCGCATGTATTTTATCCTCGACTAAATGGTGTAATTTAAGCATGTATATAGTGCCCACTGTTACTGGTCTATCAAATTTTTCTCCAGTTCTTCCATCCCATAAAAATGTTTGACCAGATTTAGGTAAGTCAGAAATTTCTAACATTTTAGTTACATCGTCCTCTTTTGCCCCATCAAAAACTGGTGTAGCTATAGGTATTCCGTTTTGAATATTGCTACAAAGGTCTTTAAATTCGTTGTCACTTAATTTTGAAATTTTCTCTTCGTATACATCTTTACCATATACAGTTTTTAATATATTTAAAATTTTCTCATTTTTTTCTATTAATTTATTGTTTTCATTTATTAATTTTTTAATTTTTTCTCCTAATTCTGTGCACGACCATCCTAAATGAGTTTCTAATATCTGACCTACATTCATTCTGCTTGGTACACCTAGAGGATTTAAAACAATATCTACAGGTTTTCCATTTTCTTGATATGGCATATCCTCAACAGGTACTATTTTACTAACAACTCCTTTATTTCCATGCCTGCCAGACATTTTATCACCTGGTCTTAATCTTCTTTTTATAGCAACAAATACTTTCACCATTTTCATAACACTTGGCAATAAGTCGTCACCTTGTTTAATTTTTAATACTTTGTCCTCAAATCTCTCTGAGATATCTCCTTTTGCTAAATCGTATTGTTCTTTTAGTTTATTAAGCGCCTCACTTTTGTTTTGATCTTGTACTGATAGTTTAAATATTTCATTTATAGTTAATTTAAATATTTTTTCCGTTGTTAAATTCTCACCTTCATTTATTTCCTTAACCTTCTTTAATACTGATAATCCATCAAGAATTTGCGATGCTCTTTGTTTAATACTTCTCTCTAAAATTTCTTCCTCAACGTTTTTATCCTGCTGAACACTTTCTATTTCAGATCTTTCAATTGTTATAGATCTTTCATCTTTTTCAATTCCATGTCTATTAAAAACTCTAACATCTACAACAATTCCACCACTTCCACTTGGCATTTTCAAAGAGGTATCAGTCACATCAATAGCTTTTTCACCAAATATTGATCTTAATAATTTCTCCTCTGCGCCAGATGCAGAATCACCTTTCGGTGTGACTTTTCCTACTAAAATGTCTCCTGGTTTTACCTCAGCACCTATATAAACTATCCCAGACTCATCTAAATTTTTTAATGCCTCTTCATTAACATTTGGAATATCTCTAGTAATATCCTCCTCGCCTAATTTTGTATCCCTCGCCATAACTTCGTATTCCTCTATATGAATTGAGGTAAATACGTCATCAGTAACACATCTCTCTGAAATAAGTATCGAGTCTTCGAAGTTATAACCTTGCCATGGCATGAACGCTACAGTAACATTTTTGCCTAGTGCTAACTCTCCGATTTTTGTAGATGGGCCATCTGCAATTATATCTCCAGATTTAACTTTGTCTCCAACCCTCACTAATGGTTTTTGATTTATACAAGTATTTTGGTTAGATCTTTTAAATTTCTGTAAATTATAGATATCAACACCAGATTTAGAATAATCTTTGTCATCTTTTGCTTTGATAACTATTCTTTTTCCATCTATTTTATCAACTACTCCTTCTCTTTTAGCTACTATTGTAACTCCAGAGTCTAATGCAACATCACTCTCTATACCTGTTCCAACTAAAGGTGCTTCAGGTTTTAATAAAGGCACTGCTTGTCTCATCATATTTGAACCCATCAATGCTCTATTAGCATCGTCATTTTCTAAAAAAGGAATTAGTGATGCAGCAACAGAAACAAGTTGTTTCGGAGAGACATCAATATAATCTATGTTATCTGGTTTAGATAATATAAAATCTAGATTCTGTCGACAAGAAACCAATTCCTCTTTAAATTTTCCATTTTTATCAATTACAGAATTTGCCTGGGCTATTGTATATTTCGACTCCTCCATTGCCGATAAGTATTGGATTTCATCCTGAACAACACCGTTTGTTACTTTTTTATAAGGACTTTCAATAAAACCATATTTATTTATTTTAGAATAGGTTGATAGACTGTTTATTAAACCAATGTTTGGTCCTTCGGGTGTTTCTATTGGGCAAATTCTTCCGTAATGAGTTGGATGAACATCTCTAACTTCAAAGCCAGCTCTTTCTCTAGTTAGACCACCAGGACCTAATGCTGATACCCTTCTTTTGTGTGTTATCTCAGATAATGGATTGGTTTGATCCATAAACTGCGATAATTGAGATGTAGCAAAAAAATCTTTTAATGAAATGGTTAATGGTTTTGCATTTATCAAATCTTGTGGCATTGCAGACTCAACATCTAGTGTGGTCATTTTTTCTTTTATGGCTCTTTCCATCCTGTAAACACCAATTCTAGCCTGATTTTCAACCAGTTCTCCTACAGATCTAACTCGTCTATTGCCCAAATGATCTATGTCGTCAACATCATCTTTGCCATCTCTTAGATCAAGCATTTTTTTTAACTATAGAAATTATATCGTCATTTCTTAATATAGTTATTTTATCTGAACAGGTTAGGTCCAACCTTGAATTCATCTTTACTCTACCCACGTCAGACAAATCATATCTTTCCGAGCTAAAAAACAAGTTATTAAATATTTGCGAAGCAATCTCTATTGTTGGAGGTTCACCAGGTCTTAAAACTTTATAAATTTCAGTTATTGAATCATTTTTATTATCATTTTTATCGTTAAGTAAAGACGACAGAATATAAGGACCTTTATTAATTGAATTTGTTTTTGAAATTATTATAGTATTTACATCATTTTCTATTATTTTTTCTATTATAGTTTCATTAAGTTCTGTACCAATCTTGAACTCATCATCTAATATGTTTAGTTTTTTATGTAAAAATTTACCTCTCAAATATTCACTTGATACAAATATTTCTTTTAATCCCTCGCTTTGTAACTTTTTAGCTTGTAGAAAATTAGTTTTTTGACCAGATTTAATAATTACTTTGTTAGACTTTGCATCAATCACCTCCTCAGAAAAGTTTTTTGATTTATAATTTTCTGGATCAAACTTTGTTTTCCACTTATTTTTCTCTTTATTGAAGCTTAAGGTTTCTTTTTCGTAAAATTCGTTTACAATATCTTCTTTTGAGTACCCAATTGCTTGAAGCAATGTAGTTACCAATAATTTCTTTTTTCGGTCTATTCTAAAATACAATAAATCTTTGACATCAAATTCAAAATCTAACCAAGATCCTCTATTCGGTATTACTCTACAATTAAATAGAAGTTTTCCACTTGCATGTGATTTTCCATTATCATGATCAAAAAATACTCCTGGACTTCTATGCATTTGGTTAACCACAACTCTTTGAACTCCATTTGTTATAAATGTACCACTATTAGTCATCATAGGAACTTCACCCATGTAAACTTCTTGCTCTTTTGCAGATAAAATATCTTTGGTATTATCTTCTTGGTTTATATCAAACACTACTAATCTAAGTGTACATTTCAAAGCTGCTGAATATGTCAATCCTCTAGCTATACACTCATCTACATCAAATTTCGGTTTTTCAAGTCTATAAGATACGTATTCTAATGATGCTTTGTCGTTTAAATCTTCAATTGGGAATATACTTTTAAAAACTCTGTCAAAACCTTTGACTAAATATGCTTCTACATCTTTTTTGCTTTCTGTTAACTCTTTATATGAGTTTTTTTGAACTTCAATAAGATTTGGTATTGATAAACTTTCTTTTAATTTACCAAAATTTTTTCTTATATTTTTTTTCTCTGTAAAAGATAATTCCATTAACTATTCTGATTTATTTATTTTATAAACCAGTTCTAATTTTCTGTTTTATTTACTTAAGTTCTACTTTTGCGCCTGCTGCTTCAAGTTTTTTCTTTATCTCTTCTGCTTCTTGTTTCTTAACACCTGATTTAACTTCTTTTGGTGCTCCCTCAACTAAATCTTTTGCTTCTTTTAAACCTAAAGACGTAACAGCTCTTACTTCTTTAATAACATTTATTTTTTTATCTCCTGCTGCTGCAAGAACAATTGTAAATTCATCTTTTTCCTCTGTCGGTGCTGCTGCTGCTCCACCTGCGGGTGCTGCTGCCACAGCAGCTGCTGCCGTAACTCCCCATTTTTCCTCTAGTTGTTTTGAAAGTTCAGCTGCTTCAACAACTGTTAAACTTGATAATTCATCTATGATTTTATTTAAGTCCGCCATATAATTTTGCCCTAGTTATTTTTTTGATTTTTCGAGCGCTAAAATAGCGATTTTTGAGGCAGGTGCAAGCAAAATACTTGCTAATTTTTGTGCTGGAGATCTCAAAATCCCTACTATTTTGGCCCTAGCTTCATCTAAAGTTGGTAATGTAGCAACATTTTGAACACCAGCTACATCCAAAATGTCATTACCCATGATTCCCCCCAAAATTTTTAGATTTTCATTATCTTTAGAGAATTTTGTTAAAATCTTAGCTGATGTTATAGCGTCATCTGACAATGCAACAGCAGTAGGTCCTTTGAACAAATCTGAAAGATTTTTGCATCTTGTGTTTTCTAGAGCAAGTTTTGTAATTCTATTTTTAGTGATTTTAAACTGAATTCCATGTTCACGCATTTTAGATCTCAATTCATCTAACTGTGAAACAGTTAAACCTTGGTAATGAGCCACTATTACTGCTTCAGACTTATCAAAGGTTGTTTTCATTTCTTGAATATAAACTTGTTTTTTTTCTTTACTCATCATAATTAAATGCTCTTTTCTAATTTAAGTTTAAATGACCTTCCCATAGTTGATGTTATAAAACTATTTTTAATCAAATTACCTTTAACATTATTGTTTGATTTTTCTTTATCCAAAGCTTCTAAAATTGCATTAAAGTTTTTTGTCAAATTTTCATCACTAAACGATTTTTTACCAATGCTTACTCCTATATTACCATCTTTATCATTTCTAATCTCTACTTGACCTGATTTAGCATTTTTTACCGCGGTTGAAATATCATCACTTACTGTTCCTAATTTAGGATTAGGCATTAATCCTTTTGGACCGAGCACTTTACCCAATTTGGCCAATTTTGGCATCATAGATGAAGTGCAAATTAATTTATCAAAGTTTAAATCACCAGATTTAATTTTTTCAATCATCTCATCACCCCCTACAACCTCTGCACCTGCATCTTTTGCATTTTGTTGTTTTGAATCCTCGCATACAACGCCTATCTTAACAGACTTTCCAGTTCCACTGGGCAAATTCACAGAGGTTCTTATATTAATTTCATTTTTTTTTTGCTTATTATAAATTTGTAAACTTAAATCAATCGACTCGTCAAATTTAACCGTACAATTTTTTTTAATTTCAGATATCAATTTAGAAAATACATCACCTTTCGTGTTGTTATCCTCAATAAGTTTTTTAAATCTTTTTGAGCTCATTAATCTTTTACCTCAATACCCATAGATCTAGCAGATCCTGCTATAATTTTTGATGCTTCTGTTATATCATTTGCATTAAGATCATTCATTTTCTTTTTTGCTATTTCCTCAATTTGTTTCATTGTTATTGATGCAACTATGTTTCTACCAGGCTCACTTGATCCACTTTTTAATTTCACAGCCTCTTTTATAAAGTGACTTGCTGGCGGTGATTTAATAATAAAATCAAACTTTTTATCTTTATATACTGTTATGATAACTGGAACTGGTTTTCCCATGAATGCTTTTGTTTTTTCGTTAAAAGCTTTACAAAATTCCATAATATTAATACCTCTTTGACCAAGTGCTGGACCAACAGGTGGTGCAGGATTAGCCTGGCCACCATTTATTTGTAATTTAACGTATCCAGCTATTTCTTTTTTTGCCATTAACTTACCTTCTCCACTTGGTTATATTCAAGATCAACTGGTGTTGGTCTACCAAAAATTGATACAGATACTTTTAATCTTGATTTTTCCTCATCAATATCTTCTACCAATCCACTGAAAGATGCAAATGGTCCATCTATCACTTGTACCTTTTCTCCAACATTATATTCCACACTTGATTTAGGTTGGGCAACTCCATCTTTAATTTGACCTAATATTTTTTCAATCTCTTTATCTGAAACTGGCACAGGTGTACCTTTTGATCCTAAAAAACCGCTAACTTTTTTTATATTTTTAATCATATGATAAATGTTATTGTCCATTTCACTCTTGATCAATACATAACCAGGAAAAAATTTTCTTTTTCTTTGAACTCTTTTGCCTCTTTTAACTTCTGTTATATCGTGGGTGGGCACAATTATTTCCTCAATTTTCTCAGAAATTTTTGCTTTTTCTGCTTCTTCTTTTATGTTTTGTGCAACTTTATTCTCAAAACTTGAGTAAGACTGAACTATGTACCAATTTTTCATCAAAAACTTACCTTTAAAATAATGTCTAAAAAAAACTTAAAAATTTGGTCAACAAGTAAAAAAAATAAAGATGCAATTATAGCCATTGCTGCAACCATTAGTGTGCCTTGCAAGGTCTCTTTTTTTGTTGGCCAAGTAACTTTAAAAGCCTCTTGTTTAACTTCTTGTATAAATTTTAAAGGGTTTTTCATATCATATCCTTAATTACTTGGCAGGAGCGGAGGGAATCGAACCCCCAACCTCCGGTTTTGGAGACCGGCGCTCTACCAATTGAGCTACACTCCTTCTTTAGTGGAGCTTACTCTATAATCTTTGTTACTACTCCAGCTCCTACTGTTCTTCCACCTTCTCTAATTGCAAAATTTAATTTTTCACTCATAGCTATTGGTGTAATTAGTTTCACGGTAAATTTTGCATCATCACCTGGCATTACCATTTCAGTTCCTGATGGTAATTCTACTTCACCTGTAACATCGGTTGTTCTAAAATAAAATTGTGGTCTATATTTAGTAAAGAAAGGCGTATGTCTGCCACCTTCCTCTTTTTTGAGAACATAAGCTTGGGCCTCAAATTTAGTATGAGGTGTAACAGAACCTGGTTTTGCAAGAACTTGTCCTCTTTCAACATCTGTTCTTTCGATACCTCTTAATAGTGCACCAATATTATCTCCTGCTTCACCAGTATCAAGAATTTTTCTAAACATTTCTACACCTGTACAAACGGACTTTTTAGTATCTCTTATACCAACTATCTCTATTTCTTCTCCTGTTTTCACAACACCTTGTTCTACTCTACCTGTAACAACAGTGCCTCTTCCAGAGATAGAAAAAACATCCTCAACTGGCATAAGAAAAGGTTTATCTTTTGGTCTATCAGGTTGAGGAATATGTTCGTCAACAGCTTTCATTAATTCCATTATTGCATTTTTTCCAACTGCTTCATCTTTTCCTTCAACAGCTGCTAAAGCTGAACCTTTAATTATTGGAGTTTTGTCACCTGGAAATTTATATGAATTTAATAAATCTCTAATTTCTTCTTCAACAAGGTCAATCATTTCTTTATCATCAACTTGATCAACTTTGTTTAAAAAAACAACAATAGCTGGAACCCCAACCTGTCTTGCTAAAAGAATATGCTCTCTTGTTTGAGGCATCGGGCCATCCGCAGCATTAACAACTAATATTGCTCCATCCATTTGAGCCGCACCTGTTATCATATTTTTTACATAATCAGCATGACCAGGGCAATCTACGTGAGCGTAATGTCTTTTTTCAGTTTCATATTCAACATGAGCAGTTGAAATTGTAATTCCTCTCTCTTTTTCCTCTGGCGCTTTGTCAATTTGGTCATAAGCTACAAATTGCGCTCCTCCAGCCTCAGCTAAAACTTTTGTTATAGCCGCTGTTAAAGTTGTTTTACCATGGTCCACATGCCCAATTGTACCTATGTTACAATGTGGTTTACTTCTATTAAATTTTTCCTTCGACATTACTTTTTTTCCTCACTTTATTTTTTTTGTTTAAATTGGAGCGGGTAAAGGGAATCGAACCCTTACATCCAGCTTGGAAGGCTAGCGTTCTACCATTGAACTACACCCGCATCACCCAAGTTTAACACTCCGTTGCAAATCTATTGAATGGTGGAGGGGGAAGGATTCGAACCTTCGAAGACCGAAGTCAACGGGTTTACAGCCCGCCCCATTTGACCGCTTTGGTACCCCTCCATATAGTAGGGGAAGCGCCCCCTTGTTCAATACATTAAACAACATGGGTTTTATATATTTTTATTGTATAATTGCAATACGTGAAATAGAGGTAAAAAATCATATAAATTGACGAAAAATATTAAATTAATGCATAATAAATCATCTTTTTTTATAGTTGGTAAACACGCGGTTATAGAGGCTTTAAGGAACCCTAAAAGAAAAGTATTAAGAGTTTTTTTAACAGAGGAGAGTAAAAAAATAATACACAGAAGTAATCCTAATAAAAACCTCTTATCTAACAACAAGGTCTATTTTAAAACAAAAAAAGAATTAGATAAGTATTGTTCAAAAGATGATTTACTTCATCAAGGCTTCGTAGCTGAAATCGAACACATTGAAAATATTAATTTGAAAGAATTTTTAAAAAATAAACAAAATATAAATTTTGTTTGTCTTGATGGTGTTAGTGATCCAAGAAATATAGGTTCGATTGTAAGAAGCGCGGTATCTTTTAAGATTGATGGATTAATTGTAAAAGAAAGAAACTTTCCTAAGGACAGCAAGCTGATGTATAAATCAGCAAGTGGGTGCATGGAATATATAAACATATTCCAAGTACCAAACATCAAAACTACAATGAAATTTCTTAAAGAAAAAAACTTTTGGGTTTATGGTTTTGACTCAAAAAGTAAAAAGGACTTTATTGACGTAGAATGGAAGGGAAATAATATATTACTATTTGGATCAGAAGGAGAAGGTATTAAGAAACATACTGAAAAGTATGCGGATTTTTTAGTTAAAATTGATATGAATGAAAAAATTGAAAGTCTAAATATTTCAAATAGTGCTGCAATAGTTTTTCATCATATAAACAAATATCAAAAATAACTTGATAATATTTATTTTCATATTAAAAAAGATAATATGCCCTTGTAGCTCAGTTGGTAGAGCAATTGATTTGTAATCAATAGGTCCGCGGTTCGAATCCGTGCGGGGGCACCATCATTCAATAAAATCAACGTTAATTTTTTTCAAAAATTTTAGTTTTTATTAAATTTCTATGTTTATTGTGACTATAGTGTGAATAGATTGTGTATCAATCAAGAAGTCGTTAAAGATTTCTATTTTATTTGTTCTATTTGATTATTTAAATTAATAAATCTGGTGACAGTTGGTCTTAATGGTTTATTTGGATTATTATTTTCAAAATCCCAAGATGTTAGAATTGATATCCAACTATTTAAATCTTTTTTAAATTTTTTAGGAAGTTTTTTATATGAAGTGAATTTATTTGAAAAAACTAAAAGATTGCCTTCTTCGTTCCTGTTTTCTCTAGTATCAATAAAATAATGTATCATTGCACCTAGCACTATTTTCTTTTTTTTATCTATCCATAAGAAACCTTTTTCTGGACAGGATTGTGGTCTGCATCCAGAAATAATAAAATATTTGTCATCATTTATATTAATTTCATCATGGCTAGCACTGCCATTTCTTAGCGTCCAATAAAAAGTCTCATTAATTGGCTGTTTATCCTTGCTCATCCCTAAATAAATATTCAAATCACTTATCTCTTTGTTTAAGGCTTTATCAAAATCAATATGACCAAGTATTAAAGGTGGTGGTTGGTTAGATTTTAAATACTCAAATAGGTCTTTTGAAAAGCTGACTGAGTTCCAAAATAAAATAACTAAAAGAAAGATTATAAATTTTTTTATTTCCATTTTTTATCAAATAATATCGGGCTTTCTTCTCTTTGTTTTTCACAAATTTGAAAATATTGCTCATAAAATCTTCTCTGTAATTTTATATCTATTTTATTTTTTAGAAATTTTTTATTTTCTCTCGATTTTGTATCTAATTTTTCTGCTAAATTTTTATTAAATTCTGCTTCGTTTAAATTTGATAACTCTGTTTCATACATTAAAATCAACGATCTATGAAAAGATAGGAGATTTTCTAACCTTTTCTTTGTTTTATCATAATCTTCAAAAAAATCTGATTTAATTCTTTTTGAAAATCTTTCACTTTCTGTATCTTTTGCCCATTCAACAGCTTCGTTATAACTCCACCATCTAGTTCTCATATACTTTAAATTATAATTCAATTTATTTATAATATCTATGTTTTCTGATTTAATATTATAAAATTGATCTTTGATTTCATTTAGATAACTTAATTCTTTATGTATAATTTGAGCTATAACTTTATCTCTTAATAAAAAACCTGACTTTTTTTTTTTAATACTGAAATAAGTATTATTCAGCTCATATTCAAATATTTTTTTTTTAAATAAACTTTCAGCTTTGCTATCTGCACATTTTTCAATTTTTTTTGCTGTTCTATCTACTTGATCACAACTAAATAATAAAAATACAAAAAATATTAGAAAATATTTCATAAGAAAACTTTATCATTGTGACTATAGTGTGTACAGAATTGAGATAACTTTTAATTAACGTTGATAGTATTTATCTTTTTGAGTTTAGATTCTTGATTTGTAATCAATAGGTCCGCGGTTCGAATCCGTGCGGGGGCACCACTAAAAAATTATTCTAAAGCTTTTCCAACAATTGTTGCAGAACCTTCTAATCTCTCTATAGACTCAATATAAACCTGTGTTTGACTTTTACCACCAAGTGGTGCCATTGTGCCTGTACCGGCTTCAAGGTCATGTGCACCCTCAATAATGATCTGTCCATTTCCTGTTGATCCAGAAGCATCAACAGTTGTAAATTTCCCGTAGAAAAACAATCTTTTATCTGCATCAGGGTTATTTGTGTCATGGTTATACCAGTCCATTAACTCTTGTTTGCTTTTACAACCAGTATCACAAGTATAATTAGCTGCAAGTTCAGTTGGTGAAATTTGCATTGATGAATTTACATCTACAAATTCGTCGAAGTCTGTGTTTCCATCTGACTTTAAACCTCTAACCGTAGATGCTACAACTGGTAGAGATGTTATTCCTGCTGTTCCGGTGTTCCATTCATGTTGAACTTGTGATGCACCTTTTAAAGTTATTCTTGTGTACATATCTGCACTCATTTCTTTTTTGTTAAAGTTAACATAAACTTTTCCTCTTCCCTCTTGAACTGCGTCTGCAAATACATCTGAAGTAGATGGTTTATTATAAGTTAATCCATTAGATCCTGTCTCAACTCTTTCTAATGTAAACCAACCAGAGTCATAAACAACTACATCCTGATCTAATGTCATTACATAATCATGATCTTTTTCTTCTATGTTATCTGTCATTTTTTCCATTGCTTTAGCAATTTCTTTAGAGTCTGATGATGAAGAATTTGATAAAGCTGATAAAGCACCCTCGTCGACTTTTAAATCTAATTTTTCAGCATTTTCTTTTATATCTTGTTTTAAATTTGTTGAATTTATTAAATTAGATGTAACATTTTGAGAGTTGTTTATAACATTGCTTGAATTAACTACGGAATGACTCATTGAGCTGGACATTTGATTTACTATGTTTGTTGTAGCGGGAGTTGGTGTCGATACAACAGCATAAGAATAACTAAAATAAGTAATTATAAATAAAGTTGATTTGATTATAGTTTTAAAATTTTTCATTTAATTTTTTACCATTGCTTGAAAACCAGGTTTAGTTATATCAGTCATATTTATTCCATCTGAAAGTTGAACATTGCCAGGGATCATTCCTAAAGTATTGTCAGGTCCCGGGCCTAATAATAAAACTGTACTTTCTTTATCTGAATTTGAAGATACAAGAAATTCTGTTCCTCTTGCGCCTAATGTTCCAGCTGGCATTTTAACCTCTAGGTTATCTGGATTTTTCTTGCTGATTTTTCCAGTAATAAACTTAACTGTTCCTGACTTTATATTTGTGACAAAATTTCCATCATTAGTTTTTGGGTCATAAACAAAATCATCTATTGTTAATTCAGTATTTTCTCCAACTGTCATTACTGTTTCATCTAAAAATAATATCTGAGCATTAGATTTTGACTTTACAAATATTGTATCGCCAAAAAATACTTTGGAACCGTTTATTAATTTTTCATTTTTTTGATTGTTTATATCTCCAACGGCAACCCCAATCACACCTATGAATTCACTACTAATAGATTTAGATATAAAGCTTAAAAAAATAAAAATTGTTAATAAAAATTTTTTATTCATTAAAATTTACTCTTTTTGTTATCCCTATAGTTTTAAATGCTCTTTTAATTTCGTAGTTTGGTAAGCTTGAGTTTATATTAGATTCCCTAAAACTTATAGTATAAAAAAATGTATTATCTTTATTTATCTTTCGTAAAAAAGGTAATATTTGATTTATATCACCTCTCAAAGAAATATTTGTTACTAAACTTCTGTCATTTCTATAACGCAACATAGATATAGCATTATTTTTAGCTTGATAAGCATTATATAAATAAGTTGCTGATGCTGATAAAGTTCCAAATGAAAAAATTCTAGAGGCTCGAAAATTTACACCATTAGATTCGTAAGTATGAAATTCTTTTGCATGATCTGTTTTGCCATATATTAATTTTGTACTTATTTGTGTTCTATTAGATATGTTATGATTTAGTCTGATTGATGCAGAGTAAACCTCATTATTATTGTTATCACCTGCCTCTTTAAACAATTGAATACCTGCTACTACAGGATTTGGTCTTGAATGATATCTTGAGTCTGAATAGCTCAAAGCATAATTTAAATTAAATTTATCATTAAATATATATGTATTATTAATTCCTACCCCTTTTACCTGATAATCCTCTTGTCTTCTGTAGTTTGGATTATTGAAATAAATATATGGGGAAAAATAATGATTTTTGTAAGCTTTAAAATAACTTATTGAGCTTGAATATATATCACTCTCACCTTTGTGTTTTTTGTTGTTGGTATTAAAAGTTGATCCAAGATTTAAATACAAAGAAGAAGTTTGATCTAAAATTCTTCCTATAGTAAGTGAAGTACCCCTTGTGTAAGTTTTATCGTATTCCATAGTGCTTTTGTGATGTCCGCTATCATTTGCTGTAAAGGGCAATAATGTTTCATTATCGTCATTATCAACAGCTAAAGTTTTTCCAGATTTAGTTCTGCCGCTTATATTATCCTCTTCAGTTCCTGAGTAGGTAAAATCCATGTATGCAAACCATTTTTTTGGCTTTTCTTCCTCAAATTTTTCATTAGTTAACAACTCAGCAATTAATCTCCTCGTCTCATCAGAAGTATTGGGATCGTTAAGCATAGTGCTAACCATCAAATCAACTTTTACTTTTGAGTCCATTTTTAACAAAATAGATAAAAGATATAATTTAATATCTGCATTTTTTGGGTAAAGCATACTTAGTCTTTCTAATGTTGCTATTGTTGATTTAATATTTCCAGATTTTTCTTGCTGCTTTGCGTAATTTAAATTCAATTCTAAATCTGTTGGATTATCTAATATTTCTTTATATGTAATAATTGAAGACATAGCTTTTGAATTAAAATTTAATAATAAAGTGATAATTAAACTTAAAAGCTTAGCATTTTTTATATTCATAAAATTTTGTATTTTAACCTTATACTAATAGAAATTTTAAGATAACTATTTTATGTCGCGACGAAGTTGTTCTATTTTGATTTTTTTTTGTAGACTTCGATTTTTGTCATATAAAAGATTGAATTTTATTTTTCTGTTAGTTCTAACAGAAATTGTTTTTGCATTTCTCACTTCCACGTTATCGGCTACAGCACTTAATGGTCTCTTTTTAAAATTTAAATTTTTAATCAATATCTTTGATTTATCACTAATAATTTTACCCTTCCATCTTCTAGGTCTAAATGCACTAATTGGAGATATAGATAATTTTTTTGAATTTAAACTTAATATAGGTCCATGTACTGACAAATTATAAGCCGTACTACCTGCCGGAGTTGAGACTAAAACACCATCAGACATTAATTCTTTTATTATTGGTTTTGAGCCATTATAAATTGAAATTGATGCTGCTTGTCTACTTTGTCTTAAAATTGAAACTTCGTTAATTGCAAGATGTTTTTTAACTTTATTATTTTTATTTTTAACATTCATTTCTAAAGGAGATATTGAAATTAGTTTTGAATTATTTAGTTTATTTAATAAATTTTTTGTAGAGAACTTATTCATTAGAAAGCCATAATTCCCGGAGTTAATTCCATAAAAATATTTTTTTTTACTTATATGCTTTTTTAAAGTTTGCAACATGAAACCATCACCACCTATTACTATTACAATGTTAAATTTGTGTTTAAAGTTTTTAAGAACTTTCTTAGATATAATATTTTTAATTTTAATGGATTTCTTGTTGTTATCTGAAATTATTTGTACTTTATTTTTATTTATTAAATTAGTTTTCATACATAATCATTTAATACTACTAAACGTATTTATCAATTTAATTTGGTTGGATATTCTTTTTCTATGGTGATTTTGAAAAGATAATTTTTTAAAATTTCTAAGGATTTCGTTAAACATGTTCTCAAAATGATTTTCATTACTATTAAACTCAATTGACTTAATTTTGTTGTTTTCAAATATTTTGATGTAAGTGGGTTGATTTTTTAATTTGCTGAAAAATCTATCAATATAAATGCTTGAATTATTGAAAAAAAATTCAATATTATTTGTATAATTTTGTCCTTCTCCCCAAAAATAAAATCTGTTAAAGTTTTTATTTTTTATTACAAAGTATCCTTTTAAGTCTACTTTTTTTCTAATTTTTAATTGTTCTATTTTCTTTTTATTTATTGAGGTGTTGTTAAATAAATAGTTTTCAACTGATATCTGGTATACTGCTGCATCATAAAAGAAACCGCCACCTAATTTTTTTTTATATCTTTGATTATTTTTGTTTAGTGAAGGGAATCTAAAGTTTGATACTATGTATCTTAGTTTTCCTCTTTTTTTTTCATTTATTAATTTTTTTAATTTATAAAAAAGAGGATGATATAAATACATAAAAGATTCAAAAATAAGTTTTTTTTTCTTTTTCGATAAAGTTAATATTTCTTTTAATTTATTATCACTAGTCACAAATGGTTTTTCACAAATTACATGAAAACCATATTTTAATGATTTAATGATATACCTTTCATGTAGTTTGTTAGGACAACTTATGTATACAAAATCAAACTTTTCTTTAAAAAATTTGTCTTCATTAAATGTTTTATAAATTTTAAATTTTTTTTTTTTATTTCGTAAGATGCCCCCAATTTTAAAAGAGCTATTGTTTGCTAAAACCGGTATTATATTTTTTTCGAAGTGATATCCGGGACCAATAATTCCTATTGTTTTTTTAATCATAATTTATAACAAACTTAGTATAGCTCTTAAGTGTGGGCCTACTATTGGTCCATGTTTAATTAACTTGTCGATTTCCCAAAGAGTTAACCATTTATATCTTTTACTTGGTAGCTCTGGTTTTCCATTATACTCAATAATCCAATGTAAATTTCTTTTTTTAAACAATCTTCCACCATCCTCGGTCACCCATAATTTCTTTATTGTGCTAAAATTTTTTTTAAAATATTTATTTAAAACTTTATTTCTCTCGCCATGGTGCACTCGGTCAAGATTTGAATATGTTCCTTGCAATGAAGGACTTAATTGTATGTCGTTATAGTTACCTGGTTCGTATTTGGCATCTATTAAATAGTGTGGAATATAGTTTATTTTACATCTTACCAATCCAATTATACCACCCTTATAACCAACTTGTGTTAAGAAAGGCTGATCCCAACTAGAAATTTCTCTATTTGACTTACTTACTCTCTTTCCTTCAACAATAAAAAATTTTTTACTTTGATGTATTATGATGCCTTTTTTTTTATTGTAACTCCATTTGTTGAGCTTTTCTAAATGAATATTTTTAACTACACTCTTTTCTGTTTTTCTAACGTTTTGATACCAATTAATAATATTTTTAATATCTGAGTTCTTCCAATTATATAATTTTTCTATTGTGTTCTCGTATAGGATTTGATTTTTTTTATAAAAAATTTTATTCTTTTTTAAATAGTTTAAATAATCGCTTAACATTGTTTGATATTTCATTTTATTTAATTTCATAAAATTATTTATCTAGCCAATTGACATATTTGTTTAAATTATCAGATACATATTTTGGTAATTCGTCTTTGGCCAGTTTTGATAAGTTAATACTTGGGTCATCTGGTTTTCTATTATGTGCAAAAATAACTTTTTTTTCATTAATCATTGATTTTATATCTTTTAAACCTATTCCACTATCCTCAATTTCATTATGGTGCCCAAAGTTAAGCATTTTATCCTCTATTTCTTCAGGAGATTTTAAATTTGAAAAATGCCAACCCCCATCTTCAATAATTTTTATATTCATATATTTGGTTTTAGAAAAAAAAGTATCCAATCGCCATATCGGATATTTTTTTGGCTTTATATATTTTAGCCACGTTGGGCTGAGTAAATTTTTAATTTTACAAGCTCTTGTTCCATACCATGGGTGTAAATCGTAATATAAATTAAACTTAAAATAACACAATTTAAGTTTAGCAATTAAAATATTATTTTTAATGTTTTTAAAGTTAAAATTTTCGTATTTAGGTATTTCATCACTATCATTAAGGGTAAATATATCTTCTTGGTTAGCATCTTTTAAACATTCAACTGCAGTATCATAAGATTGTTCTATCCTTTTTAAACTATTTAATCTTTTTTGATTACTTTGATTTTGCAATGAATCAGATTTATTAATCTCAATTATTCCATCAGGTTCATTATCAATAACTTTATATATAATTTTATCTTTAAATTTTTTATAATTTTCAATATCAAAATTTAAACTTTTTTTTTTGCCACTGTGGGAATGTCTAGCCTCAATCACTATAAACTTATCCACATATTGATTTAAGACATTGAGCCTAAGATCAAATAGCATAGGCTCATTGTAATATGTGATACAATCAAAAATTTTCATTTAGTGAGTGGTGCCCTCGGCCAGACTCGAACTGGCACTCCCAAAAGGGCAAGGATTTTAAGTCCTTTGTGTCTACCAATTTCACCACGAGGGCATGAGTTATTTTCATGAGTGTTTATGCTAATATTTATAATTGAACAAGGAGAATAAGTAAATTTTTTTTATTTTATCTCACTATCGTCTAGTCTACGTCTAGTTGTCCTATAAAATCCTATTAATATTTTTGCTTAGATGGAATTACGCCTCTCACCCCACCTCTTGGATCAGTAACATCACCATTACGTCTTGGGATTAAATGAATATGAAGATGCATTACAGTTTGACCTGCACTTTCACCTTGATTTATACCGATATTAAATCCTGTTATAGAATTATCTTCATCCATTAAACTTTTTTTTTGGGATTTGATTATATTATTTAGTTGGACAATATCTTTATCCTCTAAATCAAAATATGTTTTGTCATGCTCATTTAATATAATTAAGGTATGATCTTTGGTTACCGGATAGGCATCTCTAATTACATAAAAAGTTTCATCTTCAAAAATTATATTTAATTTGCTCTTATTGCAGAAAATACAGTTATTTTGTTCCATTATTTAATACTGTTAGAAATCTTTTAAAAAACAAGTCTTTTTCTCTATTGTATTTTTTATCACCCATCCAATAGTTTCTACCATAAACTTGTTTTGCATTTTCATAATGTTTCATCAAATTCTTTCTTCTTAAGGATTTTGTTGAGCCTAAAGAGGCTATAATTTTAGCTTTCCAGGGATGGCTGCTTCCAATTATATTTTCATTTCTACAAAACAGTTTTTCAATATAGTGAGGACCTACTAAGCTATCAAGCTTACTGCTATTACACAAACTATGACTAACTGTTAAATTCCACTCTTCATCATGATTAAGCAAATCTCTCTGAATTAGATGTTCAACTGGAGCAGTTTCATCTCCAAATAACTCCTCACCACATAAAAAACAAATATTAGACTGATATGCTAAAAGAAAATCACGCTGGTTTGACAAATCAGTTCGATCATATCCTTTAATTAAATAAATATTTCTAATATCATTTTCTAACTTAAAGTTATCTCTTTTAATTAAATAAGCACCCTCAAGCATATTGTGTTTCATTTCTGCCTCTTTAAACAAACTGTTCATTTGCTTTTCTGGTATGTCAAAAAGGTTATCTTTTAAGATTAGTTTTTTACCAAAATCATATTCATAAAAGTAATTTTTCAATGTTTCTTTATCTTTACCAAAAGCCTGGAATCTGGGAATAACATCATTGAAACCATCTTTTCCAATTTCACTAATTGCTTGATCGTAATCAATTCGATTATTTTGTAATTTATAAAATATCGTTTCTTGAACTGATCTTCTAAAAGGATTACTTTGTTGAGGTCTTGGATTGTTCTTTAATCTATCATTATAAATTTTGAAGTACTGCTCTGATAAATCTTGCCAACTGACTATAGATTGCTTTTTAGTATAAAAGTTAGCTAAGGTTTTGAACAATGCAATTTTATGAGTACCCGCATTTAAACCATATAAAAGAATGGCTTGTGCCCAATCATAATTGGTAAATTTCATTAATGAAGCACTCTATCAAAAACATTAATTTTTATAATTTGATAGTCATCCTGAATATCAAATTCAATTTGTATATCATCGTCAGGATCTAAGATTTTCCTAACCAAATTTACATATTTGTCTATTTTGTTATATGAAATTTTTCCTCTAAATATTTTCTGAAAAGTTCTCATAAATCCACTATATTATTTTATCCAGTAGAATTTATTCTTCATAATTAATTGTCGACTCCATATATTTGGTTGACCCAGTGCTATCACCGAGATTAGAACATATTTTTATTGTCGTTGAATTCAATTTAAATACTGAAATGTATCCTCCTTGCTCAGAGTGAGACGGGCATGTATTCATATATCCTGGAGGTGAGCAGTTGGTGACATTTAATCTACACCATGATCCATAAGGAGGGTTTGAACCATAAAAAGGACTTTTCCAATTCATTCCATAAATATCTTCGTTCATGTGGGCAATGAAATTATCAATAGCAACAGGACAAGTTAATGCTTGAGGTGTACCATTTATATCTAAGTATTGAACTTTTAAACCCAAATTGCACTGTTTAGCTTTTGCTCCTATCATTTTAGTTAAGGCTGCATGGTTTCCTTTAGTAGCATTAATTTTTGCCATCGTTGTGTAACCATTATATGCAATGACCCCTACTGCAGCCAGAATACCAATAATAGCTACAACGACTAATAGTTCGATTAAAGTGAAGCCAGCGTTTTTCATAAATTAAATTATATAATTTTATTTTCCCAACTTCTAGTCTATGTCTAAATTTATAAATTTATTTATTAATTTAGTTTTTTAAGGCGTTAAATATAATATTTTGTGAAATAGGTCCGGGAATATAGGTATTAATAGATCCACTATTATATACAGTAATTTTTTTTGAAATATTTTTTATATATTTATTAATATCAATATCATTTATTTTTAAATTAGTTGTATGATTTGTAAGAAAATATCTAAAGTCGGTTGAATTGTATTTTAATAATTCGGAAACCGTGAACGAAAAAATTTTGTAATCTTTAGAAAACTTTTGCACAAATAGAGTATTTTTTATAGTATTAAGATAACTATTTTTTTTTCCAAATAATATTTTCTCAAAAATTTCTTTCAAAGTCATTGGAATATAATAATTTTTCTCAAAATTTTTTAAAATATTTAATTGGTAGCCACAAGATCCATCATTAAATGAAATACGGTCATTAGCTTTAATTAATTTAGAGTTAAATAATATTTCAATTAGGCTTAAATTTCCAACACAAATACTTACTTTTTTTGACAATATTTTTTCTCTTCCAATATGTAAGAAAACTTTTTTTTTATATATTGAAATTTTTTTAACTTTTTTACAAATTAACAAGTTTTTGAAATCACTTCTTTTTATTCTAAGAACATTATTATTGTAGTAATTAGAAATATAATAAGTTTTTTTAAATTTTTTTTCCGTAAAAAGTTTTTTTAATTTAAAAATTTTTTGTTTTTTTATAAACTTTTTAAATTTATAATCTTTTAAAAATAATAAAAATTTACTGTAATTTATATAACCGCCCCAAATATTTGAATTACCACCTATTCCTAAGTTTTCATAGAAATTTTTACTAATAGATAGACTATTTGAACAATCACAATAAATAGTTGCTGTTTTGGAAGTATGATCTTTAATAAGAGCACTAAGACCGCCTCCAATAACTGAATGTCTATTAATTTTCATATTCTTATGTTAATTATATCAGATATTTAGTTCAATTCACATGATATCTATTATCGTACCAACCTTAAATGAGTCTAAAAATATTTTGAAATTTGTAAAAAATTTAAAATTTTTAAAATTTAAATATGAACTAATTTTTGTTGATGACAATTCATCTGATAATTCAAATCAAATATTTAAAAAAATAAAAAATAAAAAAATAAATTTTATTATTAGAAAAGCTAAAAAAAAAGACTTATCAAAATCTGTATTGCTTGGAATAGATAAATCTAGATACAATAATGTAATGATAATGGATTGTGACCTTCAACATAGCCTAAAAGATGCAAATAAAATGAAGAGTATTTTTTTTAAAAATAAGTTAGATTTAATAATAGGTAGTAGGTTTTTGAAAAAAAAATACTTTGGAAATATTTTTTTTATTAGATCAATGTTTTCTCTATTTTTTATATTTGTAATAAATTTAATATTTGTAAAAAAAACTACTGATCCATTATCTGGTTTTTTTATATGTAAAAAAGCAATTGTTAAAAAAAATAAAAAAAATTTTTTTTCTAGGGGATATAAAATTTTATTTGATATTATTTATAATACAAATTCTAATATTAAAATAAAAGATATACAAATTAATTTTAAAAATAGGGCTGGAGGAAAATCCAAATTAAGCTTAAAAATTATATTGATATTTTTGACACAAATAATCTATTCAAAAATGAGATAATTTATGACCAACTTTTTAAAATCTTTTTTTAAAAATAAATCTAGATTTTATTTTAATATAAGTTTCATTTACTTATTAAATAAAACTGTGAAATACATAATAGACAGGCAAGTTAATTATCAAGATATACTTACGAAAAAGCTGCAAAAATATTTTACAGATCCAAATATGTTTTTTTTTAATCATGGTAGAGGTGGGTTTTATTTTCTTCTTAAGCATTTTAAAAATAAATCTAAAAAAAAAGTTTTAATAAATTCTCTTACTTTATTTGAGATGGTTAACATGATTATTTATGCTGGATATGACCCAGTTTTCGTAGATAATAAAAAAAACAGTTTTGAAACAAATACTGTTCACCTAATTGATAAATTTAGTGAAGAATTAAGCTTCGTAGTAGTTACTCATCTAAACGGGATTAATAAAGAAATTTTCGATATTAAAGATAAAATAGAGCAAATAAACAAAACGAGAGATAAAAATAACAGAATTTACCTTATTGAAGATGTAGCTGTAGGTCTTGGTGCAAAATTTAACGATGTTTATACAGGATCAATAGGTGATTTCTCAATTTTAAGTTTTAATATAATGAAAAATATAACTTCTTTAACTGGTGGTGCATTAATTGATAACCATAAAGTTCTAAAAATTGATAAATTTGCAGAAAATAAACTAAGGGTTTCTTTTTTTGATATTGTAAAAAAGATTTCTTTTGTTTCATTACTTCAATTCTTAAATTCAAGACTAATATTTCCCTTTTTTTTTGTATTTATAAGATTTGCACAAAAAAATAATTTCAATTTTTTTTTAAGAAAATATCGTACTGATTTCGAAACATACACACTTAATAAAATTCCTCCAGATTTCACGAAAAATTTATCAAATTTTCAAATGTATTTACTAATCGATCAAGTGGAAGAAATAGATGAAAAAAATAAATTAAGAATAAATAACTCATTAAATTATTATGATCGTCTAAAAAATAATGATAAATTAATTTTTCCTCAAACGAATTTTAATCATGAGAATATTTTTCTTGAGTTTCCAATAATTTGTAAAGAGAAAAAATATAAAGATTATATACTTCAAAAAAGTTTGAATAACTATGTTGATATAAAGAACTATTATTATAAAAATTGCGAATCTGAAAAATCATATAAAATATATAAAGTAAGTAGTTCAATAAATTCAAAATATATTTCTGAAAATATTATAATGCTACCAAACAATATAAACTACTGTCGTAGTGATTTTGAAAGAATTATTAATCTGTTTGATTAGATACTCAAATTAATTTAATTTTTTAGTTGCTAGAGAATAAAAAAAATTTTTTCTAAATAGCTTGTAACCATTGTTAAAATAATATTTTTTTGCAATTAAATTTGTATTCTTATAAATTGCATAAACTCCTTTATATTGGTCTTTTATTACTTTTTTATGTAATTTATTAATTGCTTCATACTTTGTTTTTCTATCTACATATTTTAAATTAAGATTTATCAAATGAAAAAGTTGTAAATAATTTTTAGGTGGATTAATATTTTTAAAAAAATTGATCGGATTTATAACAAAAAACATTACTCTAAAAGGATTTTTTATTAAATATTTAAAAAAATTTTTTTTTAATATTTTTTCATTCTCGATGGGTAAATAAGTAATAAAACAATTTATTTTTTTTTCTATAAAGTGAATGTAAATATACTGCTTATTTTTATTAAAGTAAATTCTTTCAAATTCTCTGAAATTATAAAATGAAAAAATTGAAGAATTTAGATATTTAATTATTAATTTATAAATTTTCTTTTTACATTGATTTCTATTTTTTTTTTTTAGTTTCAAAAAGTTAATAAAATTCATATTAATTATAATAGTATAGTGAAAATAAATAAAAGGATGCAAAATATATTATAGGAATAATGATAAATTTATACTTTAAAAGATTTTTAATAATATACTTATCAATACTCATAACACTGAACATTAAAATTAAAAATAATGGATCATAATATTTTTGGTAAATAATTTGTAACGGATATAGAAAGAAAATTATTACAATCAATATCAAATTATCAATTTTTTTTTCAAAAAAACAAAGCAACAATATACTAGAAATGACCGCGGTAATTATAAATAAAAATGGCAAATCTAAGATTTGTACTAACAGTTTGTAAAATGTTCCGCCACCAAAACCATGTGACGTAATTGTATAACTAGTATTTGAGAAGCCTAAGATTAAAACAAAAAAAATTATTAAAAGTAATTTTTTTTTACTATCTCTTAAATTAAAAAAAATTTGTTTAATAATATTTTTAGATACAAGAAAAGGTATCAAATAAAATAAGATTATGTTCAGAAAAATTAACAAGTTTAGAGAATAATTTGCACTAGATACCTGTTTATTTGAAAAGTAATAATCAATATGATTATAAATAAACAAATAATTTATTATAGGTAGCACAGCGATAAGACTTGTAAGTAATAAGATTATAATTTTCTTGTTATTTGAATTTTTTAATAAATAGTAGATATAAAAAAAAACAAATAAAATGAAGTTTTGTCTTATATACACTGCGAAAATCAAAAAAATTAGACAAAAAAAGGTGTAATAAAAATTATTATTTTTAAATTTTTCAGATTTGTAAAAAAAATAAATTGAAGAGCAGAGAAAAATTAAAGTTAGATTATCATTTGTAAGCCATATTGTTGACGATCTGAAATATGGAGATAGGAAAATTATTAAAGAAATTAAAAATAAAATATTCTTATTTTGGTTTTTGAGCCTAAGTTTTAATACATTATAAAATATTAATGGTAATGTAATTGATATTAAGGCATACAAATATCTTAAACTTTTTAAATCTAAATAATTTTGTAATTTTCCCAAAATTATATAATAAAAAGGTAAATGTGGGTTAATGCTTGGGGTATAAATTTCATAGCTTGTTTTAATATTTGATGAAAACATCAAAATAAAATTTTTTATTATTGAATAATCATATCTAGCACCACCTGCAGAATCTTCCTCAAGATAAAATGAAACAATTATAGTGGCTACAAAAAATGTATATGAAACATATCTAAAGTTTAATATTGAATTATAATATTTATTATTCATTTATTATTAAATAATTATAAAAAATTAATTTATTAAAGCTTTTTTTAAAAAATCATTATCGAGATCACAATCTTTATAACCTTGTTTAATAGTATTTAAATATCGTTCGTTTGGATACATAAAAGGGGTTTTATTTACCATTACATACGTCATTACTTTTTTTTTGTTGTAAAAAAAATAATGTTTTTTGTATAAAGTTGGAAAATCCTCGTACAAATCTAACTTTTTCTCGTCAGTTTTTGAGATATTGAACAAGGCACCTTGAACAATAGAGTTTTTTTTCCGTTCGATATCAGCTGCGCGATATATACTTCTAAAAGTTAGTCTAAAATTTTTTAATTCGATTTTTTTCAAAAACTTACTATCTCTGCATCTCTTTTTCATTTGAAAATGATTTAGATTGCTTCCATATGCAAAATAAAGCATTTTAACGATTAACTACTTTAATTTTTTTGTCATTAACAAAATTCATAACCTCTAAGCTGCATTCTTTTATTAATTTTTCATCATCTGATCGAATTACAATAGATACCCCAAGTTTTCCAGCATGAAAAAAAGGATAGCTACCTATCTCAACATTTTGGTATTTATTTTGCACTGAGGTGAGAGACTCAGCAATATGACTTTCGAAAGTTCTTAAACTAATTGTATGGCTAATGATAGGATTTCCACCAACAATTTTATTTTTTAATCCTCCTAACATTGATTTTAATATTGACGGGACGCCAGGTAATACAAAAACATTTTCAACATAAAACCCGGGTGCTCCACTAGTAGGGTTTAATATTAATTTTGCACCTTTTGGCATCCATATCATTTTCTGCCTACCATCATTAAATTCCCCTGGTTTATAATATGATTCAAGAATTTTGTAACCTTCCTCATGTCTTTCATATGGAAGCTTAAATGCTTTTGAAACAGACTCAGAAGTTATATCGTCATGAGTTGGACCTATTCCACCCGATGTAAAGACATATGTATATTGTTTTCTTAACAAATTTACTGAGCTTATAATTGTTTCCTCAACATCTGGAATGACTCTTACCTCTGATACTTTCACCCCTAACGAGTTTAACCAAGTAGCAAGAGTGCTTGTGTTTGTATCCTGAGTTCTTCCTGATAATATCTCATTACCAATAATCAATATTGCAGCATTAAATTTTGAATTTTCACTCATTTTATATATATTTTTCTTTATGAAATTTACCAAAGCTTTAATTAAAGGCAAACTCTTGAAAAGATATAAAAGGTTTTTTGTAGATATTAAAGTAAATAAAGAGATAATTATTGCCCATTGTCCTAATACTGGATCAATGATGGGTTTGCTAGATGAGAATAATGATGCTTGGGTTTTAAAAAATGAAGATCCAAAACGAAAATTAAAATACACATTGCAGATACTAAAAACCTCAAAAAATGTGATTGGTGTAAATACTCATCTTGCAAATAAATTAGTTCATGAAGGACTACAAAATAATACTTTATTGGAATTTAAAAACCTAGACAAAGTTGTTACAGAAAAATTTTATAATAAAGAAACACGTTTTGATTTTCTTGTTGAAAAGAAAGAAAAAAAAATTTTTATTGAAGTCAAGAATGTGACACTAATTCGAGATGGCAAAACTTCAGAATTTCCTGATGCAATAACCACCAGAGGTAGTAAACATATTAAAACTTTAATGGATGCTCATAAAAAAGGTTATGAATGTTATGTTTTATTTTTGGTACAAATTGAAAATTGTAAGTATTTTAGAATAGCTAAAGATATAGATAATGAATATTATGAGAATTATAAACTAGCTAAAAAGTCTGGTGTAAAATTTATTGCTTATAACTGTAAAGTAGGATCAAAAGAAATTAAAATAGATAAAAAAATCAAAATATTAGATGAGTGACTATAAAGAAAAATTTGAAAAAATGAAAATTGCAGGAAACCTTGCATCAAAAACATTAGATATGTTAACTGATGAAATAAAGGCTGGAGTGTCAACCAACAAAATAGATAAACTAGGTTATGAATATATAAGAGATAATGGTGGATACTCTGCACCATTATTTTATAGAGGTTTTCCAAAATCTCTATGTACATCGTTAAATCATGTTATCTGTCATGGAATACCTGGCGAAAGAATATTAGATGAGGGAGATATTTTGAATGTTGATGTGACTGTAATCGTAGACGGTTTTTATGGAGACACAAGCAGGATGTTTTCTATTGGAAAAATTTCAGTAAAAGCACAAAATTTAATTGATGCAACATATGAGTCTTTAATGAAATCAATTAAAATTCTTAAACCTGGATTAAAACTAGGAGATATTGGTCATGAAATTCAAACTTATGTTGAGGCTAAAGGCTTTTCAGTTGTAAGAGATTTTTGTGGTCATGGTATTGGAGACAATTTTCATGAACCGCCTAATATTCTTCATTACGGGAAAAAAAATACTGGTGCTGAGTTAAGACCGGGAATGACCTTTACAATAGAACCAATGATAAATTCAGGTAAATACGAAGTTAAAATTTTAGATGATGGATGGACAGCAGTTTCTAAAGATAAATCATTGTCTGCACAATTTGAACATACTGTTGGTATAAAAGATAATGGATATGAAATATTCACAGAATCTGTTAATGGTTATGTGAAGCCCCCTTATAATTAATGATAGAAAGATATTCTAGAAAAGAACTTAAAGACATTTGGTCCGAAGAGAATAAATACAAAATATGGTTGGAGGTAGAGATTGCTGCAGCAGAAGCAATGGAAAAATTCAAAATGATACCAAAAGGAGTTTCTTCGATTGTTAAAAAGAAAGGCAAAATTAAAGTCAAAAGAATCCACGATATAGAAGCAAAGGTTAAACATGATGTAATTGCATTTTTAACTTCAATTACTGAACAAACAGGTATCAAAGCTAGGTATCTTCATCAGGGCATGACGTCATCCGATGTATTGGACACAAGTTTTAATATTCAGCTTATGCAATCAGGTAAAATTATATTAAAAGATATAGACAAAATTTTAATTGTTTTAAAAAGACAAGCTAAAAAATATAAAATGACTCCTTGCATTGGAAGAAGTCATGGAATTCATGCGGAACCAATAACGTTTGGTTTAAAATTGGCTTCATTTTATGAAGAATTTAAAAGAAATAAAAAAAGACTTAAAGATGCTATAGAAAATATATCCACTTGTGCAATTTCTGGAGCGGTTGGCACATTTGCAAATATCAGTCCTAAAATTGAAGTTTATGTCGCAAAAAAATTAAAATTAAGACCAGAACCAATATCAACGCAAATTATCCCTAGAGACAGACATGCTCATTATTTTACTACACTAGGGATTATTTCTGGATCTATAGAGAGAGTTGCAACAGAAATAAGACATTTACAAAGATCTGAAGTTTACGAACTACAGGAATACTTTTCTAAAGATCAAAAGGGTTCCTCTGCAATGCCCCATAAAAAAAATCCTATTCTCTCAGAAAACCTAACTGGACTTGCAAGAATTGTAAGAGGCCATGTAACACCTGCATTAGAAAATATTTCATTGTGGCACGAAAGAGATATTTCTCATTCAAGCGTTGAAAGAAGTATTGGTCCAGATGCAAACATTACTTTAGATTTTGCATTGGTAAGATTAAGCAATCTTCTTGATAACATGGTCGTGTATCCAAAAAAAATGTTAGAAAATTTAAATATAACTAGGGGTTTAGTTTTTTCTCAAGAAGTAATGCTTGAATTAACTAAAACAGGTATGGCTAGAGAAAAAGCTTATCGATTAGTTCAAGGACACGCTAAGAAAAGTATATCTAATCATATGAATTTAATAGATTTATTAAAAAAAGATAAAAATGTTACTAACAGAATTTCAGAGAATAAGATTAATAAAATTTTTACTTATAAAAAACACTTTAAGAATATTAATTATATATTTAATAGGGTTTTTAGATAATGAAAAAAGGAAAAAAGTTATATGAAGGAAAAGCTAAAATTATATACGCTACAAGTGATAAGAACTTGGTAATTCAACATTTTAAAGATGATGCAACAGCTTTTAATAATAAAAAAAGAGCAAAGATTGACGGAAAAGGTATTTTAAACAACAGAATATCTGAACATATTCTTAAAAATCTTGGTCAAGTTGGAATTAAAAATCATTTGGTTAAAAGATTAAATATGAGAGAGCAATTAATAAAATCTGTAGAAATTGTGCCTATAGAATTTATAGTAAGAAACATTGCTACCGGATCTTTAACAAATAGATTAGGAATTGAAGATGGAACAGTTTTAGAAAGTCCTTTAATAGAGTATTGTTATAAAAATGATGAACTTGGAGATCCTTTAATTTCTAAAGAGCATATCTTTGCTTTTAACTGGGCTACGAGAAAAGAAATAGAAAAAATTGATAAATATTTAAACAGAATTAATGATTTCATGATTGGGATGTTTAGAGGTATTGGAATAAAGCTAGTGGATTTTAAAGTTGAATTTGGAAGATATAAAAGTGGTAATAAAAGTGAGATAATTTTAGCTGACGAAATTAGCCCGGATACTTGTAGATTATGGGACATAAATTCTGAAAAAAAACTTGATAAAGACAGATTTAGAAAAAATTTAGGTAATGTTATGCAGGCATATCAAGATGTGGCTAGAAGACTGGGTATTCTTCATGAGGAATCAAATATAAGAGCTGTTAAGTTTCCAAAACCTAAAGCAGTAAAAATAAAGAAAAAATGAAGATTAAAGTAATTGTAACTTTAAAAAATGGGGTTCTTGATCCTCAAGGTAAAGCTATACAGCAAACATTAAATGGAATGGGTTTTTCTGAGGTAAATGAGATTAGACAAGGAAAATATTTTGATATTGAAGTTAGCGAAACAGATGAAAATAAAGCTAAATCTAAAGTAGATGAAATGTGTAAAAAGCTTTTAGCAAACTTAGTTATTGAGGATTATAAAATATTATAATTGATGAAATCTTCAGTAATAATTTTTCCAGGCTCAAATTGTGATAGAGATATGGATGTTGCCCTTAAAAAACACGGTTTTAAAAATCATATGGTCTGGCACAATGACTTAGAGCTACCAAAATCGGATTTAGTAGTTCTACCAGGAGGTTTTTCTTACGGTGACTATTTGAGATGTGGAAGTATTGCTGGAAAATCAAAAATTATTAAGTCCGTAATAGATTTTGCAAATTCCGGTGGTTTAGTTTTAGGAATTTGTAACGGTTTTCAAATTTTAACCGAAACAGGTTTATTGCCAGGAGTATTACAACAAAATAAATTTCTAAATTTTATTTGTAGAAACGTTTATGTAAAAATAAAAGATAAAAACAATAAATATTTCAAAAATATAAAAAAAGATATTTTGGAATTACATATTGCTCATAATGAAGGAAATTATTTTTGTTCAGATGAAGAGTTAAAAGCTATTAATGAAAACAATCAAGTTGCATTAACCTATTGTAGCCTTGACGGAGCTGATAATGAAGAATTTAATCCTAATGGAGCAATTAAAAATATAGCTGGAATATTTAACAAAAGTAAGAATGTCTTAGGTATGATGCCACATCCTGAACGAATGATAGATAAATACCTGTCTGGAAAAGATGGATCTATCTTTTTTGAAAATCTTTTAAAAATCAATAATTAATGGAAGTAAACGAACAAACAGCAATAGATCACGGTTTAAGTAAAGATGAGTTTAGAAAAATAAATGATCTTCTTGAAAGAAAACCGAACTTGACTGAGTTAGCAATCTTTTCAGCTATGTGGAATGAACATTGCTCATATAAATCTTCTAGAAAACATCTTAAAAATTTACACACAGAAGGATCTCAAGTTATTCAAGGACCAGGTGAAAATGCCGGTGTGGTTGATATTGGAGACGATGAGGCAATAGTTTTTAAAATAGAAAGTCACAACCATCCTTCTTTTATTGAGCCATACCAAGGTGCTGCCACAGGCGTTGGAGGAATTATGAGAGATGTATTTACTATGGGTGCAAGACCCATAGCAAATTTAAATTCAATTCATTTCGGATCTACTCAAAATAAAAAAACAAAAAATTTATTAAGAGGCGTTGTAAAAGGAATTGGCGGGTATGGAAATTGTATTGGTGTACCAACAATTGCAGGACAAACTCATTTTGACGAGTCTTATAACGGAAATATTTTAGTTAATGCAATGACGCTTGGTCTTGTTAATAAGAATAAGATTTTTTATTCTAAGGCTGCTGGATTAAATAAACCTGTAATATACGTTGGTTCCAAAACGGGTAGAGATGGAATTCACGGTGCAAGTATGGCGTCTGCTGTGTTTGACGATAAAATTGAGGAGAAGAAACCTACTGTTCAGGTAGGTGATCCATTTACAGAAAAGTTATTACTTGAAGCATGTCTAGAGTTAATGAAGGAGGACTCTATTATATCCATTCAAGATATGGGAGCTGCAGGGTTAACTTCTTCTAGTGTAGAGATGGCATCAAAAGGTAAGCTTGGCATAGAGCTAGATCTTAGTAAAGTTCCCTGTAGAGAAACAGAAATGACTCCCTATGAAATCATGTTATCTGAAAGTCAAGAAAGAATGTTGATTATATTAGAAAATGGTAAAGAGGATAAGGCTAAAGAAATTTTTGATAAATGGAATTTAGATTTTGCAGTAATTGGAAAAACAACAAATACTAAAAATTTAGAACTAATTTTTAAAAATAATAAGGTAGCTCAAATACCTATAGATTTTTTAGCAGAAAATGCACCGATGTATGACAGAAAGTGGAAAAAGTCTAAACTTCCACAAAAAATTGATTACCCGAAAGAAACATTTAAATCACTTAAAATAGAAAACTGCTTAATTAAAATTCTATCTAACCCTAATGTTTGTGAAAAGAAATGGATTTGGGAACAATATGATCATACTGTAATGGGAGATACAATTCAGAAACCAGGTGGTGACTCTGGTGTCGTTAGAGTTCATGGAACAAATAAAGCAGTAGCCGCATGTGTAGACTCGTCAGCAATTTATTGCTTTGCTCATCCATTGACAGGAGGAAAGCAAGTCGTAAGTGAAAGTTGGAGAAATTTAATTTCTGTAGGAGCTAAACCAATTGCAATAACTAACTGTTTAAATTTTGGTAATCCAGAAAAAGAAAAAAATATGGGAGAATTTGTTGAATGTGTGAACGGTATTTCTGAAGCTGCAAAATATCTTAATTTTCCTGTAGTTTCAGGTAATGTTTCTTTTTATAACGAAACTAAAGATAAAGGAATAAAACCAACTCCCTCCATAGGTGGGATTGGTTTGATCGAAGACTATAAGAATATGATAACTATGAAACTGAAAAAGGAAGATAACATAATTTTAGTTATTGGAAAAACTGAAGGCTATTTAGATCAAAGCATTTTCTCAAGAACTATATTATTAGAAAAAAAAGGTCCTCCCCCAGAAGTTAACTTATTTAATGAAAAAAATAATGGTGAAACAATATTAAAGTTAATAAGTAAAAAATTAATACTATCATGCCATGATGTATCAGTTGGAGGTATTCTTACTGCTGTTTCAAAAATGTGTATAAAAGGTAAAAAAGGCGTCAAAATTAACCCACAAATAAATTTCCTGAATAAGTTCAGTTATTTTTTTGCTGAAGATCAGGGAAGGTATGTAATTGAAATTGAAAAGAAAAATTTAGATCCAGTTAAAAAATTATTGAAAGAAAACTCTGTGCATTTTGATGAATTTGGTGTTGTAACAAAAGAAAAACTACAATTTAAAGATGAATTAAATATAAGTATTGTAGATTTAAGCAAAAAGTATAAATCTTGGTTAGAAGATTATATGGCTAATTAATATGGCAATGGATTTAAAAGAAATAGAAAGATTAATTAAAGAGGCATTTCCTGATGCAACAGTGGATATTCAAGATTTAGCTGGTGATGGAAATCATTATTCTGCTACGGTCATTTCGTCCCAATTTGAAGGAAAATCTAAAATTCAGCAACATAAAATGGTATATAATTCTCTTAAGGGTAAAATGGGTAACGAGTTGCATGCTTTAGCTTTAAAAACAAAGGAAAAAAATGGATCAACAAATTAAAGATTTAATTACAAATGAAATAAACGAAAATGAAATTTGTTTATTTATGAAAGGCACACCGGATGCTCCAGAATGTGGTTTTTCAATGGCTGTCGCTAATATTTTAAAAGTTATGGAAGTTAAGTTTAAAGGCGTCAATGTTCTTGCCGATCAAAACTTAAGGCAAGGTATAAAAGAATATAGTGAATGGCCAACTATACCTCAATTGTACGTCAAGAAAGAATTTGTCGGTGGATGCGATATTATAAAAGAAATGTATGCTAGTGGAGAACTCGCAAAACACTTTGACGATAAGCAGATATCTTATAAAAAATCCTAACTAAAACTTGCTAGCGGCATTTAAATTTATTTCATAATTCGGGTATTCCTCAAATACGTCATATTCAGAATTTAACGAAATATCTAAACCATTTATTGTTTTTTTGTAAGATGCTGAAGCTGTTTGATCGACTAATCCTAAAATAATTTCATCTTTTCTATGCGTAACATAACCTGCTGTAAAATAATAATTATCGCTATGACTATCTTCGGTTTCAACTCTCTCATAAAAAAACATCATTGATGGTCCAGAGTCATTGACCACATCAAATCCAATTTTACCTTTAATGCTTTTATCATCTTCTTGATCAATTGATTTTGTATATTTTGTATTTGGATCAGAAACATAATTTAAAGAAACATCCGAATTAGGGCTTAAATCATATCCCAGTTCTAAAGCAAAAGAAGGTCTAATGGTGTAATCTTCTTTAAATATTTCATTACTTAAGTTAAATCCACCATACAATCCAACAGTCTCTACTGTCTGTTCGTCGTATTTTAATGGATTAGTCCCTTTCTCGCTATATTCATCCAATATTGTATAACCAAGATCTAGTCTCAAATTTGGAGATACTTCTGTTTGTTTGTTTTTAAAAGTCTTTATAGCTTGTAATGAGCCAAAAATTTGTTTTCCATTTCTAGACCCAGTCAAAGTATTGCTTCCACTTTTTCTTATATTTTTAATATCTAATTTACTTAGTCCGAGAACTCCCTCAAAGTAATTATTACTAGCTTGATTAAATGCTCTGTATAATGAAAAACTATAAGAATCTATATTACTAGACGTACCTTTGTTTCCTACTTTAGCGTCCTCTTGAATATACGTTATCGTATATCCATGCACTGATTGATTATTAATTTTTTTATCCATTCCCAATGTGACAGCATTAGTATCAATATCCTTTTTAGATGATTTAGATGTAGCATCAACAGTTCCAATGCTTACGCTTCCTTCGCTCCAAAAGAGCCAGCTATCTAAGATTTTCTTTTCAGGTTTATTCGTGGCAACGGATTGTGAAATTAATTTTGAAAGATCATTTAATTTAGGATCACTGAAATTAAAATTAATTTTTTGGGCCAATAATTCATCACCCAAACTATATCTTCTTATCCAATTAAGTCTGTTAAATATAGGCGTTGTAACGCCTGTTACTATTTTTTTTGGCGCCTCTGTTTGTGCCTCTATCAATCCAACAACATCTTTATCATCTAGAGGGTTTGTAGGTAAAGTTCCTGTCGTAAAATTAAGTGTGGTTGTATCACTAATACCAGCATATGAATTATTAGATAAATCAACAATTGCTGTAGAAGCAATTTTTACATAATAATCAACCTCTTTTTCTAAATCTGCTGATGGATTAATTGTTATTTCAGTCGACTCTGATCCGCTAACATCACTTGTAACATCAAAAGTTTCAACAACAGAATCATCGCTGGCTTTATGCAAAACTATATTTCCAGTTCCAACTCTAACAATTTCACTAAATGTTAAAACTATATTTGTATCGAAAGGAACATCTGTTTGACCATCTGAGGGATTAGAAGATGATAATGTTGGAAGAGTACCCGGAACATCATCACTCCAGGAAGGTGCGCCCGAAAAACTTCCGTCATTACTACCTTCATCATCAGTTAATGTTGTGCCAGCCCCATTATCGCTATCCATCGTATAGTAAGCTACTAGATTATCTTTTGAGGAATAATCCCCATAATTTTCCTTTGCATAAAGTGTTTCACCACCATTATATAATTCTGAAATTTCTGCATCTGTCAGAGCCTCATCCCAAACAGCAACATCATCTATTTTCCCTTTAAAAAAGTATCTAGGAGTTTCACCTTCGGTAGAACCAGCACCAATATATGTAGGCCTAGTCGTGTTTTGTCGATTCAAATTTTGTTCAGAGGTTAGAGATTGTATGAATGCCCCATCTAAAAATAAATCCATTTGATCAGAACCGTTGTATCTTATTACCCAATGATTCCAACCGGGAGTTCCTGGGGTCCCCCCTCCATTAGTTTTCCAGGTACTTTGTTCATTAGTTTGAAGTTGTGCCCAACTCCCAACTGGTATTCCCTTCCAATATTGAAGTTTACTATCTGACTTTCTTAAATACATCACATAACCTTGCGCATCACCATCGCTATTTTTTTGTCGAGAAGTCACAACTGATTGCCAATTATTTGCTCCTGATGTTTCACCTTCTTGTTTAAACCAAGCTGCAACTGTGTAATCACCTGTAGGATTTAGAACGTTATTAGCTGCAATATTCACAAAATCATCAGTACCGTCAAATGACAGAGATTTGTCAGCAGCATAAAGGTTTTTATTAACACTTATGAGCAAACATAAGATAATAAAATTTAAGACTAGAGTAGATATTAAAAATTTTCTTAATAAAACTCTCATCTAACCTCATTTTAAAATTTTGATATTAATTGTGCAATAATAGCACATTATAGATTATCTTGAATAATATTCGATGACTAAATTAGGTTCCATAGTCACTGGATACGGGACTTCTTCAAACTTTGGAACCCTTACAAATTTAACTTTTTTGTTTTTCTCATCTACTTGAAGATATTCTGGTACATCTCTCTCTTTATTTGCCATTGCTATGTCTATAATAGCTAATTGTTTTGATTTATCTCTTATTTCAATACTATCTTCAGCTTTTACTTGGTAACTAGATATATCAACTTTTTTCCCGTTAACTTTGACGTGACCGTGGTTAATTAATTGTCTAGAAGAGAAAATTGTATTTGAAAATTTTGACCTATAAATTACAGCATCAAGTCTTCTTTCTAATAGTCCAATAAGGTTCTCAGCAGTATCACCTTTTTTCATTATGGCTTTTTTATATGCATTTCTAAATTGTCTCTCATTCATGTTGCCATAGTATGATTTTAATTTTTGTTTAGCTTGTAACTGAACACCATAATCAGATGGTTTTGCGCTTTTTGATTGTCCGTGCTGTCCTGGAGGGTAAGCTCTTGTATTAAATGGACTCTTTGGTCGTCCCCATAGGTTCACTTTAAGTCGTCTATCAACTTTATGTTTAGAATTTAGTCTTTTTGTCATTTAGTAGTGGGGTTTATAAACTTAAGCATAATTTTGTCAATCAACCTTTTTTTTCGATAAAGATGCGAATACACTTGATAATATGCGAGTTTCTTTTTCAGAAAGATCATTTCTGTAAAAAATATTTCTTAAATTTTCCAACATAATGGCTTTTTTTTCTTTTGGCGTAAAAAAATTAATTTTATCTAAGTTTTTAATACACAAATCCATCATTATCTTTATTTGTTTTTTTGAAGCTTTTTCAATTTTGTTTGATTTTTTGTAAGTAATTTCTTTTTTATTAATTAAATTGAAAAGATTTTGGCAAACTATTATTAAGCTGTGTGATAAATTTAAAGATTTAAAATTTTTATTTGAAGGAATATTCATAGTACAGTTTGCATAACTTATTTCATTATTAGAAAGACCTGATGCTTCAGAACCAAAAATAAATCCTATTTTTTTGTTTAATTTTATTTTTTTTAATTCATTTAAATTAATATGTTTTAAATTTTTATTTCTAAATCTTGATGATGTTGCTATCAAATAATCAAAATTAGATAGGCTATCTTCAAAATTATTGTAAACTTTTGCTTTTTGTATTATTTCTTTTGCACCTACAGAAGTAGCAAAAATTTTATCATTAGGAAAACTTGGTTTAGGATTGATTATAATAAGATTTGAAAAATTAAAATTTTTCATTGCACGTGCACATGCACCAATATTTTCAGATAATTGAGGTTTATTTAGAATAAAAAAAATATTATTAAATGACATTAATTGCTAGCAGGAGCATTATCTTTAAATAATTTATAATCCAAACTGTCTATCAACGCTCTAAATGAAGCCTCTATAATATTAGGAGAAACACCTATAGTGAACCAGTTTTTACCTTTTGAGTCAGTACTTTCAATGGATACCCTTGTTACAGCTTCTGTACCTGTATTTAAAATTCTTACTTTGTAATCAACAAGTTTTAAGTCTTTCAAGTAATCAGCATATTTATCTAATTTATCAACATTATTTCTAATGGCGTTATCTAAGGCATGAACTGGTCCATTACCCTCGCCTTCACAAATAATTTTTTCTCCATCCACTTCCAATTTTGCTTTAGCCTTTGAAACGATTTTATCTAAATCATTTTTTGTAACGGATACATCATATTCTTTAATTGAAATATACCTTGGTATTTCTGCAATGATTCTTCTAGCTAAAAGCTCAAATGATGCATCTGCTCCATCATAACTATATCCTATAAATTCTCTATCTTTTACTTCTTCTAAGAGTTTCTTTATCTTTGGATCATTTTCTGAAATTTCAATTCCAATAGTTTTAAGTCTAGACATTATATTCGATCTACCTGATTGATCTGAAACGACAATGTTTCTATTATTACCAACATCCTCAGGATTAATGTGCTCGTATGTTTTTGGATCTTTTTGAACAGCTGAAACATGTAATCCACCTTTATGTGAAAAAGCGGCAGCACCTACATAAGGTAAATGTTTATTTGGTTTCCTATTTAATATTTCATCAAGTAACCTTGAACATTGAGTTATATGTTTAATATTTTTATTCTTAATATTAATCTCAAATTTATCTGAAAATTCCTTTTTCAAATGAAATGTTGGTATTAGAGACATTAAGTTAGCGTTACCACATCTTTCACCTAAACCGTTTATTGTCCCTTGAACCTGTCTTGCTCCTGACAAAACAGCTGCAATTGAATTTGCAACTGCATTTCCAGTATCGTTATGTGCATGAATACCTAAGTTTTCTCCAGGTATGTGATTAGTGACTTCTTTTACTATCTCGGTTACTTCATGAGGCAAAGTTCCGCCATTAGTATCACATAAAATAATCCACTTAGCTCCATTGTCATATGCTGCTTTGATACAATCTAATGCATATTTTGGATTTGATTTATATCCATCAAAGAAATGCTCGGCATCAAACATGAATTCTTTATTATTTTTAACAAAATGTTTTGTAGTTTCTTTTATATTTTCCAAATTTTCTTCATTTGAAATTCCTAAAGCGACATCAACATGGAAATCCCAAGATTTTCCAACTAAACATACAGCATTTGTATTAGAATTTAGTATTGCAGATAATCCTGGATCATTCTCAGCGCTTCTTCCTGTTTTTTTTGTCATTCCAAAAGCTGTGAAGGTAGAATTTTTAAGGTTAAGGCCTTTTTGAAAAAATTCTGTATCTGATGGATTAGCCCCAGGCCAACCTCCCTCAATATAATCAACACCTAAATTATCTAGTGCATGGGCAATTTTAGTTTTTTCATCTATAGAAAAATGTACCCCTTGTGTTTGCGCACCATCTCTAAGAGTTGTATCAAATATGTATAATCTTTCTTTACTCATTTAATTTTCCAAATTGTTTTACCATCTTTATCTTCAATTAAAACACCTTTGTCTAAAAGTTCATTTCGAATTTTATCAGCTAAATCGTAATTTTTAGAATTCCTTGCTTCATTTCTTTTATTAATCAATAAGTTTATTTCCTCATCAGAAATTTTTATTTTACCTTTTTTAAATGATAACCATTCCTCTTTGCTCTGCTCTAAAAGACCAACAAAATTACATCCTGCTACAAACTTTTCTTTGTCTTGTTGGTTTCCAGACTTTGCTTTATCAAATAATTTATGAAGTACAGATATATAACCCGGGGTATTCAAATCGTCATATAATGGTAATAAATCATCATCAGCGATTAAAACTTTTTTTTCTAATTTAAGATAACAAGAGTACCATTTATCTAAGGTTTTATAACATTCTTCCATTAATTGATCATTCCAATCTAAAGGCTGCCTATAATGTGAGCTCATCAGAGCTAATCTCAAAACTTGACCATTATATTTATTTTTTAAGCTGTCAATTTTAAGAATGTTGCCTTGTGACTTTGACATTTTTTCTTTTGAAACAGTTATAAAACCATTATGAACCCAATAATTCGCAAATTTTTTATTATTTGCACAAACCGATTGTGCTATTTCATTTTCGTGATGAGGAAAAATTAAATCTCTTCCCCCGCCATGAATATCAAATGTTTCGCCTAAATATTTTTTAGACATTACAGAACACTCTAAATGCCACCCAGGTCTTCCATTTCCCCATGGAGATGACCAATAAGGTTCATTTTCTTTTGAAGGTTTCCATAAAACAAAGTCTTCTGGGTTATGTTTCTTCTCTGATATATCTACTCGAGATCCAGCTATAAGATCCTCTAATTTTTTGTTTGAGAGCTTTCCATAATCCTTAAAATTTTTAACTTTAAAATACACATGTTTTTCACTTTCATATGCATATTCCTTGCTAATTAATTCTTCTATCATTTCAATCATTAATTTAATGTTTTCGGTTGCTTTTGGTTCGTGAGTTGGTGTCTCACAATTTAAATAATTACAATCATCATGAAAAGTTTTAGTAATTTTTTCGGTTAATTCAGAAATTGAAATATTTTTTTCTTTTGATGAGTTAATAATTTTATCGTCTATGTCAGTAATGTTTCTTACATAGGTGACAAACTCTTTTCCGTATTTACATTTAAGTACTTTAAAAAGTAAATCGAAAATAACTATGGGTCTTGCATTTCCTATATGTGGATCATCATAAACTGTTGGTCCACAAACATACATTCCAATATTTTTTTTATCTAAAGGCTCAAATATCTCTTTTTTGTTACCAAGGCTGTTCGATAAAATTATTTCTTTATTCATTAATTCCAATTCCTAAATCCACTTGTTAGTGGGAATCTTCTATCCCTACCAAAAGCTTTATTGGTAACTTTCGGACCTGGAGCTGCTTGAAATCTTTTATATTCTGATCTTGCTAAAAGTTGAGCAGTCTTCTCTACAACCTTTCTATCAAATCCTTTTGAGACAATTTTCTCTACAGAAATTTCATCTTCGACTAGACCTTTTAAAATTTCATCTAGAATATTATATTCAGGCAAACTATCTGTATCTTTTTGATTATCTCTTAGCTCTGCCGTAGGAGCTTTACTAATTATATTTTCAGGAATTACTTTTCCTTTTGGACCTTTAAATAAATCTGAGTAATTTTCATTTCTCCAATTGCACAGTTTAAATACATCTGTTTTCCATACATCTTTAATTGGAGCATATCCACCACACATATCACCATAAAGTGTCGAATATCCAACTGCATATTCAGATTTATTTCCAGTCGCTAACACCATATAACCATATCTATTTGATAAAGCCATTAACAGCAAACCCCTTAATCTGGATTGAATGTTTTCTTCAGTTATACCTGGCTCAAATTTTGGACCTTTAAAATCACCTAAGATACTTTCAACAATTTTCATTGCTTCACTTATTTTTAAATTAGAATATTTTATTTTTAATAATTCAGCAGCTTCCTTAGCATCATTTAAACTCTCATTTCCTGTGAATGGACTCGGCAACATTATTGCTTGAACTAGATCTGGTCCAAAAGCATCTGTAGCAACGGCTGCTACCAAAGCAGAGTCTACTCCCCCTGATAATCCTAATACCACACCAGGAAATTTATTATTATTAACGTAATCTCTAAGCCCTAAGACTAAAGCTTTATACAATCTCTCTGTAGAAGATGAACTATTATTTAAATTTCCTTGTCCAGCCCATTTACCGTTAGTTTTTTGAAAACTAATTTGAGCCGTTTCCTCTTTAAATTCTGAGGAATTATAAAATTTTTTTCCATCATCGTTTAATGCAAATGACGAGCCATCAAAAATAAGTTCGTCCTGCCCCCCTGTTCTATTCAGATATACTATTGGAAGTTTTGTTTCTTTAACTCGAAGCTTAGTAACACTTTCTCTCTCTTCATTTTTTGAAACTGTAAATGGTGAGGCGTTAATTGCTATTATTATTTCAGCACCTGATTTTGTTAATTTTTCTAAAACAGTTTTTTCCCATATATCTTCACAAATCGGCAAACCAAATTTAACTCCTTTAATATCTACGCAATCTTCTAATGACCCTTGTTTAAATATTCTTTGTTCATCAAATACTCCTGTATTTGGTAACTCATATTTATCTTTAATTGAAATTATTTTACCATTTTCAATAACAAATACTGAATTTTTAATACTATTATTATCCTTTCTAGGTGCGCCTACAATTACTGCAGATTTTTTATCTTTTGTGCTGTCAGCAAGTTTATTTATTTCTTTCTCAACTAAATTTAAAAAATCTTCTCTTAAAACTAAATCGTCAATTGGATATCCAGATACATAAAGTTCAGGAGCTACTAAAATATCTACATCATCTTTTAATCCTGCTCTGATAGATATTAATTTATCAATGTTACCAGAAACATCACCAACAAGTGGGTTCAATTGTGCGAGAGCAATTTTAAGTTTTTTGTCCATATTTAAGATATAGTCACTTTATATAAATATTGTATAGAAATAATAGTCATACCTAATTATTGTTTTAAATTAGGCTTTTAAGAAGCCGCTTTAATAATATTTTTTGCGTAATTTGAATTCTTTTTAATTTCGTCTGAAATTAAAAACGCCAATTCCAATGCTTGATCTGCATTTAACCTAGGGTCGCAATGTGTGTGATATCTGCTGGATAGATCTTGATCAGATATATTTTTGGCACCACCGGTGCACTCAGTCACATTTTGACCAGTCATTTCAATATGTAGACCTCCCGCATAAGATCCTTCACTTTGATGAACTTCAAAAACATTTTTAACTTCATTTACAACATTATTAAATGGTCTTGTCTTAAAACCAGTTGTAGAAACTAAAGTATTTCCATGCATGGGATCGCATGACCAAATAACGTTTAATCCCTCTTTTTTAATACCTCTTATCAATTTGGGTAAAAATTTACCCACTTTGTCATGTCCATATCTTGATATTAAAGTAATTTTTCCTTTTTCATTTTTTGGATTAATTTTTTCACAAATTTTAGCTATTTCATCAGCTTTAGATGTAGGCCCACATTTTATGCCAATAGGATTTTCTATACCTCTACAAAATTCGACATGCCCACCATCTATTTGTCTAGTTCTGTCTCCGATCCAAACAAAATGTGCTGATGTATCATGATATTCTCCAGTAGTAGAGTCAATTCTGGTCATACTTTCTTCAAATGGTAAATGCAAAGCTTCGTGTGAAGTCCAAAAATTTACTGTGTACAACCTTCTATTAAATTCAGGTGTAATACCGCAAGCTTCCATAAAAGCTAATGCATCAGCAATCTTATCTTCTAATTCTTTAAACTTTTTTGCTTGAGGACTTGTTTTTATATAGCCTAAATTCCAAAGATGAACTTTTTTCAAATCTGCAAATCCACCGTTCGAAAAAGCTCTTAACAAGTTTAAAGTTGATGCAGATTGCGAATATGCTCTAAATAATCTTTTTGGATCTGGTTGTCTTGATTTTTCATCAAACTCTATACTGTTAATATTATCTCCAAGGTAACTCGGGAGTTCTTTATCTCCTTGTTTTTCGGTTGGAGCACTTCTTGGTTTAGAAAATTGTCCAGCTATTCTTCCTAGTTTAACGACAGGCAAAGACGCAGAATAAGTTAACACTAATGACATTTGCAAAATTACTTTAAAAGTATCTCTAATGTTATCTGGATGGAATTCAGCAAAACTTTCAGCACAGTCTCCTCCTTGTAAAAGGAAAGCTTTTCCATCTACTACATTAGCTAACTGATCTTTTAAGTGTCTAGTTTCTCCTGCAAAAACTAAGGGTGGTGATGATTTTAATTTATTTAAAACCATATTAAGTTCCTTTTCATCCTTATAAGAAGGAATGTGCTTTACAGGGTGTTTTTTCCAGCTATTTGTTTTCCAATTTTTCATGTTCAACTCGTGATTGTTTTATCAAAGTTTTATTTTTATTCAACTGTTACAGATTTGGCGAGATTTCTAGGTTTATCAATGTCACAATTCTTTAATAAAGCAACATGGTAGGCTAAAAATTGAATAGGTATAGTTAGTAGGAAAGCGCTGATATGTGATTGAAAATCTGGAAGTTCAAATTTAAACCTTATGTTTTCACTTAAAGTTTTTGATTTATCGTTTGTTATCATCAGGACTTTACCACCCCTTGCTATAACTTCTTGCATATTGGAAATTGTTTTTTCAAAGTATCTGTCTTTTGGGGCTAGCACTACTATCGGCATGCCATCTTCTATAAGAGCAAGAGGTCCATGTTTCATTTCACCTGCTGCATAACCTTCAGCATGTATATAAGAAAGTTCCTTTAGCTTTAATGCTCCCTCCATAGCTATTGGATAGGAATATCCTCTACCAAGATACATCGTACCTTTTGCATTAATAAAATCTCTTGCAATCTCTTGTATTTCTTTTTGTTTTGATAAGGTCTCTTTAATTAAATCAGGTAAATTTATAATATCATCTATCAACTGTTTAAAAACATCAGGATCTATGTCTTTTCTGTCTTTTGAAATTTTTAATGTCAATAAAAGTAAAACTAACATTTGGCCTATGAATGCCTTTGTAGATGCTACACCTATTTCAGGACCTGCATGAATTGGTAAGACGAAATCAGAAAGCCGCGCTATTGAGCTTTCTACAACATTAACAATTCCACAAGTTTTTACATTATTTTTTTTACATTTTTCAAGAGCTGCGTATGTATCTGCCGTCTCACCGGACTGTGAAACGAATATATATAACTCATTTTTATTTAACTTAACATTTCTGTATCTAAATTCTGAGGCAATATCAGCTTCTACGTCTATTGATGTAAATTCTTCTATCCAATATTTAGCCATCATACAAGAGTGGTAGGCTGTGCCACAACCAATAAGTCTAATTTTATTTATTTTATTAGGATCTATTGGAATATTGTAAATGTTAATTTCATTTCTAGATTTATCTAAATATTCGTTTAAACATTTTTTGGTTGTAAGATTTTGCTCGTCGATTTCCTTAGACATAAAATCTTTAAAATCACCCTTATCAACAATATTGTCTTCGTTTGACAACTCAAAAACTTCTTTATTAATTTTCTTTTTATCACAGTTATAAAATTCAACTTTTTCTTTTGATAAAAGACAAAAGTCTCCATCATCTAAGTAAGATATTTTATTCGTCATAGTTTTTAGAGCATATGAGTCTGAGCCAATAAAATTTTCATTATGCCCATATCCAACTGCTAAAGGACTTCCTCTTCTTGCCCCTACAACTAAATTTTTATAATTTTTAAAAATTACACCTAATGCAAAACTTCCAATTAATTTATTTAAAGTTTTATATACACTGTCTACAAGATTTTCAGTTTTAAGGAAGTCTGTAAGAATTATAGTTATAACCTCGGTATCTGTTTGAGATTTAAATTTATAACCTTTAGCTTCATATTCTTTTTTTAATTTATCTGAATTTTCGATAATGCCATTATGAACAACAGAAACCTGATCTGTTGAGTGTGGGTGTGCATTAATTTGATTTGGTACACCGTGTGTAGCCCAACGGACATGTCCTATACCCAAATCCCCTATTGAAGGATTTTGAAATAAAATTTTTTCTAAATTTTCAACTCTTCCGGAACACTTTTTTTCATCAATAAATCCATTATTCAAAGTAGATATTCCTGCAGAGTCATATCCTCTATACTCTAACTTTTTAAGAGCATTAATAATACTTGAGGATACAGATTTATTGCTTACTATTCCTACTATTCCACACATGCTCTATTTTTTCTTTCTTTTATAATTTTTAGTTTCTTGTTGATTAGCTCTAGTTAGTGCAAGGGATTTTGCTTTTACTCTTTTTGTAATTACCGAACCTGCTCCTATAACACTATTTTCTTCTAAAGTAACTGGTGCAACTAATGAAGTATTTGATCCTACAAATACATTATTTTTAATATTAGTTTTATATTTTTTAACACCATCATAATTACAAGTAATAGTTCCAGCTCCAATGTTAACCTTTGAGCCTAAATTTGAATCTCCTATGTAAGATAAATGATTAACTTTAGAGCTTTTACCGATTGTACTTTTTTTTACTTCAACAAAATTTCCAACTTTTGATCCAGATAACAGTTTTGTTCCTGGTCTTAACCTTGCGTATGGTCCTACAGTAACATTATTTTCTATCTTTGTATTTTCTAAATGTGAAAAAGAATAAATTTTTACATTATTCTTTATATTTACCCTTTTTCCAATTACAACATAAGGGTCTATTGTAACATTTTTACCAATCTTAGTATCTTTAGAAAAAAAAATAGTTTCAGGTGAAATCATTTTAACACCTTTTTTTAAAAATTTTTTTCTTAACGTTTCTTGTTGTTTTTTTAAATTATTTTGTTTCATTTGCTATTTGGCTTATAGTTAAGTAAATAAGTAATTTAAGTCACAAATTATTTCTTAATAATACTTTTTTATGGCACAAAAATTTACAATTTTATTTGATCTTGACGGAACTTTGGCAGATACTGCACCAGATCTTATAAAAGCTCACAACCATGTAATGAATAAATTTGGCTATTCATCAAAAAGTATAGATGAGATTAGAAACTTGGCAGGAAAAGGTGCTGCTATCATGATTGGCAGATCAATATGGGGCTCGGCTAGAAAAGAATTATCTAAAATATCTAATGAAAAGATAAAAAAAGATATGACTAAAGAATTTCTAAAATTTTATGAAAATAACTTAGTAGTCGAGACAAAGTTGTTAAAAGGAGTAGAAAACTTTTTGTTATGGGCAAAATCCAATAACATATCAATGGGTGTTTGTACGAATAAACAAGAACATATTGCAATAGAACTATTAAAAAAAATAAATATTTATGATTTATTTGAGTATGTTGCCGGCGGTAATACGTTTGATTTTTGCAAGCCAGATCCAAGACACATAACAAACATGGTTGAAATAATGGGTGGAGATATCGGAAAGACAATTATGATTGGAGACAGTGAAAATGATGCTGATGCAGCCAAATCTGCTGGGGTACCAATGATATTAGTAGAGGACGGTTACACTGAAAAAAAAATTGATCAAATATATCATAATCATCTAATTAAAGATTTTGTAGGTCTCGAAAAAATAGTTTCAAAATATTTAAATGATTGATTTTAATATTTTAATTGCTTTAATAAGTTACTACTTTGTAATGTATGTTACTCCAGGACCAAATAATGCTATGGTTCTTGCATCAGGATTAAAATTTGGTTTTAATAAAACTATTCCACATATTTCTGGAATAACCATTGGGCATGTTACTCAATTAATTTTGGTTTGCTTTGGTTTAGGTAAAATATTTCAAGTTTTTCCAAACCTACAAAACATTTTAAAAATTATTTGTGCAATTTACTTATTATATCTCGGATACAAAATAATTGGATCATTTAGCAAAATTAAAGAAGATGGTTCTAAACCTCTAAAATTTTATGAAGCTGCACTTTTTCAAATTGTTAATCCTAAAGCATGGACAATTTCAAGTATGGCTGCATCAGGTTTTTTACCAAAAGACGGTAGTTTAATATTTTCAATTCTGTTTATTAGCATTGTAGCTCTTTTAATTTGTCCGATTTCAATTACACCATGGGCAGCATTTGGTTCTGCAATTAAAAATTTAGTGAAGAACAATAAAATAAAAGTATTAATTGAGTATTTTTTAGCATTTTTGCTTTTAATTACAGCTATTTTGATTGTATTGGATAAATAATTATTTATTAGTAATATCTTTCAAGGAGTTAAATTGATAATTCATAATATAAAAGTTTATCCATCCAAAATTTATTTACAAAAAAAAAAGCAGCTTGCCTGGAAAATTGCAGAAATTGCCACTGACAATGCAAAATTAAATAATAATTCAATTGAAATGGCTATCAACAGAATTATTGATAATGCCTCGGTTGCTATTGCCTCATTAAATAGAAAATCAGTTATAGCCTCAAGGGAAATGGCTTTAAAACATCCTAGAAAAAATGGTGCAACTATTTTTGGAGTTAGTTCTAAATATCTCTTTGATAGTGAATGGTGCGCTTGGACAAATGGTACGGCAGTTAGGGAACTTGATTTTCACGATACATTCTTAGCAGCAGATTATAGTCATCCTGGCGATAATATTCCTGCACTTTTAGCTGTTGCTCAACAAAAAAAGAAAAGTGGTTTAGATTTATTAAAAGGAATAATTACCTCTTATGAGGTTCAAGTTAATCTTGTAAAAGGAATTTGTTTACATAAACATAAAGTAGATCATATCGCCCATTTAGGTCCAAGTGTTGCAGCGGGGATTGGAACTATGCTAAAATTAAATACAGAAACAGTCTATCAAGCAATTCAACAATCATTACACACAACAATATCAACCAGACAATCAAGAAAAGGAGAAATTTCAAGTTGGAAAGCATTTGCTCCAGCTCATGCAGGTAAACTTGCAATAGAAGCAATAGATAGAGCAATGAGGGGTGAAGGTGCTCCAAGTCCGATTTACGAAGGTGAAGACAGCGTTATTGCAAGAATTTTAGACGGAAAAAAAGCAATATATAAAGTTCCTCTACCAAAAGCTAAAGAGCCAAAAAAAGCAATTCTTGAAACATACACAAAAGAATATTCAGCAGAGTATCAAGCTCAAGCGATTATAGATATTGCAAAAAAATTAAATAAAAAAATTGATAATCTAAAAAATATAAAAAAAATTGATATTTATACTAGTCATCATACACATTATGTTATTGGAACAGGTGCAAACGATCCTCAAAAAATGGATCCTAATGCTAGTAGAGAAACATTAGATCACTCAATTATGTATATCTTTGCGGTAGCATTAGAGGATGCTAACTGGCATCATGTAAAATCCTATAGCAAATCAAGAGCTAACAAAAAAAGTACTATTAAACTCTGGAAATCTATTAAGACACATGAAGATAAAAAATGGACAAAAAAGTATCATGATCCAAATCCTAAAAAGAAATGTTTTGGAGCTAAAGTAATCGTAACTATGAATAATGGTGAAAAATATATAGAGGAATTAGAGAGAGCGGATGCACACCCATATGGTGCTAGGCCATTTAAAAGAGAAAATTATATTAATAAATTTAAAATTTTAACAAAAAATATAATATCAAATGAGGAGAGTGAAAGATTTTTAAAAGATGTCCAAAAATTAAAAGAAATAAAACCTGGCCAATTAAAAAAATTAAATATTGATATAAACAAATCTAAACTAATGAGGAATACAAAAATAGGTATCTTTTAATGCATTTCATTAAAAAAACAGCAAAACAAAAAAGAAAAGATTTTGTAAAAAAGATAAAATCTGGAAAAATTTTAAGAGTTCCTGGAGCTTATAATCCACTAACTGCGAAACTAATTGAGGAAATTGGTTATGATGCAACATATGTTTCTGGTGCGGTGATGTCTAATGATCTTGGCTATCCAGACATTGGATTAACTTCTTTAGAAGATGTTAGCAACAGATCAAAGCAGATAGCTAGAGTTACAAATCTTCCTACCATTGTAGATATTGATACTGGATTTAAAAATAGTTCTAAAACTATAAAAACTTTTGAAAAATTTGGAATAACAGCAGTTCACATTGAGGATCAAATAGATCAAAAAAGATGTGGTCATTTAGATAATAAGGAAATTATTACTCAAAAGAAAATGGTAAAAAAAATTAAAGAATGTGTAAAAGCAAGAAAAGACAAAAATTTTAAAATCATTGCTCGATCAGATGCCAGGTCAGTTGAAGGCTTAGATAAAATGATAGATAGATGTAAAGCATATATTGACGCGGGTGCCGAAATTATATTTCCAGAAGCATTAAAGGATGAGAAAGAATTCGAAACTGTTAGAAAATCCTTGGATGCATATTTATTAGCAAATATGACAGAATTTGGAAAATCTAAATTATTAGATTATAAAGTTTTAGAAAATTTGGGGTTTAATATAGTGATTTATCCAGTAACAACACAAAGACTTGCAATGAAAAGTGTTGAGGATGGATTGCGTGCTATTTTTGACGATGGACATCAAAATAATTTAATTGATAAAATGCAAACAAGAAAAAGATTATACAAACTGGTTGATTACGAAAAATATAATTCTTTAGACAAAAAAATTTATAATTTTAGTACTGAGGGACACGAATGATGGATGCAGACATTAAAAAAGGTTTAATGGGGGTTACTGTAGATGAGACCTCGGTATCAAAAGTAATGCCAGAAATAAACTCTTTAACTTATAGGGGATATGCTGCACAAGATCTTTGTGAAAAATGTAAGTTCGAAGAAGTTGCATATCTTATATTAAATGGTGAACTTCCTAATAAAAAACAATTAAAGGATTTTGAGAGACAAGAAAGAAAAGAGAGAAATCTTTCTAAAACTCTCTTACAAGATATTAAAAACTTCCCAAAAAAAGCTCATCCAATGGATGTAGCTAGAACAGCTGTGAGCATTATGGGGCTTGAGGATAAAGAAACCAAAGATAATTCTCCTAAAGCAAACATGAGAAAAGTAATGAGAATTTTTGCAAAAACTCCTGTTGCCTTAGCAGCCTTCTATAGATCAAGAAAAGGAAAAAAAATTATATCTCCAAAAAAAAATCTGTCTTTTTCAGAGAACTTTTTTTATATGTGCTTTGGTAAAGTTCCAAATGAAGATATTGTAAAAGCATTTGATGTTTCATTAATATTATATGCTGAACATAGTTTTAACGTATCTACTTTTACTGCAAGAACAATTACTAGCAGTCTATCAGATATTCATGGGGCAATAACTGGAGCTATTGCAAGCTTAAAAGGTCCTCTACATGGTGGTGCAAATGAAGAGGTGATGCATATGATGAACAGAATTAAAAGACCTGAGAATGCTTTAAAGTGGATTAATAAAGCATTAGATAACAAAGAAGTTGTTATGGGTTTTGGTCACAGAGTTTACAAAAGTGGAGATTCAAGAGTTCCTACTATGAGAGAATACTTTTCTAAAGTTGCTAAAATTAAAAAAGATAAAAAATTTGAAAAAATTTATGATATTGTGGAAAAAGTCATGATTGATAGAAAAAATATTCATCCAAACGTTGATTATCCTACTGGTCCTACATATCACTTGATGGGTTTTGACACTGATTTTTTTACACCTATTTTCGTGATTTCAAGAATAACAGGATGGTCTGCACACGTAATAGAGCAATTATCGACCAATAAACTTATAAGACCTTTAGCGGCTTACAATGGCAGTAAACATAGACATGTTTCGGAATTAAAAAATAGATAATTAATGTTTGATTGCTAAAATATTCTCTTCATCAACCTTTGAAGTCTTATAATTATTTTCCTCAAATTTTTTAAGTATCTCCTCTAACTTTTCTCCAGTTTTTTGATACCCATCAAAATGTTTGTACTCAAATAATATACTATTTATTCGGACTTTTTTTAAATCCATATCTCTTAATATTTCATATTCGTACCCCTCTATATCAATTAATATTTTATCAATTTCAGTAATAGAATATTTCTCAATCAAATCTTCAAATTTTATAGTTTTAATTGGTATTTTATCAATATCATCTTCCTCGATTAAAAATCTTTTAGTCCTATGATTTAATAAATGATTTTTATTAAACGATCCTATACCGCTCGCCCAATGTTTTTTAAGTTTGTTTATTGATGTTGCTTTTACAAAAAAGAAGTCTTTTGTTTCTCTCACACTTGCTACTGCAACTGGTTCTAAATAAATATTTTTAAATTCTTTTAGATTCTCATTAATGGCTCTGATATTGTGAGGAACGGGTTCAACTAATAAAATTGAACTATCTTTAATTTTTGAAATTTCGTCTTTTATATGAATTCCAATATGAGCTCCTAATACGACTAATCCAAATTTCATAAGTGATAGATATTATGACTATTTCTCGATTAAATATATAGTCTATTTTTTTAAGGTAGCTTTTTTATATAGTGATATTCCCTCTTCAACTTTACACTTATATGATTTTATAAAACTTTCTAGTTGCCACCCACTTAATCTATTTTCTATTTCTTTAAGGTTTTGTTTCTTCCAATCTTCAGTAGCATCTTCGGATTTCCACTTAATTTTCTCTGTGTTAGTTCTTCCGCAGCCATAGCAATATCCTGTATCAGGATCTGTCTTACATATGCTGATACAAGGACTTACAACCACCGATTAACTAAATGCGTCTATCCAGTTACCTTGTGTAGATGCCTTTGAGTATTCAGTTGCTCTTCCTTCAAAGAAGTTCATGTGCTCAACTGCATTTAACATTGTGTCTAACCAAGTTAATGGATTTTTTTGAACGTCGTAGATTGGTTCTAAACCTAGCTGAGATAATCTTCTATTACCAATAAATCTAATGTAATCTTTTACCTCTTGAGCTGTTAAACCTTCCATTGGACCCATTTCAAAAGCCAAATCAATAAAGGCATCTTCATGCTCAACAATTGTTCTGCAGGCTTCATAAAGTTCTTTTTTAAGTTTTGGTGTCCAAATTTCTGGGTTCTCTTTGATAAATTCTTTAAAAATTCTAATCATAGAGTTACAGTGAAGTGTTTCATCTCTAACTGACCAAGTTACTATTTGGCCCATTCCTTTTAACTTGTTATGTCTTGGGAAATTTAGAAGAATTGCAAAACTTGCAAACAATTGTAAACCTTCTGTGAATGCACTGAAGACTGCAACAGTTTTTGCAATATCTTCTTTTGATTTTACATTAAAGCCTTGCATGTAATCGTATTTGTCCTTCATTTCTTTATACTTCATAAAAGCTGAATACTCTGACTCAGGCATTCCGATTGTATCTAACAAATGTGAGTAAGCTGCAACATGAACTGTTTCCATTGCTGCAAAGGCTGTCATCATCATTAGAACTTCTGTTGGTTTAAACACAGAGGTGTAATGTCTTAGGTAACAATTATTTACTTCGACGTCTGCCTGAGTAAAAAATCTAAATATTTGAGTAACTAAATTTTTTTCTGGTCCAGATAAATTCTTTTGCCAATCTCTCACATCATCTCCTAGTGGCACTTCCTCTGGTAACCAATGAATTCTTTGTTGGGTTAACCATGCATCATAGCACCATGGATACCTAAATGGTTTATAGACTGGGTTTTCAACTAAAAGACCCATTTTTTTTGGTTGAATTATTTCCTTGTTAGCTTTCTCTACTACTGACATGATAGACACTCCTCATATTTATTTTCTTCTTCTTGTGTTTGTTTGTTTTTAGATTTGTATACATTTGCTGTGATGTCGGTTGAATTTGCGTCATTAACATTCTCAGCTCTTTGTATTGATTTTGACCTACAATAATAAAGGCTCTTTAATCCTTTCTTCCATGCTTGAAAGTGGATTTGATGAAGATCTCTTTTATGTACATCGGCAGGTAAAAATAAGTTTATAGACTGTGCTTGCGAAATATGAGGTGTTCTATCTGCACTTAAATCAACAAGCCATCTTTGGTCCAACTCAAAAGCAGTTTTGAACACATCTTTTTCTTCTTGAGTTAAAAAATCTAAATGAGAAACCGAACCTTGGTTAGTAGTAATACTAGACCATGTTTCGTCATCATTTTTCCCGTATTTTTCTAATAATTTCATAAGATATTTATTTCTAACATTAAAAGAGCCAGAGAGTGTTTTATGTGTATAGCTGTTTGCTGCAATTGGTTCTACACCTGGTGAAGTTCCTCCGCAAATAATTGAGATTGAAGCTGTCGGAGCGATAGCAGTCTTATTAGAAAATCTTTCCATTATCCCATAATCTGCAGCGTCTGGACACGGTCCTCTTTCCTCTGCTAAATCTTTCGAAGATTGATCAACTTTTTTCTGAATATTTTCAAAAATTTGCTTATTCCATACTTTGCTCATAACAGACTCTAACGGTATCATTTTCTTTTGAAAATAAGAGTGCAATCCCATTACACCTAAACCAACGCTCCTTTCTTTAAGAGCTGAGTATGTTGCATCGCTGAATTCTTCTGGAGCATTTTCAATAAAATCTGTAAGAACATTATCTAAAAATCTCATTACATCACCAACAAACAATTCATCATCTTTCCACTCGTCGTATTTCTCAACGTTTAAAGAAGATAAACAGCAAACTGCAGTTCTATCTCTACCTTCTTTATCTATCCCTGTTGGTAAAGTTATTTCACTACAAAGATTAGAAGTTTTAACCGTTAAACCTGCTAACTTATGGTGTTGTGGAATTTGTCTGTTAACAGTATCAATATAAATTATGTAAGGTTCACCAGTTTCTATTCTTGCAGTTAGTAATCTTATCCAAAGATTTCTTGCAGACAAAGTTGATTGAACAGCACCATCTTTTGGACTTTTTAAAGCCCATTGCTCATCAAGTTCAACAGCTCTCATAAATGCATCAGAAACTAAAACACCGTGGTGTAAGTTTAAAGCTTTTCTATTAGGGTCACCGCCAGTTGGCCTTCTCATTTCAATAAATTCTTCTATCTCTGGATGATCAATTGGTAAGTAACATGCAGCAGAACCTCTCCTTAAAGATCCTTGACTAATTGCCATTGTTAGAGAGTCCATAACTTTAATAAATGGAATTATCCCAGATGTCTTTCCTACTCTACCGATTTTTTCACCAATAGATCTTAAGTTACCCCAATAACTCCCTATTCCACCACCTCTTGCTGCAAGCCAAACATTTTCACTCCACAAACCAAGGATACCATTTAGACTATCACCTGCCTCATTCAAAAAGCACGATATTGGTAAACCTCTAGTTGTTCCACCATTAGATAAAACAGGTGTTGCAGGCATAAACCATAAGTTGCTGATATAGTTATAAAGTCTTTGTGCATGTAAGTTATCGTCTGCATAGTGACTAGCAACTCTCGCAAATAAATCTTGGAACGACTCGTTTTCTCCAAGATATCTGTCACTTAAAGTTGCTCTTCCAAAATCTGTTAAATTCTCGTCGCGACTTCTATCAATTTTAATTGTTATTCCTTTTGAATTCTGAAATAGCTCCGTATTGCTATTTAATGAGAATAAATCTGGACCTTTTACTTTATTATCTGATACAACCTTAGGTGTATATTCAGAGACAGCTTTCTTAATAGCCTGAGACAGTACTTTGTTCATAAAACTCCCTATTTTACCGCAATAATTAAGTAAAACAACTATATGTTGTGTGTAGATTTCTGTAATACACTATATAAATTAGAAATCAATAGAACATTTATAGAACACGCAAAAAAAAATGCAATAAAAAAATTAAAAAAATATACAAATATCAACATGCAAAAGGAAAAGAAAATAGACCCCTTTGGTTTTAGAGAATATGACGCAAGATGGCTATTCCCAGAAAGTATTAATGAAATGGGAATCGAGTCTGTAGGAAAAGGATTTGGTACTCAAGTCATTAAAAAAAACAAAAATCCAACTGTGATTGTTGGTCATGATTATCGATCCTACAGTGAAAATGTCAAAAAAAATTTTGTAAAAGGTCTAATATCAACAGGATGTAATGTAAAAGATATTGGGTTATGTCTATCTCCTACAGTATATTTTTCTCAATTTAAATTAAACTCTGATGCAGTGGCTATGATAACAGCAAGTCATAATGAAAATGGATGGACTGGCATAAAAATGGGTATTGAAAAAGGTTTAACACACTGCAAGGATGAAATGTCAGATTTGAAAGATATAGTATTAAATGAAAAGTTTGTAACTGGATCTGGAAAATTTGAAGAAATAAAAGAATTTAATAAAGTCTATATTAATGAACTCAGTAAAAATAAATTAAAGAAAAAATTAAAGGTAGTTGCTGCTTGTGGAAATGGAACAGCAGGTATATTTGCACCAGAAATATTAAGAGGGATAGGTTGTGAAGTGATAGAGTTGGATTGTAATTTAGATTATACATTTCCAAGATATAATCCTAATCCTGAAGATATGAAGATGCTTCACGAAATTGCAAAGTGTGTAAAGGAAAATAACGCTGATGTTGGATTTGGATTTGACGGTGATGGGGATAGAGTTGGTGTAATAGACAATATTGGTAATGAAATATTTGCAGATAAAATAGGATTATTAATTGCAAGAAATATTTCTAATACTCATAAAAATTCTAAATTTGTTGTAGATGTAAAATCTACTGGGTTATTTATGAATGACGAAGTTTTAAAAAAAAATAATTGTAAAACTATATATTGGAAAACTGGACACTCTTATATTAAAAGAAAAGTTAACGAGGATAAAGCAATAGCGGGTTTCGAGAAAAGCGGACATTTCTTTTTTAATAATCCATTAGGTTACGGGTTTGATGATGGAATAAATTCTGCAATACAAGTTTGCAACTTATTAGATAATCAAACTGAAAAATTAAATATTCTTATAGATAAATTGCCTAAAACTTATCAAAGTCCTACTATGGGTCCATTTTGTAAAGATGATGAGAAATATAAAGTTATAGAAGATATAATTATAAAAATTAACAAATTAAAAGATGAAAATTATAAAATTAGCGGTCAAACTATTTTAGATATATTAACTGTGAATGGTATTAGATTTACATTAGAAGATGGCTCATGGGGATTGATAAGAGCGTCTTCTAATAAACCTTCTTTGGTTGTTGTGACTGAAAGTCCAACCTCAGACGAAATAAAAAAAGAAATATTTTATTTCATAGATAAGCTTTTACAAGAAACAGGTAAGATTGGTGAATACGATCAAAAAATTAGTTAGTGAATTATATTTTACTTTAAAAGAGTCGGCTCCTATAAATTAAAGAAACGATATATAAATATTGTTCCTACAACATAAAGAAACACTCCAAAAAGCCTTTGTGCTTTTAATTTATCCATTTTATAAACTGTATTTGCGCCTATCCTTGCCATAAAACTCGTAATTGGAACAAATAATATAAATGCAGGAATATTTATAAAACCAATACTGAAGGGTAAATTCACATTGAAATAAAAGCCTGAAATTAAAAAACCTATTGAACCTGTAAAAGATATAAAGAAACCAATTGCAGCTGCACTACCTATACATTTACTAATTGGATAACCAAGATATCTAAGAATTGGCACGTTCATCATGGCGCCCGTTATGCCCATAGGTGCCGAAACAAAGCCTGAAAACAAGCCTAATATTACTCTTGGTGTAATGGAAGAATTAGGTTTAATTTTTTTAACTTTTTCTTGAGCCATCATTAAATATGCCCCAAAAAAGTATACAACAACTGAAAAAAATAAAACTAACATTTTTGTTTTCATTATTGATGCAAAAAATGTGCCCGCTAAAACTCCGATAACAACAAAAATACCAAAAGTTTTTACTACACTGAAATCTACAAGTTTATTTTTATTATGAGTCATTACAGATACAGTCGATGTAAAAATTGTTATAGTAAAAGCTGTACCAACTGTTAAATGCATTAAATAATTTTTATCAAAATTTAATGTTTCAAATATAAAAAATAAGCAAGGAACTGAAATTAATCCACCGCCAATTCCAAAAAGACCAGCAAAAAAACCTACAGCACTAGCGGCAAATATAATTAACAAAAAAAAGTGCCAATATTCATTTATAATAAACGTCAAAGACAGATAAACCTACTTAATTAAGTTATGCTAAAATACTCAAAGAAGGATCTAACAGAAACAATAAGCAAAAAACAGCCAAATATTCTACTAAGTAATTTTTTGTTTATTTTATAAACAACTTTAGCTCCTATTCGTGCCATTATCATTGTTATAGGGACAAATACAATAAAACCTAGGAGATTAATATAACCATAAGAGAACGGAGATTTTACATTGTCAATTATATTTCCACCAATGATCATTGTTGTTGTTCCTGTTAAAGCAATTAAAAAACCAACTGCAGCAGCTGTGCCAATAGATGTACGGATATCATAACCAAATGTTCTTAAAAACGGAACCATCAACGAACCACCACCTATTCCTAATGGCACCGATATAAATCCAATTAATAAACCTGATATATTTTTAACCATTTTTGAAATCTCTTTAGGATTTTCTAATAATTTATCTCTAAAAAATATAAAAAATAGGCCAACGCAAAATGAAAAAAAGGCAAAAAATAAAACCAAAGCTGGGGTTTTCATATTAACAGCTAAAAATGTACCCGCTAGAACCCCAAGCACAATTAACAAACCAAAAGTTTTAACCATTTTAAAATCAACAGCTTTATATTCCATATGTGTTTTTGTAGATATGATTGAAGTTGGAATAATAATTGCGAGTGATGTTCCAACTGATAAATGCATTCTCGTTAAGATATCAAAATCTAGTACGCTAAAAGCATAGTATAAAGCTGGAACCATTATAATTCCTCCACCAACACCCAACAATCCTGCCATAAAGCCAGCTATAGTTGCTGCAATAGCTAAAACTGTGAGTAAATTTATAATTGTACTAGTATCTATGTTTTCCATTAAATTGAAGCTTGATTTGCTTTCTCATTATTTTGAGCAATATCCATGATGTGTTTTGCTTTTTGAAAATCAGAATCTCTTGCCATCATATTGTCACTTAAATATCTTTTCCACTCTTTAGAACCAGGTTGTCCATGATACAAACCAACAGTATGTCTCATTATATGATTAACTTTAGTCCCATTTTTAACCTCCTCTTCTAAATAACTTAAAAGTTTTTTAACAATATCCTCTCTTGATAAAATATTAGTATTGTTAAAAATTTCTTTTTCTATTTCACTTAAAAAGTAAGGATTTTGATAAATAGCTCTTCCAATCATTACACCATCGCAATTTTGTAAATGATTTTTTATTTGGTCTGTGGAGGTAATGCCTCCATTTATAATAATTTCTAAATCTGGGTTTGATTTCTTTATTTCATATACCATTTTATAGTTTAGCTTAGGAATATTAAGGTTTTGTTTTGGTGTTAACCCTTTTAAAATAGCCTTTCTAGCATGTAAAATGATAGTCGATGATCCAGCGTCCTTAATTTTATTGATAAACATATTTAGATAATCAAATTCTTCAGTATTATCAAAACCAATTCTTGTTTTTGCAGTAACTGGAATTTTACAAGAATTAGACATTTCATTAATACATTCTGCAACAAGATCTGGTTCTTTCATTAAACACGCACCAAAAGAATTTTTTTGTACTTTTTTACTAGGGCACCCTAGATTAAGATTTATCTCGTCGTAACCTAAATCCTCTGAGATTTTAGCTACCTCAGATAGCTCTTTTTTATCAGAACCACCTACTTGCAGTGCAACAGGTTTTTCTTCCTCTCTAAATCCTAATATTTTTTTTCTATCCCCATGAATTGCCGACTTTGTTGCAACCATCTCTGAATACAGCATTACATTTTTGCTTATAAGTCTTAAAAAAAATCTATCATGTCTGTCTGTGCAATCCATCATAGGTGCAACAGAAATTTTTCTATTAATCTTTCTATTAATATCCAAGTGCTTTACCCATTATTTTATCAGGTAACCAAGTAACGATTTCAGGAAAAATACATAAAATTAGTATAGCTAACGCCATTATTATCATAAATGGTATAGATCCTTTTAAAATTTCTGACAAACTTACATCAGGGGTAATACCTTTAATTATATAAAGGTTTAATCCAACAGGAGGTGTTATTAATCCTATTTCCATATTAATAGTAAACACTATTGCAAACCAATAAGGGTCAAAACCTAAAGTTGTTATAACCGGTAGTAATATTGCTGAAGTCATGACAATAACAGCAACAGGAGGTAGAAAAAATCCTGCTATTAAAAGAAATATATTTATTAAAATAAATACTACCCATTTATTAGAACTTAACTCAACCATACTTTGTGCAAGTGATTGTGTTACATAAAGTTGAGAAAGTGTGAATGCAAAAAGATATGATGCAGCAATAATGAACATTATCATTACACTCTCTTTCATAGAGACTTTAACAATGTTCCATATTTTTTTTGGTTGGTAAATTTTGTAAACAACTGCAATTAATACAAATACTAAAAAAGCCCCAACACCAGATGCTTCTGAAGGCGTTGCGACACCTCCATATAATACATATAGAACACCAGCTATGATCGCTAGGAAAGGAAGTATTCTTGGTAAAACTTCTAATTTTTCTTTTAGGGTTGGAGGTTTCCTATTTTTTAAAGCTTTTGCAGAGTCCTTATCTATAAAATAACTATGTATTAGTGCCCATATTGCAAACATACCAGCTAACATAAATCCAGGTATTAAACCACATAAGAACAATCTTCCTATAGATGTACCGGTAGCAATTCCATAAACAATTAAAACTATACTAGGTGGAATTAACACTCCTAATGTACCGCCTGCTGCTATGGTTCCTGTAGCTATTTGATCTGAATATCCTCTTTTTCTCATCTCAGGAATTCCCATTGTTCCAATAGCTGCACAAGTTGCTGGACTTGATCCACTAAGAGCAGCAAAAATTGAACAAGCTCCTATATTTGAAATTACTAACCCACCTGGTAATCTCCAAAGCCATCTATCTAATCCGGTATATAAATCCTTTCCAGCAGGAGAATTAGCAACTGCCATTCCCATCAAAATAAACATTGGTATTGAAAGAAGGACGAAAGAATTAAGACCTGCATAAAATGTTTCAGCAAAAACATCCAACATCTGCAAACCTTCAAAAGCAACTAAAAGTGCTATTGATACAAAGCTCAGACCAAACGCAATTGGAATTCCGGAGAACAAAACTATTAAAGTAAAGACCGCAACTATTATCGCAATTATTAATGGATCCATTAGTTTGTATCCTTCTCGTCAGTAAGTTTGATAATTTCAGCAATATACTGCAAAATCATTAGTCCTGCGCCAATCATCATTGACGAATATGGTATCCATAAAGGAGGATCCCAAACGGTTCCTGTTGAGTAATTTTTTGTAAAAGCTTCCTCAACCATTAAAAAACCAAAATAAAATAAAATTAAAAAAAATAACAAGCTTACTAGCGAGGTAAATATTTTAAGTCTTAAAATATTTTTATTAGATAAAAAATCATATATCCATTCCATGCTAACATGTGCCTTTTCACTCAGTACATATGCACTTCCTATGAAAGTCGAGGCAACTAAAAGCATTGTTACTAATTCTGTTTGCCAAGTGATTGCTCTTTGAAAAAAATATCTTTCAAATACAAGTTCTACAATTACCAAAATTGATAAAAGCAAAGCTAAAACAGCAAAAGCACCACAAGCTTTTGCAACTAAATCACAAAATTTAAGATATTTTTTTTTCATAAAAAAACCCCTATCTAATAAAATTAAACAGGGGTTCTTTATATATTATTTTAATCTACTGCTAAAGCCATTTCCATTAGCTTATCGCCACCTGGAACTTTTTCAGCAAATGCTTTATGAGACGATTGTTTTGCAATTTCAACCCACGCAGCATGATCTTTGGCATCCATATATACTAATTTGACACCAGCAGCTTTATAAGCTTCCTCAAACTTTTTATCTAAGTTTTCAACTTGAGCTGTCATGTATTCCTCAGCAACTTTACCTGCTTTCATTAAAGCTTTTTGTTGTTTAGCATTTAATTTATCAAAACTCATTTTTGACATTAAAATTGGCTCGTACATAAACCATAAACCAAATTTACCTGGAGGTGTTGCGCATGTAACCTGTTCATAAATTTTGTAACTTACAAAACTACCAGAACTTGTATTTGCACCAGTTAGTACACCAGTTTGTAAACCTGTATAAATCTCAGATGAAGGCATACTTTGAATTCCAGCACCAGCTTGTTCTAACATTTGGTTAAAAGCTTTGCCGGCTGCTCTCATTACTTGACCTTTTGCATCACTTGGATTTTTAATACATTTTGTTTTTGATGCAAAACCACCACCTAACCAAGCATCTGATAATACAACAACACCAGCATCATTAATAATTTTTTTAATCTCAGTCATCATTGGACCTTTATTAAATCTTAATGCGTGATCGTGATTTTTTACTGTTCCTGGCATTAGGGTGGCATCAAATTCTGGATGGAATTTAGATGCATAAGCTAATGGAAAAGCAGAAATATCCAGTTGACCTGTTGTCATTGGTTTCCACTGTTCTTTTGGTTTATATAATGATTTAGCTGGATAGATTCTTATATCTACACCAACATTTGCCTTTTTCATTTCATCAGCAATTATTTGAACCATCTCGTGTCTCGGATCGAATGAGCCGTCAGCTCTAGGCGTACCTGGCCATTGGTGACTAGCTTTTAAAGTGACTGCATATGCAGATCCTATTGTGGTTAAAAGAAATACTAATGAAGTGAAATATAATGATATTTTTCTAAACATTTTTTTCCTTCTGTAGTTATTAAAAAAAGTGTATTAAAGATAACTTAGGCTCAAGAGTCAAGTTGCCTAAAAGTACAGAGAAATTGCATATGAATGGTCCTTTAAAAGATTTATTAGTTGTAGACTTAACAAGAGTATTGGTTGGTCCTTATTGCACAATGATATTGTCCGATTTAGGTGCAAGGGTTATTAAAATAGAGGCTCCAGAAATAGGAGACGATTCAAGAAAGTTTGGACCTTTTGTAAAAGATTACTCTGCATATTTTATGTCTTTAAATAGAGGTAAAGAGAGCATTGCTTTAAATTTAAAAAATGAAGATGATAAAAAAATATTCGAAAAAATTTTAGCTAAAGCTGACATTCTCGTTGAAAATTTTAAGCCTGGAACATTAGAGAAATGGGGTTTGGGTTGGAAACAAGTTTCAAAAAAATATCCTAAATTAATTTATGCTTCAGCATCAGGTTTTGGACAAACGGGTCCATTGAAAGAATTACCAGCGTATGACATGGTAGTACAAGGTATGGGCGGATTAATGAGCGTTACAGGCCAACCTAATTCAGAACCAACAAGAGTGGGGACATCAATTGGTGACATTACTGCAGGATTATTTACAGCTATAGGAATAAATGCTGCTTTATATGATAGACAAAAAACAGGTAAGGGGATGTACATAGACGTATCAATGTTAGATTGTCAAATTGCAATCCTAGAAAACGCGATTGCAAGATATTTATCTAAAAATGAAATTCCTAAACCAATGGGATCTCGTCATCCATCGATTGCTCCATTTGAAGCTTTTAAGACAAAAGATAGTTACATAATAATTGCAGCAGGTAACGATAAACTATTTGAAAATTTGTGTAATGCTTTAGATCTCAAAGATTTAATAATGGATGAAAAATACAAATCAAATTCTTTGAGGAGTGAAAATATGAATGAGTTGAAAAAAATTCTAGAACAGAAACTTATTAATAAAACTACAAATGAATGGGTTAAAAATTTAGAAAGTTTGAAAATTCCATGTGGTCCAATTTTTAATATAAAAGAAGCGGTTGAAAATCCTCAGGTAGAGGCAAGAAATATGATCGTTAAAGCTTATCATAAAGTTATTGGAGATTTTAAACTTGCTGGTAATCCAATTAAAATGTCCACATATAAAGATGAAAAAACTCGAGGAGACATCCCAGATTTAGACGAACACAGGGAAAAAATTATTAAAGAATTTAATTAATTTTTTTTTCAATAGCATCTGACATTTTTTTTATCATCATCTTTTTATTTAAAATGTCAGTTCTTATCAAAATTGCATCTTTAGCTTTTTTTAGTGGGCTATGCTTTCTTTTTTTATCCATTGAAGTACGTTTGCTTAAAGATTTACTAACTTCTTTTAATGATATTTTTTTTTTTAAATCAACCCATCTCCTATAACTTGCTTTTTTAAGACTACATTTAAAGTAAAATGCAATATCATATTTAGGATTTTTTTTTAATATTGTGGACGCAATGTCCCTACCCTCAACGCAAATTCTTTTGTTATTTTTAATTAATTTTTTTTGTGTTTTCTTCATAATCAATCTAACATTTTTAATTTTAGCTAATGGACCTACATGTTCATCAATTTTTTGTGTATGAAGATTTAATTTTGATATATTTTTATAATTAATACTCTTAAATTTTTTATTTAAAAACATAATTAAATTTTTAGGTTTGTTATCAATAATCAATTTACTCGCATATCTATAAAGTAATCCAGAGTTTATAAGTAGTAATTTATATTTTTTTGATATTAATTTTGCTCCGGTACTTTTTCCACTAGCCGCTTCGCCATCACATGCAATAATCAATGATTTTTTCATAAATTATGAATGAATTTATTATATTTTATTAAGAAATTTTTTAAAAGAAATATAAATTAATTATTGATCGTTTGTATCGGAAGCATCTGAAGCATTGGCAGTCTCTTGATCTTTTAATTCATCAATTGAGACTTCGGCTTCTTCGCTCTCTTCGCTAGGAATTTCTTGAGAAACTTGATCTGTTGAATTTTGTAATTCATTTAAATCATCTTTAGATACTTGTATTTTCTCTGGTATTTTTCTAGCTCTTTTAGATGGTAGTATTGGAACACCACTTTTTGAAATTTCACCTTTATATAAATTTTCGAAATCATCACCTACTTCTTCATCCTCTTCAGAAGTTTCATCAACTTGTTCCACATGTTTTCTTAACTTATAAACTGCACTATCAGTTAAATCTGAAACCTTAACATTTTCGTTAGCAATTTCTCTAAGGGCTATAACAGTATTTTTGTCATTATCTCTATCAACAGTTGCTTCTAGACCTGAATTTAGTTGTGTTGCTCTTTCTTTAGCAACAAGCACTAGCTCATAAGGACTGTCAACTTTATCGATGCAATCTTCTACTGTTACTCTAGCCATGCGAGGTATTTATACTTGGTTAAGGAATAAATCAAGTTTTAATTATATAACTTAGGATTTAGTTTTCCTCTTATAGAAAATAAAGAAATAAGAGAAATCGATATGTATATTGCTGATATCACTCCAATTTGCTCTATAGAAAAACCCCTATCTATTAAATAACCAAATAAAGCAGTTCCAAATGCCGTTGCAAATACCATTAATGCAGTTGTTAAGGCTTTTATTGATCCAATATATTTTACACCATAAATTTCTGCCCATGTTGAAGATCCTAGTACGTTTGCAAATCCATTAGATATTCCGATTAATCCGAGAAAAATAAAAGCTGTAAAAGACTGATCAAAATAAATGATTACAAAGACTGAAATCAATAAAGGTATATTCATATAAACAATTAATTTTCTGCTAGTAAATTTATCTATTAAAATTCCAGATATGATTAAAGTTATAACAGACAAAATTGAGTAAGCCATAAAAGATTGCGCAATTATATAAGGGCCCCAATTTTTTGAGCTTAAAATAAATGATTGATAAACGAAAGTTCCAGTTGCTATCCAAGGCATAGCCAACATATTTGCACAAATAATATAAAATCTATAATCTTTTAAAACTTCAATTCTTTTCCAATTTTTAATATTTTTTTCTTTTTGTTTCTCTTTTCCATCTGTTTCTCTAGACTCGAAATTGAGATTCTTTACTAAAAAATATGAAGCTAAAGGCAAAATTATTAAAACTATTAGAGAAATAGATTTCCATATAGTTTTCCAATCGTAAATTGATAAAAGATAAATAATTAATACAGGTAAAATAAATTCTGCTGAAGACAAACCAAACCAGCTAGTGCTTAAAGCTTTCCCACGAGATTTTGTAAAATATCTTGATACTGTAGTCGTTGCTGTGTGAGACATCATGCCTTGACCAGAGAATCTCATAAAGAATATAGCTAAGAATAATAGAAAAGTTGATGATATAGTTGAAAAAAAAAAACTAGAAAATGATAACAATAAAATTACAAAAAATGCAAATTTTGATATATTTATGTCGTCTATTTTTTTCCCAAACCAAATTAAAACAAAACTACTTAGCAAAGTTGCTGAAGCATAAATTGAACCAAATTGTCCATGCGTAATTGATAATTCGTTTCTTATACTAGTATTAAATAACCCTAAAAAAAAACTCTGTCCAAAACTTGAAAAAAATGTAAATATAAAACCAAATAAAATTACTTTTAAACTTAAATTTTTAAACATATTAAATGACTTGTAACGTAGCTTTCATTGGTCTTGGTGTCATGGGATATCCGATGGCTGGTTATATATCAAAAGGTGGACATAATGTAACTGTTTTTAATAGAACAAAATCAAAAGCAGAAAAATGGATTAGTGAATTTGAAGGTAAATTGGCCAACACACCTGAAGAGGCAGCAAAAGATGCTGAGTATATATTTACCTGCGTTGGAAATGATAACGATTTAAGAGAAGTGACCTTTGGTGATAAAGGAGCTTTTAAAAGTATTAAAAAAGGATCAGTTTATATTGATAATACAACTGCGTCCGCAAAAATAGCAAAAGAAATTTATGACTATGCAAAAAAAAATGGTTTTGGTTCCTTAGATGCTCCTGTTTCAGGCGGACAAGCTGGAGCAGAAAATGGTGCTCTTACTGTAATGATAGGAGGGGATCAAGCTGACTTTGACAAAGCTAAAGACAAAATTGAGTGTTACAGTAAGAAAATGAAACTATTGGGTGGACCGGGAAATGGACAACTAGCAAAAATGGTAAATCAAATATGTATTGCTGGTTTAGTGCAAGGATTATCAGAAGGTATTAATTTTGGTATGAAAGCTGGATTAAATATGGAAGATGTAATTGAAGTTATTTCTAAAGGTGCAGCTCAATCTTGGCAAATGGAAAACAGATATAAGACAATGATTAATGATAAATTTGATTTTGGTTTTGCTGTAGATTGGATGAGAAAAGATCTTAAAATCGCAATGGATGAAGCTAAAAATAATGGTTCATTGTTACCTGTAACAGAACTTGTTGATAAATATTACTCAGAAGTACAGGATATGGGTGGAAACAGATTAGATACTTCAAGCTTAATCAAGAGATTTAGGAAGTAATATTGTATGCAGCCAGCATACTATGAAGATTTAAAAGAAATTCAGAATAAGTATTGGTCAATGCTTGATGACGCTGTAAAAAATAGAAATTCACCTTTTAGAATTCCTGTATTTATTTGTTCAGACCAAAATGAAATTGATGGTAGGATAGTTGTGTTAAGAAAATCAGATAGAAGTAATAATCTTTTACAATTTCATACTGATTTAAGATCTTCTAAAATAAATATTTTAAACAAAAACAAAAATGCATCACTAGTTTTTTATGACAAAGAAGAAAAAATTCAATTGCGAGTAAAAGTAGAATGTATAATTAATAATAAAAATTCTATAACTGAGGACTCTTGGAAAAAAACACAACATATAAGTAGAAGATGTTATTTAACTGATGATCCACCTGGAACAATTTCAAATAATCCAACCTCAGGAATGATTTCAAAATTAGAAGATTTTGATTACACGATGGAACAAAGTGAAGAAGGGTATAAAAATTTTACAGTTATTCAATGTAAAATTAAATCTATTGAGTGGCTTTATTTAGCAGCAAAAGGGCATAGAAGAGCTAAGTTTGATTTTGAAAATAAAAAGGAAAGTTGGTTAGTACCTTGACGAAAAAATATAAAGCAATGGTCCTCTCATGTATAGATCCAAGATTTCAGAAAAAAGTATATAATTATTTAAAAAATAAAAAGCTTTCAGGGAAATATAGTTCATTTACAATAGCAGGTTCTGCCATAGGCGTAACTAATAAAAAATTTAAAAAATGGCATAAAACATTTTGGGATAATCTAGACATATCAATTAAATTACATAAAATATCCAAATTAATCGTTATTAACCATGAAGATTGTGGTGCAGCAAAAATTGTTAATAATAATAAAAAATTTAATTCGTTAATTGAAAAAAAAATTCACAAGGAGTCTTTTAAAAATATGAAGAAAATTATAACTAAAAGATATCCTTATTTGAAAGTAAGTTGTACAACATTATCTCTAAGGTAAAATGTCATTAGAAAAACAAGCTGTAGAGGCATTTAGAAATAATAATTTTAATGAGTCATTAAAATTATTAAAAAAATTTATTGAAACAAACCCAAATTCAAATGAAGCATACAATTTTTTAGGAATCGTTTATTTAAAGTTAAAAAAATATGATTTTGCAAAAAATTCTTGGGAAAAAGCAAATAACATTAACGCAAATTATATTGATCCATTAATAAATATTGCAAATTTATTTATTCAGGAGGAAAAATTTGAGATTGCAATAAGCTATTTAAATAAAGCACTTTTAATTGAACCGGAGAATTTTAAATTAAGTTTAATGTTAGGTAATACTTTTATGATGATAAATAAATTTGAGAAAGCTTTAGAAAATTTAAATTCTGCAATCAAAATTAATTCTAATAACTTTGAGCCTTATTATTTAAAAGGATTGGTCTATAACAATATGAATAAGTTGGAAGATGCGATTAAAAATTTTAATTTATCTTTGAGTTTTAATCAATCTCATCAAGATACGTTGTATTCTCTTGCAGTTTCCTATCGAGAAATTAAAAATTTTGTAAAATCAAGAGAAATTTTTATAAAACTTTATGAGTTAAATAATAATTACAATTACCTCTTAGGATCTATATTTTTCATAAATAATAGAATTTGTAATTGGATTAACTATGAAAAAAATATGGAATTGATTAAAAAAAAAATTTTGAACAACGAAAAATCTATAACGCCCTGGGCAGCCTTATCAATTTTCGACTCACCCGAGATACAAATGATTAATACAAAAATTTATACAGATTTTGAAAATACTCAAAAAAAAGAAATAGATATAAAAAAAAATACTAATGAAAAAATTAATATAGGATACTTTTCTGGTAATTTTTGTAAGCATGCAGTTGCTTTTCAAATAAATAAAATGTTGCAACAGCATAATACAAAAAAATTTAATATTTATATATTTAACTTTACAAATTCTCATAATAATTTGATTAAAAATGAATATAAAAATATTAAAGAAATATTTAATGTTTCGGACTTGAGTGATGTTGAAATAGTTAATCTCTCAAAAAAAAACAAGATAGACATTGCAATAGATTTGATGGGTTTTACTAAAGGAAATCGTTTCAATATTTTTAAACAAAGGTGTGCCCCACTACAAGTAAACTTTTTAGGATATGCTGGAACTTCGGCGATTAAAAATATGGATTATTTAATTGCAGATAGCACAGTTGTTAATAGTTCAAATAGGCAATTTTTTACAGAAAATATTATTTTTATGCCAAATTCGTTTATGGTTAATGACGATGATCTAAATATTGATAACATAAATTTTAAAAGATCAGATTTGAAAACAAATGATGTCAATTTAATTTTTTGCTCTCTTAATAAAAATTATAAAATTAATCCTAAAATTTTTAGTTTATGGATGCAAATTTTAAAAAAAGTGGATGGTTCTATTTTATTACTTAATTATGCAGATGATATTGCAAAGTATAATATTTTAGAAAATTGTAAAAATTTTAATGTTCCTAAGCAAAGAATAAAATTTTTAGAATATACAAAAAGTTACAATGAATATTTATCAAAAATTAAAAATGTTGATATTTTTTTAGATACATTTCCATATTCTGCTCACTCCACTGGAAGTAGTGCATTATGGTGCGGGATCCCAATTATTACAAAAAGTGGAAATAGTTTTACAAGTAATGTTGCATCAAGCATGCTCAAAGCTTTAGATCTTGAAGAATTGATAACTATAAACGATGAAGAATATATAAAATTAGCTATTAGCATGGCTAAAGATAAAGAAATTTTAAAAAAAATAAAATTAAAGTTAAAAAATAACAAATTATCAAAATCATTATTTAACACAAAAAAATATACCAGAAATATCGAAAGAGCATTTGAAAATATTTACTCATTGAAATGTAAAAATAAAAAGCTTGTTGATTTTGAAGTTAATAAATTATTATAATTAAATATTTTTTGATGTATTTTAAAATACTGACTTTAGATATTTTTTCCAATTATTTTGGTATCTAATTGCATTTTGCTTCATTGCTTCAATTTCTTCTTCTGTGACCTGTCTTACAATTTTTCCAGGAGATCCCATAACTAATGAATTGTCTGGTATTACTTTATTTTCAGTAATTAATGCTCTTGCACCAATTAGACAATTCTTTCCAATTTTTGATCCATTAAGTAGAACTGCACCTATTCCAATTAAACTGTTATCATCAATTGAACAACCATGAAGCATTACTAAATGACCCACAGTAACATTTTTTCCAACCTTTAAAGGATAACCCGGATCAGTATGAAGTACGCAACTGTCTTGGACATTTGACCCCTCTCCTATGTAGATATTTTCTATATCTCCCCTTAAAGTAGCATTAAACCAAACACTGGTATTTTTTTCTAATGTAACATCACCTATTACAACGGCATTAGGCGCGACCCAGTTTTCACCAGAGTTTTTTGGTTTTTTATCTTCCAAATCGTAAAACATAAATTATAAATAATCATAACATGTCACTTACAAAAACACCAATGTGCGATTTTGGAAAACAAGCTGACAATTTTAAACTAAAGTCAACTGATGGTAAATTTTTAACGTTAGACGATCTAAAAGGTAAAAATGGAACATTAATAATGTTCATCTGTAATCATTGTCCGTATGTTAAGGCTATTATATCTGATGTTGTAAAAGATACTAATGTACTCTCGAAATTAGGAGTGAATTCTGTAGCAATCTGCTCTAATGATGTTGTTAATTATCCAGAGGATTCATTTGAAAATATGAGTATATTTTCAAAAAAAAATAATTTTAATTTTTCATATTTACACGATGAAACTCAAGAGGTTGCAAAAAAATATGGAGCTGTATGTACACCTGATTTTTTTGGGTATAATGGAAATTTAGAGCTTCAATATAGGGGAAGGGTAAGAGAGCTAAAAGACTTAAAACCAATAAGGGATGGAGATAGTGATCTTTTATTAGCAATGACACAAATATCAAAAACAGGTAATGGGCCAAAAGAGCAAATTCCGAGTATGGGCTGTAATATTAAGTGGAAATAACATAATGAACTTGATTGTTACAAGAACTTTTCCGCCAACTATTGGTGGCATGCAAAATCTTATGTGGGGTTTGGCTAATGCAGTATCTAAAATTGATTTAGTAAAAGTTTATGCTGATTATGAATTAAATCATGACTCTTTTGATGAAAAGGTATCATTTTCGATAGAGAGAATTAAAGGTTTTAAACTATTTCAAAAATACAGAAAAGCTTATTTAGTTAATGAATATTTGAAATCAAATAAAAATGTAAAGAATATAATTGCTGATCACTGGAAAAGTTTAGAACATATAAAAACTAATAAAAATAAAATCTGCCTAATACATTCAAAGGAAATAAATCATGACAATGGTAGTAATCTTAATAAAAGAGTATTGAAAGTTCTTAATAATGTTAACATAATTATAGCAAATTCAGAGTTCACAAAAAATTTAGCAATAGAAAGAGGTGTTAATTCAAATCTTATAAAAGTTATAAACCCTGGTGTAAATGATACTAAAGAAATCAGTAAACAAAATTTAAAAAAAGCTGATGATTTATTAATAAACAAATCGCCAAGACTAATTACAGTTTCACGTTTTGATAAAAGAAAAAATCATGCAAAAGTAATGATGTCTATAAGAAATTTGAAAACAAAATATCCGAATATAATCTATACTTGTATAGGATATGGTGACGAAGAAGAAAGACTTAAAAAACTTTGTAGAGAACTTATTATAGAGGATCAAGTTTTATTTTTAAAAGGTATTTCTGAGGAGTTAAAAAATGCGCTTATTTCAAAATCTAATATTTTTATTATGCCATCGATTATACACGAAAAATCTGTAGAGGGTTTTGGTATTTCTTTCATAGAGGCGGCCCAATATGGTATTCCATCAATAGGTGGAAAAGATGGTGGAGCATCAGATGCAATTATTCACGAAAAGACTGGTTTAATATGTGATGGCAATAATCTAGATGAAATTTATAGTGCAATAAATAAATTGTTAGAAAACAAAACTTATATTGAATATGGTGAAGCAGCAAAAGAAAACTCTAAGAAGTTTCATTGGAGTAAAATAATTGAAAACTATAAAAGAATCTTATAATTTAAGAGTATGATCGAAAAATTTAATAATGTTTGGTATTTAGCAATTTTTTTAATACATTTTTTAGGAATTGGTGTTTATGCATTTCAAACAATTTTTCAAACGAGAAAATTTTGTACTAAATTTGAAATAGATGACAGTGCATTTACAATGATCAGATTTGTAGGAGCATTTATGCTCGCTAATTTTTTAATGGCAGTTTATATTTTATTTATAAGAAGAAATGGAATAGTGGCAGCTGGATCTTTTTTTAATTTAGTATTTTTGTCAAATTTGTGTATTTTTTTAGTAAACTGTTATTCAATACTTATAGATAAAACTGGAATAACAACTCCGGAAAAATCTAAGGAAGGTATAATTGCACCTTTAATATTTACTGCTTTAAGTGCTGCTCTCTGTTATGGTTTAGCAGATAAAATATATCTCTACTAAACTAGATTTTCACTCATTCTTTGAAAGACTTTATCAGCAGACAACTTATTTAAATCGTTAACCTGTATAGCTTTGAAATTTTCCCTCTCTATACTTACTTTTTGAGCCGTTGTATGTTGACCAAATAAAGCTAAACCCTTTACTCCAAGATGAGCTGCCATATGTGCTGGTCCAGTATCATTTGCAACTACGAAACTGCTTGATTTAATCAAAGATCCTAATTCAGAAATGTTTAAAGCTTTATTATTGTTTAATATTATATTTGCATTAACATTCTTTGAGTCTGCTATTTCCTTAGGTCCTGGAGCGGTTACAATTTGATATTTATTGCCGAACTTGTTTAAGATAATTTTAATTAGATCATTATAATAGGGCCATTTTTTTAAAACTAAATGTGGTGAACAAAAAGGAAATAACAAAATATATTTCTCTAGATTAAAATTTTTTTTTATCTCACTTATATCTACACATGCCCAATCAAAATTAGGATATAAAGTGTGCTTTGTTATTAAACCAGTATTTTTTAATTGATGATCAAAACGATTTAATACAGATATTTTATCAAATTCCTCTTTTTTAGTATTTTTTGGCAAAGATGTAATTGAACTAGACCAAATATTTTTTTCAGCTTTTGGAAATAAAATTTTTTTATAAAAATTTGATCTCGACGAATTTTGCAAGTCATAAACTTTTGAAATATTTAATTTTTTTATATTTTTCATTAAAATATATAAATAGAAAATATTAAATCTGGATAATCGTTTGTCTAAAATTACGTCCTTAATATTGGGAAATTTTTTCAATAAATCTATGTAAGGTTTTGTTGTTAAAATATAGATATTGTCATCTAAATGGTTCTCACAAATATCTTGAATTGCACCACTAGCTTGGGCTATATCCCCTAATGAACCGTGTTTTATAATTAAAATATTAGACATATTTTTAACATGTTATAACAGTAATTAAATTTATGGACAAAATCTTAGTCGAAGTTTCAATTGGCGAATTACTAGATAAAATTTCTATTTTAGACATTAAAAAAGACAAAATTAAAGATGAGACTAGGCTCGAGCATATTTTGAGAGAATACAAAATTTTAAAAGAAGAATATGACAATAAAGTGAAAAATGACAATAAATTATCAAAACTTTATACATCACTTAAAGAAATTAATTCAAAACTATGGGTAATAGAGGATGAAAAAAGGTTATGTGAAAAAAACGCAGATTTTGGAGACCAATTTATAAAATTGTCTAGAGACGTTCATTTTCTTAACGATGAGAGAGCAAAAATCAAACTTGAAATAAATATTCATACAGGGTCTAAAATCAAAGAAATTAAGGAATACACAAAATATTAAAAACTATATTTCTTTTCTAAAAATTTAATTACATTATGAATAATAAAAGTAAAAAATAAATAAATACTTCCAGCAATAATAAAAACTTCTATAGGCTTGAAGGTAGTTGAAATTATATATTTAGCTACTCCAGTTAAATCCATTAAAGTTACAGTACTTGCTAAGGAAGTTCCTTTTAACATCAAAATTATTTCATTACCATAAGCAGGAAGCGATTGACGTATTGCTATAGGAATTTGGATTTTATAAAAAATAAGTTTATTAGGCACTCCTAAACTTTTTCCAGCTTCAATAAAACCAGGTTTAATTGTTTGAAATGCAGACCTTAAAATCTCAGATGTGTAAGCTCCAGTGTTAAGAGCAAAAGCTATTACTGCACACCAGTATGGTTCTTTTAAAATAGCCCACAAAAAACTTTCTCTGATTAATTCTACCTGGCCAAAACCATAATATATTATAAAGATTTGAACCAATAATGGTGTACCTCTGAAAGTGTATGAGTAACCATAAGCAATTTTACCTAATATAATATTATTATTTACTCTTAAAATTGAAAAAAATAATCCTATAAATAAACCTATAAATAATGATACGGATAGTAATTTCAAAGTAGTGATACTGGCAAATAATAATTTCGGAAAACTATTTATAATTAAATCAAAGTCCATCAATATCCCCTGTTATATTTTATTTCCAATCGATTGATAATTTTCATACTTAAAAAAGTTAAGATTAAATACAAAATCGCAGCAACAGTATAAAATAATAATGGATCTCTAGTTGATCCCGCTGCAATATATGATTGTCTCATAATTTCTACTAAACCTGTTACTGAAATAAGAGATGTATCTTTCAAAGTTATTTGCCAAACATTGCTTAAATTTGGTATCGACAGTCTTAGCATTTGAGGAAGGATAATTTTATAAAATCGTAATGCCTTATTGAAGCCTAAAACATTTGAAGCTTCAAATTGACCTTTGTCTATAGACTGTATTGCTCCACGAAATACTTCTGTTGAATATGCACCAGATATAATTCCAATTGAAAAAGCTCCAGTTAAGAAAGCATTAATTTCTATATAATCATTATATCCAAATATTGAACCAACAAACATTATTGCACTACTTCCACCAAAAAAGAAAAGGTAAATTACCAATAATTCAGGTACACCTCTTATGATAGTTGTATAAAAATTTGCAATAAGATTGAAAAATTTATTTTTAGATAGTTTTAAAGGAGTAAATATTAAAGCAAATATAAAACCTATCAGCATTGCTGTAACAGAGACTGCTAATGTCATAATTGTTGCAACGATTAATTCGTCACCCCAACCTGTTTTACCGAATGAAAGAAGTTCCATATCGAAATGGCGGTTAATTAATTAACCGCCAATTCAAATATTTATTACATTGATGCGTCAAAACCAAAGTGTTTAATGGCTAATCTACTAATTACACCATCTTTTCTTGCTTGATCTATAGCTTTATTAAAAGCTTTTAAAAGAGCAGCATCTCTTTTTCCTTGAGCGGAGTCTTCACCCATTTGAGAAGCTTGTCTTAATCCAACGCCCACTCCATTTCCAAATGCGCCACCTGAAAATGTTGGTCCAACAAGAACAACTGGTTTACCAGATTTTTCTGCATAGTCAGTAAACGCTACCGCAGCAGCCAATGCAACATCACATCTTCCAGATGCTAAGTCTAAGTTGACGTCGTCTTGCGTTTTATAAGTTCTAACATTTACTTTACCAACATCACCTGACTCTAAAAAGTTTTGGTGAATAGTACCTGTCTGAGTACAGACTGTCTTACCTGCTAAAGCTCCTGTAATTGTTTTAAGAGCTTTATTTACTCCAGAACCACCTAAAGAAAGATTAATTCCCTCTGGTGTTTCCATACCTTCTAAATCTGAACCTTTCATCACAGCAAGAGAGGCTACTTCATCTGCGTATCCTTGAGAAAAAGTAATTACTTTCTTTCTCTCGTCAGTTATCGACATTCCGGCCATAATTGCATCAAACTTTCTCATTTGAAGTGCTGGTATCATTCCATCCCAGTCTTGCTCAACTATTACACATTGTTGTCCAATGTATCTGCATAAAGCCCACGCAAGCTCAACTTCAAATCCAATTAATTTACCTGAGGCATCTTTTGAATTCCAAGGGGGATAAGCACCTTCAGTACCTATTCTAATCTTATCGGCGTTAGCTGAAATTGTTAGGAATAAACTAATCAATAACCCTAAGCCTAATTTTTTAAATATATTCATTTTTCCTCCAAAAATATAAATTTGATTATTCCATAAAATTTTAGATTTAAAAAGATAAATTAATTATTAATTGATGATGCAAAATTCCAAGAACAATCAAAACTTGGTATATAAACTCTATCTAGGGTAGCATTACCAAAGTTTTTATTAAATACATTTAGCCAATTTTTAACCTGTTTAGGTTTTTTGTCTTGGCTTCCAACCTGAGCAGTAATAGTACCATTTGTTTTTAAAATTCTTTTTAGGGATTTCATGTTTTTTGCAGCAAGATCAATACAATACTGATCATCATTGAGATCAACAAATATTTTATCGTATTTATCATTCTCAATATTTTTTATACTTTCAAATGCATCACCCCAAAAACACTTTACAGAATTTTTTTTTGTAGCTCTATCTCCTACTTTTGCTAGATGTTTTTCACAAACCTTAACAACCTGAGGGTCTAACTCAAACCAATCAATAAATCCAAAATTTTTAGAAATACATTCTCTTGCAACACCCCCGTCACCACCTCCTATAATGGCAGCTTTGTCTCTGTTTTTATTTAGATTTAATCCTGATTTAACAAAAGTCGAGCTGTATATATGCTCATCTTTTTCAGCTACTTGTATTTCATTATCTATAAAGAGAGCTTTGCCAAATTGCTCTAAATTTAAAATTTCTATATGTTGGCCTACTTTCGAGGTGAAGTTTTCTAAAACATCTTTCACAATATAATATTTTTTTATTCCTGGAGAGCTATAAATATCATCATATTGGCTTAAAGTACTTCTATCAAAATTATTTATTGATACTCTTTTTGATTTTATTTCTTTTTTTAAGACATCTAGAGCTATCTTTGGATGTACTTTACCACAAGTGAAGAAATCAAAACTAACAATTCCTTTCTCAGGAAAAGTATGAAAGCTCATATGACTTTCGGCAAGTAATGCAATAGTTGTGAAACCCTGTGGTTCAAACTTATGACTGTTAATTCCTAAGATTTCAACTTTTGCAAGTTTAGCTATTTTATAAATTATTTTTTCGTAAAATCTTTGTGAGTAATCTTTTTTAACTCCAATAAAATCTAGAGTTATATGCTCGCCTACTTTAGTCATAAAATTACTCTTTTTTATAGTTTTTAATCTGTTCTAAAATTTTAATCATTTCGTCGTCAGATAGAATTTTAGGTTTTCCTATTTTTAATGCATTTATATATTGTTGACAAATATTTTCTATTTCCTGTGCAAGTTCAAAGGCTTTATTTAAATTTTTTTCAAAAGCAACCTGACCGTGATTAGACATCAAACACGCTTTTCTATTTTCAAGCGCTTTAATTATATTTTGTGAGAGTTCTTCAGTGCCAAAAGTTGCATAATCGGCACATTTAATATCATTACCACCTGCTAAAGCTACCATGTAATGAAATGCTGGTATTGATTTCCCATGAGTTGAAACTGCTGTAGCATGGGTTGAATGCGCGTGAACGATAGCGTTAGCCTCTGTCTTATTTAAATATATGTCTTTATGGAATCTCCATTCTGATGAAGGTTTCATATTTTTTTCTTCAAATTTCCCATCTAAAGATACAAAAACTATGTCTTTATATTTTAAAGATGAATATTTTACTCCAGAAGGGGTTATTAAAAAGCCGTCATCATGTCTTATGGATATATTTCCCGATCTTAAAGCTGAAAGATTTTCAGTATTAAGCATGTTAGCATATTTAATTACTTCTTCAGCTGGGCTCATTATTTTGATTCTCTTTTAATTTTTTTGAAAAAACATATCCAAAAATTAATCCAATTAAAATAATTACGTATTGATAAAGTTTAAGTATAATAAATACTATCGGCAATTCTTTTTCAGATGGATTTTTGTTAAAATAATTTTTTGAACCATCCTCATATAAGTCGATTGGACCAAAAATTAAATAAATACCATAAATAACAAGATAAATGCATGGAATAGTTGAAATATATAACATTGTTTTATTTTCTTTAATTAAACTTAAAAAATTTGCTGAAACAGCAACTAAAATTAAACTTATTAACGAAAAAATTAATGGGTTCATTTAAATAATTTATTTAACCCTTCTTCCGACGCACTACAAATTCCTTTTTCTGTTATTAATCCTGTAATAAATTTTGCAGGTGTTACATCAAACGCTAAATTTAAGGATTTACTATTTTCAGGGTATATTTGTATTTTTTTAATATTCCCGTTCTCATCTAAACCCTCGATAATTGATAGTTCATTTGAATTTCTCTCTTCAATTGGAATATTTTTAGAGTCTTTTAAATCCCAATCAATAGTAGAACTTGGCAAAGCCACATAAAATGGAACATTATTATCATTAGCAGCGATCGCTTTTAAATAGGTTCCTACTTTGTTGCAAACGTCACCATTAGATAATGTACGATCAGTTCCAACAATACACAAATCTACCTCGCCTCTTTGCATTAAAATACCACCAGTATTGTCTGCGATAATAGTGTTTTTAATGTTTTCCTCATTTAATTCAAAAGAAGTTAAATTTGCTCCTTGATTTCTTGGTCTTGTTTCATCTACCCAAACGTGAATTGGAATGTTCTTGTTATGAGCATGATAAATAGGTGATGTTGCTGTACCCCAGTTTATTGTTGCAAGCCAACCTGCATTACAATGGGTTAAAACATTTACTGTGTCTTTTTTTTTTTTATAAATGTCCTCTATAATTTTCAGTCCATTGATACCAATATTTTTACAAAAATTTACATCCTCTTCACAAATCGCATTAGCTTCATTAACAGCTATATTAAATATTTCATTACTATTAACACCTTTTAATTTCTTGTACATTCTATCCACCGCCCACTTTAGATTAATAGCAGTTGGTCTGGATTTTATTAAATTTTTACAAGCATTATCTAAAAAAGATTCTTCATTATTTTCCATTAAAGCTAATACTATGCCATATGCTGCGGTAGCTCCAATTAGAGGTGCCCCTCTAACCTTCATGACTTTTATTGCATTAATAGCATCATCTACTGACTTTAGTTCTTCAATCTGAAATTTATGTGGTAATTTTGTTTGATCAATAATTTTAACGGTATTATTCTCAAACCAAATTGTTTTGTATTCTTGGCCTTTAATTCTCATTTAATTCTATCCAAACTGTTCTTTGGCCAAGTTTTTTCTCTATCATACATTTCATTATAGCAAATTTTCTTATCCTTAATTTCGATCCAAGGATCTTTGCTTTTAATAAAAATATGTGCTTGTGGTTCAATTGGCTTCTCTAATGTCTGGGTTCTTACTGCTATTCTTCCTTTAGATATATTATACCTACAAAAAACATATACACCACATATAATACAAAAATACGCATTGTAACCCTTTCCACTTCCGGTGGGTAAATCTATTGAGGCTACATCTCCACTTATTTTAAAATCTTCTTCCATAACCATTGTATGAATTACAAATGAGGAACCTGTAGATAGTTTACAATTTTTACAATGACATGCCTGTGTAAATAAAGGATCTTTTTCAATTTTATATTTTACGTTACCACAAGCACAATTTCCTTTAATTTCGTTTTTTTTGCTCATCTTTAAATTTTACTCAATAAACTCTAAAATTTTTTTCATTTATTTAGTACCCTACCTGCAATTGTATTTAATTTATCTTTAGTTTTTTGAGTTCTTTTCTCTGGAGCTGTAATTATTGCTAGATCTAAGCAATTATTAGTTGGATCATTAGGATCAATATGATTTTCAAAGTTCTCTATTAAATTTTTTATCATATTTTTTGCTTTTAAAGAATTATCTAACAGTACTTTTATAACTTTTTGAACATCAACATTCTCATGTTCTGGATGCCAACAATCATAATCTGTTACCATAGAAACCGAGGCATATCTTATTTCAGCTTCTCTTGCCAATTTAGATTCTGGCATATTGGTCATTCCGATTACATCTGCATTCCAAGACCGATATAAGTTAGATTCTGCTAATGTAGAAAATTGCGGACCTTCCATAACCACATATGTACCTCCTCTTTTATAATCTATTTTAGACTGTTTAATTGCTTCTTCACATGCATTCATTAACCCGTTTGAAGTTGGATTAGCCATAGAAACGTGGGCTACTATTTCATCATCAAAAAATGTTTTATTTCTAGCAAATGTCCTATCAATAAATTGATCAACTATGACAAATTTTCCAGGTTCTAAATCTTCCTTAAGAGATCCAACAGCTGAAACTGAAACTAAATCTGTGACTCCTAATTGCTTTAATGCATCAATATTTGCTCTAAAATTTATTTTTGAAGGAGATATAAAGTGACCTCTGCCATGTCTTGGAATAAAGTATACCTCTTTATTAATATAGTTTATTTTAAGAATTTTATCTGATGGTTTTCCCCAGGGAGTGTTTATCACTAATTCTTCTTTATCCTTAAATTCATCTATATCGTAAAGTCCACTTCCTCCTATAATTCCCAATTTATTTGTCATATTATTTAAAATGAATTATTTATATCTTAAAAAATTATGGATTTAAAAGATTATATTAGGTCAATACCAGATTATCCAAAAAAGGGTATACTATTTAGAGATATTACAACTTTAATAAAAAATGAAAAAGCTTTTTCTGAAACAATAAATTTAATGATTGATAAACTAAAAAAATATGAATTTGAAAAGATTACAGCTATTGAGTCTCGAGGATTTATATTTGCATCTGCAATATCTTATATTTTAAAAAAACCATTCATATTATTAAGAAAAAAAAATAAACTTCCAGCTGAAAGATTCTCAGTAGATTTTGAGTTAGAGTACGGCACAGCCACAATTGAGATGCACAAGGACTCGATAAATAAAAATGAAAAAGTTGTGATTATTGATGATTTAATAGCAACAGGAGGTACAGCTGAAGCTGCAGCTAAGATAATTGAAATGTCAGGAGGAAAAGTATCTAATTTTTTATTTGTTATTAATTTATTTGATTTAGGTGGAAATAAAAATTTAATTAAAAAAGGATATAAGACCGAAAGTTTAATCGAATTTCCTGGTCATTAATCTATTCTATAAAAAGATTTTTTACCGATAAATGCGTTAATTATTCCTAGTAATCTCATTTGGTAAATTGTTCTTTTATGTTTTTTAAAAAATAATAGATAAAAAATAAATTTCATAAAAGAAGATATAAAAGTTGGAAATATTTTTATAATTGAAACTAAAAAACCTGAATGTTTTTTATGAAAATAAAATTTTGACCACATCCAATGCCAATTCCTCAAATAATCAAATTCTTTAGTATCTTTTATGCTTGATGATGATGCTCCCAAATGATCAATTAGAGAATTCTTAATAATATAAATTTTTTGATTATTTTTTCTAGCTCTTAGGCAAATATCATCATTTTCAAGATATAAAAAAAAATTTTCATCAAAAAAAGAGTTATTAAATTTATTTTTATTTATTAACATTGAAAAACCATCTATTGTATCAACTTCGATTATTTGATTATTAAAATCTTTTTTTTTTTCAAAAATTTTATAGTTAGGAAAATTATTATTACTGCTCAAAGGAGATAGAATGGCGAAATCATCTAGTTTATCCGTAGCTTCAATTAATTTATTTAATGTTAATTCATTTAACTTAGTATCAGGATTAAGAATGTATACAAATTGTGTATTTGATTTTAGGATTCCTATATTATTTGATGCGCCCATACCTAAATTCTGGTTCATCAGAACCTCAATATTGTCATATTTTGATAATAATTCCTCTTTTAATTTAGTATTTTTTGAATTTTCTATTATGATTTTTTTTGCATTTTGTGGCAAAGATTTTAAACAAGTATGAATTACATTTTCACTTTTAAAACTAACTATTATAAAAGTAATGTTGCTAAGATTTAATATCATTAAGACAATTAAGTATACTAAATCTATCTATTAATGTAAAAAAAACTATGCAAAAAATTTTAGTAACAGGTGGCCTTGGTTTTATTGGAAGCAATCTTATCAGGATGCTGTTAAATAGGAATTATTATGTAATAAATATAGATAAAGTTACTTATGCATCAAATTTTTACAATTTAAAAGATATTTCAAATTTTAAAAATTATAAGTTCATTAAAACTGACATAAGGAATAAAAGAAAATTAAAAAAAATTCTAAATGATTTTAAACCTATCTGTATTTTTAATCTTGCAGCAGAAACACATGTTGATAGGTCTATAGATGGTCCAAAAAATTTTATTGAGACAAATATTATAGGCACATTTAACCTATTAGAATGTTTTAAAGAATTTTCTATAAAATTTAAAAACTCAAAATTAATACATATATCAACTGACGAAGTTTTTGGAGATGTTTTGACAGGAAGATCAAAAGAGACAGATCCATACGTACCTAGTTCACCATATGCAGCATCTAAAGCCTCATCGGACCATTTAGTTTATTCTTATGTAAGAACTTATAATTTAAAAGCTATAATTACTAATTGTTCAAATAATTATGGTCCAAGGCAACACCCTGAAAAATTAATTCCTAAATTAATTTATAATGCTATAAATAATAAACCATTACCGATTTATGGCAAAGGTAAGAATTCCAGAGAATGGATTTATGTAGATGACCATTGTGATGCTCTAATCAAAATTTTTAAAAAAGGAAAAATTGGTCATTTTTATAATATTGGATCAAACTTTAATATTAACAATATAAAAGTTATAAAAATACTTCTTTCTATAATTAAAAAAAAAATAAAAATAGGTAAAAAAGTTAAAATAAAATTTGTCAAAGATAGACCTGGACACGATTTGAGATATGCAATTGATAGCGATAAAATTAAAAAAGATTTAGGATGGAAACCTAAAACAAGTTTTATTAAAGGAATTGAAAATACATTTGATTGGTATTTTAAAAATAAATCATATTATTCACTTTTAAAAAAAAAAGATATAATCAATAGAGTTGGTTTAAAAAAATGATTAAAAAAGGAATTATATTATCTGGGGGTAAAGGAACAAGGATGAGTCCTCTAACAAAGGCTGTCAACAAACAGCTTTTACCTATATATGATAAACCTTTAATTTATTATCCACTATCAGTTTTAATGTTGGCTAAAATACGAGATGTTTTAATTGTGGTAAACAAAGGACAATTGGATCAATATAAAAAAATATTACCCAATGGAAAAAATTTGGGCATAAAAATTTCTTATGTTGAACAAGATAAACCTAGGGGTTTGCCAGATGCTTTTATTTTAGGTGAAAACTTTATTGGTAAAAGTAGTGTTTCTCTCATATTAGGTGACAACTTTTTTTATGGTCAATATTTGACAGAAAAGTTAAAATCTTCAGTAAAAATTAAAAAAGGTGCAAAAGTATTTTTACACCGAGTTAGAAAACCAGAGAGATATGGAGTTGCGAAAGTTAAAAATAACAAAATTATTTCTATAAAAGAAAAGCCAAAAAAATTTTTTTCTGACTATGCTATAACAGGCCTTTACTTCTTTGATAATAAAGTAGTAGATTATTCAAAAAAATTAAAACCTTCAAAAAGAGGGGAATTAGAAATAACTGACCTTTTAAAAAAATATAAAGCAAAAGGAAAATTATCAGCAGATTTTATCGGTAGAGGTGGTGCTTGGTTAGATACAGGTTCTATAAGCGATTATTATAAAACAAGCAATTTTGTTTCTGCAGTTGAGAACCGTCAAGGATTTAAAGTTGCTTGTTTAGAAGAAATCGCATTACTAAATAATTGGATAACAAAAAAAAATATAAAAGATGCAGTGAAATTTTATGGTAATTGTGAATACTCAATATATTTAAAAAGACTTATTAAATAATGATTACAAAAACAAAATTTAAAGGTCTAATTATTATAAAAAATAAAACCTTTAAGGATAAAAGAGGTTATTTCAAAGAACTTTTTAGAGAAAAAGAAATTAATAAAAAATTTCCTTTTATTGTTATGTCTCAATCAAAAAAAAATGTGATTAGAGGGCTACATATTCAAACGAGTGCTAAGCAGGGGAAATTTATTTCGGTCATAAAAGGCAAAATTTTTGATGTAGCTTTAGATTTAAGAAAAGGCTCAAAAACTTTTGGAAAATATTTTTCAATTTATCTTAGCGAAAAAAATTCTTTGTCAATATACATACCTCCAGGGTTTGCCCATGGTTTTTGTGGACTTGAAAAAGAGAATTATATGCTTTACAGCTGCACAAATTACAGACATAAAAACTCAGAAATTGGTATTCGATTTAATGACGAAACACTTAAAATAAAATGGCCAATTAAAAATCCAATATTATCAATAAAAGATAAGAATAATATAAATTTTAAGGATTATAAAAAAAAATATAAATTATAATCTTTTGGTAGCGGGAAGTGGGATCGAACCACTGACCTCGGGCTTATGAGTCCCGCGCTCTAACCAACTGAGCTACCCCGCCTTAAAATAAATGTTGGTTTATACTACTTATTTTTTTTCTTTCAAACAAGAAAATCAAAAAATGCGTTTAATAACACTTTATCTGTGGACCGTAAGTGGACCAAAATTGGACCGGAAATCCTGGTCACGTGGAGACCCGTGCGTGATAAATTATTTTTATCATTTCAACTAAAATTTTTTATCCTCTTGTTTTTCACACTGCATAAAATGTTTATACTTTGCTGTAATGCTTTCATTAACTATGGTGTTATGTTGAGCAATAACTAAATTTCTTCTATCTCTCTGCTCTACTGGGTTTTCTCCTCTTAAAGGTTTATCTTCACTACCCATGACAGGAAATTCAATATTGACCTTTAATCTTTCTATAAAAACTTTATTTTTATCAATCTTATAAACTTCATCTATATCATAGACATAAAGATAGCCACTTCCAGTATACCTATCTATTTTATAAATAAAAAAATCATTAACTTTTCTATTCTCAATAGTAACAAATATGTTTTCATCAGTTATAGCTGCAGGAATTTTATGATTTGCTAAGTAATACTCATTTTCTAAATCAAATTTTAAAGAAACTGGCATTCCCTCATTTTTCTCTTTGCAAGATAATATTAATATTTCTGAAAAAGCTGTTTTAAAACTAAACAAGCTCAATAAAATAAGTAAAAATATTCTTATCATACACTAACAATACCAAGGTATGGCTATTGGACCAAGTTTATTTATTTTTTATTGTCCAGCCGTTCTTTTCTAAAGCTTTAATTAAATTTCTTTTCATCTCATCTCTTGAGGTTTTTTGATCACCTATTTTTTCAAAAAACACAGGTTCTAATCCCCTGTCCTTTTTTGATTTAAAATAGTTTTTTATTGATTGTATTATTATTTTCATTTTGCTCCTTTAGCGTTGTGTTTAAAGTCCCAGCAAGTAGAGTTTTTTTCTAAATCAGGACTAGTAATTTATACTACATCTAAGATCCAAAAGTAAATCCCCAATAAAACCATTCCTAAAGCCATATAATAAGTTTTATCTGCATAAGGTGTGAAACCACCAATAATCCAAACGATAACTCCTATTGAAATGCATGCGAAAGGTTTTTTGGTGAATAAAGATTTCCAACCTTGATCTTCCATTTTAAATATTTTTTTTTAAATCTACCCAAAAATTGTTTATACCTCTATCTTTTTTTAATCGATCTAAATCTTCTAAAAAACCGTTAGGGGTATTCACTATTTTGAGTTTAGATAATTCTTTTTTTAATTTCTCGTTTGTATAATAATCAAGTTCTGCCATAGCTTTTTCTTTTTTGTTAAGGTTTTCTCTAATATCTACCGCAAACATTTTAACATCATTATCATCTAAACCTTTTCCACCTTCTAGATTAATTAAACAGCTTTGTATCGTTGAATGAGCCCAATCAATTGTATCTTTTAATCTTTCAATCTCAAAAACAATGCTTTCAAGTTCCTTTAATTTTCCATCTTTATCATTAAAAATTTTTTTCACTTTGTAATACTATCAGTGGACCACCAGTGGACCAATATTTATGTTTGCTTGAATTAATTAAGAAATGTAGGGGATCGAACCACTGACCTCGGGCTTATGAGTCCCGCGCTCTAACCAACTGAGCTACCCCGCCATTAAATTAAAATTGATATATACTACTTTGATCTTTATGAAGCAATATGCTTAATAAGATAATATAATATGCCAGTAATAATTGTTGCAATTACAAAACCCTCTGAAAATAAAATTAAAATTTTTTTCTTATCATTATAATTTGTTCTTAAATAAACATGCACTAGCGTGTAAATACCTACAATTGCAATACTTAATAGAATATCTGTTGCTAACATAATTTTATTTACCACCCACAGTAATACCATTAACTAACATTGTGGGCGAACTTGTAGAATATTTAAACTCCAAATCGTCTGCCAAGATAATGTTTTTAAACATTTCATTAAAATTTCCTGCTATAGTTATCTCACTCACCGGGAATGTAAATTTTCCATTTTCAATCATTATACCTGAGGCCCCGACAGAATAATCTCCTGTAATAATATTTGCACCTCTTCCAATTGTTTCCTTTATATAGAGTAATTTTTTTTCTGAATTTATTAATTGGTCAAATGATTGATCTCCATTTTCAAAGTATAAATTTGTTGTACCACTAGAACGGCCATTAGATTTTCTGTTAATTTTTTTTCCGCTGTAAGTCTCAACAAGATAATCACTTAAAATTCCATTTTTAACAAGTTGTAAGTCTTCAATCCTAACCCCCTCACTGTCAAAATATCTTGATCCGTTCGCTTTTTTAATATTAGCTTTGTCAATTATATTAATTCGATCATTAAAGACTTTTTTATTTAAACAATCTTTCAAAAAAGTTGTTCCTTTAGAAATGGTATTAGATGATATTGCGCTTGCAAATGTTGATAGTAAATTTTGTGCTATCCTTTTATCAAATACAATACCCATTTTATTGCTCTCAATTTTTTTTGGATTTAGTTTGCTTATTGCCAATTTTGCAGCACTGTCTCCTATTTGTTTAGGAGTAAGAAGATCTTTATAATGCCTTTTACTACTATACTCATAGTCCCTTTCCATGCTGCCATTACTTTTAGATACGACTTCACAATAGGCAGTAAATTGAGAAGTTTTATAGCCATCTGAAAAACCATTTGAGTTTGCAAGTATAAAATTGGATTTAGTTTCACTGAAGCCCGATCCATTTGTATTAACTATTTTATCATGGGAAAATGCAACTTCTTCTGCTTCTTTTATAAAATTTATTTTTTCGTCATTACTTAAGTGCGTATTGTCATATAACTCCAAATTTTTTTCACCTTTAAAATGTAATTCTTGATCTGGTAAAGAATTATATTCATCTTCTGGGGTGACCTTTGTGGAGTCTATACATTTTGTTACAAGTTCAATTAGATTATTTTCGGACAGATTAGTCGAAGATATTGATGCTTTTTTTTTACCAATATAGGTTGTCAAAGTAACACCAAGATTTTCTGATCTCTCTGAGCCATCTAATTTTTTATTCCGAATATTCACATTTTCGGAAATTGTATTCATCACCAAAACGTTTGAACTTGTTGATCCAAGATCTTTTGATTTAGAAATACAAAAATCCGCGATTTTTTCTAAAAATCTATCTTCTTTGATCATTTAAATTATATTTGAGTGCCACCAACTGTCATTTTGTCAATTAGTAGTGATGGTTGACCAACACCAACTGGCACACCTTGACCAGCTTTACCACAGGTTCCGATTCCAGGATCTAACATCATATCGTTACCGACCATAAGAACTTCTTTAAGAGATGAAGGACCGTCACCAATTAATGTTGCACCTTTAATGGGCGATCCAATTTTTCCGTTGATAATCTCGTAGGCCTCTGTGCAACTGAATACAAATTTTCCTGAAGTTATATCTACCTGCCCACCTCCAAAGCTTACAGCAAAAATACCTTTGTCCACAGATTTTATCATTTCGTCTTGAGTGTTGTTGCCATTTAACATTATAGTATTTCTCATTCTTGGCATTACTATATGTTTATAGCTTTCTCTTCTTCCATTTCCTGTGGATTTAGTATTCATTAATCTTGCATTTAACCTATCCTGCATGAAATTTTTTAAAATACCATTTTCTATCAAAACTGTTTTTTCTGTTGGTGTTCCTTCGTCATCAATGTTCAAGCTTCCTCTTCTTTTATCAATTGTTCCGTCATCAATAATTGTAACACCATCACTTGCTACTTTCTTTCCTACCAAGTCATGGAATACTGAGGTTTTTTTTCTATTAAAATCTCCCTCTAATCCGTGACCAACAGCTTCATGGATTAAAATTGCAGGCCAGCCAGGTCCTAAAACTACCTTCATTTCACCTGCTGGTGAAGCCTTACTTTCTAAATTTGTTGTAGCAATTCTATAGGCTTCGTCACAAATTTTTTTCCAGTCATCATTTTTTAGAAACTCGTCATAAGATTGTCTGCCTCCTACACCGTAAACACCAGTTTCTTTTCTTCCATTCTTCTCTACCATCACTGAAACATTAATCCTCACTAAAGGCCTCGTGTCTTTAAGTAATTCTCCACCACACCTTAAAATTTCTATATTTTTTCTCTCTCCTAGAAAATTAGCGGTTACTTGTTTTACAGATCCGCTTATTGATCTAGAATATTCGTTGATTTCGTTCAAAATTTTAATTTTATCAGCTAAATTCTTTTCATCCACAGGGTCTAAGTCATTATAAAATTTTTGATTTGTTTTTTTAATTTCAGAATTATATATGCCTTCACTATTTTTTAATGTCGATTTCAGGTTTTTGCTTGAATTTCTTAAAGATTTTTCAGAAATTTCGTTAGAATGAGAATAAGCAACTACGTCACCATTGATTGCTCTAAATCCATAGCCAGATTCCTTTGTATAGTTTGAGCTTTTAATTTTATTGTCATCTAATACAATTGACTCGGACTTAGTATCTTCTAAATATAGTTCTCCATCATCACACTTGTTCAGTGTTTCAGAAACAATTTTTTCTGCTTTATTTAGATCTAATTCAGTATTTTTAAAGAATGATGACATGCAAATAATTTAATTATGATTTGTAATATATCAACTGCAAAGTTTACACATCTACCAAGGCACATATCATTAAATCATATATAAATGGTTGAAATAAGTTGCTAAAAACTTATAAAATTAGCTCTAATGGATAAAGTTGCCAACAAAGAAAAAATTAGTGAGGCTGTTAGACTTATAAATAACAGGTCTTATAAAGAAGCTTTAGAGTGTTTAAAAGATATTATAAGCGAAAATAAAACTGATCCAAAGATATTTAATTTATACGGAATAGTTCAATTACAGCTAAATAAAATGGATGAAGCTATTATTTCTTTCGAAAATTCAATTCAATTAGATGATAAGTTTATCCAAGGATATAATAATTTAGGTAATGTTTATGTTAAATCTGGAAAATTTAAAAAAGCTATTGAGATATACAATAAAGTCTTATCTATAAAACCCGATTATTCGGCAGGATATAATAATTTAGCAAGCGCACAAAATGATTTAGGTGAATTTGCAGATTCAATTAAAAATTATGAAAATGCGCTTAAACATGATCCTAATTTTAATGCTGCAAAAAATAATATAATTCAAGTACTAACTTTTTACAGCCCAAAAAACGCAAGTGAAAATGTTTTTACAAAATCAAATTCAGAACTTCAGCAAATTGAAATTCCTTATAAAAAAAATCATGAGATATTAGATAATGAAGTAATTTTTTTTTACAAAAAATGTAAGGAAATATTAGATAGAAATTTAAAAGATTTTGATTTTCATTTATCTCAGATATGGAGAAGTAACACAATTAATTTAGGTTGTAACAGACATTTTGAAATATTTGATAAATTTAAAGTTATTCCTGAGTATTGTTTTGGATGCTTTAAAGTTCAAATAGAGCTTAAATCTATAATCGACCTCATTAAACTTTATTTTGTTTTTGATAAACTAAATTTAAGCAAGAACAATTCAAGAAAATGCATGATTGAACTTAGAGAAAATGCAACAGGAACTTATAAAGGATTAATATATTGTTCCGGCGTTGATGAAGCAAATTTAATTTATGAACAACTATCAAGAATACTTAATGAAAAAATTAAAAGAGAAATTAAAGTTGGCGTTAAAAGAGGATGTACAGAATACGGAATTGAGTATCCTGAGTATAAAATAATTGATAAAGAATCTAAAGATTTTATGTCTTACAATAATGATTGGAAAGAAAAAGAGGAAATTATAGACAGTAATACCATTAAATATGCTAGAGAGAAAAGTGTAAATAGAAAGCCTACTATCAGTGGTGTCACATTAAACGATATTTTAATTATAAAAAATTGGATTTATTACGCTAAAAAAATTGGAGACGTAGATTATAAAAAATTGGATGAAAATATTTTTGCTTCAAGTCAAATAGAAAATCAAACATCTAAAAAATTGAAATATTTAAAAAAAGGTATCTCTTATTAATTTATCTTGATTAAAGGGATACTATTAGACCTGTTGCTAAAACGCTTAAAGAAACTAAAGATATTACTGCTATAGTTTCCAATTTTTCTTTTTTTTTATCTGCACGAACTCTATTAAGCAAAATATTAATATCAACCCTATTTTTTTTATTTAACCTTTTATCTTGAGAAGTGCTCAGTTCTGAATTTTGAATTACTTGGTTTCTGTTTAGCATTTTTTATATCAATAATTAAACTATAGATTCATAATATTTACAAACATAATCAGGCTTAATTTAGAATGAATATAAACTAGAAATTTTAGTTATAATTTTTTATAGTTGTTTTTATTTAAAGGGCTATCTAATAACTCAGCCTCATATTTAGACTTTTCTACCTCAATATAAATATTTTTACCTTTTAAACCCTCTTTGGTATTACCAGAATTTACATAACCAAATGCTAAGTTTGTATTAAAATTAAACGAATAATTGCCAGATGTTGTTCTTCCGATTATTTTTTTATCTAAATAGATAGGTTCGTCATGTAACAGAAGTGGCTCGCCTGGCTTTGTATCTTTTAACCTAAACATCATTAATCTTTTATTAATTTTGTTCTCCTTTATTTTAAGTAAAGAATCTTTACCAATGAAATCTACATTTTTTTTAAAACTAATAGCAAATTCTAAACCTGCCTGATATTGATTTTCCTCTGGTGAAATATCATGCCCCCAATGTAAAAAACCATTTTCCATTCTCATAATATCAAGAGAATGCATCCCACAGTTACTAATATTATATTTTTTTCCTTCATTAATAAGTAAGCTATATATTTCTACTGCCTTATCAAATTCTACATAAATCTCATAACCAAGTTCTCCTACGTATGACAATCTTTGCACCCATGTTTCTACATTATTGATTTTGATTTTTTTTCCAGTTGCAAATTTAAAATTTTTATTTGAAAAATCCTCTTTACTTATGCTACTAATTAATTCTCTACTTTTAGGCCCAAACAGACCAAATACACAATATTTATCTGTTACATCTGATAATTCTATGTTTGTTGTTAAATTTTTATTTATATGAAATTTATCTCTCTCTCTTGTTGCCGCAGAGCTAATTATTCTAAAATAATTTCTTTCTAGGCAAACTATAGTCACATCAGCTTCTATACCACCATCATTGTTAAGCATTTGTGTATAAACACATTTTCCAGGTTCATTTTTTATATTTGCCGTACAAATCCTTTGCAATTCCTCAAAAGCTTTTTCTCCTTTTAGCTCGAATTTTGAAAAAGGCGTAAGATCGAATAATCCAACATTTTTTCTACAATTTTTTGTTTCAAATTCTACCGATGGATACCAATTTTGATATCTGTAACTGTAATTATATTTCGGCTCTTGATTATCCATCGAAAACCACATTGGTCTTTCATAACCACCAGACACACCAAAACATGCACCATTTTTTTTTAATATTTCGTGGTGAGGGAATATTTTTATATTTCTTGCAGTCTGATGTTGTTTAAATGGCCAATGCATTCCATATAAATCACCAAGAGTTTCTGTAACTCTTTCTTTAATAAATTTTATTTCTGAATGAAATTTTTGAAATCTTTTAATATCATAACTAAAAATATCTTCATTAATATGTCCAGTCATCATCCACTCAGCAGTAACTTTTCCAACCCCACCAGCACTGGCTATTCCGATACTATTTAAACCACAACAAACAAAAAAATTTTTAACTTCTGGGACTTCGCCTAATAAAGTATTTGTATCTGGTGTAAAAGACTCAGGGCCTGCAAAAAATTTTCTAATCCCTGTTTGCTCTAGTATAGGAAACCTTTTCATGCATGCATTTAAATATGGTTCAAAATGCTCAAGATTTTCTGGAAATTCACCAAATGAAAAATCTTCTGGAACTTCATTAGTTTTGTCAAATGCAGGAATGGATTTTCCCTCAAATATACCAAGTAACAATTTTCCAGCGTCCTCTTTAAAATAAGTTCTACTATCAAAATCTCTAACAACAGGTAAATCTTTTGGTAAATTATTAATTGGTTCAGTTATTACATAAAAATGCTCAGCAGGATATAATGGTATACTTACATTTAGTTTTTCACCAATTTGTCTTGACCACATACCTGTCGCCAAAACTATGTATTCGCATTCAATTTTTTGGCCATTAACAATAACACCTTCAATTTTTTTATTTTTAACTAAAATTTTTTCTACAGGTAAGTCTTCAAAGATTTTTGCACCTTCAGCTCTAGCAGCTTTTGCAAGAAGTTGTGTGATTCCAGAGGGATCTCCTGATCCATCACCTGGCATTAGAATACCACCAAACAAATCCTCATTTTTAATAAGTGGAATTTTTTCTTTAATATCCTCTTTATTTAAAATTTGGACATCAAAATTGTAAAGTTGTGCTGTAGTTGCTTGTCTTTTTAATTCCTGCCACCTACCTTCCTCTTGTGCGATAGATAATGCTCCATTTAATCTCAACCCAGCTGAATGGTCAATTTTTTTTTCAAGTTCTTTATACAAATCTAAAGAATATTTCCTTATTTTAGTTATAGTTGCAGATGGACCAATTTGACTTACTAATCCTGCGGCGTGCCAAGTTGTACCTGAAGTTAGTTTATCTCTCTCTAAAAGAATAACATCTTTCCATCCAAACTTTGCTAAATGATATGCACAAGAACATCCTACAACACCTCCACCAATAACTATTGCTTTTGCTGAACTTGGTATCTTTTTCATACTTTAGATTAAAGCTTCTGCAGGAGACAGAAATTTATGTCCAAAAGTATCTGCAACAGCCTTGTATGTTACATTGCCTTTACAAATATTTAATCCAGCTAAAAAGTTAGGGTCATCTTTTAAGGCTTTTTGATATCCATCTTTAGCTAATTTATTTAAAAATGGTAATGTTACTTTATTTAAAGCTAAAGTTGATGTCCTAGGAACACCTCCGGGCATATTAGCTACACAATAATGAACAATATCATCTACTATATAAGTTGGATTAGCATGAGTAGTTGGTTTACTCGTTTCCACACATCCACCTTGGTCTATAGCGACATCAACTATAACGGACCCTCTTTTCATTAATTTTAACATATCTTTTGTGACCAACTTTGGTGCTTCAGCGCCAGGAATTAATACTCCACCAACCAAAAGATCTGCGTCTGATATTAGTTTTTTTAAATCAATATTATCTGTTTGTTGAGGAATTATTTTATCTCCAAATTTTTTAGTTAGTTCTTTTAGTCTTTCTTCAGATTTATCAACAATATGAACTTTTGCTTGCATACCAGTTGCAATATCAGCCGCATTTTCTCCTACAACCCCTCCTCCTAAAATTACCACTGTGCCACCTTCTACACCTGGTGCTCCTCCAAGCAAAACACCTCTACCTTTTTGATTTTTTTCTAAACAATGAGCGCCTGCTTGTACCGACATTCTTCCGGCAACAGCACTCATAGGAGCCAAAAGTGGCAATCTTCCATTTTGGTCTGTTACCGTTTCGTATGCTATGCAAACACCTTTAGAGTTAATTAACCCTTGTGTTAATTCTTTTGCAGCTGCCAAATGAAGATAGGTAAAAACAATTTGGTTTTCTCTAATCATTTGCACCTCATTTGAAAGAGGTTCTTTTACTTTAACAATAATTTCCGAGTCATTAAATATGTCTTCAGCTTTATCAATTATTCTTGCACCTGCAGAAGTATAATGTGAATTATCAAATCCGGCTTCTGATCCCCCATTATTTTCGATCAAAACTTGATGTCCATTAGATACTAAATCTTTAACACTATCAGGGGTTAATCCTATTCGAGTTTCTTGAGGCTTTATCTCTTTTGGAACACCAATTTTCATATATGAAAATTAATTTTTTTTACTTTTGCTATAATTAGTTATCCCTGTTCTTAACTTTTCAATAATTTCATCAATATGTTTTTTTTCACAAATAAACATTGGAGCAATAATAAGTGCATCACCTGTTGCTTTAAAGTTAACACCAGCTTCGTAACAATGTTTAAATGTTGCAAGTCCTGCTTTACCAGGTCTGCCATCCATCTTAATATCAATTCCACCCATCATTCCATATCCTCTAATATTTTCTACTACATCAATATCTTTTAGTGAAAATAAACCTTCTTGAAAATATGGACTCAATTCTTTAGCTCTATTAAATATATCTTCTTTTTCAAATATATCTTGTACTGCCAATGCTGCTGCAACGGAAATTGGAATTCCAGAATATGTATAGCCATGGAAAAGTTCTATTACCCCTTTGGGCGAATTGTCCATTACTGCATCATAAATTTCTTCTTTACACGCAACAACACCAAAAGGAACGATCCCGTTCGTTGTGGCTTTTGCCATTGTCATTATATCAGGTGTAACTCCAAATTCCTGTGCACCAAATGCTGATCCTGTTCTGCCCCATCCTGTTATTACTTCATCAAAAATTAATAAAATGTTATGCTTATCACAAAGTTCTCTTAATCTTTGTAAATATCCAACGGGTGGTACTAGTGTTCCAGTTGATCCTGCGATTGGCTCAACAATGCAAGCTGCAATATTTTCAGCTCCAAAGTTTGTGCAAATTCTCTCTAAATCATTTGCAATTTCTGCACCAGTTTCGGGTTGACCAGAAACAAATTTATGTTCATCTAAATGAGTATGTCTCATGTGGACTACACCTGGCATTAAAACACTCGCGTAAGCTTTTACATTATTTATCATTCCACCAACAGAAGTAGCACCAATATTCATTCCATGGTAAGCTCTTTCACGACCTACAAACCTAAATCTTTGACCTTCTCCTCTAGCTTTATGATATGCAACACTGATTTTAATTGCTGTCTCTACTGCTGTGGATCCACAAATTGTGTAAAAAATTCTGTTTAAATTTCCTGGCGTGTGTTTTGCTATTTTTGTTGCTAATTCAAATGAACCCCCAAAACCTTGTTGAAATGGTTGGGCGTAATCTAAAGTTTTTAATTGATTTGTGATTGCATCTATAATTTCGGTTCTACCATGTCCTAAAGGATTGCAAAATAATCCTGAACTTGCATCAATTTGAGTTTGTCCCTCATGGTTTTTTAAGTAAACACCTTTTGCACTTGTTATAAGTCTTGGTCTTTCCTTAAAATCTTTATTGGATGTAAATGGCATCCAGTGTTCATTTAAAGAATTTGGTATTGGGTTTTTTTCTGAACTCATATTTTTATTTTAAGTATAATTAAATTCTTAGACTAAAATTTTTGTTAAGACTACACAATTTTAATTTATAAAGTGTGTAATAGTAACACAACTTGAACGTGTAATCTTTAATAGGCATCTCTGGTCTTATTAATTCATCATTTACATGGATCGATTTATGAATTTAAATGCTGCTATTAAATTAAATTAATGGAGACAAAATGAAAAAAATAATAAGTTTCATTTTAGGAAGTTTAGTTGCTCTAACTATGTCTATAACAGTTGCAAATGCAGCTGCTAAAGAAGTAAGAGTTGCTTACTTTTTAGAGTGGCCAAGTCCAAATTTGGAAGACATGCAAAAAAAAGCGTTTGCTAAAGCTCTTGGAGTACCTGTCAAATGGACTAACTTCACAAATGGTGGAGCGATGACAGATGCAATGTTAGCAGGAGATATTGATATTTCTTATTCTCAAGGATTAGTACCTTTTATAAATGCTGTTAAATCAAAAGCACCAATTAAGTTAGTTGATATTGCTATGGAATACGGAATGGGAGGAACAACATGTGTTACTTCTAACGCTTCAGGAATTACAAAAGCAAATGCAACTGAATTAGAAGGTAAAAAAGTTGCTGTACCATTAGGAACAATGGCTGAGTATGTTTTTGACGAAAGTATGAAAGTTGTAGGCGCAGATAGAGGTAAAATGGATATTATTCAAATGGACCCTGAGGAAGGAGCCGCTGCGTTAGTTAGTGGTGATGTTGTAATGGCATGTTTATTTGGTGGTAATTCAATTAAAGCTGCAACAGCTGTTGGAACGAGATTGTTAACAGTTGATGAAGCAAGAGCAGCTGGAATACTTGGTATAGATATTACTTCAGTAACTGACAAGTTTATGAAGGAAAATCCAGGTATGCTTAGAACTTTTATTGAAGTAACTCACGAAGCAAATGCTAGATACAGAGCTGGTAAAAGCGATATGAATTCAATGTCAAAAGCTTCTGAAATGAAAGTGGCTGATATGAAAGAAACGCTAAGTGGCTTCAAGTTTCTAACCCCTGAAGAGACAAAAAAATCTATGGAGAGTGGAAACTTAGATGCGTTCCTAAAAGGAATGGGAACACCATCTGGTAATGTAAATACAAGTTTCCTACCTTTGTAAAAGGAAAAAATAGATAGGCGCCAATTACAATTTAATTGGTGCCTATTTTTTTACAAAAATTTCTAATATAGTAAAGTTATATGAGTGATTTAGTTTCTCAAAATCTTAATATGATTTTTAAATCTCCAAAGGGAGAAACAGTCCACGCTTTAAAAGACTTAAACTTTACAATAAAGAAGGGTGAACTTTTAACTGTTTTAGGACCATCAGGTTGTGGAAAAACAACCTTACTGAATATTGCTGCAGGGTTTATAAGGCCCACTTCAGGAACAATAACTTTGGGCAATAATGAAATAAATGGTCCTGGAGTTGACCGTGGAATGGTATTTCAGCAGGGTGCATTATTTGAATGGTTGACGGTTGCTGAAAATGTAAATTTTGGATTAAGGATGAAAAAACAAGACCCAATGTCCACACAAGAAAGGGTTGATGAATGGTTGGATATTGTTGGTCTAAAAGGCTTTGGTAATACTCCTACTTATCAATTGTCAGGTGGCATGCAGCAAAGAGTTGCCCTTGCTAGATGTTTAATAAACGACCCTGATTTAATTCTTATGGATGAGCCTTTAGGTGCTTTAGATGCATTAACAAGAGAAAAAATGCAGTCTTTAGTATTAAAGATTTGGAAAGAGACCGGTAAAACAATTATTTTAATTACTCACTCTGTTGAGGAGGCATTATTATTAGGTGAAAGATTATACGTAATGGCTCCAAGGCCAGGAAGAATACACAAAGAGTATAATCTTCCCTTTGCTGAAATGGGATTAAAAGAAGATTTACGGGAAATTAAAAAAAATAAAGAATTTTCTTCAAAGAGAGAAGAAATTCTTTCTATGATTTGGAATATGGAAGAGGAAATCATGGGGAAAGACAATTAGATGTTTACGCAGATCGTTACAATTCTAATTCTTGTATCCATTGTAGGATGTATTCTTTATGGCAGAAAACTTATAAAGACTGAAAAAGTTGATGCTGTTTTTGGAAATCCTGAAAGAGCTAAAGGAGGTACTCATTGGATAATTGTGGGTAGTAGTGCAATTTTATTAATTTGGTTATATTACTCTTGGGATATTGCCAAAGGGTTTTATCCAAAATCTGCGAATGAGTTATGTCAAGTAGCCAAAATAAACGAGTCATTATTAGGATTAAAATATCAATTTCCTATAGAAGAAAGAGAATTCAAAAGTACATCTATTATAAAGATTGAAAATGAAAATCTAAAAAAAATCAATCTTGAAATAACTAATTCACAAGATATCAGCGATCAACAAAAAATAGTACTTTCTAGTTTTATAAAAAAAACATCTCAGCTTATTCCTTTGCTTACAAATGATGAATTAATGGAGATGGAAACAAAAATACAGATAAAAAAAATGACTGAGGATTTAAAATTACTGAGTTCAAATTTTCAGAAGCAAGATTATCCATTTGAAACTGAGTCAGAACGAAATGAACGTCAAAAAGCCATTTTAAAAGAAGGTGGATGGGGAATCACTACTGTGCAATCAGGAACAGGTTCTATCGAAAATACTTTAGAAGTTCCGTTAATACCCGCAACAAATAGAGGTTTAAAGTTTCATGCAGCTTCTCAAGAACTAAAAATTATTGATGATAAATTTTTTAAATTAAAAAATCACAACCCACAATTTAAGAATTCGATTAAAAATTTAAAAGATGAAATAAAAACCTACAGAAAAAATTTAGATGATAATGAGGAGATAGCTTCCACTTATGCAAAAAACATTGTTAAAATTGCGAGAAGAATTGAATTTGCAAGTATTTACCCTCCAGGTGCTCTAAATGAAATGCAAAATGCGATTATAGAATTTGATAACTTACAAAAAAAGGAGCAAGGTGGATTAAGATTAATAGATATACTTCTATTCCCCGCTGGAACAATAGTTGCAAGTGGTCCTAGTTGTTCCGAGCAAGGATCAGGTAGATGGCTACCTAAACCATCTGATACCTTTAATAAATTTATTTTAATGTCTAAGCCAAGTGTTGGTTATAAAAATATACCACTTCTTTGGATTGATATGATGGATGTAAGTAAAATAATTGGATTTATCCTACCAGACTGGATTGCAGATATATTGCCTGGAGATTATCCTGTTCATAATAAAAACGGTATAGTTGAGCAAAATTTTAAAGGTCAAGTATTAAAAATTGTAACTGGTGACTTTAAATTGTTTAGAATTCCTGTTCCATACGGGCATATTTGGGATTCGTTCATGAGAGTATTTTTAGGTTTAATATTTGGAATATTAATAGGTGTTCCCTTAGGACTATTTATGGGTCTTAATAGATTTGCAAAAGGTTTTTTTGATCCCTTGATTGAACTTTATAGACCTGTGCCTCCTTTAGCCTGGGCACCACTTATAATTTCTGTACTAGGAATTGATAATACAGGTAAAGTTTTTTTACTTTTTATGGTCTCTTTATCAATAATGATTATTTCTGCACGAGCTGGGGCTTCAGGAACACAACTTTCAAAAATTCATGCTGCTCATTCACTAGGCGCATCAAAAAAACAAATATTAAGATATGTTATTTTTCCAAATTCACTTCCTGAAATACTAACTGGTATTAGGGTTGCTGTAGGAATGTGTTGGGGTACTTTGGTTGCTGCTGAATTTTTAGCTGGTACAACTGGCATAGGATTTGTTGAGAACGTTGCAAAAAAATATTTCCAATACGAGGTTATTTGGATAACAATTTTTATAATGGGTATGCTCGGATTATTATTTGATGTTACGTTAAGAAAGATTATTGATAAAACAATACCTTGGAGAGGTAAAGGATAGTTAAATTTTTGATATCTAATGATTAATTGGGGTATTTTAGGATATGGTAGAATGGGTTTATCCTTTTCTAAGGTGATTAAAGAAACTTCGAATTCAAAGCTAATTTATATAGGAAGTAGAACTGCGAACAATAAATCAGAAAATATATTGAAAGGTTACGATGATGTAATAAAGGATAAAAATATTGATGCAATATACATAGCAACTTTAAATAACACCCACAAAGATTTAATATTACAAATTTTAAAATCTGACAAACATATTTTATGCGAAAAGCCGTTTGTAATTGATTTAGAGCAAGCATTAAAAATAAATAAAAATGTTATTTCATCTAGTAAAAAATTCTTTGAAGCAATTGCATATTATTCTCATCCTCAAACTTTAAAATTACTAGAAATTATTAATAACAACGAAATAGGAGATATTATACAAATCGATAGCAGTTTTGGATATAAATCAAAAGAAAATATTAAAAAAAGAATTTACAACAAAGAATTTGGAGGAGGAGCAATATTAGATCTAGCTTGTTATCCTATTAGTTTTGCAATGTTGTTTTGTAAAGAATTTAATAATTATAAGTTTTTATCAAAAAAAATTGAAATGGCAAAAACAGGTGTCGACAAACATGCTGAGGCTAAAATTTTATATGACAATAAAATTCACTTAAATATATCTGTAAGTATTAGTTCTCACTTAGATAACAAATGCATTGTTTACGGTACAAAAGGTAAAATCACAATTTTGAATCCTTGGATGCCAAGTAATAAGTCTGCTTTAGAAATTGAAAATGAAAAAAGGTATTATAAAAAATTTATTGAGTCTTCAATGTCAACTTATGCAAATCAAATACAAAACGTTTCAGATTATTTTTTAGGTAAAACAAAAAATGATTTCAATTTATTTGATATTAATAAATCTGTAATGTGTATGAAAATAATTGATAAATGGATAGAAAAATAAAATGATTATATGGTTAGCGTCTTATCCAAAGAGCGGGAACACATGGGTAAGATCATTCATTTCAACTTTAATGGAAACAGAAGATGGAAATTCTGATTTAAGGAATTTAAAATCAATTCCGCAATACCCTACAAGATCTTTTTTTAGTGGAATTTTAAAAAACTATGAGGATATGCATGAAATTAAGAAAAAATGGATACCGTCGCAAGATATTATAAATTTAGATAATAAAGTAAAATTTTTTAAAACCCATCACCTAAATTGTAAAGTCGATGAGTATGAATTTACAAATTTACAAAATACGCAAGGCGTTATCCACATCGTAAGAGATCCAAGAAATGTTATTACATCAATTAAAAATCACTATCACATTAATGATTTTGATGATGCGTTGAAATTTATACTTAATGAAAAAAATTGTATAGGTTTTGCAAAAAATAACAAAATAACGGAAAATGTTTTCCCAACAATAATTAGCTCTTGGAAAAGTCATTATAATTCTTGGAAGAAAGTTAACAAGAATTATCTATTAATCAAATATGAAAATTTGTTAAACAATCCTGAGACTGAATTTAAAAAAATATCAAGTTATGTATCAAAATTTTTAGATTTAAGTTTTGATGAAAATAAAATTTTAAACAGCATAAAAACTAATTCCTTTGAAAATTTAAAAATACAGGAAGAAGAAGGTAAATTTAATGAGAAAGTTGCAGATGACATGTCAAAAAAGGATTTTTTTTATTTAGGTAAAAGGAATAATTGGAGAGAGTTATTAAATAAAAACTATATTGATGAAATAAATAGCGAATTTAATACTGAAATGAAGGAACTTGGTTATATTTAAATTTTTGATGAAAAAAAACGAATTAAAAAAAATAATATTTAAAATTTTTAAAAAACATAAATTGGTTCACAAACATTCAAATATATGTGCTGATGCAATAATTAACGCAGAAATAGTCGGTGCTCATTCTCATGGATTATCAAGACTAAAAATGTACTGTGATAGAATTAAAAAAAATTTAATCAATCCTAAACCTAAATTTAAAATAAAAAGATATTCTAATTCAATTTTGCATTTAGATGCTAATGACTCTATAGGTTTTGTGGCTGCAGACTTTGCCATAAAACAAGCAATTAAACTTGCAAAAAGGACCGGCATAGGAATTGTTGGAGTTAAAAATAGCGGACATTACGGTCTTTCTGGATATTATATAGAGCAAGCTGTTAAGAAAAACCTTTTAGCCTTATGTTTTACAAATGCTCCTCCAGCTATAGCGCCTTATGGAGCAAAAAAAAGTTTATTTGGAACAAATCCAATTTCTTTTGGAACCCCATCTGGATCCACAGCTCCATTTATATTTGACTCCTCAATGTCAAAAATAAACAGAGGCAAAATAAGAGTTGCGGCAAAAATGAATAAAAAAATTCCTTTTGATGTAGCATTAGATAAAAATGGTAATATTACAAGTGATCCAAAAAAAGCTTTGGAGGGTGTGCAATTGCCTATTGCCGATTTTAGAGGGTCGGGTTTAGCTTGGATGGTAGATATTTTAAGTGGGGTGTTGACAGGATCTGCTCACTCAGGAAAAGTAAAGGATCCTTTTGACGATTTTACTGGTCCTCAAAACGTTGGTCATTTTTTTTTGGTTTTAAAACATAATATATTTATAAATAACTACTTAAATAGAATTAAAGAAAATATTAAAAATGTTAAAAAACTCCCTAAAATAAAAGGTGTTAAAGAGATTTTTTATCCGGGACAAAGAAAATTTAAAAAATACAAAATAAATTTAAAGAAAGATATATTAATTTCTAATAAGATTAAAAATGAATTATTTGAATTATTAAATGATTAAATTTCTGTTTTTTTTGTTTAACTTTTTTATTTTAACAAATTATTCAACCGCTTATGAATTTTCTTTGAAAAAAATAGCAGATTTCAACGCTCCTTGGGGTTCAGCTTTTATAAACAAAGATGAATTGATTTTAACTGAAAAAAAAGGTGAAATAAAAGTTATAAATTTAATTTCTAGAAAAATAAGTAAAATAAAACATAATCTTGATATTTTGGTTTATGGACAAGGTGGTTTATTAGATATTATTTACAAGGACAATCATGTTTGGGTTTCCTATAGTGAAAACAGAGAAAACTGGGAAACAAGTACATCAATAGCAAAAGGTAAATTTGATAAAAAACAAATTAATTTTGAAAATATTTTTCAAGCAGAGCCTCCAATAGACTCAGGTTACCATTTTGGATCAAGATTAGTAATAAAGAATAATCATTTATATGCATCTATTGGAGAAAGAGGAATGGGGATGATTGCCCAGGATCCAAGTAAACATCCTGGAAGCATTATTAGAATAAATCTGGATGGTACAGTTCCAATAGACAATCCACATTTTGAAGATCAAAAAGATTGGTTGCCTGAAATTTTTCAAATTGGAGTTAGAAATCCACAAGGTATGGCGCTTTCAGATTTTGATAACAAAGTTTATATTAGTAACCATGGAGCGAAAGGTGGCGACTGGTTTGGGGAAGTTAAAAAATCTGAAAATTATGGATGGAAAATTTTAGGTTGGGGCGGTACAAATTATAGTGGCTCTGAGATAGGACCTAAATGGAAACCAGGATACACAAAAGCAATTAAATATTGGGTACCATCTATAGCTACAAGTGCAATCACTATTTATAATGGAGAAGAATTCTCTGCTTGGAATGGACATGCATTGATCACATCATTAAAAGATATGTCATTAAGAAAACTAGATTTTAAAGATAAAAAAGAAAACAAAGTTTTAGAGGAAATCATATTCCAAAATGAAATAGGCAGGATTAGAGATATTCAAATCCAGCCTATAACAGGTAAAATATTTATTTTAACGACGAAAGCCCTTTGGAAAATGGAAAGAAGTTATTAAGCTGAAATTATAAAACCTATAACGCAAATAAAACTAAAAAAAGTAAATATAGCTATTCTTCCAACCATCTTCTCTTTTTTTTGCTGCTCATAAATTTTACGTTTAAGAACATCTATATTTACCTTTTTTGGGGTCTTCTTTGATATATAGTTTTCAGATATAGATGTTTTATCGAGACTTTCTGTGCTCATAATTAATTTAATCACAATCAAATTTTTTTAACCATGAGACAAATGTTCAAATTGGGTTGATTTTATTTTCAATTGTGTTCAATTTGGGTTTTATATAATGGAAAAACTACCAAGTATAAGTTCTGAAATTAAGAAAGAAGAGGTAAATAAATTTATATTTAATAATTTTAATTCAATAAGCCCATATTTTTACAAATTAATTTCAGAGTGGATGTCTGATGCTTATAAAATTTTTAAAGATTTAGACAAATTTTTAATATTAATTTATTTAATAAATACTGACTTCGAGTTTTTTAGAAGAAATAATTTAAATATAACTTACGAAAATTTTTATAAAGATAAAACGTTAGAAATTAATAAAATCAATCTTATACAAATTTCAAAAGATTTAAATATACCTAAAGAAAGTGTTAGAAGAAAAATTTCTGAACTTGAAAAAAAAGGTATTATTAAGAAAAAAGGGAAGAAAATCTTTTTAGATAGATCGGCATACGAGTCTCAAGAACCTATTAATACTTTAAAAAATGTATCTGTATTGCTAAGTAAATTCTCAGAAATATCAAAAAAAAATAATATAACAAAAAAATCGTTGGATAGAACTGAGGTATCAAAATTAATCAAAAACAATTTTTCTTTTTGTTGGTATCAATTTTTTAAATTTATATTTTCATATTGTTACAGATGGCGAAAATACTTTGGAGATTTAGAAATTATGTTGATAGGTATTACGATAGCCTTTAACTCAGTTACAACAGCATCTATAAAACTTAAGGGCATAGAATCATATATTGATAAATGGAGGGAAGAAATTCTTCAAAACAGTATTCGTGGAATCAATGCAATGTCTATATCTGAAATTACAGGGATACCAAGACCAACAGTTATAAGAAAGATTAACTCTTTAATTAAATTAAACATGGTTGAAATGGATAAAAATAAACTTCTTAATATTAAGTTTAATAACAAATCTTATAAAGAGACTTCAGAATTACAAAATGAAACGATTAATGATTTGGGTGTTTTCATTACTAGAACTTTCAATCAGATCAATTTTAATTAGAATTTCTTAATAAGTACATGAATATAAATGCAGTTATATACATTATTAATGCATATGCTGCGGTGGGTATTACATAAATAATGTCATTAAAAATTTGTGTTGCAACAAAAACTGCCAATGTACCATTTTGTAAACCACATTCAATTGCTATACATCTTCTTTGTTCTATATTTGATGAAAAAACCTTAGCCAAATAATATGCAAATATCATCATGACTATATTAAGAGTTAATACAATAACGCCTGCTTGAGATAAATAAGACAAAATATTATTTCTCTCCTCTATCCAAATAGCTGTAAATACAATTAAAAATAAAAATCCTGTCGTTCTTTCTATAAATTTTATATTGTTCGAAATAAAATTTTCATTAAATTTTCTAATTATCATTCCAATAAATACTGGTAAAGTAACTACACCTGCCATTTTTAAAGCTATTCCAGTCATAGTAATTTCTTCAGATATATTTGAAACTCCAATAACTTCTGCAGATGAAAAAACAATTAATGGAACAGATAGTATACTAATTAAACTACACACAGCGGTTAATGAAATAGATAATGCTACATCTCCTCTAGCAAATTTTGTCATCACATTTGAGGTCACTCCTCCGGGTGCTGCAGCAATAATCATTACTCCTAATGCTATAGCTGTTGGTACTTTAATTACTAAAAGTAAAATATAAGCAATAATTGGTAAAAGAACTATTTGGGAAATAATTCCTACAAAAAAAATTTTTGGGTTTTGTAAAACTCTTTTGAAATCGTTTACAGTAAGACCTAACCCTAAGCCAAGCATTATTAATGCGAGTGCTAAAGGAGCTATTTTAGTAACTATGTCCATAACCTTAAAGGTCTAAGATATTTTAGGCAAGTTTACTGAGGTAAATTATTTGTGAGACGAAGCGCAAATATCCTTAATAACTGGTGTATTAGCACAATCTCCACATTTCGTTACTTGAACTATACAACCATCATCTAGTTTTTTTACATCCACAACTCTATGACATTTTGAACAAGTCGACGAAATTGTTAATCCACATTTTCTGCAATTATAAGTTTCGAGTTCCATATTAAGATATTTAATCTGAAAAAATTTTATTTCAATTACTTTTGTTAAAAATGATAATCATTATCAAAAAAAATTAAGTAAAAAAAAAATTATTTTTTAATTTTATTGAGAATGATTTTCATTACTACGGATGAATGAATTTATTTTTTTCTTTTTGATATTCCAAGTTTTTCGCTATGTCTTAATCTTAAAACAACTATTGCAGCAGCAATTAACAATATAGCACCCGCTTCATATAATAATGCCGATGGATCCATTGATTTACCTTGAAGTATAATAAATCGACTAAGTGCAGTAATTGCAATTAACAAAGGCAACGAAATAGATATAGATTGTTGTTCCCAAAATACCCGGACCATAGCCATCACCTCTAAATACAGAAACATTAAGAGTAGATCTGCTAATGTAACACTTTGGTTCAAAAACATAGTTCTTATTTCGATACCAACAGCAATTACTGTGCTAACAAGAATTACTCCTAGTAGAATTAATTGCAAAGTTTTAGTAATGTTATCCATATAAAGTTAGAGTTATCATTTTTAAATTATAATTCAATTTATTAATTTATTTCTAAATTACCTAATATGTTAAGTTTTTTGTCTGTTATAATCATCTCACCAGAAGAAGTGCCCTTATTAAGCAGTTCTGAAATTACCACAAAATGAGTAACAATTATTAAATTAGAATCACTGTCCCAATTATTAATGAAATTTTTTAAATCCTTAATTTGTTTAGACCTATTTTTAGCAAACCTAGTCTCATAAAAAGAGTTTAAAGCATTAAATGTTTGAAAATTTTCAAAAGCTATCTTTGCAGTTTCTTTACATCTGCACCATTCACTTGATAAAACTTTATCAATTTTAATATTATTTATTTTAAAAAAATTACCAATTTTTTCAGATTGTAATCTTCCTTTTGAACTTAAATTTCTTTGGGTTTTGCAATCATTTATATCAAAATTATCTGGGTCACCATTACCTGGAGCTAAAGCATGTCTTAAAAAAACTATTTTTTTTCCTAGTTTTAAATCTTGTACCAATGAGTTTTCTGAATATGATAAATTTGTATTTAATACTAGTAAGGATATAAAAAAAAATATTTTAAAAAACTTATATTTCAATTTTTTTTTTCTTTCTCTCTTTTAATATGCCTTCAATAGTATCGTAGGCATAATCACTATACGGTGTCTTTCTTTATAATGCTTCTTTTTTTTATTTAACGGCATTAAATCTCTGTGTTTTTTTGATTTGTATCTTTTTCTTAAAGTTTTTTCAGAAATATTTTTTGTTTTGAAATCATCGATTGATTGATCTGTTGAGTGTTTAAAAATTTTAGATAATGGCAGTTTGTTACCGTAATGACCAAAAATTAAACCTTGTCTCTCAGTTTCTTTCCTAGTTAATATTTTTTTATTTCTAAAAGTTTTTTTTGTCCAATAGCTTGGTTTTGAATTAATTATTTTCTGTATTTCAATATTAGTTCTGATGTTCCATTGATTATGACCTTTTGGATTTCTGTTCAAACTTTTTGATGACATAAAAACTAAATGTTAAATTCGGTTATATTCAATTATTATTAATTTCATCTTTTATTTTTTGCATATTAGATTGCATTTTTTCAGCAGAGGACGTTACAGCTTGCGCGTCCGCATAAGCTTTTTTCATATTGTTTTCATGTTTTAAAGTATTATCATTTAATTGATCTATTGAATTGGTTAACGCTTCAAGATGTTTAACAAACATTTTTGCTTTTTGATCACCCTCTATTTGGTTAAAACCTAAAAGTATAGCACCACAATAGGCTGCAAAAGTTGAAGGACCCATAAAAGTAACTTTAAGTGAATCTTGGACCTTAGAAATCCATAATTCTTTTTCCTCATTCACATGTGTTGTAACTTCATGGTAAAGGCTTTCACTTGGTATATAAACACAAGCAAAACCCACACTAATTGCACTATCTATATATTTCTTTTTTACCTCTTTTGCTTTATCACGGTAATCATTAATAATTTTTTTAAACAAATCCTCTTTTTCTTTTTTAATTCTTTGTTGCTCTATTTCATCTGTTGTTTCTGCTTTTCTTAATTCTAAAAGTTTTTCATAGGATGTTTTAGGCCAGTGAGCATCGATTGGTAAATATAAACCTGTTGGATGCTTTATAGCGAATTCAACAGTAAGGCTTTTACCATCTTTTTTAATGGTTAAGTTTTTCTCCCATTGCTTTTCATAAACAAGTCCAGAATTTCTAAACAAATTTTCTAATAGTAATTCACCAGTTGTTCCAAACTTTTTAGATCCTGTAAGGCTATCTACTAATCTATTATGTGCTGTTAAAATATTTTCTGATTTAGTCTCGAGTATACCTTTGTTTGTGCCTGCATCAGTCGAAATAGTAGTTAATGTATTTTTTACATTATCAATTTGGTTATTTATGTCATGAATTATTTTATCTCTAAATCCCTCATGATCTGACTTACTGTAAACATCTCCATCACTGTCTTTCTTCTTTTTTAAATCTAATAAAATTAGAACTGCGATAATTATTAAAACTAAAATTAATAATAAATTAAAATATTGAATCATTCTATCTCCTTAGTATTTTGCTTATTTTTGATATCATTTAATAATTCAATTTCTTTACTTATCATTTCATACTTGTGTTTATCGAATACGTAATTAAAAAATTTAAATGTATTATATGGTATAAAATAAATTTTTAATATTAGGTTTAAAAAAGGTTTATTTTTATAATATTCTCTTTTAGCACGGTTATGCAGCATTCTATGTGTCAAAAGCCACTTTAAATAGCCTTGCCATTCAAGCCTATTTTTCAATCTTTGGTTAATAATTTCATTTAAATCATTTTTCATTAGTGCAATACCCTTCCCTCATGAATTTTGTGCTCATGATGTATTTTAGATAAAATTAATCTGATACGTCTTGAAAGTTTTTCCCAATTTTTATTACTTTTTTTGTGTGAATTTAACCACGGGAGGTTAGATTGTTCAATTTTTAAAAATTTTACTATCATTTCATCGACTTCCCTTAAAAGATTTTGTCTTTCAAGAGGGGTATAATCACTCAGCAAATATATTAGCTTTTTATGATCACTTTTTTCTTCTTTAAGTATTTTATTTCCCTTTTTCATATTTTCCTTTCAAATTTGAGTTTTGTCTTTGGAAAATACAAATCTATCAATTAATCCAAAATCAAAACTCATGTTTTGTTTGGTTAATATGATAAAACTGTTTGAAATAATTTAACGGTGTGTTCAGTTAAATAATTGTCTAAACTAGTAAATCAATTAACTAAAAACTAAAGTAACATAATAATTTTATAAATCAAGTAGATTATTTTTTATTTTAAAACTTTTTTTTAAATTTAAAATAGTCTTTTATTGATTGTATTTTTATTTTCATTTGTCTCTTTTAGAGTTGTTTTTAAAGTCCTCACGAGTAGAGTTTAGTTCTAAATCAGGACTATTTTTCCATCATTTAGTTAGGTTTATAGAAAGTGCACCATTCTTTTGCATAACTCATACTTGGTGAAATTCCTAAATAATTATCGTTATATGGTTTTGGGTTATCTAAACTAAAAATTCTTATAGCTTGAAAGTCTATATTGGTACCTCCATTGAACCAATATTCCAAATTATGTGCAAAATAGATGTTATTTTCTGAAATTCTCTCACAACTTTGAGCTAAATCAATAAAGTTCCATACATCAGAAATTCGATTAAGCCTTTTTGTATTTTTATTCACCTCCCAAATTGTATTTCCACGAGGTCTATTCTCTACAATTATGGTTCTACCATCATTAATATTATAAATAGATTTAATATCGAATGGTTTATGTGGATAAGTAATATTTAGGTCTTTAGAATAAGCTGAGCATGATAAAATAATAAAAATAAAAATAAATCGCATAAATTATACTAAATTTTAAATATGTTTAAATTTTGCCTGAGTATTTTAAAGTTTTAGATGTGATATATTAAATGCGAATCAAATTTATGAAAAAAGAACAATATTCACTATTTCAAAGTAGCGAAGACTGGCAGACTAAAAAATTTACCAAGCCTAATGCAATCATTAGAGTAGGCAGCCTTTTTTCAGGGATTGGTGCTTTTGAGCAAGCATTAGAGATACTAGGTTTAAAAAGTGAAATTTCTTTTGCATGCGATAATGACGAATTTGTCAAACAAAGCTTTTTTGCGAATTACAACATAAAAGAAAATAATTGGTATGATGATGTTTTAAAGTTAGATACAAAAAAATACAAAAATAAAATAGATTTACTAGTGGGGGGTGCCCCTTGCCAGTCATTCTCTATGGTTGGCAAAAGAAAAGGTTTAAAAGATGACAGAGGAAATCTTACAATTCATTTCATAAAAAAAATAAATGAAATCAAACCTAAAGTTTTTATTTTTGAGAATGTAAGAGCACTACTTAGCGTCGATAATGGCTCTGCTTGGAAAACTGTTTTAAAGATGTTCGAAAAAACTGGGTATGATTTTTCTTTTAATCTATTAAATGCAAAAAACTTTGGTATTCCACAAAATAGAGAAAGATTATTTGTAATTGGGTTTAAAAATAAAAATGATTTTAGATTTCCAAAACCAATTTCTTTAGAAAATACTATGCAAGATTTTTTAGAGGGTAAATTTGACGAGAAATTTTATTTACCTCCTAAAGGGATAGCATTTGTAACAAAACAAAAGAATTTAAAAAAAAGATATACACAAATTAATGGAAAAATTGCATTATGCCAAAAAAGAAACCAGCAATTTAATTGGCATGGAGATTTTGTGGAAGTAAAAAAATCAGATATAAAAAAATATATTTTATCAAATAAAGTTAAAAAATATGTTCTGAGTTCAGGAACAAAAGGATTTTACTCTAAACCTGAAATTGATTTAAAAATTGCACGTCCATTAGTGTCTACTATGCACAAGATGCATCGATCAGGTGTAGATAACTATATTTCTCTTAAAAAAGGAAAAATTAGAAAACTTACACCTAGAGAATGTTTAAGATTGATGGGATTCCCTGATACATTTAAACAAGTTGTTTCAGATACACAAATATACAGACAGGCAGGAAACAGTATTGTTGTTAATATAATCGTAGCCTTGTTGAAAGAGATGGATATTTCAAAATTTGGAAAAAATTGAAAAAATAAAAAATGTACTCAGCAGATGAAATTATAGAGAGTATAAAAGTAAATATATCAGACTCATTTTGTCATTTTACTAAGGCTAAAGGGACATCAGGTAACGGAGAAGCTAAGTTATTTGTCAAGGGAATCAAGAGAGTGCATGAAATAAATACTTTTTTTAGCAATTTCAGGAAAGATAATGAATACGTATATTCAAGAGAAAACCTTATTGAATATTTAAATGATGCTTCTTATGAATATTTAAATCAATCAATAACTATTAATGATGTGCATGGTTACGAAAATGATATAATTAAAAAATATAAACATTTTTTAACTCATGTACGTTCATCTAAAGATAAAATAATAATTACAGAACGGAACTTTGAAGTTAAAACACAGAAACAAGGTCATTATATTAGACCATTAGATCTTCCAGCTAGATGTGACTGTGGGTCTAAACAGATTACATCTCATCCATGGAATTTAATGAGAGATATGGCTCTTCCAAAAATTTCACAGGTTAAAATCGAAAAAGTTAGGCATTTCGGATCAAGTCATTATACATTCTACTTTTTAATTTTTTTAGATCACGATATTCAAAAAGTTAGTTATCATAATAGTCAAGTTTTGATTGATAAAATTTTAAATGAAATTAACCAAAAATATGTAGGTATAAAAAAATTAAGAATGATAGAAGCAAGAGTTGGTCAAGGTTATTTTAGAGAAGAAATTTTAAAGAGAACAAAAATATGCCTTATAACAGGAATTAAAAATTTAAAATTATTAGAAGCCGCACATATTAAACCTTGGTCAAGATCTGAGGATATTGAAAAAATTGACGGTTACAATGGTATACTTCTAACTTCAAACTGTCATAAGTTATTTGATATAGGATTTATTACTTTTAATGATAATGGCTCATTGTTAAAATCAAGTATTTTAAAAGAAAGTGAATACATCAAATTATTTAAAGAAGATAATAACGTAGATAGAAATGTCATTATAAATGAAAAGTCAAAAAAGTACCTCGAATGGCACAGAAAATGGGTATTTGAAAAATTTAATAACTATGAATTTTAATTTAAATTTGCAGACTGTTCTTCGGCATAAAAAATATTATTTCCAACATAAGGGATTGAAATTTCTTTATTTATCTCCGGTAAACTTATTGCGATACTTATAATTGGCTTTCTGTTATTAATATCATTTACATTCTCTTTTTTTCTTACAAAATTTTCTTTAAATGGATTCCATGCTTTATATTTAAAATCAGTACCTTTATAAATTTTGTTTGGCATTCTACTAATAATTGTCTCTCTAATCACAGGAAGTATTGGGTAAATTAGTAAGACTCCATTTTTTTCAGATCTTTTTCTTCTTATCTCTTGAGAAAATTTAATATCTGTATTTCTATTATCTTCGAGCTTATGTTTTTCTGCTGTTAGCCATGCATTTAAATAATCTTCATTGGATATGTCCATAGTTTCATCTTTTGGATCCCATATAGCGCCGAATGATGCTTTGTTTTCTTTTGAATTTGAATCAGGAGAGGGCATACGTTCGATTAACTCCACTTTCTTTCCACCAATATCCCATTCATGTTTTGAATTGCCATTTCCACACAAAACTACATTCCAATTTGTTAGGCAATTTTGTCCAGCAGCATCAGAAATATATCTTGATAATTGTTCACAATGAAAATTACTGTTCTCATGTTCTGTAAATGACCTTAAATAATTGACTATACTTTCGTTACTGACGTTTTTCCATAGATGAGTGTTTTTCCAAGCTGATGTCATTTCTTGATTTTTTTTATTTTTAGGATTTGGAACTTTTCCTCTTTTTCTAACTATGTTTGGTCCCTCGCTTTCTTTGCCTAATTTTTTAATTAAATCCGAAGTTTTTTGAAAATTATTTTTTATAACATCTATATCCCACGGCAAGGTTGTCATTTGTATGCCACTACCAGAAAAATCTAAACTAAATTCATGCCCATCTCTCATTTTAACTTTAGAGGTTATTAGCAATCCTGGTGACTTTTGTACCGCTAATCCAAAATCTGCGGGTGTTCTTTTGTGTGCCTGCATATACGAAACTCTCGCTCTTAATCTCTCGCTAGCAATATTTATATCAATGAAATTTTGTCTTAATTCTGCACTAGTATACAATCTACAGACATCCTCATATCCTTGTCTATAACCAAACCATCTACCCATTTGCATTAGAGTATCGTACATACGAGATGCCCTTAAAAAATAACTCGTAGATAAACCGTCAAAAGTAACTCCTCTAGACAATTTATCACCACCAATAATTATTGTTGTTAAACCTATATTCCAATCTATTTTGTATTGTCTATAATTTGGTTTGTTTCCACCTTTCCCACTCATTCTATAAATATTACTAATGCCTTCTCTTCCTTTAATTTCTTTAATTATCCACTCAATACCTTTTTCGTGATGCTTCAAATCTTCAAATGAAATTACCTTTTTGTTTTCTTTAAATTCCTTCGTTTGCTCTAAAAAATAGTTTTCATAAATATGTTTCATACAGTTAAAAAAGTAATCTTTTCTATATCGTATTACGTCTAAAATTGATGAAATTAATTTTTGTATTTCTATCTCAATTTTTTCTTGAACATTTATAAATTTTGAAACATGTATTAACATTGACTTATGTGAAAAAATTTCTTCATAAGATCTTACATTTCTAATTGTAGATGCTATAATAAACGACATAACAGCGTGTATCATGCTAGGAGGTAGATTAATTTTTTTTGTATCATTTGATCCGCTAAATTCCAATAGTTCAACGTAAAAATTTAGTGTATGCTCATCAAGTAAATCCTCATCAAGCACACCAGTATTTTGATTGTATATAGGGGTATGATTTTTGTTGTGTTTATAGGGTATCCAGCCTTTATTACAAAACAAATCATAAGGATTTTCACAAAAATCATTTATAGTAATTATAAAATTACTTTGATCTGCTCCCGAAGGATCATCGTCATCTTTATCTGCGAAAAGTGTCTCTAAACCTTGATGATTTGAGGGCGGTCTAATATCGAACATAAAACTTTTAGGAAATAAATCAGGTCCATAATTTTTTGCATATGCTCCTTCATGAATAAATATATTTGCAAATGGTGTTGCTGTATAACCAATATAAGCTCTTCTACTAAAACAAATAAGCAATTTTCTTATTAGTCCATTTATGGTTTTTGGATCATACTCCTCATCTAATACGCCTGGTGTTATTTCAGGTCTTTCTTTGGTATCAACAGAGTAATGATCACATTCATCATCTAAAACTAATATGGGCCAATCATTTATAAAAGGTGGTTCTGATCTATTTGTTTCGTTTAAAGGAGGAACCCGTTCAAACCCTTTTGCTCCAGCTTTGCTTTGAGTATGTGTTAATAACCATTGTATTAATCTTGTTAAAGGAGTTTTATTTTTTTTTATAACAAAAATATAGGAGGCATCTCTATTTTTACCTAACTTCTGTTTTGCCAGTCTTTCAAATGCTGCTTTGTTGAAGTCCCCGTTTAATTTATTAAATGTGCCATGTAACGGCCATTGATGTTTATCAGGAAATTTTGTTTGTCTTAATCTCCCCAAAGGATTCATGATTTGAGGATTACCTTTTGAATCAGAATATGAAGATGTGTAATATCCAATAAAACCGTCATCTATTCTCTCCTGCGTTTGTTGTCTTAAATCATTATTTGTTCCTGATAAAACAACAATAAATTTATATCCAGCATCTCTTGCTTTATTAATTAAACCTATAAAGTTAGCTGTTTTACCTGATTGAATACTTCCTATAACAACCCCTCTCCTATCCCATTTTAAATGGGTATCATCTTTAGGGTCCTCAATTTTTGCAAGAATTTTTTGAGTTGAGCTGTCTATATCATTTATCGCTGCTTCAGAAAAATTTTCTTCTTCTTTTAAATAGGTTTTATAAATTTCCCAGTATTCACCATTTTTAACTCTATCAGGATTATCCTCTAACCATGGTTTGTGGTCTTTATCATCACTTAAACCTAATATTTCTCCTGATTTAGTATTATACATAAAAAGAAATTTTTCTGTAGTTTCGTTAACTAAAGATTTAAAATTATGAAAATTTTCACCTAACCTTTTTTTAAGAGCTACCTTGACCTCTTCTCTTATTTCATTTTCAGTAATTTTTCCATTATCTTTAAATAAATAATCACATTCTATTCTTATAGATTTTTTTGCTCTATTAATATTTTCAATTATACTGACCATAAATTAAAAATTATTATAACCGAAATTTTTAATTTATAAATTGCTTAATTAAAAATTTTTGCGACTTATAATGGAAAAACTATTAATTTATATTAATAAATATACTAAACCTGCCATTTGAAGAAAATTAATTAAAACTGACAATCCATGAGCATACTTAAATTTTTTTTCTTCTTTATTGTCTTTAAGTTTATTAATTAATGGCATTAAAATAAACTGAGCAAAAATAAAAGATAAAGCTAATATAAGAGCTATATAAAAGCTGATATTAAATGAAGAAACTAAGTAAAATAATATTACTGCTATTAATAAAAAAATAAAATTAACAAAATAGTAATATGGGAATATTTTTCTTACGAACTTACCTGCGTTTTCAGCATCTAAGATTTTAAAAATCATCGGAGCTAACACAAATGAAAAAAATATCATCATACCTAGAGTAATTGCTATTATATTTTGAGCTAAATTTTCCATTTTTAATGACAACTTATGTTATATTTTTTTAATTTATAATAATTGTATGGCAATGGTGTAATAAAACCAACTGCGAGCATAATTGGTATCACATACCAATTCAAAACTGCTCCACCTGTGATTAAATAATCTGTTAAGTTCATAGCTATTTCCATACTTATCATAGATATAAAACTCATCCCAAATGCTGTCTTAATAGCATTTTTAAAACTAAATTTTTGTTTAATTAGAATTATGGTCTCAAGGGCAATACTTGTTATCAATCCATTAATAATAGCTAAAATCATTATACCCAATACCGGAAAGGGAATTTCAGATAATTGAAAAAACAAAATTGTACCAAAATCTCCAATTGAACAGCCCAGTAAACACCAAGCAGTATTTTTAGAACTTTTTCTCCATGTATGTCTACAATTCCAACTTATTTTAATTGTTTCTGAACTCATATCTACTATCTAGATAATTATTTTTATGTTCCAATGCATCAAAGTGACCAATTTTAACTGTTATTTCTATTTTATGCCATATTAACTTAATATATAAAGACCAGTTAAATGCTATCAGATAAAGAAATTGTATGTCCGAATAATCTTTTGGATGTTGCTCATCAAAAAAAAGGAGTGTCAGCTGGTATTGTTAATGCTGGTAAATCTATAACTATGATGTCTGTTATGGACGCGGTAAATGAAAATTTAATCACTCCAACATTTATAGGAAATAAGGAAGAAATTGAAAAATGTGCTTTGGAGTTAAATTTTGATATATCTCAATTTGAAATCTTAGATGAAAAAAATGAAAATAAGACAGCAGTAATAGCAGCGGAATTAGCCTCTAAAGAAAAAATTAAAATCATTGTAAAAGGTCATATTCACACTGATGTCTTGATGAAAGAAGTAATCAAAAAAAAATATAGTTTAATTGGTAAAACAAGACTAAGTCATATTTGGCATATGACACTAGATAAGGAGGATAAACCACTAATAATTACAGACGGAGCATTAAATGTAAACCCAAATGTAAAAACAAAAATGCATATCCTTAAAAATGTAATTAATTTTTGTAATAGAATTGGAAATGAAAGACCTAAAGTATCAATTCTATCTGCCACAGAGGAAGTTCTTGATAGTGTTCAAAGTTCATTGGATGCAAAAGAGATCACTGAAATTGCAAAAAAAGAAAATTTAAAAGCTGATGTTTTTGGACCATTGGCATTTGATAATAGTATTTCGAAAAAATCTGCAGAAATTAAAGGTATAAAAAATGTTGTTGCGGGAGACTCGGATGTTTTGCTAGTACCAAATGTAGAAGCAGGTAATGCATTAGTTAAAATTATGGTCTATTTTATGGGCGCATGCGCAGCTGGTGTGGTTGTTGGTGGAAAGGTTCCAGTTGTCATTACATCAAGATCAGATGTGGCAACTGCAAGGTTAGCTTCGATTGCAGCTGCAGTAGTTGCTTTAGATTAATTAATGAAATAGAATTTTGTATGGGAATAAATTATTTAAAAAAATCACCAAAACAACCTTCTACTGATGATGTAAAGACAAGAGAAATTGTTCAAAAACTATTAAGTGAACTTGAAAAATCAAGAGAAGAAGGGTGCAAAGAATTAACAAAAAAATTTGATAAATATGATGGAGATATAATAGTTTCAAAGGAAAAAATTAGTGAAATAACTGATACTTTAGATCAAAAAACAAAAGATGATATAAAATTTTCTTATGACAGAGTTAAAAAATTTGCTGAAGCACAACTTAAAAACTATGGTCAAGATTTTGAAGTTGAGCTTTCAAAAGGTTTATATGCTGGTCAAAAATTAATTCCTGTAAATACTGCTGGATGCTATATACCTGGAGGTAGATATGCACATATAGCTTCAGCTGTAATGAGTGTTACAACTGCAAAAGTTGCAGGTGTTAAAAATATTATTGCATGTAGCCCGCCAAAAAAGGGGGTCGGAGCAAATCCATCTGTAATCTACACAGCTAATTTATGTGGAGCAGACAAAATTTTAAACTTGGGTGGTGTTCCAGCAATCGCTGCAATGACATATGGCATGTTTGGAAATGAACCTGCGGATATGTTGGTTGGTCCTGGAAATCAGTTTGTGGCAGAAGCAAAAAGAATTTTATTTGGAAAAGTAGGTATAGATTTATTTGCTGGACCTACTGAAATCGCTGTAATAGCGGATGAAACAGCAGATCCCGAAATCGTTGCTGTTGATTTAGTTGGACAAGCTGAACATGGGTATAATTCTCCAGCTTGGCTTTATACCACAAGTAAAAAACTTGCAGATGAGGTAATGAAAAGAGTGCCAGAATTAATTTCGGAATTACCTGAATTACCAAGAACTAGTGCTGAAGCTGCATGGAGAGATTACGGAGAAGTAATATTATGTGAAAACGATGAAGACATGGCCAAAATAAGTGATGAATACGCTCCAGAACATTTAGAAGTTCAAACTAAAAATGACAAATGGTTTCACGAAAGATTAAAAAATTATGGATCTTTGTTTATTGGAGAAGAAACAACTGTAGCTTATGGAGATAAATGCTCAGGAACAAATCATATTTTACCTACGAAAGGTGCGGGAAAATATACAGGAGGTTTGTTTGTTGGAAAATTTATTAAAACTCTAAGTTTTCAAAGAATGACTAAAGAGTCTACTAAAGAGGTCGGTTCTGCTGCAGCAAGAATTTCAAGATATGAAGGTATGGAAGCCCATGCCCGAACAGGTGATGTAAGGCTAAGAAAATACGGTTTTTCAAATTAAATCTATTATATCCATAAAGACATAACTAGACAAAACTGTCATAAATATAATAATAAAAAAATTTATTGTTTTCCATGTATTTGAATTAACTAAGTTGCTAGAAAAATATTTTGCAAGATATCCCAACGTAAAAAAAAATAAAAAAGATGCAATAGAAGCACCAAAACCAAATAGATATTTATTGGCAATTAAAAAGCTTTTTGAAAAATTTCCTAAAAAAAAAACTGTATCGGAATAAACATGAGGATTTAAATAGGTAAATCCAAGAGTTTTGATTACTACAGATTTAAAATTTAAATTTTCATCCTCAAAGTTAATATTATTTTTTTTATACAAAGAAATTACTTTGTTATAAATAAAGTAAATCAGAAAAATGAATAATAAAATATTAAATGTAAGCTCTACATTTTTTGTAAAATATATTTTTAAATATTCAAATAAAAAAATACCTAAAAAAATTAAAATAAAATCTGATAAAGAACAAATTAAACAAACAATAAATACATATTTTTTTTTAAGTCCCTGCTCTATTACAAATATATTTTGTGCACCAATGGCTAAAATTAAACTTATACCAGTAAAAAATCCAAGTAATAAAAAACTCATTTTTTGTTTAACAGATCTGCTCTTAATGTGATTAATATAATTACAATAATTAAAGGTATACAAATTAAATTCATTATTTTCCAATTTGTAAGAACTATTAAAATACCCGCAGATAAACTTCCTAAAGCATGAACAGAATAGACTACAAAATCATTAAAACCTTGAGCTCTATATTTTTCTTCCTCTTTGTATGTCAGAACTAACAAACTTGTTCCAGATATAAACAAGAAGTTCCACCCAAAACCTAGAAAGACAAGCGCAATCATATAATTTAAAAACGACTGATCAAATAAACTTATAACTACCGTTATACAGTACAAGCCTACTCCGACATACATCATCTTTGAATGACCAATTTTTTTAACTAAATTACCTGCAATTAAAGAAGGTAAAAACATACAAGCAACATGAATTTGTATAACTATACTTGTTTTGTTCAAACTAATTCCCTCTATTACATGCATACTTAAAGGAGTTCCTGTCATCAAAAATGTCATTATTGCATAACCAAACGCTGAAGATATTACAGCTTGCAAAAACCTTGGTTGAGAAATAAGTTCAAAATAACTTCGACCAGAATATTTAAAAGATAACTCTATTTTTGAGGTATTTTTATAAAAGAGAAAGAAAATTGTTGGTAAGAAAGTTAACGCTGCAAGTGATAAATAAGATCCTATGTACATATGATTGCTAAACAAATCCTTAGAAAAATTTGCAACACTCGGGCCTATAAAAGCTGAAACAATTCCTCCAAGTAAAATTATTGAAATAGCGCGAGGTACTTTATCTTTACTTACACTTTCAGCAGCAGCAAAACGATATTGATGTGTAAAAGCCATGCCCATACCTAAAAAAAAATTAGCAACACAATAAATAGAAAAGCTTTGAATAAAAATAGAGTACGCAGCTAAAATAGATACTAATGTATTTCCAATTGACGCAACAATAAAACCAATCTTTCGGCCTGTTATGCTCATCAATTTAGATGCAAAGATTGCTCCAATTGCAATTCCGACAACAGAAATAGACATTGGTAAAGTCGATAAAGATTTTAATGGACTAATCTGTGAACCAATTATCCCACTTAAAAAAACAGTAACAGGTGCAGCAGTGAAACTAAAAATTTGACTTAAGGTTAGAACAATTAGATTTCCATTCATAAATTACATTAGTACTTTTGGACGATATAATCATTGATTTTCTTTTCAATTAATTAGATAACAATCAAAATATACTTAGAGGAAAATGATTGGAATTTTAGGAGGAATGGGAACTAGAGCAGGTTTAGACTTTTGCAATAAATTAGCAAAATTAAACGTAGGTAAAACAGATCAGAACTATCCTCTCTTTCTATTATACAACAAATCAAATATTCCAAAAAGACCTGAAAATTTAAATAGATATAATTATGTGTTAAAAAGCCTTATTAAGGGATGTAATTTACTAAAGAAAAATAAATGTAAATTTATTGTAATGCCATGCAATACAGCACATCACTGGCATGAAGATTTACAAAAAAAAATTAAGATTCCAATCATAAGCATGCCAAGAGAAGTATATTTGCATACAAAAAAAACTTGTAAAAAAAACTCAAAAATTGGGATTCTTTGTACAGAGGCAACTCTAAAAACAAAAGTTTACAGTAAATATTTTAATAAATATTTTAATTTAGTCAGTCCAAGCAAATCTTTACAAATCAGCTCAGTTAATAAAGCTATTAGACTTGTAAAAACAGGCAAGGTAAAAGAGGCCGAAAAAGCAATTAAACCAGCAGTAAATCATTTAATAAAGATTAAATGTAAAAAAATAATTTTGGGTTGCACAGAACTTCCCATTGCAATATTTGCATACAAATCGTTTAAAAAAATTAAAAAATCAAAAACTTTTATTGATCCTAATTTATTATTAGCAAGTGTTTCAATGAAAAAATATAAATAAACTAATTAAATTTTTTTGTTTACTACAAAATAGAGTTTTCTTGGAAATGTTCCCTCTTCAAAACTTTCAATTTTTATATTTTTAAAGCCATCAGTTAATTGATTTATTTTTGTTTTGTTAAAAAAGTGTACTATAAATCCATCATTTTCGTACATGTCCTCCCCTCTATGAATTCCATTTTTATAATCACCATCATGTTCATTTCTTACAGTATAAATATTTAACCCATCAGGTTTTAATATTCTGCAGATTTCTCTATTAATGTTGAATAAATTTTGATTACTTAATGCCATACAATATAGCATGTGTGAGAAACACCCATCAATTGAGTTGTCCTCAAATGGCAGTTTTTGTCTAATATCAAATACTTTAGTTTTAATATTTTTGAGTTTATCTTTATTAATTTTTTTATTAATTATATTTATGCCTGACTGGCTATAATCTAATGAAGTAACAGAAAGATTATTTATAGAGAAATAAATACTATCTCTTCCAAGTCCAGCCCCTAATTCAATTATTGTATTAATATTATTTTCTTGAAATATTTTTAAAGATTTTTTAGCTGGTTCACTTGCTTCTAAACCAAACATGTCAGGCTTATTCGAGAAATTTTTTTCCCAATGCTGAGATTGTTGGTTTAATAATTTAGTATCTAACTTACTTTTGTGGGTCAGGTACTTTTCTTAAATACGGCTTAATTGTTTCCCAGCCATCAGGATATATTTTTTTGGCTTCCTCATTTGTTACTTTGGGAACAATAATTACGTCCTCACCTGGTTTCCAATCTGCAGGAGTTGCTATTTTATGTTTAGCTGTTCTCTGCATTGAGTCAATTGCTCTTAGAATTTCAGCAAAGTTTCTTCCAGTTGTCATTGGATACGTAAGAAATAAACCAATTCTTTTATCTGGTCTAACAATATAAACTGTTCTTACAGTTTCATTATCTACTGCGGTTCTTCCCATAGATGTAGTTCCAGCATCACCTTCTAGCATATTATATAACTTTGCTACTTCTAATTTTTCATCTGCAACAATTGGATATTCTGGCTTCATCCCACATACATCTGTAATATCTTCTAACCATTTCTCATGATCAGATACAGGATCTACAGACAATCCCATCACTTTTACATTTCTTGCGTCGAAATCTGGTTTCATTCTTGCTAAAGCACCTAATTCAGTAGTACAGACAGGAGTAAAATCTTTTGGATGTGAAAATAACACACCCCAGCTATCCCCTAACCATTCATGAAATTTTATCTCTCCCATTTGGGTTTGTGCTGTAAAATCTGGTGCAACACTATTAATTTTTAAAGTCATTTATGTCTCCTTTTTATATTTAAATTATATGCAAGATTGATTTGCGTTGCAATTTTTTATAATATGAACAAATATATGATATTTCAGCAATTATTTGATGAAAAATCTTCAACCTACACTTACGTTATTTCTAGTGGAGAGGGACGTGAAGCTTTAATAATAGATCCAGTAATAGAACACACAGAAAAATATATTAAAATATTAGAAAATTTAAAACTTAAACTGGTTAAAGTAATTGATACGCATATTCATGCGGATCATATAACTGCACTTAATGAATTAAATAAAAGAACTAGTTGCGCAAGAGTTATGGGTGAAAATTCTAAATCCGAAGTTATAGATTTAAAAATCAAGGATGATGAAAAGGTTAAAATTGAAAACATAGAATTAAAAGCAATGTATACACCAGGTCATACTGATTGTTCATATAGCTATTTAATGAATGACAGGGTATTTACTGGGGATACATTGTTAATTAATGGAACAGGTAGAACAGATTTTCAAAATGGCAGTTCTTATGATGCGTATGAATCTTTATTTAATAAATTGTTAAAATTACCAGAAAAAACACTAGTTTACCCTGCGCATGATTATAATGGTAAAAAATTCTCAACAATAGAGAATGAAAAAAATAATAATCCAAGGCTACAAGTTAAATCTAAAGAAGAATACGCGAATATTATGAAAAACCTGAATCTAGCAAATCCAAAAATGATGGATATTGCTGTTCCTGCTAATGTTAAAGGTCTAACCTTAGATCAAATTTAGAAGTTGTATTTAAAAATATTATAATTATATATTTAATATGGCTTGTGATAATCAAAAATGTACATGCAAAAATTGTACTAATGACAAATGTTCTTGCAGAGATTATAAAGACTGCGATTGCAAACCAGAGTCAAAATGTTGTTGTTGTAACGACTAAATTAATTTTAATTTAATCACTAAGAAAATTATGAATGAATTTTTAGAATCTATAATAAAAAGAGACCCAGCAGCTAAATCAAAAATATCTGTTGTTTTAACATATCCTGGAGTTAAAGCAGTGTTTTTACATAGAATTGCTAATTTTTTTGCAGTAGCTAAATTTGATTTGATAGCAAGAATGATATCTCAATTCTCCAGGTTTATGACTGGAATAGAAATACATCCAAAAGCAAAAATTGGAAAAAATCTTTTTATTGATCACGGTATGGGCGTTGTAATCGGAGAAACATCTGATATTGGTGATAATGTAACAATTTACCATATGGCAACACTTGGAGGAATTTCTCCAAGTATTAATTCAGATGATCAAAGAGAAACAAAAAGACACCCTACTCTTCAAGACAACGTCGTTGTAGGATCGGGTGCCCAAGTTTTAGGACCAATAACAATTGGAAAAAACGCAAAGATAGGTGCAAATGCAGTTGTAACAAAAGATGTTCCTGAAAATGGAGTTATGGTAGGTATACCTGCTAAAAATGTGGGTACAGCTACTGAAGAATTTAAACCTTATGGTATAAGTGACGAGGAAAAAAATGAAGAATTTTCAGAATAATTTTATTTCAGGAATTGGAAATACACCTTTAGTTAAATTAAGAGCTGCATCTGAAGTAACGGGATGTAATATTTATGGTAAAGCTGAATATCTTAATCCAGGGGGATCAGTAAAAGATAGGGCAGCGTTAGCTTTAATAAAAGATGCCGAAGAGAAAAAATTAATTTCTAAAGGTGGTACTATTGTTGAGGGCACAGCTGGCAATACTGGAATTGGACTTTGTCTTATTGGAAATTCAGTAGGTTATAAAACAGTAATTGTTATGAATGATAATCAAACACAAGAAAAAAAGGATATGCTAAAAAATATGGGCGCTGAGTTAAAATTAGTTCCTCCTAAACCATATAAAGATGATGGTAATTATGTAAAGGTTGCAGGTAGACTTGCTGATGAACTTAAATCATCAAATAATCATGGAGTAGTTTGGGCAAATCAATTTGATAATACTGCTAATTTAAAAGGTCACTATGAAAGTACAGGTCCTGAAATCTGGGACCAAACAGAGGGGAAAGTTGATGGGTTTGTTTGTGCATCTGGAACTGGTGGAACAATAGCTGGTGTGAGCTCATATTTAAAAGAAAAAAATAAAGATGTTAAAATTTATTTATCTGATCCAACAGGTTCTTCTCTCTATAACTATATAGAAAATGGCGAACTTAAAAGCGAGGGAGGATCAATTACAGAAGGAATTGGTTCAAGTAGAGTTACGGCAAATTTCGCTGAAGCTAAAATTGATGGTGCTTTTTCAATAAGTGATAATGAGTCTTTGCCTGTTTTATTTGATTTAATTGAAAACGAGGGATTAAGTCTTGGAACAAGTTGTGGAGTAAATATTGCTGGTGCAATTAGATTAGGTAAAATATTAGGACCAGGCAAAACAATTGTAACAATCCTTTGCGACAAATCAGACAAATACAACTCTAAGATGTTTAACAAAAAATTTTTATTGGAAAAAGGGCTTCCCTTACCTAGTTGGATATAAAAAACCACATACCAGTATTGTCATAAAACGTTTACTTTTCTAAGATATATTTAAATAAACTAAATTTTGAAAGGATTGGTATGAAAGACTATTTAGCAACTCACGTTTTTAAATCTGAGGAAATGAAAAAAAAATTTCACGAAGTTGTAGGTTCAACATCTGCAGAGGATCTTAAAAAAGGCGTAAATGGGGAAAAGGCTGTGTGTCACATGACAATGATGTGTGCAGGTGACTCTATGAATATGTATTGTAAGTGGCAAGCAGAGAGCCCGCAAGCTATTATAGATCAATTGGGAGACATGAATAACTTTTTTGATACTACTTCAGAAGAGTGTTCTCAGGTGATGGACTTTTCTAAAATGTAAATTAAAAATAAAGTAAACTAAAGGAGCAAAAATGGACGTAAAAGAGCAAACAAGAAAAGCATATGAGCTTTTTACTAAAGGTGATATGGAAACTTTTTTAAATGAAATGATTGATGATAATATTGTATGGACATTTCCAGGCAAAGAAGGTGTTCACCCATTATCTGGAGTTCATAAAGGTAAACAAGCTATGATGGCTACAATGTCAAAAATTCCATCTTTATGGCCAAATTTTCATTTAAAAATTTTAGATATGATTAGTGAAGGTAACAAAGTATTTGTTAGAGTGCATGCAACTGCTGACAATATGGATACGATATTTGGTCATTATTTTGAGTCAACTGATGAAGGAAAAACTAAAATTATGATGACTTTTGATGACACTCTAAGCATGTTTAATGCTATGAAAAAATAAATAATTTTTTATAAGGAGAAAAGAATGGAAAAAGAAATGTTAGCTTTAGTTAATCTTAAAGAAGGTAAGCTAGAAACTTTTATGGGATGGATGCAGTCTGATGAAGGTATGGAAGTAAGAAAAAGTGTTGCTTATCCAGAAAAAACTATTGGAGGAATGAAACCTGATAAAAGCGGTATTCTTTTTAAGGTTTCAGTTCATAATGAGGCAGGAATGAAAGAATTTGTTGCCGGAAATAACCCAAAAGCTAAAGCGATTTATGCGGAATGTGTAGATAATGTGCAATTATGGGAATTATCAAAAGTTGAGGTTTAATTATGAAAAAATTAATATTAATTTTAACAAGTTTTATAATTATAAACACAGCGAATGCTGGAAGTTTAAGTAAAAAAGATACAGATAAAGCCTGGGATTGTGTTGGCATATATATGGCTAATTATTTTTTGCCATCAGGTGAAACATTCGAATATAGCATGAAAGAAAAGTCTATGGCATCTGTGAAGGTTTGGAAAACTTATGCCTTAGAGATTGGTATTAAAGAGAAAGATTGGGATGAAGGAACTAATAAAGCAGTTGATAAACATTACGGTTCTAAATACAACAAAGAATTAACTGATGGATGTCACGCATTTTTAGAGAAGACAATTCCAAATGGTAAAGATAGAGTAGAGAAAGTAGTTCAAACTTTATATTAAAATAAGGAATAAATATGGGAAAAGCTTACGTAATAGCTCATCCAAAGGTAATTAACATGGATAAGTTTAAAACTGACTATGCGTCAAAAGTTGATGCAACAATCGCTGCATTTGGAGGGAAATTCTTAGTTAGAACGCCAGATAAATTAGCAGCTGAAGGTGAGCAAGGAACTCTTACAGTAGTTATCGAATTTGAGAGTAAAGAAAAAGCAATGGGATGGTATAATTCAGATGCTCATCAACAAATAGTTGGACACAGAAGATCAAATACTGATGAAAAGAGTACTTTTGTAATAGCTGAAGAGTCTAGTACAATGAAATAAAACAATAGGAGAATAAATAATGTCAATAATAGAAAAATATAGTGGTGCGATTAAAAATAAAGATGAGTCAACTATGAATGATCTTTTGCACGATGATTTTAAATTTACAATGCATAAATCGGGTAATACTTTAGGAAAAAGTGACATAATTAAATGGGCTATGAGTGGTGACATAAAACAAGATAAGTCGAGAGTTGTTTATGAAAATGACGAAGTCGGTGTTCACCATGCATTTGTAACTTTTGATGACGGTAATGTTGAAGCAGTGATGGCAGTTTATAGATATAAAAATGGAAAGATTATAAGTCTTGAGACTGGTGCCACTCCTATGCCAAAATAAGTGAAAAAAATATTACTAACTATTACGTTCTTTTCTTTATCGTTTTTTTCGTATGCAAATGATCAATACGATGCACAATTAAATAATTTACTTAATCAATTAAAGAGCACGGGCAGCTCAATTGCTGCAAAGGAAATAGAAACTAAAATTTGGAAAATGTGGACCACGCATCCCTCTGAAGAAAGTCTTACAAATTTATTAGCTAAAGGTTCATATTATATGTCTCAAAACCAATTGACATCTGCACATAATGTGTTTTCAAAAGCTATAGAATTAGATCCTAAATGGGCAGAAGCTTGGAACAAAAGAGCGACAGTACTTTATTTGATGGGTAATTATGAGCTTTCTCAAAATGATATAGATGAAGTTTTAAAATTAGAGAAAAGACACTTTGGTGCTTTATCTGGACAAGGAATGGTTCAAACAGCTCTAAAGAATTATCAAAAAGCGATAGACAGTTATGTTGAAGCTCATAAAGTTTATCCTGCTATGAAAACACCTTTAATCATGATAGAGAAATTGCAAGTTTTAATACAACAAGAAAGTATATGACATATAATGAACCAATTACTTTTTTTTTGCATTATTTTAACTGCGTTTGATTTATTTCTAATTATATACGCACTAACAATTCCTCTTTATCCACAAAAATGGAGAGACAAAGTTAACAAAAAATACCAAAATGAAACAGCAACTGGTATAACAATAATATTTGTAACTTTAGCTAGTTGTTTTTCATGGATAATTTATTTTTATTTTAAAATTTTTATTTAAAGTTAAACTGATTTAATGATCCCTAAAAAATTTTCAAATCTCGTATTTACACTAATTATGGGTTTTGGAATGAGTCTGCTAATGACTTTAATTATTACATATATCAATACTGGAATGGATAGTGAATTTATTGATAGATTCTTAAAAGCCTGGTCAATAAGCTTTCCAATAGCAATAACGGCTATTTTAATTGTTGCTCCTGTTACAAGAAAATTTGTAGATAAAATTACTAAATCATCTTAGAATGATTTTAAACTGATTTAAAAAATGTTTAAAATAATAATATTATACGAAGTGGTCTTTATAATATTTTGGAATGTTCTTTATTTTGCTAATGGAGATTTCAATTCCTGGGTTGGCGATCAGTTTTTAGCAGCTTTATATACTTTCTTATCAACTATGGCTCTTGGACTTACAGTTGTCTATATAATTTATGTAACTGCAAAATTATCAGGCTTTTTAGATAAAATTAGAAGTACAAAAGACCCTAGAAGAGATATTGGTCACCAATAATTTCTTTGCTGTCTATAACATTTTCTATTTGTAATTTTGAATATAAATGAGGAAACTTTTCATCGTTAGTTGATTTTTCCCAAATAAGATTATTTAAAGTATCCGTTTTTAAAATTAATAAAACTAAATCTTTTTGATTTGAAAAGTATTTTTTTAAAGTTTGATTTACTTGTTCCCTATCTGATAAATGAATAAAGCCATCCTCGATATCTTTATTTGATCCATGCCAAGTTTTTTTTTCTTTAAAAAAATTCCATTCTTTTTTCGTGCAAATCTTATAAACATAGTCAATTCTCATTATTTAAATTTATTGTCTAATTCTACCTGATATCCTTCCACCAATCTATTTGCTTCATTTGCCATTCCTGTTACTGCTATCATTTCACTTAACATTTCTTTAGTAGCGCCCTTTTTCATAGCCGCAGCACTGTGAGATCTTATGCAGTATTCACATCCATTAGTCACAGATACAGCAACATAAATTAACTCCTTAGTCATTTCATCCAAGGCACCTTTCTTCATCACTTGTTTCATAGAACTCCAAGTTCTTTCAAGGGTGTCTGGATCATTGGCAATGTATTTCCAAAAGTTTGGAACATCTTCAATTTTCCTTGTAGTTTTAATATCATCGAAAACTTCTTTTACTTTTCCCATTACTTCGTTTTCATTTATAGGTTTAAAGATTGTCATATTCCTCCTTTTAAGACACTGTTTTAAGTAATTTAATCATTTGATTTTTATTTTTTTCGTTATTGGCAACAATAATTTTGCCACCATTTATTGGTTCATCACCCTTCCATGTTGAAACTTTTCCACCAGCAGCTCTGATAATGGGAATTAGTGGATGTATGTCCCAAATTTTATTACCACACTGAATAACTATATCTAATTTTCCCTCAGCCATATGTGAATAACTTAAAGCATCAAAGCATGGAAACTGTAATAATTTTAATACTTTTGGTATTTTCATTTGTTTTTTTAAAGACAATACTCCATGAAATGCACCAGCTATTCTCGCTTTTTTGAATATAACTTTGTTATTTACTTTTATTTTTTTTCTTTTTCCATTTTCAAATTTATAAGCAATTTTATGATTAAAATTTATGTAATATTTTTTTAATAATGGAAAATTTGCTAACCCAATAATTGGTATTCCTTTATAATTAAGTGATATTAGATTACTCCAAGATGGGTTTCCAATAACATATGATCTAGTTCCATCAATTGGATCTATTACCCAAGAATATTCGCTTTTAGATATTTTTTTTCCAAATTCTTCTCCTATAATTTGATGTTCAGGAAATTTTTTTGTAATTTTTGACCTTATAAACCTTTCAAATGCCTTGTCTGATGATGTGACTGGATCGTAACCTCTCCCTTTAAGTTTGTTAGTAACTTGAAAAGACTTGCTCAATTTTTTGTTGTAAAATCTAGTTAATTCTTTAGCTAAATTATTGAGAAACTTGAAATAAGTTTCATAATTAAATTTTTTTATCTGTGGCATGATGATCTTTTCTTACTATTTTATTTATCTTGATAAAAGTTAAATTTTAAATAATCCTATAATAATGAAGATAGAATTAAGTGAAAATAGGGTCCTCTTTAAAAACGGATCTTCTTCTCAGGAGATACATCCATTCTGGTTAAGAGAAAGAGTTACAAATGAGGAGTATTTCGATAACAACACACAACAAAGAAAATTTGATCCAACTTTTTTAAAAACAGATGTTGAAATAAAAAATGCTAAAATAAATAATGATTTTCTAGAAATAAATTTTAACGATGGAGTAAATTTTAAGCTAGAAATTAATAAAATTATACAGGAATTTTCAAAAGATGATCTCTTAATTCAATCAATTAAAAAAGAAAAATGGGACTCAAATTTTAACAATATAGAAAAGTACAATTACTCTCAAAGCATGTTTGAAAGTAAAGAAATGTATGAACTTTTAATTAATTTTTATAAATATGGTTTTGTAATAATAAAGGATGTGCCAACAAATGATAATTTTATTGTTAAATTTGCAAATTCTATTGGAAGTATAAGGAGAACAAACTTTGGAGAGTTTTTTAATGTAAAGTCGGTTCCAAATCCTAATGATCTTGCTTACACATCTTTGCCTTTAGCACCTCATACTGATAACCCTTATAGAAATCCAGTTCCATGTATTCAGCTTTTACACTGTATAACAAATGAAGTGAGTGGTGGTTTTTCAACATTAGTGGATGGATATACTGTTACTGAAGATTTAAAAAAAGAATTTAAAGATTATTACGATATTTTAACGAAAGTTAAAGTTAAGTTTAAATTTATAGATAAAGATGTCGTATTAGAGGGGTGGTCTGAATTAATTAAATTAGATGAAAATAAAGAGTTTAAACAAGTTAAATTTAGTCCAAGATTAGACTTTGTTCCAATATTAGAAAAGAGTGAGTTAGATTTATATTATAAAGCAAGAAATAAAATTTCCTCAATGTATAATTCTAATAAATATAGAATTGAATTTAAATTAATCCCTGGAGACATATTGATGATGGATAATTATAGACTATTACATGGTAGAACTGAATTCGATACAAATGAAGGAAGTAGGTTTCTTCAAGGTGCCTACATTGATTTTGACAGCACTGAGGGAAAACTAAGACATCTTAAGAGAAAATTTAATTTTTGACAATTAAAGACTCACTTATTGCATCTTTAGTCCCAATATTTTTAGGTTTTGGTTTCGTCATTGCAAAACCTGCTATGGATGACTTTCCTCCAATTCTTTTGATGGGATTAAGATTTACTTTTGCAGCATCAATTTTAATTTGGTGGTTTCCAATACCTAAAGGATATCTTTTAAAAATTTTTATAGCATCACTAGTAGCAAATACTATTCAGTACAGTGTCACTTATAGTGGATTAAATTTAATTGATGCGTCTGCTGCTGTTCTCTTGGTTCAAACAGAAGTTCCATTTGGAGTTTTATTTGCTTATTTCATACTTAAAGAAAAACCAACTATTAGAAGTTTAATTGGAATATTTGTAGCTTTTATTGGAGTATACATTTTGACTGGCTCACCAAATTTGGATGGTAAATACTTAGGGATTTTTCTAACAATTTTAGGATCAGGTATATGGGCTTTTGGTCAAGTTTTAGTTAAACCACTTAGCAAAGAGTTAAATCCATTAACTTTAGTTGCTTGGTTAGCATTATTTTCTGGTCCAATTCTAATTTTATTATCTAATTTATTTGATGGGAATTCATTAAATTATATTAAATCTGCTAGCACAACTTCATGGATAATCGCAATTTATTTAGGTTTTTTTATGCAGCCAATTACATATGGATGTTTTTATTACGTTTTAAAAAGTAATCCAATTTATAAAGTATTACCCATAGTTACTATGGGTATCCCATTAACAGGTTTGTTAGCTGCAATTTTACTTCTTAAAGAAAATCCAACGACTGAGTTATACTTAGGAGGTTTAATAATTTTATTTGGTGTAATTTTAATTATTTATACAAAAAAAGAAAAAAAAAATAATTAGCCAAATTTTTGTAAAAATGGCAATATTTCTAAAAGGTAATAGCCTATAACTTGTAGTTGGTTCGTTATAATTAACAAACCTGTAATTAATAATAAACTTCCACCAACTCTATTTATTAAAACCATTTTTTGTTTTAAATTTTTTGAAACAAGCATAAATTTTTGAATTAAATATCCAGAGAATACAAATGGTAAAGCTAAGCCTATAGAATAAAAACTCAAAAGCATAACACCTTTTGGAAGGCTGTCCGTTGTAGATGCATATATCAAAATCGAACCAAGAATAGGTCCTATACAAGGTGTCCATCCAAAAGCAAAGGCCATACCAATTAGAATAGGAGCAAAAAAACCCTTGTTACCTGTTGATTGAATTCTTTTTTCGTAATTTAAAAACTTAATATTAATAATTCCAATAATATGTAACGAAAAAATTATAATAATTATCCCAGCAAAAATTCTCAATTCGAATGAATTTTTTAGAAGTAATTGACCTATAAATGATGCAGCTGCTCCAAAAATAATAAATACTAACGAAAACCCTAATGTGAATAATATAATAGGTAATAAGTTTATATTCTTTTTTTCAAGTATTTCATCCAAAGTACTACCTGATATATAGGCTATATAACCAGGAATAAGAGGTAAGACACATGGGGATAAAAAGCTAATTACACCAGCGCCTAAAGCAAAGAAAATTTCAAACATATTAACCAGTATTTTTAATAGCTGCAGAGATTCCGGCAATACTAGTCATTAACGCATCATTAAGTTCATTTTTTGCGTGTTTATTAAGTTTTTTTTTGGACAACTTATTCATTACAACAGCTTGTAGAACATTTAAAACTTCAGAGTAAACATTTCTTACAATCGCAGGTCCTCTAAAAATCTTTCTTTGTTTTAATATTTCAATTGGTGTTATATCGTGATTAAGTTTTTTAACTGCATCAAATTGAAATCTAAGTTTTTTTCCTACACGTTTCAAAGATGCATCAGCTAAATTATCCTCATAAACTTTTGATATTTCTGGATCAACTTTAGATAAAACCATATCTAATAAATCCATTGTTGAATTAAAGTAAGGCCAATTTTTTTCCATGTCTGTTAATGTTTTTTTGAAAGTTTTTATAGAAGAATATCTTAAAGCTTCTGCAGTACCCAGCCAAGCTGGTAGCATTAATCTAATTTGTGTCCAAGCAAATACCCATGGAATTGCCCTTAGGCCTTTAATACTTTCAACATTTTTTCTTTTTGAAGGTCTTGATCCAATTGATAATTTACCTAATGCCCTGTGAGGTGTAACAGTTTTAAAGTATCTTATAAATTCAGAATTTGGTGTAATATTTTTACGATAAGAACTGGTTGAAATTTCTGACATTTTTTGGATCAGATTTCTCCACTGATTTTTTGGCAATGGTGGTGGATTTAATGTTGCTTCCATTACAGATCCTATATAGCTACACAAATTATATTTTGCTAACGGCTCATATCCATATTTTTGCTGAATTACTTCACCTTGATCTGTAATTCTAATCTTACCATTAACGGATCCTGGTGGTTGCGATCTTAGAGTTGCCTGAATTGGTCCTCCACCTCTTCCTGCTGACCCTCCTCTTCCATGAAAGAAAGTTACTTCAATTTTATATTTTTTAGATAACTTCAAGATTTCCTCTTGTAATTTATATTGATGCCAGCTGGCTGACAGTTTTCCAGCATCTTTACTAGAGTCTGAATAACCAATCATTATTTCCTGATTACTATTTACTAATTTTTTATACCAACCTAATTTGAATAAACTATTCATTATAGGTTTAGCATTTATTAAATCATCTAATGTTTCAAATAAAGGAACGACTCTTAACCTATCTTTTATGTTTGCTTCTTTTTGTAATAACATAACTGATAGTATATCTGATGCACTTGAAGTCATTGATATAACATAAGCACCTAAACATTCTTTAGGTTGACTTGAAAGAACCTTAAAAGTAGACCAAACTTCCTTATTTTCTCTATTTTTAAATTTAAATTTGTTTATAAAATTTTTACCTTTCAATTTTTGTGAGAGAAATTTTATTTTTTTTTCTTCGTTCCAAGAATTATAATCTTGGCCATATTTATTTTTTATTATTTCAGTTATTAGTTGAGAGTGTCTAGATGCTTCTTGCCTTATATCTAGTCTTGCTAAATTAATTCCAAAGCATTTTGCCCTTCTCATTAGATCTAAAAGTTCTCCACTAGCTATATTCTCACTTTGATTTTTTTCTAAAGACTCTCTAACGTCTCTCAATGGTTTTAAAATTTCTTCTCTACTTGAAATTAGTATTTTTTCATTTAGCGGTGTATTATTAACCAAATGCTGTTCGATAGATCTATGCGTTTTTCTAATTTTATCTCTTAAAGGTCTCAAATAAACTCTATAAGGTTCGTAAGATTTACCTGCAAATTTACGAATTTTTTTAGAACATTTTTGCATAGAATAAGATCGTATTAATTTAGTTAAAGACTTTTCATAAAGTTTTGCTGCCTCCCATCTTGACAAAAGAATAACCTCTTTCGTAACATTTGAAGTAACAAATGGGTTTCCATCTCTGTCTCCACCCATCCAAGATCCAAATTCAATTGGATTGAAGTTTTTAGGCAATCCTTTCCCCATATTTTTAACAAAGATTTGATTTAATCTTCTATAAACTTTTGGAATAGTCTCCCATAAACTATCTTCAATTATTGCTAGACCCCAACGAGCTTCTTCTGAAGGTGTTGGTTTAGACCTTTTTAGTTCATCTGTATTCCAGATAATAGTTATCTCATCAAACATTCTTTTATCTAAAATTTTTATTTTAGATGGATAATTTTTTAACAAATTTCTTTGCTCCAAAATTTCTGTCAAGGTATGATATTTTTGTATCAAAGTTCTTCTTTTTACTTCTGTAGGATGTGCCGTAAGTACGATACCGATATGTAATTGTTTTGCAACATTATAAATTTTACTGTTTGATATTTTTTTGTTTTTAAAAAAATTTTCAAATATCTCCTCAATAAATATATTTTTTAATTTTTTATCTTTCTTTGTATTTTCGTATATATCTAAAGTCCTTGAGGCATCAATCGATTCTGCTAAATTATATAAATTCATAAAATGGTTATATGCTCTAGTAAGCTTAAATAAATTTTTTGGATTTACTTTTTTTATTTCTTTAGAGAGTTTATTAAAAGGATTTTTCTGCCTTCTATTTGCGATATTTGCTTTTGATAATAATCTTGTTTTTTCCACAAGATCAAAAAATTTTTTTCCTTCTTGGTCCTTAATAACTTTTCCTAAAATGTTACCTAGGTACCTAACATCATCTCTTAATGACTTTGTTGAAATACGTTCATAATATAAATCTCTTTTGAGCATTCATATTATACATATTATCTTTTTGAAAAATCTTCTATAGGCGTTTTGTGTTAAATTTTTCTGACTTTATGTGTTTGTGTCCCTAATTTATCTATGCCTAATTCTATTGTTTCTCCACCTTTTAAAAATCGAGGTGGTTTCATATTTTCACCCACTCCGGGTGGTGTGCCTGTACAACAAATATCTCCAGGGTATAAAGTCATGCAATGGCTCATATATGATACTAGCTCCTCTATTTTAAAAATCATTTGATTAGTATTACCTTTTTGCATTCTTTCGTTATTTACATCTAAGTACATATTAAGGTTTTGAAAATCACTTACTTCATCTTTGGTAAGTATATAAGGTCCAATTGGTCCAAAAGTATCAAATCCTTTTCCTTTATCCCAAGTGAGACCTCTTTTTTTTTGAAAATTTCTTTCACTTACATCATTTACCAAAAAAAATCCTAATACATATTTTAAAGCCTCATTTTCTGAAATGTATTTTGCTTTTTTGCCAATAACGAATCCTAATTCTACTTCCCAATCAGTATGTTCTGAACCTTTAGGAATTTCGATATCATCATTAGGACCACAGACACAATTTGTAAATTTTGAAAAAATTATTGGTTCATCTGGAATTGGTAAATTTTGTTCTAAGGCATGATCTTTAAAATTTAATCCTATACCTAAAAATTTTGAGGGATTTCCAACACATGGACCCATTCTTATATCTGGATTTATTTCTGTTAAATCATTTAAATTTATTGAATCAATTTTATCTATTGTTTCAAAATTTAATGTTTTTGGATTTAAATCAGATACTATTGTTGATAGATCTCTTATTGTATTATTTTTATCAATGATTGCGGGTTTTTCTAAACCAGGCTCTCCAACTCGGCATAATTTCATAATTAATAATACACTCTATCTGATAAATTTGCAGCCCCTCTGACACCGCTAGCATCTCCATATTTTGGTTTTAGAAATTTTGTATTTAACCTCTTTACTTTTAAAAATTTCATTAACAAATTCTTAATTTTGTTAAGAAATTTAATTTCATTAGATAATCCGCCACCAAAAACTATTGCATCAGGATCCAAAATATAAATTATATTAACTAAGGATCTAGCCAATCTTATTTGAAAATCGGAAATTAATTTTTTCATATTTTTATTTTTTTTGTTAAATATCTGTTTGGCTGTTAGTTTATTATTGATTAATTTTTCAATACCTTTCCCTGATATAAATTTTTCAATTTTCATATTTTTAATATTTTTTTTAACTAAATTTTTGTCATTTAAATTTCCAAATATAGGTAATGGCATATGTCCCCATTCGCCTGTTAAGTTATTTGATCCTTTTATAATTTTCTTGTTAATTACTATTCCACCTCCAGTTCCTGAGCCAAGAATTATCCCAAAAACAATTTTAAAGTTTCTTGCAGATCCATTTAAAGCTTCTGAATATGTAAAACAATTAGCATCGTTTTCGCAAGGCACCTTTCTTTTTAAGCTTTTTAATAAATCTTTATTTAATCTTTTATTGTTTAACCATGTTGCATTTGTTGAGTTTTTTAATAAACCTGTATTGGTATCTATAGAACCTGGATGGCAAACTCCAACTTTTAGTTTTTTTTTAAATTTTTTATCAAGACTACGAATGTTTAGTTTTATGTCCGAAATAACTTTTTTATAACTTTTGGGTGTTGATATTCTTTTTTTAAATATAACTTTATTTTTTTCATCAAGAACAACAAATTCAATTTTAGTAGCTCCTATATCAACTCCAACACGCATTTATTTCAATATTTTTTTTATTTCTTTTAAAGAAAATAGTTTAGGTGGTTTACAAGTTGTATTTATTTTTTTAGGTTTGTTTGTTCTAGCAGAATACATAGTTGATTGGATAAGATCTAAAACATGGACTGAAACTTCTCCATTACATCTGTGTCTTTTTTTATTTTCTATACAATATGCCATTTCAGCAAGTCCAACACCCCTATAATTGGCATTTGTAGGCGACTCGTTTGCCCTTGAGCTTTGAGATCTTATGTTAATTTTTCCTAAAGGCATTTTGTTAGTTCTAAATTCTTGCCAGGGACTTCCAAGTTTTTTACAAACGTAAACTGAGCCACCAAACATATTTGGATCAGGTACAATCATTGATCCTTCAGTTCCGTACAATTCGATATGATTTCTTTGATGAGCGATTACATCAAATGATAATGTTAATCTAATTATACTGTTGTTCTCAAAAACAATTGTCGAAAAATAGGTAGTTGGACTTTCAACCTTAATTTTTTTTCCTTTTTTTGGTCCTATTCCAATAGTTCTAAATTTTGAACCTTTCATCAAACTTGCTGCTTTAACTTCTTTAGCTGGTCCAAGTAAGTTTACTAATGCTGTCAAATAATATGGCCCCATATCTATTACTGGACCACCTTCTTTTTTAGCAAACCAAGGCTCAGGATTTGGATGATAAGACTGAACACCAGGGAAGGCAAATATCGCATTACCTAAATTCACTTTTCCAATAATATTTTTTTCTATTAATTCTTTAGACTTTTGATTACCTCCACCTAAAAAAGTATCTGGCGCATTACCAATATAAAGTCTTTTTTTATTAGCAATTTTGAGCAATTCTTTTCCATCTTTTAAATTTATTGCCATTGGTTTTTCTGAATAAACATGTTTTCCATGCAATAGTGATTTTTTTGAAATTATATAATGAGCTTTAGGTGGAGTTAGGTTTAAAATTATTTCTACCTCTTTATCTTTAAAAAGCTGATTAACTGTTTTGGACTCTAAATTATATATTTTAGCACATTTTTTTGAAACTTCTTCTTTAATATCCGCACATTTTATAATTTTAAAGTTATTAAAGTATTTATGTGCTCTAAAATAAGTCTCTGCTATGTGTCCACATCCAATTAAACCAACCTTGAAAACTTTAGACATTAAACACCTTGTCTTTGTTTTGATTTACCCTCTTTATGAAGTTTTAGAGCTTCTTTATTTTCTTTAGTTTTTGGTAATTCTAAAGTAGGACTTTCCCAATATGCTGAGCCCTCTAACCATTGATAGGAATGAGTTTTAATTGAAATTACGTATGTAACTTTAGATTTTTTTGCTCTTTTAAAAGCTTCCTCTAATTCTTCTATTGATGAAACTTCCTCAGACTTAGCTCCCATACTTTCTGCGTGTTTAGCAAAATTTACTCCAACTAATTTTTTGGTATTTGAGCTTTCAAATAAACAATTAAATTCTTTACCACCTTTGAATAATTGCAACCTATTTATTACCGCGTGACCCCCATTGTCACAAACTATAATTATAAGTTTATTGTCTGTAATGACCGAAGAGTATATGTCCGAGTTATAAAGTAAGTACGACCCATCACCTATGAATGCAATAACCTCTTTATCTGGATTTGCCATTTTGATACCCAAAGCCCCTGAAATTTCATAACTCATGCAACTAAATCCCCATTCAGTTTCATGTGTATTCAATTCTCTAGGCCTCCATATTTGCACAACTTCTCCAACTAGACCTCCAGCTGCAGTTACAGCAATATCTGTTGGGTCGGAATTTCTATAAATTGCTCCTACAGCGTGAGCATAACTCGGTAATTTTTGATTGGTTGGTCCGCTTTCTTTATCTACGTATTCATTCCATGACTTAAGTTCATTGACAGATTTTTTATGCCATGCATCTGGTGCTTTCCAATTACCTAGTGCTTGGGATAACTCGTTTAAAGAAACTTTAGCATCACCTATTACGGATGAAGCCATGTGTTTATTTGCATCAAATCTTGAAACATTTATTGAAATTAATTTGAATTCTGGATTCTCAAAATTAGCCCATGAACCAGTTGTAAAATCTGCAAGCTTAGTACCAATCGCTATTGCAAGATCAGTTTGTTTTGCAAGATTATTTGCAGCTTTACCACCCAGTCCGCCAATTGGGCCAAGAAAATGAGAGTGGTCTCTTTTCATAGAAGAGTATCCCATTACAGTTTGAGTTACTGGTATATTATGTTTAATAGCGAAAGATGATAACTCTTCCATGGCATTAGAATAGAAAACGCCACCTCCAGAAATAATTATTGGATTTTTTGAATTTTTAATTTTTTCTACAGCTTGTTTTACTTGGAAATCATCTGGCTTTGGTCTTCTAATATTATGGACTCTTTCTATGAAAAACTCTTCTGGATATTCGTAAGTTTCACCCTGTATATCTTGAGATAAAGATATACAAGCTGGTCCGCAATCAGCTGGGTCTAATAAAACTTGTATCGCTTGAGGTAAAGTTTGTAAAATTTGTTCTGGTCTAGTTATTCTATCAAAGTATCTTGTGACAGATTTAAAAGCATCATTTTGTGTTATTCCTGGATTGTTAAAATGTTCAACTTGTTGCAAAACTGGATCTGGCATTCTATTTGCATACGTATCTCCTGGTAAAAATAAAATTGGGAGTCTATTGCTCATTGCAACAGCAGCTGCTGTTACCATATTTGTAGATCCCGGTCCAACTGAACTAGTGGCAACAAAAATTTGTTTTCTCCTTTTTGCTCTAGCGTAAGCTATTCCTGTTAATGCCATATTTTGTTCATGATGGCCACGCCAGGTCGGAAGTTTATCTTTATTTTCTTCCAACGCCTGGCCCAAGCAAGCTACATTTCCGTGTCCAAAGATTCCGAAGGCTCCAGCGAATAAAGGTTCTTTTTTACCATCAATGAGAATTTTTTGAGAAATTAAATGTTTAACTATTGCATGTGCACATGATAGCTTTATTTTTTTCATAATTATCGCTATATTCTCATTAATAAATTCACGTAATTAAGCATAAAATAAAAATTATGTATAGCAAATTTGGTCAGTTCATAGATGGTAAATGGCAACAAGCAGAAAAAGGTGAAACTTATGAAGTGGTTAACCCTGCGACAGAGGAAATTATTGGGAAAGCATCAAAAGCCTCATCATTAGATGTACAGAAAGCTCTAAAGTCAGCTGAAAAAGGTTTAGAGATTTGGAAAAATACAGCTCCGTGGCAAAGATCATACATAATTAGAAAAATTGCAGACTTACTTAGAGAAAAAAAGAAAGTGATGGCAAAATGGCTGACGTTAGAGGTTGGTAAACCATTGTTAGAGGGTGAGGGAGAAACAAATGGAGCTGCAGACATTTTTGAATGGAATGCAGAAGAAACTAAAAGAATTTATGGTCAAACTGTAGAAAGTCGATCGCCAGATACAAGGGTTCACGTATATTATCAGCCAGTCGGGGTTGTTGCAGCGTTAGTTCCCTGGAACTTTCCCTTAATTTTAGCAGCAAGAAAAATTTCTACTGCTTTAGCTGCCGGTTGTTCAGTAATTTGTAAACCAGATGTGATTACACCAGGAACAGTAATGGAGCTAGTGGATATTTGTAAAGAAGCTGGTGTTCCTCCTGGAGTAGTGAATCTTCTTTCAGGAGATCCTCCAAGTATATCTAATGAATTACTCGAATCTGATATTATTAAGAAGGTTTCAATCACGGGCTCTACTAGAGTAGGTAAATTAATTTTAAAAAAAGCAGCTGATAAAGTTCAAAGAGTTACTATGGAATTAAGTGGTCATTCACCTTTTATAGTTTTTGATGATGTTGACATAAATAAAGTTGCAGATATGGCTATTACAGCAAAATTTAGAAACAATGGACAAGTCTGTATTTCACCAAATAGATTTTATATTCAAGAAAAAAGGAAAGAAGAATTTATAAATGCATTCATAGAGAGAACAAAAAAATTAAAAATAGGCAATGGTATGGACGATGGAGTGCAATTAGGACCATTAGCAACAGCTAAAAGACTCTCAGAAGTAGAGGAATTAGTAGATATAACAAAAAAAGAAGGTGCGAAAGTTTTATTAGGTGGAAAAAGGCCATCAGGATTTAATAAAGGCTATTTTTATGAACCAACTGTATTCGATGAAGTTAAAGATAATTATACAATTATGAAACAAGAACCTTTTGGTCCATTAGTGCCCATGTTGTCATTTAAAACTTTTGATGAGGTTATTGAAAGAGCGAATAATAATGATTTAGGTCTTTGTAGTTATATTTACACAGATTCAATGAAGCAAGCTCATAAAGCATCTGAATTAATGGAAACAGGAACAGTTGCTGTTAACACGCCAGTAGTAGCTATTGCAGAAGCACCTTTTGGTGGAATTAAACAAACTGGCTATGGTCGTGAGGGTGGATCAATGGCAATTAAGGATTACTTAAACATAAAATATACACACTTAGGACTCAAAACTTGATGAAAAAAAATAAAATAAAAAAAATGATGGTAGAGGGTAAACCAATCATTAATGGGTGGCTTCAAATACCTAGTTCATTCTCAGCAGAAGTAATGGCAAATCAAGGATGGGATTCTCTAACTATCGACATGCAACACGGTGTAATTGATTATCCTAATGCATTGCAGATGCTCCAATCAATTTCAACAACTGAAACAACACCTTTAGCTAGAGTAAATTGGAATGAACCAGGTCAAATTATGAAAATTTTAGATGCAGGGTGTTATGGTGTAATCTGCCCTATGGTTAGTAATAGAAAAGAAGCAGAGAATTTTGTCCAAGCTTGTTTATATCCACCTGACGGTTATAGAAGCTATGGTCCAATTAGAGGGCTTATATATGGTGGCGGAGACTACGGCGATCATGCAAATACTGAGATTTTAAAATTAGCAATGATAGAGACAAAAGAAGCTTTAGATAATTTAGATGAAATAATGAGTACTGATGGATTAGATGGAATTTACATTGGTCCTGCTGACTTAAGTTTGGCTATTGGCCAAAAACCAGCTTTTGATAATCCTGAGGGATCAGCAACTTATGAAAAAATAAAAACAATTTTGGATCACGCAAAAAAAAATAATATTTTTGCAGGAATTCATAATGCAACACCCGAATACGCAAAAAAAATGATAGATCTTGGTTTTAATCTAGTCACTGTTGGATCAGATCAGAGATATATGAGTAGTGGTGCGAAAGAAGCTGTTTCGAAACTAAAACTAACAAAATCCTCTGAAGAGTCGAAGTCATATTAACTTAAGTGAAAAATATATTAATAATTCAACCAATAGATAAATCGGGAATTGAAATTTTAGAAAATCACCCAGATTATAATTTTGAAATAATCGACGGAACTAATTTAGAAGAAATAAAAAAAAAGATTATTGAATGTGACGGTATATCAATAAGAACTGCCAAATTACCTGCCGAAGTAATTAGAGGAGCAAAAAATCTTAAGGTTATTTCAAGACATGGTGTTGGATATGATAATATAGATTTAGAGGCTGCAAAAGAAAAAAATATTACAATTTCTATAACTGCTACTGCTAATGCAGTTGCGGTTGCGGAACACGTAATGTTTATGCTTTTAAATATCTCAAAACGAAAAGATATGTATGACAAAACAGTCAAATCAGGAAGATTTAATGATAGAAATAAACTTCCAAAAACAATAGAGCTTTGGAACAAAAATATTTTAATTATGGGTTTTGGGAGAATAGGTAAAAGCTTGATAAAACGATGTATTGGTTTTGAGATGAATGTTTATGTTTATGACCCATTCGTTTCAAAAGAGGAAATTGAGAGTCTTGGTGGTAAAAAAATAGAAGATTTAAAAGAAGGAGTAAAAAAAATGGATGCCTTAACTCTACATATGCCTTTAAATGAAAAAACAAAAAATATAATTAACTACGACGTTTTAAAAAATATGAAAAAAAATTGTATAATTATTAATGCATCAAGAGGCGGAATAATAAATGAGAATGATTTAAATAAATCATTAAATGAAAATAAAATATTTGGAGCTGGTCTTGATGTATTTGATACTGAGCCGCCTGATAATGACAACCCTTTGCTGAAAAACGATAAAACTTTTTTAAGTCCACATACTGCAGCTTTTACTGAAGAATGTATGGTAAGAATGGGAAAAGAAACAATTCAAAATATAATTGATTTTTTTGATAAAAAATTGGAAAAATCAAAAATAGTGAAGCTTTGATGAAAATTAATTTAAAAAATTTTGGTTTACTTGAAGTAATAGTAGTAATGTCTCTGATTTATGTTGTGGGGATGCTTATTTGGACGGCAAGCACAAGACCGGCTGTTGAAGCAAAAGCTAACTTAGTTAAAGAAAATCATAAAAAAGTTGTTGATTTTATTAACGGAGAAATAAACAAATGTGACAACGACTCTGATGGAGTTACTATTTGGGGAGACCAATGTAGCGATGAATGGATTGCAGACAAAGTTGTAAATTATATAAATTTAAACTTAAATATTCAAAATCCATTTTCCGATGATGCTAAAGTAAAAACAGATCCTGACCCAAGAATTAAAGCTGAGGGTAAGGCAGGACAAGCTACAGAAATGGGAGTTATATTTTTAATGTCGTCTAATTTTCTCTCTGAACCTGGATCTGAGTGGGTTATAGGAACCTGTTTTAAATCGCCATGTGTCGCTGCTGGTAACAATGAATTGACTTCTATTTATAGATAATTATTTTTTAAATATTTCCAAATCTACAGAGTTTAAAGTTTTATGAAGGTATTTATACCCTTTGATAGCATACTCTAACGGATTAGCTTTTTTTGGATCTTGCTCTGCTTCAACAACTAACCATCCCGAGTAATTTTTTTCTTTAAGTGTTAGAAAAATTGGCCTGTAGTCTATGCAACCATCTCCTGGAACTGTAAACGCTCCCTCAAGAAATGCATCTCTAAAACTTAAATCGTTTTTTAATGATTTTTCTAAAATATTTTTTCTGATATCTTTACAATGAATATGGTGAATTCTTTCGTAATAACCCTCCAATATTTTTTGAGAATTGCCTTGGGCAAATAGCATATGTCCAGTATCTAAAGTAAGCTTAACACTGTCGTTAGTGTTATCTAATAACCTCATAGTATCAGCCTCAGTTTCTATTACTGTGCCCATATGATGGTGGTATGCTAAAGGCATTCCTTCATCTTCTAAATATTTACCTATTTCTGAGATTTTATAAATAAATGATTTCCATTCATCATTATCCATTTTAGGTCTTGTTGAAAGTTTTCTTTTCTGATCGCCTTGTATAGATCCTGATACTTCAGCAAAAACAATACAAGGCGAATTACAGTCTTTGAATAAGTTTAATTGAGATCTTAGATGCTCCCTTTCTTCATTTACAGTATTTTTTCTGAGATTAGCTCCATACCAGCCGCCGCATAAATCTATTTTATATTTATCTAATTTAGGAATTAGTTCTTCAGAATTTTTTGGAAACTTACCACCAAACTCTACTCCAATGAAACCTGCCTGATTTGCCTCTGATAAACATTGATCTAAAGTAGTTTCGCCACCTAGCTCCGGCATGTCATCATTACTCCATGCAATTGGTGCTACTCCTAATTTTACTGACATAAGAATATTTTTAGTTAAAGTGTCTTTTATTATAAAATTTTAATGATTGATATAGCTTTATTTGGACTTGGTAGAATTGGTATTATGCATGGTAAGAATTTGATGCGTAATAGGGAATTTAATCTTAAATACATATATGACATTGATAAGAATTTGTCTAAGAAATATTCAAAAATACTCAAGTCAATTGCTGTAAATAGTCCTTCTGAGATTTTTAAAGATAAAGATATTAAAGCTATATTTATTGCATCAACAACATCTACACATATAAAATTGATACTAGAGGGTGTAAAAAATAAAAAAATAATTTTTTGTGAAAAACCTTTAGACCTGAGTATTAAAAAAATCAATGAATGCAAAAAGATTATTAAAAAATTTAACCCTAAAATACAGCTAGGATTTAATAGAAGATATGATCCAGGTCATTTTAAACTTAAACAAGAGCTTACCAAGGGGAAAATTGGAAAATTAGAAAAAATTATAATTACAAGTCGAGATCCTGCCCCACCATCGATTAAGTATTTAAAAGAATCTGGAGGTATTTTTAGAGATATGATGATACATGATTTTGATTTAGTTAGATTTTATCTTGAAAAAGATGAGCCTCTAAAATTAATTGCATCAGGAAGTAATATTTCAGATAAAAGATTTATTAAAATTAAAGATTATGAATTGGCATCTTGTATAATTAATTCAAAGAGTGGTGTCCAAGTTATTATTACTAATTCAAGACATTGCAGTTTTGGATATGATCAACGAGTTGAGTTATTTGGGTCTAAAGGCATGATTATATCTGAAAATAAAAGAGAAAACGAAACAACCTTATATTCATCAAATTCTACCTCTAGCAAATCTCCATTGTTAAATTTTTTTATCGAAAGATATAAAGATGCCTATAAAAACCAATTATATGATTTTTCAAAATTCATAAAAAAAAATATTCGACCACTCGCAGAATTTGAGGAAGGTAGGCGTGCTCTAATAATGGCAAACGCTGCAAAAAAATCTATTAGTTCAAAAAAGTTCGAAAAACTTACTTTCTAATTGAATCAACTATTACTAGAACACAACCTATCATCTTTACAACTAAACTATATTTTGATTAGATTTTGATTTTAAAAGTTAACTTTAAAATGAGGAGACGAATGAAAACGTTAAAAAACTTTATATTAGCATTTGCAACATGGACAATGATGTCGGTGTCTGCATTAGCTACAGATATTATTGTTGTTTCTCACGGACAAGCAAATGATCCTTTCTGGTCAGTTGCAAAAAATGGTGTTGATGCAGCATGTAAAGACATGGGAGTATCATGTAAATACACTGCACCAGGAACATTTGATATGGTGGAAATGGCAAAATTAATTGATAACGCTGTTTCACAAAAACCAAAAGGTATTGTGATAACTTTACCAGATGCTGCTGCTTTAGGAAAATCAGTTAAAGCTGCAATAGCCGCAGGAATACCAGTTATTTCAATGAACTCTGGATCAGACGACTATGCTTCTTTAGGAATCAGTGCTCACGTTGGACAAACTGAGTTTGAAGCTGGAGTTGGTGGTGGACAAAAAATGAAAGCTGCCGGAGGAAAAAAAGCATTATGTGTTAACCATGAGGTAGGAAACGTTGCGCTCGACAGAAGATGTGCAGGTTTCAAAAAAGGTTTTGGTGGAAGTGTTGATATATTAGGTACTTCTAATGACCCAACTGAAATACAAAAAGCAGTTGCTGCTAAACTAGGTGGTGGATATGATACTATACTTACTTTAGGAGCAGGTCTTTCTGGAGAGGCAGCTCTTAAAGCTTTAGAAGCTGCTGGAAAAGTTGGTGATGTAAGATTAGGAACATTTGACATGTCACCTAATATGTTAAAGGCTGCTGCTGCAGGAAAAGTAGAGTTTTTAATTGATCAACAACAATACCTACAAGGTTACTTACCAATAGCAATTTTTGGTCAGTATATGAGATGGGGAACAATGCCAGCTGGTGTAGTAATGACTGGTCCTGGATTTGTAACTCCTGACAATGCTAGCAAAGTAATTAAGTGGGCAGCACAAGGTTACAGATAGAATAAATAAAAAGGCCTGGCTAAACTTAGCTGGGCCTTTTTTTTAATCAAAAATAATGTCTGATAAATCTAAAAGTATAGCTAACAAAAATAATATTAATCAAGACGAAAGATTAAAAAAAGTTTCACCACTAAGAGTTTTATTAAATAGACCTGAGCTTGGAGCTTTAGGTGGTTCTATTTTAGTTTTCATATTTTTTGGAATAGTTGCTGGAGATACAGGAATGTTTAGTGCTTATGGCACACTAAATTTTTTAGATGTATCAGCAAACTTAGGCATTATAGCGATTGCTGCAGCAATGCTAATGATTGGGGGTGAGTTTGATCTTTCTATAGGATCAATGATTGGATTTGCAGGAATATGTATTGCTATTCCTGCTATTTATTGGGGTTGGCCTCTTTGGATGAGTATAATTTTTGCATTTAGTATGGCTGTATTGGTAGGTTATTTTAATGGAATTTTAGTTGTTAGAACTGGATTACCTTCTTTTATTGTTACTTTGGCAATGTTGTTTATACTTAGAGGTTTAACTTTAGCTATAACGAGATTAATAACAGGAAGAACACAGGTTCCAGGTTTGAGAGTTTTAATAGAAGATGATCCAATAGCCTGGATATTTGCAACAGATACTTTTAAAGGATTATTTAACTGGTTAGGTTCAATGAATTTAATTGCACTGAGAACTGACGGTACACCACTTGCGACTGGAATTCCACCTTCGGTATTGTGGTTTGTAGGACTTACAATACTTGCTACTTACATTTTAATGAAAACAAGATATGGAAATTGGATTTTTGCAGCTGGCGGAGATAAAAATGGTGCAACGAATGTTGGAGTTCCAGTTGGAAGAGTTAAGATAAGTCTTTTTATTGGTACTGCAGTAGCATCTACAATATTTGCAACTATCCAAGTTTTAGACGCAGGATCAGCTGATACAATGAGAGGAACTTTAAAAGAACTAGAAGCAATAGCAGCAGCAGTTGTAGGAGGATGTTTATTAACTGGTGGATATGGTTCAGCAATAGGCGCTGCTTTTGGAGCACTGATTTTTGGAACTGTATCAATGGGAATTTTTTATACTGATGTTGATACAGACTGGTTTAAAGTTTTTTTAGGAGCAATGATGTTAATAGCTGTAATATTTAACAATTATATAAGAAGAAAAGTTACAGAAAGTAAATAATGTCTGAATATTTAATTGAGTTTAACAATATTAGTAAATTTTTCGGAAAAGTAATAGCTCTAAAAGATGTAACAATGAAGGTTAAAAAAGGAGAAATAATGTGCTTACTTGGAGATAATGGAGCAGGAAAATCAACTTTGATAAAAACACTTTCAGGAGTTCATAGGCCAGACGAAGGCGAGATAATAGTGGAAGGAAACAAAACTATATTCGACTCACCTAAAGATGCTTTAGACATGGGAATTGCAACTGTTTATCAAGATTTAGCATTAGTTCCTTTAATGAGTGTTACTAGAAATTTTTTTATGGGCCGTGAACCACAAAAAGGGATACCTTTTTTTAAGACTTTTGATATTGAAAAAGCAAATAAAGTTGCTGCAGAAAGAATGGGTCAAATTGGTATAGATGTTAGAGATCCATCTCAAGCTGTTGGAACTATGTCAGGAGGTGAGAGACAATGCCTTGCAATTTCTCGTGCCATTTATTTCGGAGCTAAAGTACTAATTTTAGACGAACCAACCTCAGCATTAGGAGTTCACCAGGCTTCAGTGGTTCTAAAATATATTGTCAAAGCAGCTGCTGATGGATTAGCAGTTATTTTAATCACGCATAATGTCCATCATGCTTATCCTGTTGGAAATAGTTTTACAGTTTTAAATAGGGGAAAAAGTTTAGGAACTTATGAAAAAAAAGACCTATCTAGAGAAAAATTATTAGGAATGATGGCAGGAGGAGAAGAATTAGATAAATTAGAAATTGAATTAAAAGAGATGAATAGAATAAATAATTAGTGTCTCAATTTTTTCCTCTTATATTTGTTTTACTTTGGTCATCAGCCTTTATCACAACACTGCCGATAGTTTTAAATAGCGATCCTTTTTCAGCATTGGCATTTAGGTTTTTTTTTGTTGCAGTTTGTTTTTTTATTTATTCAATTGTTAAAAAAATTAAAATTAAAGTAAATTTTAGTAATCTTTTCAATTCATTTTCAACAGGGATATTGTTTCATGGATTTTATTTAGGAGGGGTTTTTTATGCTATATTCGTTGGGTTGCCTACAAGTATTGTTGCGTTAACAGTTACATTGCAACCAATATTAACAAACATTTTGGCAGGTTATTTCTTAAATGAAGAAGTAAATATTTATCAGTGGATTGGGGTTGTGCTTGGATTTACAGGTGCTGTTATGGTTATAGGTTTTGATATAGGATCTACTTTACCCGTGAAAGGCTTGATAGCTGCCGTGATTGCTTTAATAGCAATTACCACTTCAACTATTTGGCAAAAAAAAATAAGTAATGATATTCCTCTACCTGTTAACAATATGTACCAGGCAATTGGTGCAGTGATTTTTCATTTGATAATAATTATTTTAATTTTTGAAGATACTTTTATTACAATTAATTTAGAATTTTTATTAGCTATGAGTCATCAAGTATTTCTTGTTTCTTTAGGAGCTTTTTCAATTCTAATGTATTTAATTAAAAATAACTCAGCTAGTAAAACAGTTTCACTATTTTTTTTAATTCCTGCAGTCACGGCAACTATGGCTTGGATATTTTTAGGTGAAAATTTAAGTTTAGTAGATGTAATTGGCTTTATATTAACCTCAATTGGAGTATTTATTTCTACAAGAAAACAAAAAAGTCAGTAAATATTTATATGAGACAATTTAATTACAAAAATTGTAAAAAAAAATGTTAGATTTTATTAAAAAAAAGGAGTTAAAATGAAAGCATACGTAATGGGTAACTACACAGATAAAGCTTTTCAAGGATTTATGAAAGATCCAACAAGTGATAGAAAAGCGGTAGTAGAGCAATTAGTAAAGGCTGTAGGTGGAAAAATACATAGTATGGACATTGTAAGAGGTCCATATGATTTTATTGTTGTGACTGAGGTCGAGTCATTTGACGACCTTGCTGCTATTAAATTAGTTGTCGAAGCTTCAGGTGCAGTAAAAAATATGACTATGTTAGAGGCTATTGATTTTACTAAAGCAACCACTAAAGCTAGCAAAATTGGTTATAAAGCACCAGGTCAGTAAAAAATTATTTTTTTTCGTCGTTGTCTACGACTAAGCAGATTTCTGATTTGGTCAGGAATCTGCGACCTGTTCCATTATCTAATGAGAACATCCCACCAATTCCTTTAACCGCGTCTATAGTTAAATCAGTATGTTTCCATTTTTCATATTGATCTCCATTCATATAGAAAGGCACACCCCCAATTTCTCCTAATTTTACATCATTATCACCTAAGGGAAATTCTCCTTCTTGAAAACACATTGGAGCACTACCATCACAACATCCTCCAGATTGATGAAACATCAATTTCTCTCCATATTTTTCTTGGAGTTCAGATAGTAAACTTAGTGCTGAATTAGTTGCTGATACTTTCATTTTTAAAGTACGGCCCATGATTTAGAATCATGGGCCATTATATATTATTGTTTAAAAGAAGCCTAATTTTTTCTCAGCATAAGAAACATGTAAGTTCTTATTCTGTCTGTAATGATTAAGCATCATTTTATGTGTTTCTCTTCCAACACCTGATTGTTTGTAACCACCAAATGGTGAGTGAGCTGGATAAGCATGATAACAATTAGTCCATACTATCCCTGCTTGTATTGCTCTACCCATTCTGTAAGCAATATTACCATTTCTTGTCCAAACAGCTGCGCCTAAACCATAAAGAGTATCATTAGCAATTTTTAATGCCTCTGCTTCATCTTTAAATTTAATCACTGATACAACAGGCCCAAAAATCTCTTCCTGAGAGATTCTCATGTCGTTTTTAGCCTCAAATACAGTTGGTTGAATGTAGTTACCTTTTTCCAATCCACTGTTTAGCTTAGCAACACTACCGCCTGTCAGAACTTTAGCACCCTCCTTCTTACCTAAATCAAGATAAGATTTAATTTTTTCCATCTGCTCTACAGATGCTTGGGCACCAATCATTGTTTCCATTTTAAGAGGATTGTCTTGAACAACAGCTTTTGTTCTTGCAATAGCTCTTTCCATGAACTTATCATAGATTGACTCTTGAATTAAAGCTCTACTAGGACATGTACAAACTTCTCCTTGATTAAGATTAAACATAACAAAACCTTCAATACACTTATCAAAGAAGTCGTCATCTTTTTCCATTACATCTTCAAAGAAAATGTTTGGAGATTTTCCACCTAATTCCAGTGTTATAGGAATTATATTTTGTGCAGCATACTGCATGATTAATCTTCCAGTTGTAGTTTCTCCAGTAAAAGCAACCTTAGCAACTCTTTTAGAAGATGCCAAAGGTTTACCAGCCTCTAGTCCATAACCACTAACAATGTTTACAACTCCCGGAGGTAATAAATCTCCAATAAGTTCCATCATTACCATTATTGATGCCGGTGTTTGTTCAGCTGGTTTTAAAACTGAACAGTTTCCTGCAGCAAGAGCTGGTGCTAATTTCCATGTTGCCATTAATAATGGAAAGTTCCATGGAACTATTTGACCAACTACTCCAAGTGGTTCAGGTATATTATATGAGTACTGACTATTACTAATCTCTGCAATAGATCCTTCCTCTGCTCTAATTACTCCAGCAAAATATCTCCAGTGATCTATAACTAAAGGTAAATCTGCTGCCATACATTCCCTGATTGGTTTACCATTATCTAAACACTCAGCTACAGCTAATAAATTTAGATTTTTTTCTAAAACATCAGCAATTTTATATAAGATGTTTGATCTTGTAGTGATGTCTGTCTTTCCCCATTCTGGGAAAGCTGCGTGAGCCGCGTCTAATGCAGCTTCTACGTCTTTTTCATTTGAACGTGCAACTGAACAGATCTTCTCATTAGATATCGGGCTTACATTGTCAAAATACTTGCCTGATAGAGGTTCTACAAATTTTCCATTAATGTAGTTTCCATATTTTGCTTTATATGGAAATTTAACCTTAAGATGAGAGGTATCTAGGACTGAAGACACTTTCATTGCTTCTGCACTCATGTTCCTCCATTTGTTTTTTTATAATTGTAATTAAAAACCCTTTTGAAACAGATGTAAATGAGACAATAATGAAAATCAACTAGGACACGAAATTTAAAATTGTGATAGGCTAATAATATGGATAAAAATTATTTTAAAAAATTAAGAGTGATGGATGGTGGAATGGGACAAGAATTACATGCGAAAGGTCTTATTTCTAAAGGTACCCTTTGGTCAACTAGTGCAATATTAAACGAAAAATATCATAAACTTATAGTGGATACTCACTTAGCTTATATTAAGTCAGGAGCAGAAGTGATTACCACAAACACTTTTTCAAGTCGTAGAATAAGGATGGATCAAAATAAAGTTAGTAGATATTTTGAATATGCAAATAAAAAAGCCTGTGAACTTGCAATTCAGGCAAAACAAAATTCTAAAAAAGAAGTTTTTATTGCGGGAAGTATACCTGCACAATTTGATACCTACAAAGAAGATACAAGAGATGATGAAATTATAAGTAGTGCTTTTTTTGATCAAATTAATTGTATAAGTGATTATGTTGATTTTTTATATTTAGATGTAATTTCAAGTGGAAGAGAAATAGATCTCGCAACAAAAATTATTGAAAAATTAGATAAACCTATTCTACTAGGAATTCATTTAACAAAAAATGGCTGTCTACCTTCAGGTGAAACAATTAGCCAAGTATTAAAAAAATATAAAAGTACAAATTGGATAGGTATAATCGCTGCGTGCGTATCATTGGAGATTGCTGAAAATTCAATAAATGAACTTCAACTACAAAATTTACCTTTTGGATATAAAGTTAATTTATGGGGTCAAGATGAACCTTTGCCTCAAAGAAAAATTAATACAGCTAAGTTTAATGAGGACGCAGTCAACTTAAATACTGTAATGGGTAAAAGAGAAGTTAGTGAAGAAGTATTTAAAGATTTAGCAATAAAATTTATAAAAAAAGGAGCAACAATAATAGGGGGTTGTTGTGAAACTAGCCCAAGTCACATATCGCTTTTATCTAGTTTGAAGAAAGATTTTGTTTTATAGATCTTCTCACAAAATAAAAACCGATTATTACAGCTATCAAAGCAATCAACACTTTTAATGTTATTACCTCTTTTAAAAATACATATCCTAAAATTACTCCAAATATGGGAATTAAATAGGCAACCTGAGAATGAAAAACTAGACCATTTTTTTTTAAAATATGAAATCTTATAAGCCAGGCAATACCAGTTGGGAAAATTCCTAAATATATTAATGAAATTGTTGAGTCTAATCTTGGAACTAAATTCCAGGGTTGCTCATAGTACATTGCTATTGGGAATATAATAAGAGCTCCCCATATCAATATCGAACTTGTTAAATTTTCATTTTTCTTCTTACTAATTTTTAATGTCAAAATACCACCAATAACATAAAACGTTGAACCAACTAAAATCATTAAAGCGTGAAAAAAATTTTCATTATTAATTAAAATATTATCTGAAAATAATACAATTATTCCTGCAAAACCGACCATTACGCCTATAATTTTAGTGAAATTTATTTTTTCTTTATTAGTAAAAAAATGTGCAAGAATTGCCGAACTTAGAGGAGTAGTAGACATTAAAATTGCAGCTAAATTACTTTGAATTTTTTGGACACCATATGCAATAAGAAAAAAAGGTATTACTAAATTAACAAAACCAATTAAAGCAAACCAATACCAATCTTTTGAAAATGCCTCTATTTTTATATTTTTAAAAAAACATAAAATTGCAATTAAAATAGCACCCAAAAAAATTCTTAAAAATGCGATTGTAAGTGGTCCATAAGAATATGTGGCTATTTTAATATTAAAAAAAGCTGAAGCCCAGATAAGAGATAATATAGATAACAAAATATAATCAATAGTTTTAGGAGTTGTCATTCGCTAATATCCATAATTTTTCCAGAAGTAATGTTCTTTAAATCATTAAAACTTATTTTAAAAATAGCGTGAGGATGTCCAGCGGCAGCGAACACATAATCAAATCTTTTTAATTCTGTATCTATTAGAATTTCTAAGCTATTTTTTATACCAATTGGAGATACGCCTCCTATTGTAAAGCCTGATATTTCTTTAACTTGTTCTGCATCTGCCAAACAAACATCTTTCTCGGCTAATATTCTTTTTACTTTATTTAACGAACATTTTTTATCACCTGAGACCAAACATATTAAATATGAATTTTTTCTTCTTAAAACTAAACTTTTTACTATAGCCCCAACTTCACAATCTAAAGCTTTAGATGCATCTAGCGCTGTTCTAGCCGAATTTTCTAAAATCTGAATTTTTAAATTTTTATCAAATAAATTTAGAGCTGTTCGAACTCTTTTTACTGGATCTTTATTTGCTATATCATTCATACAACTATTAGTTGATTGATAATTATAAATTTTAAGTTTAAATGCTATGCGTTAATTGCATATTAGTTATCAATTTAATAGGCGATATTAATATACTTTTTTTTGTTATTAAGCCACTTTTAAAGAGGAGATTTATGAGCGTTAAAAATATTCAAAAAATTATTAAAGATAAAGAAATTGACTACGTTGATTTAAGATTTACAGATCCAAGAGGAAAACTTCAACATGTCACTATGGATGCTAAAGTTGTTGACGACGACATGTTAGAAGAAGGAATATTCTTCGATGGGTCTTCTATAGCTGGATGGAAAGCCATTAATGAGTCAGACATGATTTTAAAGCCTGATTTATCGAGACCAGTAGTAGATCCATTTACATCTCATAATACTTTAAATATTTTTTGTGATGTTTTAGACGCTATAAAAAAAGATCCTTATGAAAGAGACCCTAGAGGTACAGCAAAAAAAGCTGAAGATTATTTAAAAAAATCCAAGATAGGTGATAAAGCTTTTTTCGGACCAGAACCAGAATTTTTTGTATTCGATGACGTTAGATACAAAAATGATATGAATGAAACAGGATTTTCGATTGATAGTACTGAAGGACCATATAACACCGGAAAAAAATATGAAAATGGAAATATGGGACATAGACCAGGAGTAAAAGGTGGATATTTTCCAGTGCCGCCAGTAGATAGTGCACAGGATATGAGAAGCGAATATTTAAAAGCTATGAAAGATATGGGTATTAAAGTTGAAAAACATCACCATGAAGTTGCTCCAAGTCAACATGAGCTCGGTATGTATTTTGGTACTTTAGTAAATCAAGCCGACAATATTCAACTTTATAAATATGCAGTTCATATGGTTACACACTCTTTTGGAAAAACTGCAACATTTATGCCTAAGCCGGTTAAAGGTGATAATGGATCAGGAATGCATGTTCACCAATCAATATGGAATGGCAATACTCCTTTATTTATGGGAAATGAATATGCAGGTTTATCAAAAACGGCACTTCATTATATCGGTGGAATATTAAAACACGCAAGAGCAATAAATGCATTTGCAAATGCAACAACGAATAGTTACAAAAGATTAATACCGGGTTTTGAAGCTCCAGTTCTACTAGCCTACTCAGCGAGAAATAGATCTGCATCCTGCAGAATTCCAATCACATTAAGTAAAAAAGCTGCAAGATGTGAAATCCGATTTCCAGATGCTTCTGGAAATCCGTATTTAACTTTTGCTTCTATGTTAATGGCAGGTTTAGATGGAATTAAAAATAAAATTGATCCCGGTAAATCTTTTGATAAAGATTTGTATGCTTTGAGTGAGGCAGAAATTAAAAAAATTCCAACTGTGTGTGGATCTTTAAGAGAAGCAATGGAAAGTTTGGATAAAGATAGAAAGTTTTTAACTCAAGGAAATGTATTTACTGATGATCAAATAGATGCATATATAGATTTAAAAATGGAAGAAATTCATAACTTCGAGCATACACCTCATCCAATTGAGTTTGATATGTACTATAGTTGTTAATTTTTACTAAACTTTAAAAGACTCTCCGCAACCACATCGCTCGGTTTCGTTTGGATTGTTAAATACAAATGAAGACGAAAATTCATCTTTTTTATAATCCATCTCTGTGCCTAGTAAATAAATTATTGCACTTGGATCAATAAAAACTTTAACACCTTTATCCTCGATCATCTCATCGTTGGGATTTATTTTTTTAGCATACTCAAGCACATATTCCATACCAGCACAGCCACCAGATTTCACACCAACTCTAACACCTAAAGTTTCTTTTTCAGCATTAGAGATGATTTCTTTAATTCTATTAGCTGCTTTATCGCTTAATTTAATTACTTGTTGATTCATAAATTTAGCTCCAATTTCGCAGCCTCAGACATCATAGATTTATTCCAAGGTGGATCCCAAACCAAATCAAGATCAACTTTATCTATACCTTCAACCTGCATAACACTATCCTTAACCTCTTTTGGCAAACTTTCAGCAACAGGACAATTGGGTGTAGTTAAAGTCATTTTTATTTTAACATGGTTCTTTTCTACAATTACATCATATATTAAACCAAGTTCATATATATTTACTGGGATTTCTGGGTCATAAATTTTTTTTATTTCATTTATAACTTGATCTTTTAATTCCATAATTACTCTGTTGTTACATCTTTCTGAAACTCATCCAATGCTGAAGATAGAGCATGCCAAGACAGCGTAGCACATTTTACTCTCATTGGATAATTTTTGACTCCACCTAAACTCATTAATTTTGTTTTTTCATCCTCTTCAAGCAAGTTAGTATTTATATCATCCTTTTCCTTAATCATGTCTAAAAATTTATCTATTATTTCTTTTGCATCTTTCTCACTTTTGCCTTTCATAAGATCGGTCATTATTGAGGCTGATGCCATTGAAATTGCACATCCCTCACCTTCAAATGAGATGTCATTAACATTTTTATTTTCATCTAATTTTAAGAATAAATGCACCTTATCTCCACAAAGAGGATTATGACCTTTTGCATCTTTATTGAAATTTTCGAATTTCCCAAGGTTTCTCGGATTTTTACCGTGATCTAAAATTATCTCTTGATATAGCTCTTTTAAATTCATTATTTATTAAAAATTTTTTTACAGTTGTTTATTGATTCATTCAATTTATCAAGATCATCTCTTGTATTATAAACTCCCAGCGAAGCTCTAGCAGAAGCTGTTAAACCCAACTTATCATGTAATATTTGACAACAGTGATGACCAGCTCTAATTGCTACACCATCTTCATCTAATATAGTTGCTATATCATGAGGATGAATTCCATCTATCGTAAATGATAAAACCGCACCTTTTTTTTTTGGATTTCCAATCAATTTTACAGAATTATTTTTTCTTAGAACCTCTTCTCCATAATTTAGTAAGTCATTTTCATGATTTATCAAATTGTCAATTCCGATTTTATTTAAAAAATTTATGGATTCATTAAAAGCAATTACCTGTGCGGTCGCCATTGTTCCAGCCTCAAACTTATTAGGTAGTTCTCCGTATGATATATCATTTTTTTTGACTTCATTAATCATTCCTCCGCCTCCCTGATATGGAGGTAGATCGTCTAACCATTTTTTTTTTGCATATAAAATACCTAGACCTGTTGGTCCATACATTTTATGACACGAAATAGCATAAAAATCACAGTTTAAGTCTTGCATATCCATTTTCATATGAGGAGCGCTTTGACAACCATCAACTAAAACAGGAATTCCTTTCGAATGTGCTAATTCAGTTATTTCCTTTATAGGCAATATTGCGCCTGTGACGTTGGATAAGTGTGTTAAAGCAATCATTTTAGTTTTGCTAGTTATTTGTTTTTCTACACTTTCTAAAGAAATATCCCCGTGTTCATCAATTTCTGCAAAATTTATTTTTATACCTTTATTTTTTCTTAAATAGTGCCATGGCACATAGTTTGAATGATGTTCTAATTCAGTAATAATTATCTCATCACCCTCCTTTAAATATTTCTGACCGAAAGTACTGGCAACTAAGTTAATTGCTTCAGTAGCACCTTTTGTAAAGACAATTTCATTTTTATTCTTTGCATTAATGTATTTCTGAACTGCGGTTCTAGTATTTTCGTATAAATTTGTGGCCGCAACTGCCAAATAATGTACGCTTCTTCCAATATTTGAAAATTCTTTTGTGTAAAAATCATAAATTCTATCTACAACTACAAGAGGTTTTTGTGATGAGTTAGCACTATCTAAGTATACTAAATCATTGTTCTCTATTTTGTTATTAAAGATCGGGAATTCTTTTTTTATGTTTTCTATCTTCATCTTATTTCCATTAATTCTTTAATTAAATCTTTAACTTTAGTATCAGTAATTTTATCAATAACCTCTAAAAAGAAACCGTCTAGAAGAATTTTTTTTGCTTCAATTTTAGAAAGTCCTCTAGTCATTAGATAGAATATTTTATTTTCATCTAGGTTGCCTGATGAAGAGCCATGCGAGCACTTTACGTCATCAGCATAGATTTCTAACTCAGGTTTTCCATTAAATTCTGTTCCTTCGTTAAGCAGGATTGCTTTGCTAAGTTGATATCCATCTGTTTTTTGAGCGACACTATCAACAAATATTTTACCTTGGTAAACGGCCTTTGATTTATCCTTTAATGCACACTTAATAAGCTGATAACTCTTTGTATTTTCTGATAAATGGTTAATTTTTGATCTTATCTCGTGTTGCTTCGAGACGTCTAAATTAATAATTCCATTTACAAAAGCTGAACTAAATTTTTCTTTAAGATCACATTCTATCTCATTTTTAGAACACTCTGAACCTGATGAGATAATAAAATTTTCTGAGATACTATTTTTATATAGTTCGATCTTGGTTTTTGAATAAAATATATTAGAATTATTTCTCAAATCAATTTTGTAATTTTTTAATATAGAATTCTCTTTTAATTGAAAATTATTATTAATATTATAAAAATTATTTTCTGATAGATTCCAATTAAGATCTAAAATACTCATACATGAATTTTTTTCCATTATTAAGTCAAATCTTTGGTTTAATACGGTATTTTCAATTTCTTGTGACGAATAATTTATTATCAAAACTGGTTTTTTAAATTTATAATTTTCTTTTATGACTATCTTTAAATAATCTAAGTAAAATGCTTTATTTAAAGAGCCAAGAGATGAATATTGATCCTCTTTAATATTTAATGGTATTTTTGTAATGCTAAATTTATTTTTATCTTCATGATCTAGCACAACATCTGTAATTAAACCATTTTTGGAAATAACATAATTATTTTCTAATAAATTTTTACTAATATTATTAAAAATCTCTTTGTTTTCTATTTTTTTAGAAACCAAATTATTAGAAAATTTTATTTTAGGTATCTTTGAAGATATTATTCGATTTAAATCAATAAACTTCCAATCCTCATCTTTTTTTGAGGGGAAACCATTTTTACTAAAATCTGTCAGTGAAAGTTTCCTATCTTCAATTTGTTTCTTGCTAAGATTCAAAATATCTTTTAGTTCATTTAAATTCATTTCTAAATTATCCATTAATTAATTCCTTCATAACCTTTTTTTTCTAGCTCGATAGCTAATTCAAAATTTCCTGATTTTATTATTTTTCCGTTTTTAAGCACATGCACAAAATCAGGCTTAATGTAATTTAATAATCTTTGGTAATGTGTAATAATTAAAAAAGAATTTTTATTATTTCTTAATGAATTGACACCATCAGAGACAACTTTTAAAGCATCTATATCTAAGCCCGAGTCTGTCTCATCTAGAATAGAAAGTTTTGGCTCCAGTATAGACATTTGTAAAATTTCATTTTTCTTTTTCTCACCTCCAGAAAAACCAACATTGAGTTGTCTATTTAAATTTTTTTCCTCAAATTTTAAATCCTTAGCTTTTTGTTTTATCAACTTTAGAAATTCTAATGCATCATATTCTTTTTGTCCTTTAGCCTTTCTTATTGCATTAACTGAGGTTTTTAAAAAATTGTTATTATTAACACCCGGTATTTCTAATGGATATTGGAATGCTAAAAAAAGTCCTTTATGAGCTCTTTCCTCAATCTCTAAATCTAATAAATTATCTTTTTCGTAAAATACTTCACCTGTTGTCTCGTATCCTTTCTTGCCTGATAAAATATTTGATAGTGTGCTTTTTCCTGATCCGTTAGGCCCCATTAGAGCATGCACTTCACCAGGATTTATACTCAAGCTTAGTCCATTAAGAATACACTTGTCTTCGACTTTTGCAGTTAAGTTTTTTATTTCAAGCATTATCCAACACTTCCCTCTAGGCTAATACCTACAAGTTTCTGAGCCTCCACTGCAAATTCCATTGGCAATTGTTGCAGAACTTCTTTACAAAAACCATTAACAATTAAGCTTACAGCTTCCTCGGAATTTAGACCTCTTTGTTGACAATAAAATAATTGGTCCTCGCTTATTTTTGAGGTGGTAGCTTCATGCGCTATATTTGAGTCGGAATTTTTATTTTTAATATATGGAATTGTGTGCGCACCACATTTGTTACCCATCAGCAATGAATCACATTGTGTAAAATTTTGCGCATTGTTTGCTTTCGGAAAAATATCTACTAATCCTCTATAAGTATTATCAGCAAAACCAGCTGATATTCCCTTTGAAATAATTTTGCTTTTTGTATTTTTTCCTAAATGTATCATTTTAGTTCCAGTATCAGCTTTCTGATGATTGTTCGTAATCGCTATGGAATAAAATTCTCCCACTGAATTATCTCCTTGAAGAATACAGCTAGGGTATTTCCAAGTTATAGCTGATCCGGTTTCAACTTGTGTCCAAGATATTTTTGAATTCTTTTCTTTACACAAACCTCTTTTTGTAACAAAGTTATATATTCCTCCATTTCCATTCTCATCACCAGGGTACCAATTTTGGACTGTTGAATACTTTATTTCAGCTCCCTCTAAAGCGACTAACTCTACATTTGCAGCATGCAATTGATTTTCGTCTCTCATAGGAGCAGTGCAACCTTCTAAGTAACTAACATAACTATTTTTATCAGCAATAATTAATGTTCTTTCGAATTGACCTGTTTGTGATGCGTTTATTCTAAAATAAGTAGATAGTTCCATTGGACACTTCACTCCTTCAGGTATGTAAACAAATGAACCATCTGTAAAAACAGCTGAGTTCAAAGTTGCGAAATAATGATCATTTATTGGAATAACTGATCCAAGATATTTTTTAACTAATTCAGGATGTTTCTGTATCGCTTCAGATATAGAACAGAAAATTACACCAACCTCATTCAGTTTATCTTTAAATGTTGTTGCAACAGAAACCGAGTCAAAAACTGCATCAACTGCTATACCACTTAATCTTTTTTGCTCATCGAGCGGAATACCTAGTTTTTTATATGTTTCGATCAGTTTAGGATCAACTTCATCTAAACTTTTAGGTTTATTTTTTGCTGTTTTAGGCGCAGAATAATAATATAAATCTTGATAGCTAATTTTAGGATATTTGGGTTTTTGCCAATTTGGCTCTTTTATTTTTTGCAATCTTTCAAAAGCTTTCATTCTCCATTTCAACATCCAATCTGGTTCGTTTTTAATTTTTGAGATAAATTCAATTGTTTTTTTTGATAGACCTTTTGGTGACCTGATATTTTCAATATCAGTTGTAAAGCCGTATTTATATTCTTTTAATTTATCTATTTCTTTTTCTCTCATTATAATCTTTTTTCTAAATCATTTTTGTGAGCTAAGTCACTTAAAAGTTTTTTTTCAAAAAATGAGTTTATATAACCATCCAATTCATCCCAAAGTTTGTGAGTATTACATTTAATTGATTTACCGTTACATCCCTTTTTTAAATGCTTTACACATCTGACTGTTTTTATATTTTCATTCACTGCAGAAAGTATTTCAGATAATTTTATTTCTGTTGCTTCTCTCTCGAGTTTATATCCGCCCTTTGTACCCCTTATACTCTTAACTATTTTATATTTTTTAAGTTTTAGAAAAATTTGCTCCAAATAAAGTAAAGAAATATTTTGTCTTAAAGATATATCTCTCAAAGATACAGGCCCATTATTATAATATAAAGCAAGATCAGTTAGAGCCATTACAGCATATCTTCCCTTAGTTGATATTTTCATAAATTCAAATAAATTGCGGTTTATTTATATATTCCCGACTGATTTAGTCAACATTTTGCATTTTTAAACTTGCATTTTGTCACTCTGTTTTGGTAGAAAAATATAATTTTTTTTTGAGAGTGATAATCAGTTTCATTTATGGATAGTAAAATTTCTGAGATTTTTATACCTGGTCCTGCTGGAAGGCTAGAAGCAAAATATTTCAAAAGTAAAAAAAATACATCCCCGATTGCATTAATTTTACATCCTCATCCACAGTATGGTGGAACGATGAATAACAGTGTGGTTGTCAACACTTTTAATATTTTTATGGAAAATAATTTTTCTGTTTGTAGAGTTAATTTTAGAGGAGTGGGTAAAAGTGATGGAGAATTTGACAACGGTCAAGGTGAACTTGCTGATGCGGCAGCTGCGCTTGACTGGGTCGAAAGAGAAAACTTTGATAATTCTCAATGTTGGATAGCAGGTTTTTCATTTGGATCTTTAATTGCAATGCAGTTATTAATGAGAAGACCAGAGATAAATAGATTTATAGCAATTTCGCCCCAACCAAATGTATATGATTTTTCATTTTTATCACCATGTCCTACTTCAGGCTTGATTGTATACGGAAAAAAAGACGAATTAGTTCCCTATGAAAATGTTAATGATTTAAATAAGAGGTTAAATTCTCAAAAAGGAATTAATATAGATTTCAGTGCGTTGAATGAAGCAAATCATTTTTTTAAAAATTCTGACAAAGATTTTTATCAGGTCATTAATAAATATATAAAAAAAGAAACCGCTTTATATTAGTAATTTGAAACTAAAATACCTCCAGAACAAGGTTGCAAACATCTGGTGGTTTTCGGGAAAGATAAAGGTAGATTTAAAAATGATCTAATTGCAAGATAAGCAAATGCCTGGGATTCAACAAAATCACCGTTGATACCAAAATTTTCTATAGGAAAAAATTTTAAATTATTAAAATTAAATAATTTTTTATTAATCATATTCATCAAATAAATATTTTTTCTACCACCACCACAAACTACAGATAAACTGTTTTGAGAATTGCTAAAATGAATGATTGCATTAGAAATTATCTCAGCAGTTAAATCTGATAATGTTGATGCACCGTTTTCTAAATTTAAACCTCTTACAAAAGATATATCAAAATCATTTATATCTAGTGATTTATTATATGGTGGTAAAATATTTAGATTTTCTAATGCTTGATTAAGTATTAAGTTATCTGTTTTCCCATAACTTGCCAGCTTTCCTTTGTCATCATAGATGCTATTAGAATTATTTGTTATCCAGCTATCAATCATACAATTGCCGGGACCAATATCAGATGCTTGAAGCATATCTGGGGACTTATAAAATTTGTCCCATCTAGCTGTTTTTGTAATATTTGCAATTCCTCCTATGTTTAGGATATTTATTGAGTCAAATTTATTAAATTCATTTTTAAAATTCTTATTAACTATTGCATTATGAAAGATAGGAGTAAGTGGAGCCCCTTCTCCGCCATTTTCAATATCCACTTGTCTAAAATTATATATTACATCCTTTTTACACAATTGAGACAAAAGATTTCCATCTCCAATTTGTTTAGAAATTTTTTTTTTACCATCATGAAATATGGTGTGTCCGTGAAATCCAATAAAATCAATATTTAAGTTATTTTTTTTTACTATATCCTTAGCTGCAATAGCATGAAGAAGAGTTAATTCCCTTTCTAAGGCTTCTATTTCATCTTTAAAAGAGTTTAAATCTTCATTTGTTAAAATTTTTGATCTAATATGAGCTAAGTTATCTCTAAATTTTTCATCATATTTATAGTATTTATCAACAATTACTGAGTATTCCTTAACTCCATCTGAAGAAATGATTGATGCATCTATTCCATCCATTGAAGTTCCACTCATTAGACCTAGGGCTGTATAAATCTTATCCATTATTATTTTTTTTTATAAAAATTTGTATATTGTAGAACTATAAACATATGAATAAATTTTTAAATGAATTTATAGATAGAGGTTTTTTTTATCAATGTACTAATAAACAAGAATTATCAAATGTTTTAGATAAAAAAAAAATTAATGCTTATATTGGGTTTGATAGTACTGCACCAAGTTTACATGTTGGTAGTTTGTTGCAAATAATGTGTTTAAGGCTATTACAAAAATACGGACATAGACCTATTGTTTTGCTAGGAGGAGGAACTACAAGAATTGGAGACCCTTCAGGTAAAGAGAAAACCAGAAAAATATTGTCAGAGGACGAAATTGAGATAAATATAAAAAATATTAAGAAAGTTTTTAATATATTTTTAAAAACTGACAATCCAAGCTTAAAACCAATTTATGTAAATAATTTTGAATGGCTTGGTAAACTTAATTATATAAAATTTTTAAGAGAGGTAGGTAAACATTTTACAATAAATAAAATGTTAAGCTTTGATAGTGTCAAACTGAGGTTAGAAAGAGAACAGTCTTTAAGTTATATGGAATTTAATTATATGATTTTACAAGCTTATGATTTTTTAGAATTAAATAAAAAAAAAAATTGTTTATTACAAATTGGAGGTTCAGATCAATGGGGTAATATTGTTAACGGAGTTGAATTAATAAAAAGACATAATGGCAAACAAGTCTTTGGTCTTACAACTCCTTTAATAACATTAGCATCTGGAGCTAAAATGGGTAAAACAGTGGAAGGCGCTGTGTGGTTAGATCCAAAGCTACTATCAGCTTATGACTATTGGCAATTTTGGAGGAATACAGACGATAATGACGTTATAAGATTTATTAAAATGTATACAGACAAAAGTATCGATGAAATAGAGAATATAAAAAATCAAGATATTAATAAATTAAAAATAATTTTAGCAAATGAAGCTACTGCTATGCTTCATGGAAAAACCGCTTCTTTAAAAGCTGAAAAAACTGCAAAAGAAACATTTATCGACGGGATAGCAGGAAAAGATTTACCTGTCATAAACTTAAAAAAAAAACAAGGCAACAAAATTAATATTTTAGACTTAGTTTTATCTTCAAAACTTTTAATGTCTAAGGGCGAGGTTAGAAGAGCGATTAAAAATAACGGTATAAAGATTAATGATACTACTATCTTGGATGATAAATTAATTATTGATTTTAATCAATATGACGAAAATTCTTGTAAACTTTCTTTTGGTAAGAAAAAACACATTGTTATTAAACTTATCTAATTTTTAATTTTTTCTAAAGTTCGTGTTATAAATCTAGGAGTTAAAGTTTTAATTGGATTTACTGTTGTTTTTAAATTTTTTGGTGGCCCTTTAATTTTAAAACTTACACCAAATACACCCTCACCAATTTTTTTTCCAACTAATATATCTCCTAAAAGAGGTATAGATGATATTGTCCGATTTATTGTAGTAGCGGGAACTAAAGTTCCACGCAAGCTAACTAATTTATTTTTTTCGATATAACCGCTCATTAAAATTGAAATTGCAGGTCCTATTGCATAAAGCTCTTCAATTTCAATAATATTATTTTGACTAGTGTACTTCATTTCAAAATCTGTAAATCTTATTCCTTCACCAGTAAGCAAGTCAGCAATACCTTGTAGAGATGCCAGTGTAAGAATTTTAGCTAAAGCAGGAACTTCCTTAACTTTAAAATTATCTATAATTATTAGAGAGTTGAACTTATTATTTCTTTTAATAGTTTGAAAATCTAATACACCTTCCTCAAAACCTTTAATAAATTTATATCTATCAATTATTGGTTTTGGATAATTAGTGAAAATATTAGTAATTAACTCCTCATTTCTTTTAAAAGTTTTAATCGATAATGCCTCTCCATTATTAAACAATCCATTCAAATTTAATTTGATAATTTTGTTATTTTTATATTTTATTTCTCCAGTTACATTTTCTATGTAATTATTATTATCAATAAACAGCTTTATTAGATCTATTTTAATATTTTTATTTAAATTTTCAAAAATTGATTTATTTTCTTCATCTAAAATATTATTTATTATTTTCATTCCACTAAAATTGTTTGATTTTATGAATATATTTTCTTTTGTATTATAAATAGACATATCAAATTTATCTGTTTTATTTTTTGAATACTCTAGTATTAAAGTTTCGAAATCTTTTATTTTTTTTTTGTTTGATATTTCTAAATTATTGATTTTAAGAAAATTATCATTACTTATTAGGTTTAATTTATTGAATTTTATATTTTGTTTTTTTTTTATATCGAAATCAACTATTAATGAACTGGGAGTATTCTCTTTTTTTTTAAAATTGATTAAATCAAAATAAAACGGAATATTATCTAAATTGATATTAGCTTTAACTTTATTTTTATTTTTATCAAAATAATATTCATACTTAAATTTATCTATATTTCCGTTTAAGTCAAAATTTCCCTCACTACTCAATAATATTTTTTCACTTTTATCTTTGGCTAGGTTTGTATAAGTTAAATCTATATTTTGATTTTTTATTAAAATATAATCTGTTTTTCCAAAAATTTTAAAAAAGTATTCTTCATCAATATTATATTTCAATTTATCAAGACTAATTTTTGATTTTATTGACAAATCTCTTAATTTAAGTTTGTTGTCAATATTAAATGAAAATTCTGAAGAAGATTTAAATTTTGTGTCTAAATTTGAAAAATTTTTTAAATCAACTTTAAGAAGTTTTTCAAATTCTTTTAAATCAATATTTGATAGTGAATTATATACATCTCCTTGCACGTAAAAACTATTTTTATTTTTATAGACATCTATTCTTTCTGAATTAAACTTAATTTTGTTATAATTAAAATTAAAATTGTTAATAGAATAATGGTTTTTTTTTATTAAATATACTAAGTCACTATCTATTATTTTTTTATTAAGTAATTGAATTTTAAAATCAATTAATTTTCCACTTACATAATAATCATCTTTAATTTTACCATCTTTATTAAAATTTAAATTAAATTGAAATCTTGTGATACCTTCATTTATTAATTTATCTAACAACATAGTTTGAAAATTGTTTTGATATGATCTGTAAATTTTGATTAAATCTTTAACGTCATTCTCATCAGTATTGACGATTAAATTTTTGACTACCGGTTTCTTCGAAAAAAATGCTACTATAGAAATATTAGTTTCTATCTCTTCAACATTTAATCTAATATTTTTTACTAAAATTGTAGGATTGTTGGTTATTAATTTTAAAGATAGATTTAAGAAATTTAATTTAATATAAATATTATCAATATCTGCTGTTAAGTCATCTTCTCTCTCTGCTAATTTTTTTAAAATAATTGGATTAAACCTGTCAGTTTTAATTCCAAAAAATGATAGGTAAAATAAAAAAAAAGATAAAAAGATAAAAAATATTATTAATAATTTATATATTCTAGACATTAGGACCGTATAAAGAGCTCTCTAGAAAAGAGTCAATTTCCCCATTTAAAACTTTTTCAGGATCTGTTCTCTCATGATTTGTCCTGTTATCTTTTACGAGTTGATACGGCTGAAGTACATAAGATCTAATTTGATGACCCCATCCAATATCTGATTTTGATTTTTGCTGATTTTCATTTTCCATTTCTTTTTTTTGTAACTCAAATTCATACAATCTTGCTCTTAGCATGTTCATGCAAGTTTCTTTGTTTTTGTGTTGAGATCTCTCATTTTGACATTGCACAACGATTTTACTTGGTAAATGAGTAATTCTAACAGCACTGTCTGTTGTATTAACATGTTGGCCACCTGCTCCACTGGATCTATATGTATCAATTCTCAAATCTTTATCGAGTATTTCAATATTTATTTTATCGTCAACCACTGGATAAACCCATACACTTGCAAAACTAGTATGTCTTCTTGCTCCAGAATCAAATGGTGAAATTCGTACTAATCTGTGTATCCCAGATTCTGATTTTAAAAAACCATAAATATAATCTCCTTTAATTTTTAGAGTTGAGGATTTTATGCCTGCTTCATCACCTTTATGCTCACTAATAATTTCAACATTATATTTTTTGTCATTTGCCCATTTCATGTACATTCTTCTTAACATTTGTGCCCAATCTTGACTCTCTGTCCCTCCAGCACCCGCATGTATTTCTAGATATGCCTCTAAAGAGTCTGTTTCGTTTGATAAAAAACATTTTATTTGATTTTTAAAAGCTATTTTTTCAATATTTGTCAAACTCTTTAAAGTCTCATTAATCACTATTTGATTGTTTTCATCTTGAGCAATTTGATAAAGATCAAATAATTCTTGAGTTTCATTTATTGTGTAATTTAAAGTATTGATTAAATCGTCAAGTTTTTTTTTAGATTTAATTTTTTTTTCTGCGTTAAGCTTATCATTCCAAAAATGGGGATTTTCTATTTCTAAATTTATTACTTCTAATTTTTGAATTATTTTTTTTTGGTCAAAGATACTCCTTAACTTTATTATTAATTTTTTTTACGTTATTTAGTTTATTTAAGAAGTTGTCGTCCATTAATAAAAATTAAATATGTTGTTATTATTTAGCTTATAATTTAAATTTTCACTTTGTTCAAAAGAGTTTTTATTAAAATTTTTGGTCTTAAAAGCTTCTATAATATTGTTATCAGAGCCATATTCAGCTTTTTTTCCAGTTTTAGAATCTACTACCATCATTTTTATATCTTTAGAAACTTTAAATGGTCTTGCATCGCTCTTACTTATTGCTTGTTTAATAAACTTTTTAAAAACTGGCATTGCTGTTTTAGCACCTGTTTCATATCTACCTAAACTTTTTGGTTCGTCATGACCAATATACACACCAACTACTAGATTGGAGGTAAAGCCAATAAACCAGGTATCAGTATTCTTATTAGTGGTTCCAGTTTTTCCAGCTAAGTCTAGTTTTAATTCTCTTAAACCTTTGCCAGTTCCTCTTTGTATTGCCCCTTCTAGCATAGATGTCATTTGGTATGAGGTTTGTGGCGAAAAGACTTGTTCAAAACTGTCATCTATTACCGGCAAATTTTTACTTAAGTACGATATATTTTTACAATTTTTGCAATATCTTGACTCAGAGTTAAAAATTGTATTACCCTGACTATCTTGAATTCTATCAATAATTATTGGATTAATTAATTTTCCACCATTTACAAATGAGCAATATGCTGATGACAATTTTAAAAGCGTTGTTTCAGCTGAGCCTAATGAAATTGATAGAAGTTTATCAGGATCTTTATAAATATTTAATTGTTTTGTAAGATTTACAATTTTCTCAAGACCAAGCTGTTGAGCAATTCTAACAGTCATAAGATTTCTTGATTTTTCTATACCAGTTCTTAAAGTTGATAAACCATAAAACTTTTTTCCATAATTTTCAGGTTTCCATAATTTTAAGTCTTCGCCTTGATCAAATACAATCGGAGCATCTAAAACTAATGAAGATGGAGTAAAATTATTTTCTAAAGCTAAAGCGTATACGAAAGGTTTAAAAGCTGATCCAGGTTGTCTTTTTGCTTGTGAAGCTCTATTAAACTCACTTTTCTTAAAACTAAAACCACCAGAAATAGCTTTTACTCTTCCGGTAAAGGGATCAATAACTACTATTGCTCCATTTGCCAAAGGTAATTGTCTTAGTTTATAGTTTTGATCATCTATTTTTTCTACGTAAATAATGTCTCCTATTTTTAGAATTTCCTCAAATTCTTTTTTTGTCCAAGTAATATCATTATAATTTATTATCCCATCAGAATTATTTTCGGTTTCTATTAATACTTTAAATTTTTGAATTTTTTTCACTACAGCAAGCTCCCATTGTAAAGAGTTTTCCAATTTAAATTGTTTTAAGTTATTTGACCAGTTTTTTGAGTAAATTATATTTTTTAACGGTCCTCTCCAACCTTTTCTTTGATCATATTCAATCAATCCATCTCTTAATGATTTTGTTGCGATAGTTTGTAATTTTAAATTTAACGGGGTTTTTATGTTAAAACCTTGTTTATACACTTTATCAAAGCCATATTTTTCAACTATATTTTTTCTAACATCCTCAACATAATATCTAGCATCTTCTAAATAGATTTTTTTTCTTTTTTTTAATTTTATCTCGGAGCTTAATAATTCTTTCTTTTTTTCTAAGTTGATATAAGAATTTTCAAATAAGTTATTAATGACCAAATCTCTTCTAAATTTCGCTAATTCGGGATTTCTATATGGATTATATTTACTTGGAGCTTTAGGTAACGCTGCCAAGAGAGATGTCTCATCATATTCAAGTTCACTAATGGGTTTGTCAAAATAATTCAGACTAGCAGAGGCAACTCCATAACTTCCTTCTCCCAAATATATTTGATTTAAATATAATTCTAATATTCTTTCTTTGGTAAATGCCCTTTCAATTCTAAAAGCTAAAATAGCCTCTTTAATTTTTCTATCTAGGCTTACTTCATTAGAGAGTAAAAAGTTTTTGGCAACCTGTTGGGTAATAGTAGATGCGCCCTCAAGTCTCTTCGATAAAATTATATTAAAAATATTATTATAAACTGCTCTTATCACTCCCTTTGCATCCACACCAGGATGATTAAAAAAATTTTTATCTTCTGCAGACAAAAAAGAATTAATTAACTTTTTTGGAATAGAATTATATGGAACAAATATTCTCTTCTCTGTTGAAAAATCTATAACCAATTCACCATCATCAGAATACAACTTACTGGATACAGGGGGCTTATAATTTTTTAAAAATTTATAATCGGGCAGTTTGTTAGAGTAATACCACAACAAGCTTGTTAGTGATACAAATGATAAAATAAGCAAAAGTAACAAACTTAAGAAAATTTTATTAATAAAATGACGCATTTTAGTTTAAATTAGTTTGCGAATTTGTTAATGTTAAGGCACAGAATTTATAATGAAAAAAAATTATCTAAAAATATGGAAAAAAATCTATTTATTGATGCATCGCATCCAAATGAAACTAGAGTTGTACTTAAATCAGAAAATAATATTGAAGATTACGAATACGAGAGTTTAAATAATACTTTAATTAAAAATAATATTTATCTAGGCAAAGTAAGCAGAATAGAGCCATCTCTTCAAGCTGCATTCATTGATTTTGGAAGAGACAGACATGGTTTTTTATCTTTTAATGATATTCAAAGTGACTACTATCAATTACCAAAAGATGATTTGGAAAAGATAAAAAAGGAAGAGGAAAAGGCGAGAGAACTACTTTCCAAAGAAAGTGAAATTAATGAAATTTCACAAAGTGATAGAGTAGACGAAAGTAATGTTGTAGATAATGAAATTAAAAGTTCTGATTATGAGTTAGAGGAAAAAAAAAAAGAGAGAAAATATCCTTCTAAAAGATATAAAATACAAGAAGTCATTAAGCCAAATCAAGTAATGCTCGTTCAAGTTCTTAAAGATGAAAGGGGTCTTAAAGGTGCCGCACTTAGTACCTTTATTTCAATAGCTGGTAAATTTATTGTTTTAATGCCAAATACTCCTAAAGGTGGAGGTATATCCAGAAAAATATTTAGCCCAGTTGACAGAAAAAAAATAAGATTAATACTAAATGAAATAGATATTCCAAAAGAGATGGGAATAATTGTTAGAACAGCCGGATCAAATAAAACAAAAAATGAAATAAATAATGATCTTAAATCTTTAATAAATACTTGGGAGAAAATTAAAGGTAATGCATTAAATTCTATAGCACCTTCATTAATTCATCAAGAAAGTGACATAATTAGAAGAAGTTTAAGAGACATGTTTGATGATGAAACTCAAAGTATAATAGTTGAAGGTAATGAAGGATATCAAAAAACAAAGGGTTATGTTAAGGAAATGTTGCCTAAGCACTTGAAAAAAGTTAAAAAATATAGAGATAAAGTTCCATTATTCTTTAAAGAAAAAATTGAAACAAAATTATATGAGATTTTTAAAACAGAAGTTAAACTCTCATCTGGCGGTTATCTTGTTATTAATCCAACTGAGGCACTAATATCTATAGATGTAAATTCTGGAAAATCAATTAAGCAAAAAAATGTGGAAAATACAGCCCTAGATACAAATTTAGAGGCTGCAGAGGAGATATCTCGGCAAATAAAAATAAGAGATCTTTCAGGATTAATTATCATAGATTTTATTGATATGATAAGTTTCAATAACAAGCGTACAGTTGAAAGAAGGCTTAAAGATAGATGTAGAAAAGATAGAGCCAGAATCCAAATTGGAAGAATTAGTAATTTTGGCTTACTGGAGATGTCTAGACAAAGGTTGAGAGAAAGTAATGTTAAATGGCAAATCAAATTAACAAAAGAATCGTATGCAATAAAAATTTTAAAGTTATTAGAACTAAAATCAATTGAAAACAAAGCAAAATTTATAGAGATGAGGATTAATGAGAGCATTAAAACTTTTATAGAGGATAACTTAATAGAAAATTTAAATTACTTTAAAAATAAAAATAAATTAAAAGTAAGCTTAGAAAAAGATAATAATTTCGATATTTCAGAATATGTAATAGAATTTAAATCAAAAAATAATAAGCTATTAGAAAAGATAGAGAATATTTCATTATTAAAAAATAATTTAATTGAAGAACAATTGGATAATAAAAAAATATTAAAATTTAAAAAAAAGAATTTTTATAAAAAAAAGTTTTATAGGAAAAAAGCTAAATAATACCCTTTTTTGGAGATGAAGCCGATCCGTAAATACTTTTTTTAATTCTTCCCGATAAATAAGATTTTCTACCAGAAATAACAGCATATTTCATTGCTTCAGCCATCAAATATGGTTTTTTTGCTTTTGCAATAGCTGTGTTTATCAATACTCCATCGCTACCTAATTGCATTGCTTCAGCTGCATCTTTTGCGTCCCCTAAACCAGCATCTACAATTAATGGTAATTTTGTTTGTTGTCTTATAATCTTTAAATTAACTCTATTTAAAATTCCTAAACCTGATCCAATGGGTGAGGCTAGAGGCATTATTGCTGATGCACCCGCACTTTCTAATCTTTTAGCCATTAGTGGATCATCACTACAATAAACCATCACTTTAAAACCCTCTTTAACTAAAATCTCTGTTGATTTTAAAGTTTCTATCATATCGGGAAATAGGTTTTTTTTATCACCTAAAACTTCTAATTTCACTAATTTCCAACCACCTATTTCTCTAGCCAGTCTAAGAGTCCTTAAAGCTTCATCTGATGTAAAACAACCTGCTGTATTAGGTAAGTAGGTAATTTTTTTTGGGTCGATATAATCCATTAAGATTGGTTTTGACCTATCAAATATATTTACTCTTCGTACAGCAACAGTAACTATCTCTGCACCCGAAAGTTTCACTGATTTAGAACATTCTAAAAAATTTTTGTATTTTCCGGTCCCAACTATAAGGCGAGATTTGTATCCTTTATTAGCAATTATAAGTTTATCTTTACTCATATTTTAACCACCACCAATAAAGTGAACTATTTCAATACGATCATTTTGTTTAAGTATTATTTTTTTAAGCTTTTTTTTGTCTACAATTTTTTTATTTAATTCTATTGCAACCATTTTCTTAGGAATATCTAACTTATTAATAAATTCTTTTAAAGAGTAGTTATTATTTACAATATAATTTTTACCATTTACTCTAATTTTTATTTTATTTTTTTTTATCATATAATATAAGTCAACCGTGAATAAAAAAATTCTAATTATAAATGGTCCAAATCTTAATCTATTAGGAGAGAGAGAACAATCCCAATATGGCAAAAACACTCTTAACAACATTCAAAATCAATGTACTAAATTATCTGAAGATTTTAATGACAAAATAGAGTTTTTTCAGTCAAATATTGAGGGTGAAATTGTAAATAAAATCCAACAAGCAAGAAATGAATTTCATGGTGTTATTATTAATGCTGCGGGATTTACTCATACGTCTGTTTCAATAAGGGATGCATTGGAAATTTTAAAAATACCTGTAATTGAGGTACATATATCAAATATTTACAAAAGAGAGGAATTTAGACAAAAATCTTTGTTAAGTGGAGTTGTCACTGGTGGAATTTTTGGTTTAGGAGCAGACTGTTATATTTTGGCCATAAAGGCATTGCAATCTTTAATGAAAAATGGAAATTGATAAAAAAATTATACTAAAACTAATACAAACTCTAGAGGAGTTAAAAAAATCAATCCAAGGACAAAATTTAATTGTTTCAGATGAAACACAAGAAGTTAAAGAAGATTTTGTGTCATCAGATAATGTTGTAGTTAAAAGTCCAATAGTTGGCACTGCTTATTTAGCACCAGAACCAGGAGCTAAAACTTTTGTCGCGGAAGGAAAGAAAATTAAAAAGGGTGAAACGGTTATGATAGTAGAAGCAATGAAAACTATGAATCATATACCATCCCCATCAGAAGGAGTAGTAAAAAAAATTTGTGTTGAAGATGGAGCACCAGTTGAATTTGGTCAACATTTAATTATCCTAGAATAATGTTTAAAAAAATTTTGATTGCTAATAGAGGTGAAATAGCTGTTAGAGTAATAAGAGCTTGTAAAGAATGGGGTATATCAACAGTAGCGATACACTCTGATGTAGACAAAGATAGCATGCACGTCAAACTTGCTGATGAAAGTATATGTATAGGATCACATAAACCTGTAAATAGTTATTTAAATATTCCCGCTATTTTATCTGCAGTAGAACTTACTAATTCTGATGCAGTGCATCCTGGTTACGGTTTTTTATCTGAAAATTATAAATTTGTAAAAATACTTGAGGAATATAATATCAAATTCGTAGGACCATCATCTAAATTAATAAAGATGATGGGTGATAAAATTGAGGCAAAAAAAATTGCTAAACAACATGGTTTACCAATTATTGAAGGATCGGATGGTGGAATTTCAGATGTTAATGAGGCAAAGAAATTATGTAAAAATATTGGTTTTCCAGTATTAATAAAAGCTGCTGGTGGTGGAGGTGGTAGAGGTATGAAGATAGTAAATAGTGAAAATGAGTTTGAGCCACAATTTAAAAATGCAAAATTAGAAGCAAAAAAATACTTTGCTAATGATGAAGTTTATATCGAAAAATTCTTTCAAAACCCTAGACATATTGAAGTTCAAATACTATCAGGCAAAAATAGAACTGTTCATCTTTACGAAAGAGACTGCTCTGTTCAAAGAAGACATCAAAAATTAATTGAAGAAACACCTAGTCCAGTCTTATCTGAGAAAGTTAGACAAGATTTATTAGAAAAAACAGTAAAAATGGTTGAAAAAATTGGATATGAGGGAGCTGGGACTGTTGAATTTATATATGAAGATGGAAAATATTTTTTTCTAGAAATGAATACAAGAGTTCAAGTTGAACATCCTGTAACGGAGGTTGTGACTGGAATAGATATTATTAAAGAGCAAATTAGAATTGCTTTTTATGGAGAAACATCATTAAAACAAAGTGATATCAGGCCTAGAGGGCATGCAATTGAATGCAGAATAAATGCAGAGGATGCGAGTAAAAACTTTCAACCATCTCCAGGTATAATAACCATGTGTCATCAACCATCAGGATTTAGAACTCGGGTAGATAGTTCAATATATCAAGGTTATAAGGTAACTCCATATTACGATAGTATGATTTGTAAACTAATCTGTCATGGTAGAGATAGATATGAAGCCATACAAAGAACCAAAAGGTCTTTAGATGAATTTGTTATTGATGGTATTACTACTACTATAGACTTGCATAAAAAATTATTAAACCATAAAAAGTTTATAAACTCTGATTTTAATGTGAATTGGCTTGATAATGAAAAAATTATTTAATTAAAACATTTTTTTAACCAAATATCATATATAGGATGATCAAATGGGTTTAAAGTTGGACTAGATGCAAAAGTCCATCCATTAAAAGTATAAACTTTATCTTTATTCTTAATATTGTTATCTCTAACTTGCAAATATGCTGTTATTTCTGGATTATCATCAAATTCTGAATTTTTACATTTTAAAGCTTTAATGCTTAGATTTTTAAATTTTTGTTCTTCGCCAATTTTCAGCACTAATGTAAAGTTTTTTGAATTTACCTTATCCAAAATTTTTATCTCTACAAATTTTCCAAATAAAGTCTCGTTGGAAAACGAGCTAGTTTGAAGAAAATAAAATAAAAAAAAAAAAATAAAAAAAAATTTAGTTTTTCCAAGTATTATATTTTTTTTTGGTTGCATTTTTGTTATTTTCTGGATGATATGCTTTATCAGTGCCTGTCGCATTTGGCTTATGTTCTTTTTGCCAATCATATTTATTAAATTTATTGACTTTCTCTATTTGATTTTTTGTAAAATGCATCCAAGAATACCACTCTTGGGGGATATTTGAAGCATCTGTTTCATTTTTATAAATTACCCACCTTCTACCATTTTTATCTGTGTAGTATTTGTTTCCTAATTGATCTGTTCCAACTAGTTTACCAAAAATTAAAGTATTAATTCTTGTTCCAAGAGTTTGGCGATTCCACCAAATAAAAATTTCTTTGAATATAGTCAACATTATTTTTTTTCAATTTTAAATTGTATAAATACAATTAGACTAAATATCATTTTTGTATATATATATTTTACTCGACTCAAAATACAATTTTAAAAAGGAAATAAAATGGCAAAATATTTAGTTGAAAGTTATTATACCTGCAGCTTCAAAGTTAAGCATTATATTGATAATTTAAGTGAAAAAGAGTTAGAAGATCTTGACCAGAGAGAAGATGGAAAATTTGAAGTATTAGATATTAAATTAGATAATAGAAAGACAAAAAATCTTGAAAATATTGATAAAAATAACGAAGTAATCCAAAAAAAAATGGAAATAAATAATAATTCTAGCACTCAACAGGATATTAAACAGAGTTTTAATAAACAAAATCTTATTAGCAAAGTGTCAGATGGAATAAGTAAAAGGTTTAGCATGCCTGATAGACGGAAAGGATACATACAAAAAGCAAGCATAGACAATCATAAGGTATATTTACATACTGGTGAGTATGAAGATGGCAAGATTGGTGAAATATTTATTGATACAAGTAAAGAGGGCGAGCTTGTTAAGGCTTTAATGAATAATTTTGCAATAGCTATATCTTTAGGTTTGCAATATGGAGTACCACTTGACGAGTACGTCAACGCTTATGTTGATACAAAATTTGAGCCCTCTGGTAAAGTTTACGGCAATGACAGGATTTTAAGCGCTAGCTCAATATTAGATTATATTTTCAGGGAATTAGCAATTTCATATTTAAATCGTGAAGATTTAGCTCATACACCTTCAATTGCTGTTACAAATGTTGATAAAAATACTGAAAAAAACAATTCAGATGAAAATGAGGATCAGCAACAAATATTAAAAATAGTAAAAGATATTACCAGCAAAGGTTTTGTAAGAAATAATTACAAAAAAAAACTTGTAGATTTATCTGATATAAAATTAAATTTAAAAGGTAAAAAATAAAAGAAATTACTTTTTAAGTATTTTTAATTTCAATTCTTCCAGCTGCGACTCTGATATGTCTGATGGTGCGTTCATCATTAAATCCTGAGCATTTTGATTCATAGGAAACATTGTTACTTCTCTAATATTTTTCTCGTTAGCTAAAAGCATTATAATTCTATCAATACCTGGTGCAATTCCACCATGTGGAGGAGCACCAAAACTTAAGGCATTTATCATGCCACTAAATTTTTCTTCTACATCAGATTCATTGTATCCTGCGACCGAAAAAAGCTTGTACATTAAACTCGGAATATGATTCCTTATAGCTCCAGATGAAAGTTCTATACCGTTACAAACTATATCATATTGAAAGGCCTTAATATTTAATGGATCTTGAAAGTTTAGTTCTTCAATTTTTCCTTGCGGCATTGAAAAAGGATTGTGGCTAAACTTAATTTGTTTTGTTTTTTCATCCAATTCAAACATTGGATAATCAACGATCCAACAAAAAGCAAAACTATTTTGATTAATTATATCTAGCTCTTTTGCTATTTTATCTCTTGCAATTGAAAGTAGTTTTTCAACATCTTTTTTATTACCACAAGAGAAAAATATGCTATCTCCAACCTCGGCATCAGTAATTTGCATTATTTCCCTTAGAGATTCCTCTGTAAAAAATTTTCCAACTGGACCCTTTGCATTTAATTTTTCTTCTTTAAGAATTGAAAAATAAGCAAGACCTGATGAACCTTCACTTTTGGCCCATTTATCAATACTATCAAAAAAACTTCTAGGTTTATTTATTGTATTTTTTGTAACTATACATCTTACAATGTTTCCTTTAGATACTAATTTCTTAAAAATTTCGAACTTTACATCCTCTCTAGTAAAAATTTTTGTGACATCTTTAATTATTAAAGGATTTCTTAAGTCAGGTTTATCCGTGCCATACTTTAACATTGCCTCATCAAATGGTATTTGTGGAAATTTGTTATATAATATTTCATTTTTTGAGAATGTTTTAAAAACATCAATCATTAAATCCTCAATTATTCTAAAGATATCTTCTTGTTCGACAAAAGACATTTCAATATCAAGTTGATAAAATTCTCCTGGACTTCTATCTGCTCTTGCGTCTTCGTCTCTAAAACATGGTGCAATCTGAAAGTATTTATCAAAACCTGACACCATAATTAATTGTTTAAATTGCTGTGGTGCCTGAGGTAAGGCATAAAATTTGCCAGGATTTAATCTGCTTGGAACAAGAAAATCTCTTGCTCCCTCGGGGCTTGATGATGTTAAAATTGGAGTTTGATATTCAAGAAAACCCAAACCAGTCATTTTATTTCTTATAAATGATATTACTTTAGACCTTAAAATAATATTCTCATGAATTTTTTTCCTCCTTAAATCTAAAAATCGATATTTCAGTCTTATTTCTTCAGAATACTCTTGATCGCTAAATACAGGCATTGGCAGCTCTTTGCATTCGCCTAAAAGTAAATAGTTTTTTAAATATATCTCAATTTCTCCAGTTTTAATATCTGGGTTTATAGTTTCCTTTGATCTTTCAACAACTTTACCTACAACTTTTATAACACTTTCTAATTGTAATTTTTCTAGTTCGGAAAAACTTTTATTATTTTTCTCTACTACACATTGGGTTATTCCATAATTGTCTCTTAAATCTATAAACAGCAAATTTCCATGATCACGTTTTTTATTTATCCATCCAGATAATGATACATCTGTATTTTTATTTTTTGAGGTTAATTCTCCACAATTATGAGTCCGATATTTATTCAATTTACCCTACAACAAGTTTTTAATAATATTTAAGTTAATCGATTTCTTTTTTTTTAAGCTTATTTCATCAACTTTATATATAAAATTTGATATTTTTCTATAAGATCTATCTATTCTTTTTACTATATAATCAATTAGTCTTTTCTCAACTTTGATTTGCATATCAGAAAAATTTTTTAAAATAAGTGCAAAAATTAGATCGTCATCTGGATCTTTTATCTCCGCTAAAATACAATTTTTAGCTCTCGAGCTTAAATCAGAAAGTTTAAAACTTATTTTACTTAATGGTATATTTGAATTTATAATTAAGTATTTATTATCTTGATCAACTAAATTGAATAAAGAATAAATCAACTTCTCATCAATCTTATTTTCAAAATTTTCTAGTATTAATTTTTCATGAAGTTTCAATGATTTAAAAAATTCGTTATTTAATTGGTTTTCTGTAAATTTTAATGCTTTATACTTTTGATTAAATATTTCTGCTAAATGAGATTTACCAGAATATTTTTCACCGTAAATATTAACAATATTTTTTTCCCATTTTGGCCAAGTTTCAATAAGTTTAAATGCAAAATAATTACTACTACTCACATAAAAATCGTCATAGTTAAAATTTTGATTTTGATTAAAATTTAATAGTTGCTGGTTCAAATCACTCATTTAATTAGCCAAATCTCATTAGTATAATCTATTTTGAAATTTCTATCCTCAAAATTTCTAATAAATTTTTTAGGAGTACTATTGTAAATTATTTTATAAATCGTCTCATTATTTGTAATGGACTCAACATAATAATTATAAACTAAATCTGAACTAATCAATTCCTTTTCAAATCTTTTTAATAATTTTAAATCTTTAGAGTCTACCAATATTGTTAATGGTAGTTTTATAGATATGTTTACTAGATTCTCTTTTTTCCAAAAATTTTCATAATTAGTTTTTAAATCTTTTATAATACTTAAAATTTTTTCAATATTTTTTAGATTAACATCTTTAAATTCAGTATTTGATATAGTCAATTTACCATTAAAATTTATTTTAGATAAAACATTTATATTATTATTATTCTGAAAAAAAATTGTTACTATAAAATCATTGTTATATTTAGATAACAAGTTTTTAAAATTATAATTTTCAATATTTTCTAAATTTTTTTTAATAATAGAATAATCCTCTAAATCTTCACTTGGTAGAATATAAGTTAATAATTCTGACTGATCTATAAATTTATTCCAATTTGAATAGAATGTATTATTTAAATAGATTGATAGATCATTTGAATTCAAATTAATAAATATTGGTAAAAATATAATTTTTTTATAAATGGGAATAGCTGGAGTAATATTTTTTTTGTATAAAAAATTTAAAACTTTTTTTTTTTCAAACGATACATTAATTTTAGCTAGATAATTATTTTCAATAAACTGTTCATCTGTAATTGTAAATGATTCCACCATTGATTTTATAAACTTTGTGTTAACTTTCTTAACTTGATTTAAATCATCAGAAATTACAATTTTAGCAATTAAAACATTAAAAGCAGATCTAAATGCCCTATCAATAATCATATCTTTTTTAAAATTAACACTGTAAGGTTCAATTATTTCCACATTTTCAACTATGTAGTTTTTAGCTTTAGAATATTCTGTTGAAAAGATTATTAAATAAATAAACAATGCCAAAAAAAGCGTATATATTTTTAATTGTTTTTTTTTATTTAAATTAAAACAAAAAATATTCATGAGAAAAAGTAATCTAACATATAGAAAAAGCGGAGTTAATATAAAAGCTGCAGACAAATTTGTTAACTATATTTCATCTTTAGCTAAAAAACACAATAATAACAATGAATCTAAAAATATTGGAGGTTTCGGATCAATTTCCAAAATACCAAAATCTTACTCAAACGGTTATTTAGTAGCAAGCACAGATGGTGTTGGAACTAAAATAGAAATAGCGAATGATTTAAGCAAATTTGATACTATTGGAATAGATTTAGTTGCCATGAGTGTAAATGATCTTATAGTTCAAGGAGCTAAACCATTTATATTTCTTGATTATATATCAATAGATAAGATTAATTTAAAAAAACTTAAATTAATAATTAAAGGTATATCAAAAGGGTGTAAATTGTCTGAATGTATATTGGTCGGTGGTGAAACTGCTGAGATGCCCGGTACATACACGAAAGGTAAATTTGATCTTGCGGGTTTTGCGGTCGGATTTGTTAAAAAAAAAAATATTATAAATAAGAAAGATTTAAGAAGTGGTGATCTTATTTTAGCAATTCCATCGAATGGTCTTCACTCAAATGGATATTCTTTAGTAAGGCATATATTAAAAAAAAATAATATTAAAATAAATAAAAATTCATTCCTAAAAAAAGAATTAATAAGACCCACCAAAATATATACTCAAGAAATTTTAGATCTAAACAGAAATAGATTGATAAAAGGTTGTGCAAATATTACTGGTGGCGGATTGAAAGATAATATTTCTAGGGTCATTCCAAAAGGATTATCTGCGGAAATTGATCTAAGTAAAATAAAAACTTTGAAAATTTTTAAGTGGATAAAAAAATTCAATATTTCTGATAAGGAGATGATTAAGACATTTAATTGTGGAGTTGGTTTTTGCATTATTATTAATAAGAATAATTTGAATAAGATAAATAAATTTTTTAATCCAAAATTTAAACCTTACGTTATAGGGAAGATAATCAAAGAAAAAAAATCAGTTATATTAAATGGTAAAATTGATTGGAGTAAATAAAATAAATACTTCAGTATTTATATCAGGTAAAGGCACTAATTTAAAAAACTTAATTAAATTTTCAAAGTCAAATAACTCGCCAATTAAAATTAATATAGTTATCTCAAATCAAAAAAAAGCTTATGGGATTAAATACGCAAAAAAAAATAAAATTAAGATTAAAATTATAAATTTTTCGAAAAAGCATGAAGTTAATCAATTATTAAAAATTTTAAAATTTAATAATATAAGATTAATATGTTTAGCGGGATTTCTCAAAATTTTATCAAAAGATTTTATTAAGTCATTTAAAGGAAAAATTATAAATATTCATCCTTCATTGTTACCTAAGTACAAAGGTCTCAATACTCATGAAAGAGTTTTAGAAAACAATGAAAAATTTACTGGATGTTCAGTTCATTTCGTAAATGAAAAATTGGATGGTGGTAAAATTATTTTACAGAAAAAGATAAAAATATTTAAAAAAGACGATATAAAAAGTTTAAAAAAAAGGGTTTTAAAAGAAGAATATAAGTTATATCCGAAATCAATTATTAAAATATTGTCTAATTATTGAAAAAAAAATCTATTTCTTTCTTGGCATTTTCTTCGCTATCAGATCCATGAACTGAATTTTTATCAATAGAAAGACCATATTTTTTACGTATTGTGCCCTCTTTTGCATCCTCTGGATTAGTGGCACCCATTAACTCTCTATTTGCTTGAACTGCATTTTCTTTGCTTAAAATCATAACAACTATTGGACTTGATGATAAATAATTACATAAATCCTCATAAAATGGCTTTGTTTGATGAACTATATAAAATTTCTCAGCTTCTTCTTTCGAAATCTTTATTTTTTTTTCACTTATTATTTCAAAACCGTTTTTTTTAAATATGCTTTTAATTTCTTCGGTTAAATTTCTCTGTACAGCGTCAGGCTTGATAATTGAAAGTGTTTTTTGAATATTACTCATAATATTTATCTATTAGTTGATTTAGAAGTCTAACTCCAAATCCTGTTGCACCACTTGGATTTAAATTTGCAGCTTTCTTTGAAAAAGCCATACCTGCTATATCTAAATGTGCCCATGGAGTATTTTTTAGGATAAATCTTTGTAAAAATTGTGCTGCAGTAATTGAACCTGCTCCTCCCGAATAATTAATATTTTGCACATCTGCAATCGAAGAATTTATTAATTTATCATAATTTTTATTTAAAGGTAATCTCCAAACTTTTTCATTAACTTCTAAACCCGCTTTGTATAATTTTTCTGACAATTCATCATTATTTGAAAATAAACCTGCATATTCCTCTCCAAGAGAAACAATGATTGCTCCTGTCAAGGTAGCTAAGTCTATAATAAATTTTGGTTTGAACTTTTTTTCAGTAAATGTTAATGCGTCTGCTAAAACCAATCTTCCTTCTGCATCTGTATTTAAAACTTCAATAGTTTTACCACTGTATGATTTTACTATATCTCCGGGTCTTTGAGCATTTCCACCTGGCATATTTTCAACAAGACCTACTACTCCTACAACATTTATTTTTGCTTTTCTTAAAGCAAGACTTTGCATTAAACCAGAAACTACTGCCGAGCCAGCCATATCATATTTCATTTCTTCCATGAATCTTGCAGGTTTTAACGAAATTCCCCCTGTATCAAAACAAACACCTTTTCCAACAAAGGAAAATAGTTTGCTTCTATTTTTTTTATTACCATAATATTCTAATGTAACTAAGTATGACTCCTTAGAGCTCCCTCTTCCAACTCCTAAAAGAGAATTCATACCTAATTTTTTCATTCTAGCCTCATTATAAACTGTAACTTTAATTCCAATTTTTTTTAATTTTAGCAATCGATTTACATATTCTTTAGGGAAAAGAACATTCGGTGGTTCAGATACAAGATCACGAGCAAAATTAACCCCTGTTTCAATAGAGTTAAACTTTTGAATATTTATTTTGTCTTTTTTCGATGTATTAATTAAAGCTTCAATTAAAAATGAATTTTTTTTTTGTGAGCCTTTGTATAAGTTAAATTCATAAGATTTAATTTTTAAACCATGGATAAAATGATTAAAATTATCAACATCCATAAAATTTTTTGATATCGAAATTTTTTGAAATATATTTTTTTTTAAATATTCATAAAATTTTGCTCCAAGATACTCAAAGTCACTAGTTTTAAAATTTTTTTTGACAGAAATTAAAATAATTATTTTGTTATCTAAATTTACGTGGAAAATATTGTCTGAATTAGCTTTTTTAAGATTTATTAATTTTTTTAATTTTATTATTTCTGCTTTAGACAAAGAATTTATTTCGCTCATTGTAAAATTTTCACCAGTGAAAATGGCTTGAATTTTAGAATTTGCTATTTTTTTGATATTTTTATAGACAACTTGAACACTCATAATTTTTAAAATATAAATTTAAGAAAGTGATATATATATGAATAATATTAACTCAATTCAATGGAAAAATTAATTTTTAGAAAATTTTTTTTTGATATTTTTGGTTTTTTTTTAATAGGTATTTTATGTTTAAGTTTAATAGTTTGGGTAATTCAAGCGGTAAACTATCTAGATTTTGTATCCGAAGATGGACATAGTTTTAAAGTTTATTTGTATTATACTTTTCTGAGCTTTCCTAAAATATTCTCTCGTTTATTACTTTTTATTTTTTTCATATCTATATTTTATACAATTTTAAGATATGAGGAAAAAAATGAGCTAGTTATACTCTGGACTAATGGGATAAAAAAAAAAAAATTTTTGAATTTTATAATTAAAATTTCATTTTTATTAATTATTGTACAAATCATATTAAATGCTTTTATTGTTCCTAAAAGCCAGGATGTAGCAAGGTCATATATTAGATCATCTAATATCGATTATTTTCCATCATTGTTAAAATCTAAAAAATTTATAAATGCAGTTGAAGGATTAACGATATTTATCGATAAAAAAAATGATAAAGGACGGCTTGAAAATATTTTTTTGAAGGAGGGTAACGCCGAGTTTTCACAAATAATTTTAGCGAAAAAAGGTCTACTTAAAAGAATTAATAAAGAATATTATCTAGAATTATACAATGGAAGTATAATTGACAGAAGTGGAAGTAGCACTAACTTAATTACATTTGACCAAACTAAATTTAATCTTTCAAATTTTACAACAAAAACAACAATTGCTCCCAAAATTCAAGAGCAACCAACTAGACTACTAATAAAATGTATAAGAAATATTTATAAATATGATTTGGAATTTATTGAAAGAAATTTAAATTGCAATAAAAATAGTATATCTGTAGTTAATGAGGAAATATATAAAAGACTTATAGTGCCATTTTATATTCTAATTATAAGTTTAGTTGGAAGTTGTCTAGCACTTAAATCAGAATTACAAAATAATTTTAATAGACACAAGATATTAGTTTTTTTAGTGGGAATAATTTTTATAATACTTTCACAAATACTCAGCAAGTATTCAGGTGAATTTATATTAAAAAATATTTCGATTTTAATTATGCCTTTTTTATTTAGCTTAATGTCTTATATATTTATCCAATATAAATTAAAAGAATAGATATGAAATTGTTAAGTGGTCATAAAAATTATTTAATCAAACTTTATTTAAAAAATTTTTTTATTGTAACTTTAATTTTTGCTAGTTTAATTTTTGTATTAAATGTACTTGAAGAAGTAAGTTTTTTTAACAATCTAAATTTAGGAATATATTATCCGTTACTTTTTACATTTTTGAACGTTCCATCAATTATTTTTCAAATATTTCCCTTTATATTTTTAATAACTACTCAGCTTTTTTTTATTAATCTGTTTAATAAGAATGAATTAATATTATTAAAAAATTATGGAGTAACCAATTTTGATATCATAAAAATTATTGCATATTTAACATTCGTATTGGGAATTGTTATTATAATTGCTTTCCATACATTTGCTTCAAGTTTAAAACATAATTATTTAAATTTTAAAAATAATTTTACTGATGATAATAAGTATCTTGCTGTAATTAACGAAGAAGGATTATGGATTAAAGATGAGGTTGAAGATAAAATAAATATTATTAATGCTGAGGTAATTGAAAAAAACATACTCAAAAATATATCTATTAATCAGTTAGATAATAATTTTACACTTATTAACACAATAATTGCCGATACAGCTAACATTAAAGAGAAAAATTGGATTATAAATAATTCAAGGGAGTATGATGATACGGGAAAAATAATAAAAAAAGATGTAATGCTTTTCAAAAGTAATTTTGACTATCTAAAAGTTAATAATTTGTTCTCTAATCTTTCGTCTTTAAATTTAATACAATTGAAAAACCAGTACAACGATTACAAATCATTAGGATACTCAACATTAGATGTTGAAAGTGAATTGCATAAAATATTATCTATGCCAGTTAATTTTATAATAATGATATTAATTGGATCGATACTAATGATGAATATAAAGTATAATAAATCTAAAATTTTTAATATAATATTAGGAGTTATTTTATCTGTTTTGATTTATTATTTAAATTATGTATTTAACATAATGGGAATAAACGAGAGAATACCAGTTTTTTTATCTGTATGGTTCCCTATATTTATATTGTCATTATTCTCAACTATAGGTTTAATAAAAATTAATGAAAAATAAAATAAAATTAATTTTATATATTTTTTTATTAATAATATTTAACAACTCATCAATATCTGATGAATTTAAAGTAAAATCAAATTCTATCAACGTGACTGATGAAGGAAATATACTAAATGCGATTGGTGATGTCGAGATTGAGTCAAATAATAATTTGATAATTACCAGTGAGCGATCAATTTTAAATAAAAAAAAATCTTTAGTAATTTCCTCAGGAAATGTTTTTTTGTTTGATAAAACAAATAATTTAAAAATTAAAGCAGATGAAATAAAATTCAGTAGAATAGAAAATAAAGCTGTAATAACTGGAAACTCAGAAATTATATTTGAGGATAAATATACTTTAAGTTCGGATCAAGTAATTTATGACAAGAACATTAATTCAGTTTATTCAAATGACGAGTCTATACTTTTAGACAATAATTCTAATAAAATTGAATTCAGTAAATTTAATTTAGATCTCAATAAAAAAAAAGCAAAAGTATTTGAATTAAATTTAACGGATATAAATAAAAATAATTTTATTTTAAAAGAGGCTTTAGTAGACTTAAGAAATGGAGAGATAGCAGGTAAAGACTTAAAATTATTTTTTGATAAATCGATTTTAGGAAATGTAGAAAATGACCCTAGAATTTTTGGAAATTCAGTAATTAGTAACAAAAATCAAACTATAGTAAATAAAGGAGTTTTCACTTCTTGTAAATTAAATGAAAAAGAGAAGTGTCCTCCATGGGAAATGAGAGCTGAAGAAATTAAACATGATAAAGAAAATAAAATTGTAGAATATAAAAATGCATACTTAAGAATATATGATAAACCTGTTTTATATTTTCCGTATTTTTTTCATCCTGACCCATCAGTCAAAAGACAATCCGGTTTTCTAATGCCTAAAATAAATAATTCTACATTTTTAGGAAGTTCATTGCAAATTCCCTATTATAAAGTTATTTCAGATAGTGAAGATGTTACAGTTTCACCTCGTATATTCTTTAATGATAAATTTTTGTTACAAAGTGAATATAGACAAGCATTTAAAAAATCTGACCTAATTTTAGATCATAGTATTAAGTTAGATAATGAAAATTCAGTGACACATTTATTTGGAAATTTTTTTTCAAAAAATAATGATAATAAATTTGAGGTAAACTTTGAAACTGTTTCAAACCAGAGTTATTTTAAAAAATACGATATTTACTCAAATTTAGTGGACAACCATACTATATTAAACAGCTACATAGATTTTGAGGAGAGCAATGAGAATAGCACTTTTCGATCATCATTTGAGGTTTTTGAAGACTTAACTTTATCAAGTTCAGATAGTTATGAATTTGTTTATCCAGCTTTTAACTATACTTCTAAATTAAACACAAATCTAAATGGAAATTTAAACTTAAATGTGACGGGGCATCAAAAAAAATATCAAACTAATAGATATGACGGAATACTGGTAAACAACTTATCGTACAACTCTAATAAAAAAATAACGAAAAATGGCTTTGTTGACGACTTTAATTTAATTATTAAAAATGTGAATACAAAAGGAGACAACTCCTCAGTATTAAAGGAGGATTATGATAATAAATTGCTTTCAGGAGTTATTATAAATAGAGAATATCCTTTAAAAAAAATCAATGATGATACATTAAGTTATTTCACACCAAAAATTTCTGCAAGACTAAGCCCAACAGAAACAAAAAATATTTCAAATAAAAACAAAAGAGTAGATTTTATAAGTTTATTCAATACTGATAGACTAAATGAGAGTACAGTTTTAGAAGGTGGGGAGTCCTTAACTATTGGGGCTGATTACAAATTAAGCAAGGAGAATGTTCAAGTTTTTAGCCTTTCTGGAGGGCAGGTATTTCGTTTAAAAGAGGAGAAGGATATTCCCAAAACTAGCACAATAGGTAATAAAAGATCAGATATTATAGGAAACTTAAAATTTATACCATCAGATGCTTTTAGTCTAGATTACTCTTTTTCTATAAACAAAGATTTAAATGATTTGAACTATAATTATGCTGAAACCAATTTTTTAATTAATAATTTTATGACATCATTTAAATATTTATCTGATAGCAACAGCATTGACAATAGAAGCTATATATCCAATACAACCAAATATTCATTTGATAAAAATAATACGTTTGGCTTCACTACAAATAAAAATTTGGAAAGCAATTTGACTGAATATTATGATTTAGTTTACGAATACAAAAATGATTGTTTAAAAGCTTCAGTGGAGTATAAGAAAACTTTTTACGATGATGTTGATTTAGATCCAGATGAAAATATATTTTTCTCAATTACAATAATTCCTTTTGGCAGTTTAAACACACCAAATTTAAGATAAAATAATATGCAAAAACTATTAATTTTATTTTCAGTAATAATTTTAAGTTATGTTAACTTCGTAAAAGCTAATGAAATAAAGATCCTTTACAAGTTGGAGAATGATATAATTACTAATCAAGATATAATTGATGAACTAAATTATTTAATATCTTTGAATAATAATTTAACATCTTTAGAAAAAGATAAACTCAATGAAATTGCAATCAGTTCTGTAATAAAAGAGAAAATAAAGTATTTAGAGTTAAAAAAATATTTTAAGATTAACGAAAATACAAAAGAAGTTGATGATATTGTTTTAAAGGAAGTAAATAAAAGACTCAGAATAAATGATTTGGAAAATATTAAAAAATATTTTTCATCATATAATTTAAGTTTAGATCAGGTAAAATTTAAAATTAGAGTAGAGCTATTTTGGAATAAATTAATATACGATAGATACATTAATAAAATATCAATAAATAAAAAAGAATTGAAGAATAAAGTATTGAATGATTTCAAAAATAAAGAGTTAATTGACGAATATTTTTTAAAAGAAATATTATTTAATCTTGAGGAAAATGAGAATTTAGAAAAAAAATATATAGATATAAAAAATTCTATAAAAAGTACTGGATTTGAAAATGCAGCTAATATTTATAGTGTATCTAACACATCAAAATTTGGTGGAGAAATAGGTTGGGTTAATAAATTACAATTGTCAAAAAAAATAACTAATCAATTAGATAAAATTGAAATAGGCGGTCTCACCAACTATATACCAGCTGGTAATAATTATTTAATAATAAAATTAGATAATAAAAGGAAAATAAAATCTAAAATTAATTTAGATAACGAGATAGAGCTTTTAATTCAGAAAGAAACAGACAGACAATTAAACCAATATTCGATTAACTTTTTTAATAAGTTAAAAAAAAATATTTTTATTTATGAATTATAAACCTTTGTTAATAGTGCTAGGTGAGCCGAGAAGCGTATTTATAGAGATTTTTTTAAAAGCTTATAAAAAATTAAGAAAAAAAATTAAAAGACCAATTATTCTTATTGGATCTGCAAAACTTTTAGAAAAACAGTTAAATTATTTTAATTATAATTATAATATTAAAGAAATAATAGAGCAAAATATTAAATTAATAAAAAATAACAACAATATAAATTTAATTAATATTGATTTGGACGTAAAAAATCCGTTCCAAAAAATTTTTAAAAACTCTAATGTTTATATAGAAAGTTCATTTAACACAGCAATAAAATTGTTAAAAAAAAAAGAAGCTATTGGTCTATTAAATGGACCTATTAGCAAAAAAAAATTTTTAAAAAAAACTTTCTCTGGGATAACGGAATATTTAAAATACAAAACATCATCAAATAATGTAGCTATGATAATATACAACAAACAATTAAGTGTAAGTCCAATTACTACGCATATACCTATTAAGTTTGTAAATAAAAAAATTACGAAAAAAACTATAAAAGATAAAATAAAGTTGATAAACAAATTTTATAACAAATTTTTAAAAAAAAATCCTAAAATTGCGGTTTTGGGGTTAAATCCTCATTGTGAAACAATAGACAGTTACAGCGAGGAAGATAAAATAATTTTACCCTCAATTAAAAATTTAAAAAAAAATGGTATAAAAATTAGTGGACCATTTTCAGCGGATACTTTTTTTATTAGTCCAAATTATAAAAAATATGATCTAGTAATTGGAATGTATCACGACCAAGTATTAACTCCAATAAAATCAATATTCAAATTTAATGCAATAAACATAACTGCTGGTCTTCCTTTCATTAGAGTTTCCCCAGATCATGGGCCTAATGAAAAAATGATATCTAAAAATTTTTCTAACCCCACATCAATAATAAAATCGATCCTTTTTTTTGAAAGAAATCTGTGAAATTAAAACCAAAAAAAAGTTTAGGTCAAAATTTTTTAGTAGATGATAATGTTATAAATATAATAACTAATTTAGGAAATATAAATAGTAACTCTACGATATTAGAAATTGGACCTGGCACAGGTAATTTAACAGAAAAATTAATTTTAAAGAGACCAAAAAAAATAATTTTAGTAGAAAAAGACAAAAATTTAAGTGAAAATTTAAAAAGAAAATTTAATGGAAAAGTGGAAGTAATAAATAATGATTTTCTAGATTTATCCATAGTTGACATAAAATACAAAAATTTGTCTATTTTTGGTAATCTTCCATATAATGTTGCTTCAGAAATATTGATTAAAATAATAAAAAGTAAAGAAAACTTTTATTACGAGAAAATGGTATTTATGTTTCAAAAAGAAGTAGCTGAAAGAATAATTGCAAAACAAAATACTAAAAATTATAGTAGAATATCAATCATATCTCAGTGGAAGCTAAACATTAGAAAAATTAAAGATATAAGTCCAAATTGTTTCTATCCTAAACCTAAAGTTCAAAGTTCAATATTAGAATTTTTTCCAAAAAAAAATTATACAAAATTTAACGAAATAGAAAATTTAGAATATATCTCAAAAATATTTTTTAGTTTTAGAAGGAAAATGATAAAAAAGCCTTTAAATATTCTTTTTAAAGATATAAACAGAATTTCTGAAAAATTTCAAATTAATCTAAATGATAGACCACAAAGATTAAGTCCTGAAACTTATTATAAAATTTGCAGCGAATATGAAAATCAGCTCAATAAGATGTCAACGTGATTTTGAATTTTTTTGTTATCAAATTCAAAAAATTTATTATTTAGTACTTTTGTGATGATATCTTTTACTTCATTAAAACAAGTTTCTAAATCGTCATTTATAACTACAAAATCATAGTCTATCCAATGTTTCACATCAATTTCAAATTTTTTCATACGTTGATTAATTATCTTTTTATCGTTGTTTTCTCGTTCTGAAAGTCTATTTACTAAAGTTTTTTTTGATGGGGGTAGTATAAAAATAGAGATTAATTTGTAACTTAGGTTTTTTTCTTTTATTTGTTTAGTCCCTTGCCAATCAATGTCAAAAACAACGTTTTTACCTAGTTTTAAATTTTGAATAACTTTTTTTTTTGATGAGCCATAAAAATTACTAAATACTTCCGCGTACTCTAATAATTCATTTTTTCTAATTAGTTCGTTAAAATCTTTTGTATTAATAAAATAATAGTCTTTACCATTTTCCTCATTTAATCTGGGAATTCTAGTTGTGTATGAAATTGATATTTCAAAATTTTCTATCGAACTAAGTTTTTTAACAAGTGTCGTTTTTCCTGCGCCTGACGGGGAAGATAATATAATAATTGCTCCGTCATTTTCTGATGACATGTAAAAATTTAGTTTGCTTTGTTTTCTATAAATTTTATAGCATCACCAACTGTTAGAATTTTCTCAGCTTCACTATCAGATATTTCTGAGCCAAACTCTTCTTCAAATGCCATTACAAGCTCAACAGTATCTAAACTATCTGCACCTAAGTCATCTATAAAGCTTGATTGTTCATTAACTTTAGCTTCATCGATTCCTAAGTGGTCAGCAACTATTTTTTTTACTTTATTTGAAATTTCGTTAGACATAATAATTTATGTTATTAAATTATTAATAAAGTTTGTCAAGCCATATACATACCACCATTAACATGAATTGTTTCTCCTGTTATATAAGAGGCTTCATCAGATGATAAAAATGCAACCGTATTTGAGACATCCAAACCTGTGCCCAATTTGTTCATAGGAACTCTAGAAATTAAAACGCTTTTCATTTCCTCGGATATTTTGTCTGTCATTTTTGTTTGGATAAAACCTGGTGATACACAATTTATAGTTATATTTTTTTTTGCGTACTCAATTGCTAGACTTTTAGACATTCCAATTATACCTGCTTTTGAAGCAGAATAATTTGATTGACCCAAGTTTCCTGTATGACCAACAATGGAAGTAATATTTACAATTTTACCGTATTTATTTTTTAACATTTTTTTTATTGCATATTTACATAAGTAAAACGTTGAGCTTAGATTAATATTGATAACTTTCTCCCATTCATCCTTTTTCATTCTAAGAGATAAATTATCAATTGTGATACCAGCATTATTTATCAATATATCTAAACCGTCTAGTTCAGATGAAACTTTATCAATTAGATTTTCAATTTCATCATGTTTAGATATGTCAAATTTTAAAGTTTTAATTTTTGAATATTTTTTTTTTAAATCATTAAGCTTATCCTCATTAGTGCCTGTTGCTAATATAGATCCTCCCAATAAATTAAATTTATCAACTAAAGAATATCCAATACCTCCAGTTGCACCAGTAATTAAGATTTTTTTATTTTTAAAATCAATCATGAAATTTTTATTTTACTAATATCTTCTTCATTATTAATTGCACTTACTTTTACTTTTTTGTCAATTCTTTTTACTAACCCTGATAATACCTTACCAGGTCCAATTTCAATAAAATTATTAACACCATTTTTTATCATATAATTAATGCTTTCTCTCCATCTCACTCTACTTTCTATTTGACGAACCAGTAATTCACGAATAAGTGAGCTATCTTCAACTTCCTTTGCTGTAACATTTGAAATTAAAGTTGTTTCAAAATTTTTAAATATTACTTTTGCCAATTCATTTCTCATTAATTCTGTAGCACTTTTCATTAATTCACAATGAAAAGGTGCGCTAACACTTAATTTAATATTTTTAATATTTATAGAATTTAAATATGCAGATAGTTTTTCAATATTATTCTTAGTTCCACTTAATACTATTTGACCATTTGAATTATCATTTGCAATAAAACATTTAAACTCATTTTTTTTTTTCTCAATTATATCCTCTAATATTTCTAATCCTGATCCAAGAACTGCTAACATGCCACCTTCTCCACTTGGAACCGCCTCTTGCATCGCTTTTCCTCTTAATTTTAAAATTTTAATTGTATTTTCAAAACTTATTACCCCGGAACAAGTGAGAGCAGAATACTCACCTAATGAGTGTCCTGCAAAATATTTAGCCTTGTTCAAATTAATTTTAAATTCATCTTTTAGTACTTGAAAAATTGAATAACTAATTAAGAAAATTGCTGGTTGAGTATTCTCTGTTAAATTTAATTTATCAGAAGGACCTTCAAGTATAATTTTTGATAATTTATAATTTAATAGATCGTCAGCTTTTTTAAAATTTATTTTGAATATCTCAAATTTATTATACAATTCATTAGCCATCCCCACGCTTTGAGAGCCTTGACCAGGAAAAATAACTGAAAACATTTAAAATAATCTCAATTTTTATATATTTTTAAGTATTGTAATTAAAGAGTTATAATAGTATATCCTCACTTTTTATAAAAGAACTAATATGAATTTATACGAACATACTATCGTTGCTAGACAAGACACAACACAAAATCAAATTAATCAGTTAAAAGAGAAATACACAAAAATTATAGAGAAATTTGATGGTAATATTGTAAAAACAGAGGACTGGGGTTTAATGCAATTGTCATATATTATTAAAAATAATAAAAAAGGAAACTTTATACATTTTAAGCTAGAAGGGCACGGCAAAATGATTAATGAGCTAGAGAAGAATGAAAAAATTGACAAAAATTTACTAAGATATTTAACTGTAAAGGTTAAAAAATTTAACCTTGAAGAGAATTTTTTTAATAAAACAGAAAAACAAGACTCACTGAATAACGATGAAAAAAAATAGAAAAAAACAGTCTCAGAGTAATTTCTCAAAACTAAGTATTTTTCAACCAAATAAATTTAAGTTTAAAAAAAAATGTCCATTATCTGGAAAAGGAGCTCCAAAAATAGATTACAAAAATATTAGGTTGTTAAAAAAATATGTCACTGAAAATGGCAAAATTCTTCCATCAAGAATAACATCAGTATCTCAAAAAAAACAAAGAGAATTATCAACATCCATAAAAAGAGCTAGAAATTTAGGTTTGATATAATGAAGGTTATACTTTTAGAAAATATTGGAAAAATAGGCTCCATAGGTGAAGTAATTGATGTTAAAAGAGGTTATGCTAGAAACTTCCTTATATCTCAAAAAAAAGCACTATTTGCTTCGAAAAAAAATATAGAGGAAGTAGATAAAATAAAAAAAGAATTAGGAAAAAAAGACTTAGAGAGAAAGAAGTTAGCTAAAGAAATATCAGATAAAATACAAAATAAGACTTTTGATATAAAAAAACTTAGCACTGAAAATAAAGAATTATACGGTTCTGTAAAGCCTACAGAAATTTCAAACTTAATTATGTCTAAAGAGAATTTAGAAATTAAATCCTCATTGATACAACCTGCTAAAGAAATAAAGTCCTTAGGTAAATTTAAAGTTACAGTGACTCTACATTCAGAAGTACAATTTTCTATATTTATTAATGTAATTCCTGAGGAAGAAAAAGCTTAACTTATACATTTTTTTCCCCAAGTTTTATTAACACTTGATGCTGTGTTAATAATTTAATATCTTTATTTAATAATGGCAAAACTAGATTTAGTAAAAGATAAAGTTGAAGAGTTGCCTAATAATATTGAAGCAGAACAATCAATAATTGGATCAATACTAATTTCAAACGAAATATTTGATGAAATAAGTAATTACGTAGAGTCAAAAAATTTTTATGATCCAATGCATCAAAGAATATTTAGTGCTATAGAAAAACTAATATTTAGTGGCATGTTAGCCAATCCGATAACTTTAAAAAATTATTTTGAAAATGATGAGGACAAAATTAATATACCTGAATATTTAGTTAAAATAACAAAATTTTCTACATCAAACAGACAGGCAATTGAATATTCAAAAATTGTTTATGATTTATATGTAAAGAGAGAACTTATAAAACTTTCTGAGGAAATAATTGATAGCGCTAAATTAAATGATATCGACAAAAATAGCCAAACTATAATAGAAAATTCTGAAAAATCTTTATTTGATCTTGCGGAAAAAGGATCTTTCTCAAATAAAATCGTTAAATTTGATAAGGCTTTAAAATTAACAATTGATATGGCTACCACGGCATATAAAAATGATGAGGGAATTGTAGGTGTCCCTACAGGATTAAGAGACTTGGATGAAAAACTTGGAGGCCTACATAAGTCTGATTTATTAATTATTGCTGGAAGACCTTCGATGGGTAAAACAGCATTAGCAACAAATATTGCATTTAATGCAGCAAAGAAATTTCAACAAGATGGAAAAAAAAAAGCATCAGTAGCATTTTTTTCGCTTGAAATGTCTGCTGAACAACTTTCTACTAGAATATTAGCTGAACAATCTAGAATAAAATCTAATGATATTAGAAGAGGTAGAATTTCGGAGGATCAATTTGATAAATTTATTGAAAGCTCAAAGGACAATTCAGAACTTCCATTATATATTGATGAAACTCCAGCAATAAGTATTGCTGCTTTAAGCAATAGAGCAAGAAGAATGAAAAGAATTAATGGATTAGATTTAATTGTAGTTGACTATATTCAGTTGATGACTGCTGTAAACTCAAGACGTGATGGAAGAGTTCAAGAAATTTCGGAAATCACACAAGGCTTGAAGGCTTTAGCAAAAGAATTATCAGTTCCAGTGTTAGCATTATCACAACTTTCAAGAGCTGTTGAACAAAGAGATAATAATAAACCTTTATTAGCAGATCTAAGAGAGTCTGGGTCAATTGAGCAAGATGCTGACGTAGTTATGTTTGTTTATAGGGAAGCATATTACTTAGAGAGAAAAGAACCAAGACCTGCTACAGTTGAATATGCCGAATGGCAGGCAAAAATGAGTGAAGTCTCAAATATGGCTGAAATAATTGTAGGAAAACAAAGGCACGGCCCAACTGGTAACGTATTTCTTGAATTTGAGCCACACTTTACAAAATTTAAAGATATTCAAAATAATTAATTTTAATTATATAAGCTAATTTAATGTTAGCTAAAATTTATCAAAATAACATACTTGGCAATCCAAAATCAGTGCTCTTGATATTGGTATCAATATTATTTTTGTCTATATACTTTTCGAAAGATTTTAGACTTGATGCATCATCAGAAACTTTGTTGTTAGATGGTGATCCTGATCTAAAATATTTAAACGAAATTAATGATAGATACAATGCTCGTGAATTTTTAGTGCTTACGTATACCCCAAATGATGAAATGATATCAGACAAATCTGTAAACAACTTACTAAGTTTAAAATATAAAATTCAAAGTTTAGATTGGGTTCATAGTGTTATAACCTTACTTGATGTACCATTGCTCAATAGCACTGATGATACGTTAAGCGAAAAATTAAAAAATTTTAGTACTTTAAAAAGTGATGGTATTGACAGAGAAAGAGGTTTTAAAGAAATATTAAATAGTCCTGTATTCAAAAATTTTGTGATTAGTGAAGATGGAAAAACTTCAGGAATTATTGTTTATATCAAAAAAGACGAAAATTTAAAAAATATATTAAACTCTAAAGAATTGGAAAAATATAAAGACGATAGAAAGAAGAAAAATCATGAAAATATTAAAGAGATTAGAAAAGTTATAAAAGATTATAGCAAAGATTCTAAAATATATTTAGGAGGAATTCCCATGATTGCTGACGATATGATGTCATTTATTAAAAATGATATTTTCATTTTTGGCATTGGTGTTTTATTATTTATTATTGCAACTTTGTGGTTTGTTTTCAAAAAAATTGTTTGGATCATAGTTCCGCTTTCCAGTTGTATATTTTCAGTAGTTGTTATGTTAGGTATGTTGGGGTTGTTAGGTTGGAAAGTTACTGTAATTTCCTCAAACTTTATAGCTTTAATGTTAATTCTTACAATGGCTATGAATATTCACTTAAGTACAAGATTTCTTCAAATTAAAAATGAATTTCCAAACAAAAGTAAAATTAAAATATTAGAAATTGCTACAAATAAAATGTTTTTACCAATCTTGTACACTGGATTAACTACAATTTGTGCTTTTTTATCACTGATTTTTAGTGGAATAAAACCTGTTATTGATTTTGGCTGGATGATGACCATTGGATTAATAACATCAATGATTACAACATTTACTTTATTGCCGACATTTATAAATTTATCAAGTGATAATAATATATTTGGTTTAAAATCAGATACAAAATCAAAAATAACTAATTTTCTATCAAATTATACTTTAAAGAATAAAAATATAATTTTTGCCACTGCCACTGCAATAGTTGTGATTAGTTTATTTGGTATTTCAAAGTTACAAGTCGAAAATAGTTTTATAAATTATTTTGATAAAGACACAGAAATCTACAAGGGAATGAAACTAATTGATGAGGAATTGGGTGGAACAACACCTTTGGAGGTAATATTAAAATTTCCTAAAGAGGAAAGCCAAGAAACCAATGAAGATGACGATTGGGGAGATGAGGATCAAGATAACAGTAAATACTGGTTTACAAAGGATAAAATTGACAAAATTGACAAAGTCCACAATTATTTAGAAAACTTGGATCACGTAGGTAAGGTGCTCTCTTTTAGTTCTATATTAAAAGTTGCTGAAAGTTTAAATAATAATAAGCCATTAGGTGGATTAGAAATTGGAGTTTTATATACGAAACTTCCAGAAAACATTAAAAGGGAAATTGTAACACCATACGTATCCATAGATGATTCCGAAGCAAGAATTAGTTTGAGGTTAAAAGACTCAAATAAAGATCTAAGAAGAAATGAATTAATAAAAAAAATTAATAGTGATTTAAAAAATGAAATAAAATTAAGTGATGATGAGTATAAATTGGCTGGTGTATTAATAATATTTAATAATTTATTGCAAAGTTTATTTAAATCTCAAATTCTTACTTTAGGATTTGTAATGTTGGGAATATTTTTTATGTTTATTATTTTATTTAGAAACTTAAAACTTGCACTTATAGGTGTGATACCCAACTTTATTGCTGCATTTTTTATATTAGGAATAATTGGTTTATTTAACATTCCTTTAGATATGATGACTATAACTATTGCTGCAATAACCATAGGAATTGCAGTTGATAACAGTATTCATTATATTTATCGATTTAAAGAGGAATTCTTGAAATCTAGTGACTATAGTAAGACTGTAAAAACTTGTCATTCAACTGTAGGTGTAGCAATATTAAATACTTCGATCACTATTGTGTTTGGATTTTCAATTTTAGTTTTATCAAACTTTATACCAACAATATATTTTGGAATATTTACAGGGTTAGCTATGCTTTTGGCAATGTTATTAGTTTTAACATTATTACCAAGTTTCTTAATTAGTTTTAAACCATTTAAGACAAAATAATAAATGGAAATTGTAAAAGATTTAAATGATTTAATATCATTTTTTGATTTAGCATATGTAATAATTACTATTTTATCTTTGATCAAATGCTACAAAAATGGATTTGTTTTAAGTATCCTTTCGGCAAGTAAATGGCTTTTGGCTTATGTAATAACACTTTTTATTTTTCCAAAATTAAAACCTTATGTAAGTGGTTTTTTAGATAATGAATATATATTAGATATTCTGTTAGGAATTAGTGTTTTTACAATTATAATATTTATAATTTTACTTATTAATAAAGGTTTAAGTAAAGCTGTAAAATATACTGGATTGGGAGGTCTTGATAAAATATTTGGATTTTTTTTTGGATTCGTAAGAAGTTACATCATAGCAGTTTGTGTGTTTACAACTATTGATATAGTTTATAATTATGAGAGATGGTCTATAAATGTTGATAAATCTATTACTTTTGTTTTTGTTGAAAAAGGTAGCAACTATCTTATAAATGAGTTTCCAACCCAAAAAGAACAAGAAGATGCAAAAGAAAAAATTAAGGATATATAATCCAAAACTTAAAGAAGAGTGTGGAGTTTTTGGAATTAGCAATACAAAGGATGCCTCAACATTAACTGCACTTGGTTTGCATGCTTTACAACACAGAGGTCAAGAGGGCTGTGGAATTGTTTCGTTTGATGGGATGAAATACCACTCGGAAAAAAGATTTGGGTTAGTTGGAGATAATTTTAATAATGAAGAAGTGTTGAGTAAATTACCTGGTAACTATGCAATTGGTCATAACAGATATAGTACTACTGGTGGTACAACTTTGAGGAATGTTCAACCTTTTTATGCTGATACAAATGCTGGTGGAATTGCAGTTTCTCATAATGGTAACTTAACAAATGCAATAACACTTAGAAATAAAATGGTAGAAAATGGATCAATTTTTTATACTACTTCAGATACAGAGACTATTGTAAAACTTATAGCAAAATCAAAAAGAGCAACAACCATAGATAAAATTATTGATACATTATTTCAAATTCAAGGTGGATATGCTTTAGTCATGATTGCTCAAAATACATTGATAGGTGTTAGAGACCCACACGGAATAAGACCTTTGGTAATTGGAAAATTGAAAAATTCATACGTATTTACATCTGAAACATGTGCGTTAGATATTATTGGAGCAAAATTTATTAGAGAAGTTGAAAATGGTGAAGTTGTTTATATTGAAGATGATGAGTTAAAAAGTTTAAAACCTTTTCCTTTAAGAAAAAAAAGACCCTGCATATTTGAATATATATATTTTTCAAGACCTGACAGTTTATTAGATGGGATTACTGCATATGAGTATAGAAAAAAGCTCGGTGCAGAGCTCTCAAAAGAAGATAGAATAAAAGCAGATTTGGTAGTGCCTGTTCCAGACTCTGGTAATGCAGCAGCAATTGGATATAGTCAAAGTAAAAATATAAAATTTGATTTAGGACTCATAAGAAATCATTATGTGGGCCGGACTTTCATTGAGCCTGCTCAAAAGATTAGAAGTCTTGGAGTAAAACTTAAATTAAATGCTAACAAATCATCTATTAAAAATAAAATAGTTATTTTAGTAGATGATTCATTAGTTAGAGGTACAACCTCTTATAAAATAGTGAACATGTTATATGAGGCAGGAGCGAAAGAAGTGCATTTGAGAATAGCAAGTCCGGAAATAAAATATCCAGACTTTTACGGCATAGATATGCCATCAAAAAAAGAATTACTTGCAGCAAACATGTCAGTAGATGAAATATGTCAATATGTAAAAGCAAAGTCGCTAAAGTTTCTATCAATAGATGGATTATATAAAGCAATAGGTTATGAAAAAAGAAATAATGAGTTCCCACAACTTACTGATCATTACTTTACAGGTGATTATCCTATAAAAATTATTGATGAGTTAGGTGAAGAAAAAATTACTCAATTATCATTATTAAGCACTGGATCAAATAACTAGAATGAAAAAAGTTAGCTTCACAGAAATGAAAAAAGGAACTAAAGAAGACTATTTATTTTTAGACGAGCATGAACAAAAATATGTTGGTCAAACAGCTGATAGAATTATCAAATTTATGTCTAGTTTAACTGAAACACTGGAAGGTTATCAAGTAAGTAGGTTAGAACATTCTCTACAAAGTGCTACAAGAGCATTAAGAGCTGGAGAAAGTGAGGAAATGGTAGTGGCTACATTGTTACATGATATTGGCGATGAACTGGCTCCAATGAACCACTCAGAATATGCAGCGACAATTTTAAAACCTTATGTTTCAGAGAAAACTCATTGGATAATTGAAAAACACGGAGAATTTCAGGCTTATTATTACGCACATCATCTTGGTAAGAATAGAAATTTAAGAGACAAGTACAAAGATCATGAGTTTTATCAAGCAACAGTAGATTTTTGTGAAAAATATGATCAGTCCTCTTTTGATCCAAATTATAAGAGTTTACCATTAGATTATTTCGCACCAATGGTAAAAAAAATATTCTCTAGAAAACCATATAGTCATTTTTAATTTGTCAAATCAACTTAAAAATGAGAGTAGTCCATATTTAAAGCAGCATGCAGAGAATCCTGTTGAATGGTTCGCATGGAACAAAATCTCATTAGAAAAAGCACGTAGTGAGAAAAAACCAATTTTTTTAAGTGTAGGGTATTCTAGTTGCCACTGGTGTCATGTTATGGCTCATGAAAGTTTCGAAAATATTGAAACGGCAAAAATATTAAATGAAGAATTTGTAAATATAAAAGTTGATAGAGAAGAAAGGCCCGACTTAGACAACATTTTTCAAAAGAGCTTAAGCATTTTAACTGGTGCCCAAGGGGGATGGCCCCTCTCTATGTTTCTAGATGAGAATGGAGTGCCCTTTACTGGTGGAACCTATTTTCCCCCAAAAGAAATGAATGGCAGACCTAGTTTTAATCAGGTTCTATTAAATGTTTCGAAAGTATACAAAGAAAATCGCGATAAAATAATTTCTCAAGTCTCGCAACTTCAAATAGTTTTTAAAGATCTTCACAGAAAAAATGCGGTATTAAAGCAAGACCTAGAGCCTTATGCAGATAAAATTCTTCAGTACTTAGACGATGAAAATGGTGGATTTAAAGGTGCACCTAAATTTCCTCAGTTCTATGTTTTTCAAACATTATTTTATTTCTTTAATAACAATAAAAATTCAAAATTTTTAAAACCAGTAGAAACTTTACTTATAAAAATTTCATCGAAAGGAATATATGACCATTTAGGTGGAGGCATATCTAGATATACAGTTGACGAAAAATGGATTATCCCACATTTTGAAAAAATGCTGTATGACAATATTCAATATGTTATTCTATTAAGTCACTATCTTGATAGATTTAAATCAAAATATTTAGAAAATAAATTAAAACAAACTATTAAATTTATAAATACAGAATTTGTTACTGAAAATAACTTTTTAGGTTCAGCACTTGATGCAGATAGTGAAGGTATTGAAGGAAAATATTATACGTGGAATTATAAAAATTTGATTGAAATACTTGGTGATAAATTTGATATAATTAAAAAGACTTATGATATTTCTGAAAGTGGTAACTTTGAAGGGGTAAATATATTTTCTGAAAAAGAAAATATTAAACTTAATAGTCAAGAATTAATTGAATTAGAAATTGCAAAAGAAATTTTAAAAAAAGAGAGAGATAAACGAATTAAACCTTTTTTTGATAATAAAGTACAAACAGATCTCAATTGTTTTTGGTTATACTCAAATCTTCTCTCTTCATTGGCAACTAATGATTTAAAACTTTATGATAATACCATTGTATTATCTAAAAAATTGTTAAAAAAACTTCATAATAATATTTATCATTGCTATGAAAAAAATAACGATGAAATAAAAGTATTTCTAGAAGATTACGTCTATTTGTGTTTATTGTTAATAACATTATATGAACTTGAAAACGACACGGAGTCATTAAATATTTGCCAAGAATTAATGCTTAAAGCATGGGATCTATTCTATAATACTGAATATAAACTTCTTCAAAAAAATATTGTCAAAAATAATGATTTATTCGTTAATCCAATAGATATTTCTGACAATAATATACCCAATGGAAATAGTGTATATTTAATGGTTTGTAACAAATTAAAAAATATTACTGGTAAAAAAAATTGGAATGATAAAATTGATACATTGAGTAAAACTTTTAATTCCTATATCAACTACAATTTTTCTCAAATGTTCAGTTTTATAAAAAATATAAGTGCTTGTGAGAAAAATATTACTATAACTTTCAATGGAGAATTTAAAAATTATAAAAATATAATAAATAAATTAAAAATAAACTATTTGAGTAATGCCTCTATAATTCATAAAGAAAATGAAAATGAATTTTTCACTGTAATTTGTCAAAATCAAACCTGTTCAAAAAAACTTAAAAATATTCAAGAAATTGAAAATTATTTAGAAAATTTGCATAATGTTCAATAAGCTTCCTAATCAACAAAAAGGATCCTTTTTGGCTTTTGTTGGCGTTATGTTTATTACTCCAGATTCTTTATTTATAAGATTGTCAAATATTGATACTTGGTCTCTTCTTTTCTATAGAGGCGCAATACCCTTCGTTGTTGTATTGATAGGACTTATTTTGTTTTATAAAAAAAATTTTTTTAATGCATTATTTAAAATTGGTCTAGCTGGTATTTTTTATGTGATTAGCTTTTCTATTTGTAATATAACTTTTATTATCTCAATTCAAAATACTAACGTAGCTAATACCCTGATCATGGTGGCAATGGCACCAATGTTGTCTGCAATATTAGCAGCAATTTTTTTAAAAGAACCAACCAATAAGGAAACTTGGGTAGCAATTTTTGTAACATTTTTTTCTGTTACATTTATATTTTATGACTCAATACAAATTGGAAATATAGTTGGTGATTTATTTGGTTTTGTAACCGCGCTTGGTCTAGCTATAAATGCAAATCTCGCAAGGTTTGCTAAAGATAGAGATTTAGTACCATCAGCAGTTATAGGAAAACTAGTTGTTGCAATATTTGCTTTCTTTTTTGTTGAAAATTTTGACCTAGTGGCAGCAGACAAAATAATAGTTCCTTTGATGTGTATAATGTGTGTGGCTATTCCTTTTGTATTAGTAACAATAGCCCCAAGATATATTTCTGCACCAGAGGTGAATTTATTCTTCCTATTGGAAGTTATACTTGGGCCAATTTGGGTATGGCTTATAATTAAAGAACAACCAAGTGTTCAAACAATAATTGGTGGTATAGTTATAATTATTACAATTGCTTTACATTCATTTTTGGCCTTAAAAAAAACACAAATCAAATCTACTTAGCCTCAAAATAAATTATATTTACTTTTATAGATGCAAAAAGAAGTTAAAAAATCCTGGGCATTATTCATAGGAATTGGAACTATGATGATTGCACATGGTCTACAATTACAAGTGATGGGAATTAGGTCTGTAATTGAGAATTTTAGCGTTATAACAACTGGTATTTTTATGTCAGGATATTACATAGGTTATTTTGTAGGATCAAAAACAACGCCTAAGTTAGTATCAAAAGTTGGTCATATAAGAGTTTTTGCTGCATTTGCATCTCTTGCATCATTAAGTGCTTTATTAGCTGTTGCATACGTCAATCCATTTATGTGGACTATAAGTAGATTTATCACAGGCATAAGTTTAGTTAGTTGCTACATTGTAAGCGAAAGTTGGTTAAATGATAGAGCAACTAATAAAAATAGAGGTCAGCTATTATCAGCTTATATGATTATAATTTATTTAGGTCTCTCAATTGGTATGTTGCTTCTAAACGTTAGTGATCCAATTAATTATGAGCCTTTTATTTTAGTTTCGGTTTTATTATCTTTAGCTTTAGTTCCTATTCTGCTTACAAAAAGATCAGCACCAAAATTTAAAAAGATTGGAACCATGAATATACTAGAGTTATATAAAATCTCCCCATTAGGAAGTGTAAGTTCTTTTTGCACAGGAATTATTCATGGAGGTTTTTTTTCTTTAATCGCTTTTTATGCAACTAAAGCAAATTTTAATTTATTTGAAACATCTATTCTTCTTTTTATTTCAACAATTTCTGGTGTGCTTGGTCAATGGCCAATTGGTTATGTATCTGATAAATACGATAGAAGATCAGTAATTGTGGTTACAACTTTTTTTGCAGCTTTATTAGCTTTTCTGTCAATATTAACCTCCAATGATCCAATAGAGAATATTTATTGGTTATCAGAAATGCATTATAAAAAAATTTTATTTTTTATATTTGTTGGTCTTTATACTAGTTTTTGTTTACCTTTATTCTCGTTAAACCTTGCGCATACAAATGATTTTGTAGATAAGAATAAATTTGTTGCGGCAGGTGGAGGTTTGCAATTAATATTTGGGTTTGGTGCAATATCTGGACCGATATTATGCTCACTATTTATTCAATTTCTTGATTTGAATGGTTTTTTTATTTTTTTAATTCTTTTCCATTTAATTATTGGTTTTTTTGGCGTTTATAGAATGAAAGTAAGAGAAGTTGCAAACAATCCAGAGTCAACTTTCACCCCCATACCGGCAACTATTACACCTGCTGGGTTACAACTGGATCCTGATACACCAGCAAATTTGGATAATAAAAAAAATTAAGTTTATAATTTTTCTCTAATAGTTTTTACTAATTTATCTATATCTTTTTCTGTGGTATTCCATGCTGACACAAATCTAACAGAACCATCAAATGTTTCATCTGGAACAGCATAATAACCTTTTTTTGATAGATGATCTTGTATACTTTTTGGAATTTTAACAAATACTTCGTTAGACTCTGTTGGATAAGTTATTTCAATGCTATTTAATCTTGAAAGTTTTGTACTTAAAATTTTTGCCATTTTATTAGAATTTTTTGCATTTTTGTACCATAAGTTATTTGATATATATGCATCTAGTTGAGCTGAAAGAAATCTCATTTTTGATAACAGTTGTCCTGATCTCTTTTGAAGATATTTAAAATTTTTAATATCTTCTGAGTTAAAAAAGATTATTGCTTCTGCATCTAAACATCCATTCTTAGTTCCACCAAATGTTAAAACATCGATGCCTGATTTCCAGGTAATTTCAGCTGGTGTTTTTTTTAGTGAGACTACAGCATTTGAAAAACGTGCCCCATCCATATGAACTTTCATGTTGTTTTTCTTTGCAATTTCAGTAATTTTTTCTATTTCGTCTATTTTGTAAACTACTCCTGTTTCACAAGATTGTGTAATACTTACCGTAGAAGGTTGGGTATTATGAACCACTCCCTCACCTCTAATATTTTTTCTTAAATCTTCTGCACTAAATTTACCATTAAAACCATCGATAGTTATTAGTTTAGCACCACCTGTAAAGAACTCAGGTGCTCCACACTCATCCACATTAATATGTGAAATTTTATGACAATATATGTTTCCATAATTTGGAGTAATTGCAGATAAAGCTAATGAGTTAGCCGCAGTCCCTGTTATAGCAGTAAATACTTTTACTTTTTTTTCAAATAATTCAGAAAATTTTCTTTCTAAATTATTTGTCCATTGATCATCTCCATAAGAATCTACATTGCCATTGTTTGCATTATTTATTGCTTGTATTACTTCTGGACAGGCAGCTGTAACATTGTCTGAGGCAAAAATCGTCATATTATTGGTTCGGAAAGTAATCTTTTAAATTTCCCTCTCTAAAAACGTCAGCAGTACTACAATGCAATCCGCCACCAAATGCATATGCATCTCTTAATTCAACAGGTACGACCTCTAATCCAAGCTTATCTATTTGTTCAGCTTGATAAACTTCGCTTTTCTCTACGCATACAGTTTTTGGGTCTAAAACCAATACATTCATTGATAACCATACTGATGAATAACACAATGGTGGTGGAGAATTATGAGCAGGTTGAGCTGCATCGATAATTTTCCATCCATTTTTTTCAAAAAGCTTTCGTTGTTCCTCAGGTAGTCTTCTTTGGGGATTGTTAATAATTATACCTTCTGTAATTGGTGTAAAAGTAGCATCAATATGTATTGGATAAGGGTCCCCAGGAAAATTTACAGCATGCACTCTGTGATTTTGAAAATGTCTTCTAAGCCAATCAATACCTTTCAGATTAGTAGTAAATCCGTGTTGAACAATTAAATCTTTTCCAAATCTTAAAATGTCAGCAGCATCAAATAATGGTTCTTCTTCTGTTGTTACAAAAAACTTATTTTTTGTCCATTCTAGTCTTTTTTGCACACCTATTGTGTCAGATAAATAATCTTTTCTATAATCTAAGTCTGTAAGTCTAGGTTTGGGTGCTGTTTCGTGTTTCATATTAGTATCCTCATCAAAATATTTTTGTATAAGTGGTCTATAATTTAAATATTCGAACCATCTACATCTGTAACTCATTGTAGCTTCCAACATCTCATTTCCCACAGTAAGAATAACATCTCTTGCTGGCATACAACCAAACATGGTTTCTGACTTCCAATCAGGTGTTTCAATTTTTTGATTATGATTTATGGGCTGGGGTCTATCTACTTTAATGCCCCTTTTTATTAGAATTTTTTCAAAATTATCCAGTAGTTCATTTGCTTTATGTACAGTTTCTTGAGTTCTTGGACCATATTTACCTTTCATGTCAGAGTCTTCGGGAACCTTTGCATCTAGTGCTGGCTCAGGCGCAGGTATGCAACATCCATCAGCCTTTCCTAAAATGACGTGTTTTAAAGGGTCCCACTCATTCCAACTGTTTACAATAGTTTTACTCATCTAATTTAAACCTATAAACCTCTTGTTATTTTGAATAATTAAACTGTAATAAAATATAGATACAAAGATTAAAAATCCTCCGATTATAGTATTGTTGGATGGGATTTCATTAATTCCTAGCCACGGTAACCAAACCCAAAATATTCCACCAATAACCTCTGTTAGTGATAAAAGTGTAAGTTCAGCTGCCTGAATATGTTTTGAGCCCATAGAGTATAATATAAGACCAATGCATACTAAAGAACCATGTGTAGCAAATAAAGCTTGATTTTTACTAGAGGATAAAAAATTTAAATCCTGATTTAAAATTACAAAACCTGAAATAATTGCGCATATTAAACCTGCAATTGATACAGTTGTAAATTTTGGTGTCTGTCTTCTCCATCGAAGAGTTACAGAAAATATTGCAAAACCTAATGCAGAAGCTAATCCAAAAATTAGACCTATAATAGATCCTGTATTTTTATTTCCAACAGCCATTATTACAATTCCAATTGCGGCAAGTATTATTGTAAGCCAAACACTTAATGAAATTTTTTCTTTAAGAAATAAAAAACTTAATAAAGCAGTTATGAATGGCATTGCAGCTAAACACAATAATGTAATTGCTGCGGATGTATTTGTAATTGACCATATAAAAGATATCATTGCAATTGCAAGACCTAACCCCCCTAAAATTCCAGATAAACCAACTTTTAAATAGTTTTTATAAAATTTAATTCCTTCTTCAAAATATAAAAAACAGTTTAATAGCAAAAAGATTACTATTCCCCTGGTGAAAAGATATTGCCAGGGCACTGTGTTGGCTGCGTCTATATTTCTAACTACGTATGGACCTAACGACCAAAATAATCCTGCAAATAATACAATAGGAACTGCCGCTTTCTGATTTTTAAGCTCTAACATTTGCAATTTTTAATACTTATTTTTTTTCTACACAAGAAAATAAATATTAAAAATATTTCAATTACAGTGTAAATTAGGACTTTATGGATTTAGATATTTTAAAGATCGCTTCAGATACTAAAAATATGAAAAAATTGGAAAATTTCACTCATAGTGCATTAAAGAAAAATCCAATGTGCGGTGATTACATTAAATTAAAAATTAACTTAAAAAAAAACATAATAAAAGATGTAGGTTATGAAACTAAATCATGTATATACTGTCAAGCATCTGCAAGCCTAATAACTAAAAATATAATTAATAAAAATTTGAAGTCCGTAATACAAAAAATTAAGCTAATTAATAAATTTTATCATAACCAAGAGATAAGTATCGAAGGAAAATTGTTTAAAATTTTTAATAAAAAAAATTATAAAAGGAAGAATTGTATATACCTTCCAATTAATGCGATAGTTGAGGCTTTGAAGATAAAAAATTAAATCTATCCAATAATAAAATTATTTTTAACCATAAGACCAATACCAATACCTAGTATAAGCGCTAAAATAAGTCTTGTTCTTCTATTCATTTATTTTTTTGAAAATAACCCAGCAATTTTAATCTTTATAGTTTCCCATAACTTTGCCATTCCGAGAGGCTCATAAATCATAAATATTATCATTAAGACACCAAATACGACCTGTTCAATTGCTGATATAATTGTGGCATCTATTGCCCCGTGAAATACATTATTTCCTATATAATTTAGCAATACAGGGAATAATAAGATAAATGCAGCTCCAATAAATGCACCATTTATTGTTCCTAGACCACCCAATATAACCATAAATAGAACCTTAAAGGATAATTTAATGTCAAATGCTACTGGCTCTAATGATTTCAAATATGTAAATGCAAAAAGAGCTCCAGCAACACCACAATAAAATGAACTTATTGCAAAGGCTTGTAATTTTGTTTTAAGCAATGATACTCCCATTGACTCTGCAGCTATATCCATGTCTCTTACTGACATCCAATTTCTTCCAGTACTTCCTCTTGCCATATTCATTGCAATTAGTGTCATCGGCGTTACCACGGCAACAATAACTAGGTACATTTCAACAGGCGAAGTAAATGGTTTTCCCATAATTACTATATCTTGGGCAGTGATAATTCCTGAGGAATCGTAATTTTTAAACCAACCAAATTTATCAATCATCCATATAATGAAAAATTGGGATGCAAGCGTTGCAACCATTAAATAAATTCCCCTTACTCTTAAACTTGGTAATCCGAATAATATACCAAATGCTGCAGCAATTAATCCTGATATCAATAATGCGCCTACAAAAGGAATGCCTGGAACTCTTAATATTAAATTAAAACATGCAAATGCGCCAGCTGCCATAAATCCTGCAGCACCGAGAGCTAGTTGACCTGTGTATCCCATAATAATCTGTTGTCCAATCGTAGCTAAAGCTAGACATAACCATGGAATTAATATTGAAGTATACCAGTATCCTGATGATACTGTCATAGGTATAACTACAACTCCGACAATTAATAAAATAGCAAGATTGATTAAATCACCTCTTGTATATGTCATGAAAATTGGCTTCATAATTAAACTCTCCTAATAATTTTTTCTCCAAATAAACCTTCAGGTCTATATAACAAAAAGAAAATTGCTAATACGTATGGCGCCCATCCCTCAATGGCTCCTCCAAAAAATGGTCCAATGTATACCTCTAGAACTTTTTCAACAGCCCCAATCAATAAACCGCCAATTATGGCTCCAGGAATTGAAGAAAATCCACCAATGATAAGTACTGGAAGCGCTTTCAATGCTAAATCAACTAATGCAAATTGTACCCCAGCTCTTGCCCCCCACATCATTCCTGCTACTAAAGCAACTACACCAGCTGCTGACCATACAAGAAGCATTATATGTTTTAAGGGAATTCCAATAGAACTCGCTGCACCAGCATCATCTGCTACTGCTCTTAGACCAAGTCCCATTTTGGTATATTTAAATAATAAAGTAAGACCTATAATCATACCAAACGCAACTATTCCAGCAGTTAGGTCAATCGCACTAATAAATAATTTCAAGTTATCAGCAATCCATGGAATTGGGAAATCTTTAATCCCTAAATCTAATCTTCTTACTTCTACGCCCCACATTGCTTGAGCAAGACCTTCTAAAACATAACCTAGTCCTATAGTTGCCATAAGCAAAGTATCTTCGCTCTGGTTCATTAAAGGTCTTAAAACTAGTCTTTCAGTACATAAACCTACTATAATCATTAAGAACACCGCTAAAAAGAACGCTAAAACAAATGGTACATTAAAGTCTTGCATAAAACCAACGAATGCAAGAACTGCAAAGAATACCATAGCCCCTTGAGAAAAGTTAAATGTAGCTGAAGCTTTGTAAATTAAAACAAATCCTAAAGCCACAAGAGAATACATCGTGCCTGCAAGCAAGCCACCAACTACAACTTCAATAAAAAATAATATTTGATCCGCCATAACTAGTGTTCTACCCCTAAATACGCATCAATAACTCTTTGATTGGATCTTACTTCATCTGGTGTTCCGTCACCTATAACTTTACCATAATCCAATACTACAACTCTATCTGATATATCCATTACTACTCCCATATCATGTTCAATCAAAACCATTGTAGTTCCAATTTCGTCATTTACTTTAAGAATAAATCTACACATTTCTCTTTTTTCTTCTACATTCATTCCAGCCATAGGTTCATCTAATAATATTAAATTTGCATCTGTTGCTAAGGCTCTTCCGAGTTCTACTTTTTTTTGTAAACCATAAGGTAACTTTCCTACTGGCGTATTCTTAATATCCTCGATTTCTAAAAATTCCACTATCTCCTCACACCTGTCCCTATTAACTTTTTCTTCTCTTTTTGCCTTAGGTAATTGTAATGCTACCTCCATAAAGTTTGAGGTCGTATGAAGTTTACGTCCAACTAGTATATTATCCAAAACTGACATTCTTTTAAACAAAGCCAAGTTTTGAAATGTTCTTGATATTCCTTTCTGTGCCATAATATTTGGGGTAACTTTTTGAATTTCTTCTCCTTTGTAAGTAACAGACCCGACTTGAGGTTTATAAATACCATTAATACAGTTTAACATTGAGCTTTTTCCTGCCCCATTTGGTCCAATGATTGCTCTTATTTCATGTTCTAAAACATTAAATGACGTATCTGTGATAGCTTTTACACCGCCAAAACTTAAAGAAATATTTTTTACCTCTAAAACTGGTCCTCCAATTGGAAAATTTCTTTCAGTCATTAATTAACCTTTTTTTTCTTCTTTTTTCCCTCTTCTTTAAGCACATCTCTAAAGTTTTTTCTTCCTTCTTTAGAAATACCTAAATATAATTCTTTTACTTTATCATCATTAAGCAGGCTTTTTGCTGTACCCTCTAACATCACTTTTCCTGTTTCTATAATGTAACCATGATCAGAATTTTTTAATGCAACGTTTGTATTTTGTTCAGCAAGCAAAACACTTACTCCTTCCTTTTCATTTAATTCCTTTACAATATTAAATATTTCAGCAACAAGCTGGGGTGCTAGTCCCATTGATGGTTCATCTAACAATAACATTTTTGGTTTTGCCATCATAGCCCTAGCAACTGCTATCATTTGCTGTTCTCCGCCTGAAGTAAAACCTGCTTGACTTTTTCTTCTTTCTTTAAGTCTTATAAAGTATCCATAAATTTTCTCTAATTCTTGATTTATATCTCCTCTTGATAATTTTCTTGAATACGCACCACTTATAATATTTTCTTCTACAGTCAAATGTCCAAAACACCTTCTGCCCTCTAAAACCTGAACCATTCCCATATTAACCATTTGTGAAGGGTTTTGTTTTTCAATAGCGTTTCCGTCATAATTGATGGTGCCACCTGTAACTTTTCCACGTTCAGACGCTAACATTGTAGATATTGATTTTAAAGTTGTGCTTTTTCCAGCTCCATTACCACCTAATAAAGCAACTATTTTTCCCTTAGGCACATTAAGAGTTACATCGTGCAAAGCTAAAATAACGTTATCGTAAACAACTTTGACATTTTTAAGTTCTAAAATGTTTCCAGATGCAGAACTCATAAATTTTATATCCCTCTAGTATAATAATTTAGACTTTAATATTGGAGGAGTTTATAAAAATTTTTGAAAAATTCAAAAACATTTTTTCTCCCCCAATATAATTTTATATTAAGGTCAACCTTAACACTTCTTAGGTGTTATGTTGTTTTCTTTAGCAAATTTAGCTGCAGAGGATTCTACTAAACCTCTAATAAATGCAGGATCTAATGGAGCTTCCCAACCAGTAACCTGATTGAATTTTGATCCATCCCACTGCATTACTGCAAATTTACCAGCACCTTCATGGTTTGCACAAGAAATAGCAAACGGAGCTAACATTCCACCAACTCCAAGTTCATTAAGTCTAGCTTCAGTCATGTTAATTGCTTCATAACCATCTCTAAACTCAGCACCATTTACTGCTTTACCAACTTTGTTATGCATTTTTTGAGCATTTCTTAAACCCTCAATCCACATAACAGCAGCACCTAGTCCTCTATTCCAATATACTGAACCAATTCTACTTTCATCTGCTAAGTTTCCTTTTCCAGCGCCGTATACTTTAGCTTTAATGTCTTTAACAAGTGGATACTCACCTGGTAAAGCATTTGCTACTGCGTATGTTCCTATTGCTGCATCACCTGCAGGATACATATCCTCTTCGGCAGCTCCAAAAGTTACATACATCATACGATCTCTAGGAAAATTAATTCTAGCAGCATTAGTCATTGCTGTTGAGTTCATACCAGAACCTGCGCCCCAGAAAGTTACCCAGTCAGGTTTCTCTTTTCTGATTTGCAGCCACTGAGATTGTTGCTCTAGTCCTGGAGGTGGAATCGAAATCTCTACTAACTCCGTTCCCCAGTCAGCGCAAATTTTTCTCATTGCTGGTAATGGCTCTCTCCCGTAAGCAGAGTCAATGTGTAAGTGAACGATTTTTTTACCTTTCATCTTATCGATACCGCCTTCGATTTCAGCCATAAATTTTAATTTAACTGCGATTTGTGACCAATAGTGACTTGCAGCATTGAATACCCAAGGCCATACTCTTCCATCGGCACCGTCAGTTCTTCCATAACCATATTGAGCTAAAACAACATTGTCTTTAGCCATACGGTTAATTACCGCGTATGCTCCTGGTGTTCCTAACGTATCAAACACAACAATTCTTTGACCATCTTTTTCTAATAATCGCTGATAACACTCAACTGTTTTAACTGCGTTATACTCAGTTTCACATTCCTGCCAAGTAAGCATGACACCATTTACTCCGCCAGTCATATTGACGTAGTTTAGGTAATCAATTTGTGCCCCATAATAACCTGTACCCATAGCTGAGTAAGGTCCTACACGGCTACTTGCAATTGGAAAGTATTGAGTTTCTGCACTAGATGCAGTTTGAGGTATAGCGAGTGAAGAAAATAAAGCTACAACTACTGTAAGCGTAGATGCTAGCTTTTTAAACGTTTTTGCTAACATTTTCCCTCCCTTTTTTAAGTATGTTAAACATTCTTAGTTGATATGATTTAATCACATCGCTTAAATTTGTGCAAATATTTCTTAAAAACATTCTAAAAAAAATTTTAATATACAACTTCAACAAGAAAAATATCAATCGCTGATTGTAATTCACTATTTTTATTTATTATTAAATTTTCATTATTTGTAATAAGGGTATTTAATTTTATGAAAGGATTAGAATTTAAAAAAGCTTTTATCGCTGGGATATTTTCAATCATAACAATTGGGTTTCTAACATTACTAACTTACAAAACTGAATACGGTATTTTTTTAATAGCATCATTTGGTTCAACAATGGTTTTACTTTTTGGCTATCCAGAAAGTCAGTTTGCTCAACCAAAAAATATATTTTTTGGCCATTTATTGACATCTATAGTTGGCGTTGTTTTTGTTAATTTTACAACACTACCAATTTTTATAATGATACCAATCGCTGTAGGAATTGGAGTTTCATTGATGATTTTAACTTCTGTTACTCACCCTCCTGCAGGTGGAAACCCTATCATTGTTATAATTGGATCAGCATCATTTGACTATATTATAAGTCCAATTATTATTGGAAGTATTATAGTTTTGGTCTTTGGAGTAATTCTAAATAGATTTATCTTAAAAAAACAGTATCCAAAAAAATAAATTATAATGAAACTAAATATTATTTGCAGAGATGCTTTTATATGCTAGACTTTGTTATAAATAAGACAGTAGATTTCATAAGAATTTATTGAGAAGGAGAGAAATAAAATGAAAGTACTTTGTATATTATATGATGACCCAAAAGGTGGAATGCCAAAATCTTATCCACTTTCGCAATTACCTAAAATTGAAAAATATCCTGACGGAATGACTTTGCCATCACCAAAAGGTAGAGATTATACTCCAGGACAATTGCTAGGCTGTGTATCAGGTGAACTTGGTTTAAGGAAATTTTTAGAAAGCAATGGACACGAGCTTATAGTTACAAATAGTAAAGATGGAGATGGATGTGAAGCTGATAAACATATTGTTGATGCAGATATTGTTATTTCTCAACCATTTTTCCCATATTACTTAACTAAGGAGAGAATTGCTAAAGCTAAAAATCTTAAAATGGCAATAACCGCGGGTATAGGTTCAGACCATGTTGATTTGCAAGCTGCAATGGACAATAAAATTGATGTCGTGGAAGTAACCTTCTGTAATTCAAGATCAGTTGCCGAACATATTGTTATGATGATTGTATCAATGGTAAGAGATTATCATAATCAACATAGAATAGTTAATGAAGGTGGTTGGAATATAGCTGATGCTGTACAAAGATCATATGATGTTGAGGGAATGCATATTGGTACAGTCGCTGCTGGAAGAATTGGTTTAGATGCATTAAGAAAAATGAAACCATTTGACACTCATCTACATTACTTTGACAGACATAGATTACCTGATAGTGTTGAAAAAGAATTGAATTTAACATTTCATGAAACTGTAGAGTCAATGGTAAAAGTTTGCGATGTGGTAACAATTAATTGTCCTCTTCACCCGGAAACTGAAAATCTTTTTGATGATGCTATGATCAGTAAAATGAAAAAAGGAGCATATATTGTTAACACTGCTAGAGGAAAAATATGCAATCGTGATGCAATCGCGAAAGCATTGAAGAGTGGTCAATTAAGTGGATACGCAGGAGATGTTTGGTTTCCTCAACCAGCTCCTAATGATCATGTGTGGAGAAGTATGCCAAATCATGGAATGACACCACATACATCTGGAACATCTTTAACTGCTCAAGCAAGATATGCAGATGGGGTTAGAGAAATTTTAGAGTGTTTCTTTGACGGTAAAGAAATAAGAAACCAATACCTAATAGTCAAAGATGGCCAGTTAGCAGGTATGGGCGCTCACTCATACAGTAAAGGTTCTGCAACAAGCGGATCTGAAGAAGCTGCTAAATATAAAAAAGCATAATTAATTTAGTCAAGGTAGCTACTATAAATGGTAGCTACCTTATATATCATTCACAATTATTAGATTTTAGCTAATCTGATACAATGAAATTTGTATCTATAGTTTTATTTTTAATATTACCTATTAATTGCGCATTTTCTGAAAATTTAAATAAGGCTTATTTTGCAGGTGGATGTTTTTGGTGTATGGAAGAATCGTTTGAAAAACTAGAGGGTGTCAAAGAAGTAATTTCTGGTTACTCGGGTGGCACTACATCTAATCCCACATATAAAGAAGTTACTTTTGGAGATACAGGACATTTTGAGGTTGTAGAGATTATTTATAATAACAATATTATTTCTTATAATGAATTGTTAAAAAATTTTTGGATAAATGTTGATCCATTCGATGCGTTTGGTCAATTTTGTGATAAAGGTTATAGTTATAGATCTGTAGCATTTTATCAAAATGCATATGAAAAAAATCATATTGAAAAAAGTATTTCAGAAATAGAGAATAAATTTAGTAAAAGAGTTGTAACCTATGTAAGAGAATTTGAAATATTTTATAAAGCTGAAGATAAACATCAAGATTACTATCAAGAATACTTACTAAATTACTTAATGTATAAAAAAGGCTGTGGAAGAGAGGAAGTGCTTAAAAGAATTTGGAAACTTTAAAGAAATTTGTCAAACCATTTATAATTACATATTTATTATTTTCAGTTGCAATTAGTTTTTATCCTACATTTAACTTTTACTCCTTTAAGGGGCAATTAATAATTTTAAGCGTTTCTTTGTTTAATGGTTTTTTAGGAATTTATATAAAAAAACTATAATACGTAGGGTTCTGGTCTAGCATTACTATTTAAAACCCTTTCAACGTCAAAAACGCTTATATCAATTGTCTGATATTTGCCAGTCGTAATAAGTTCTGTCAGCGCTCTTCCTATTCCCGGAGCCTGCATCAATCCTCTCCCTGTAAATCCAGAGGCCATATAAACGTTCTCGTAATTGGGATGTTTTCCTACAATAGCATTGTTGTCCAATTTATTACAATCATAATAACCAGCCCAAGCTCCTGTTAATTTTAATTCCTCGAATATTGGCACTCTTTTTGCGAGGGCCGGCCATACTAGTTCCTCATAATGAGACCAATCAGGCTCAAGATCTTTAGCATCAAAAGTTGATATCGGGGATCCTGCTAAATATTCTCCACCCTCAGGTCTCCAATAAACACCTGAAGTTAAATCTCCGGTTAATGGCATTTCCTTTATATACTTTGGGCACTTCACTCTAAATACTGTGTGTTTTTGAGGTACTACTGGTATATCATCCAATAATTCTTTAGTCCAACATCCTGCTGCTGAAACGATTGTCTTAGCATTAATTTCAGAAAGACTTTTAACTTCTCCTTTTATAAATTTAGCTCCTAGTTCCTCTGCTTTGCTCTTTAATGCTCCATGAAAAAGGAATGGATCTATCCACCCTTCTGTTTCATTATCTGTATAGGTAGCTGTTTCGATACCCTCATTGTTAATATATGGAAATATGTTTTTAAGTTCCGAGCCTTTAATATTTTTTGTTCCTGCGTTGCATTCTTTATGATTTTCTAAAGCTTTATATTGTTCCTCGGCTTTATCTGGACCAAACATTAGTAAATAGCCATTAGGCACCATGCTTGCAGTTGGATTTGGATTTTTTTTTGTTTTTAGATGTTTTGGTAAGTTAAAAATGAATTCTCTTGCAAATTTACCTAATAAAATATTTTCTTTTTGAAAGAATTGCCTTCTAAAGCCGCCTAATGATAATGGAAATGATGCAATTTTGTATGTAGGATCTCTTTCGATAACTTTTACTTTTCTTCCCTCTTTAGACAAAAAATATGCTGTTGCAGTTCCAATTATTCCGCCTCCAATTATTACGACATCATCCATATTTAATTTAAAACTAATAAACTTGTATTTAGGATTAATGCATAAACTGTCCAAAGTAAATACGGAATCATTAGATTATAGCTTAATTTACTTAGGGGTTTATATTTATTCATAAGAAACAAAATGAATAATATTATTATAATGATGTTAACTAATGCGACGAAAATATCATGCATCACAAAAAAAACAATACTCCAAGTAGTATTAAAAAAAATATGAATTAAATAAATAAATACTAGCCCAATATCTTTAGTATTTTTATGCCAAGCTGACCAAATTGCGATTGTCATGAATAGATAAAGTGTTGTCCATACTGGAGCAAAAATCCAATCAGGTGGATTAAACGAAGCTTTATTTAAAGTTGAGTACCATGGCTCTTTATAAGAAATTGTTGAAATTGCACCCACAAAAGACGCTGAATAAGTAATTGTTCCAAGTATTATAAAAGATATAAATTTATTTTTTAACATTTTGATATATATATCACTTGATTATGAACGATAAAACTATTTGGATTACTGGAGGTAGCACAGGTATAGGTAGGGCATTAGCTTTAAAGTTCGCAAATAATGGTTGGAATGTTGTTGTTTCTGCTAGAAGAGAGAATCTATTACGAGAACTAGAAAAATCTAATCAAAATATTTTTCCATACCCTTTAGATGTAACAAATAAGGAAAACTGCAGCGAGGTTTTTCAAAATATTATTGCAAAATTTAAAAATATAGACATTTCTTTTTTTTCTACCGGTACATGGGATCCTAAAAAAGAGAAAGACATAGATGTTGAACAGATTGAAAACGTGATGAAAGTAAATTTTTTTGGTACCTTAAATTGTATTAAGAGTGTAGAGGAATATTATAGAACAAGAGGAAGTGGACATATTTCTATTGTATCATCCATTGCAGGTTATAGAGGACTACCAAATTCAACTGGATATGGCCCGTCTAAATCTGCATTAAATAATCTTGCTGAAAGCTTGTATTTCGATTTTAAAAGATACGGGGTTAGAGTTTCATTAATTTCACCTGGATTTATTAAAACACCGATGACAGATAAAAATGATTTTAAAATGCCTTTCCTAAAAACGGTAGATTATGCGGCTGAAAAAATATTTGAAGGACTAACTAAAACCAATCAATTTGAGATACATTTCCCAAAACAATTAACTTTAATACTAAAATTTTTAAAAATATTACCTAATAGTTGGTATTTAAGTTTAGTTGGTAAACTTACAAAATATCAAAAACGCTAATCTTTCACAAACATAACAGTTAGTTCTGCGACTTTTATTCCAAATTTTGTCATTGTTGCTCTATTTATCGCTACTCTCTCATCTTGCATGAAAATCCAATCATCAAATGTAATTTTTAATTCTCTACCTTTTACTGGAACTAATAATACATATTCAAACTTAAATGTTGGGCCATATGAGTAACCTTTTGCTGTTCCCACCACATCACCAGCTGTACCTTCATAATTATGATCATCAATTTTTGTAATCTGCCACTGTCTATTTTGGACTTCTCCATCAGACCAATTAAATTTTTCGTCAAGAATTAACTGTTTTCCGTCCCAATTACCATTGAGATCTGCAGAGAATTGTCTTGTAACCTTTCCTGATCTATTTTGCAAAATACCCCAGGCTTTGACATTACCTGATAAATATTCTTCGATTATTAATCTTGGTTTCTGATCTTTAAAATCCTCAGGTTTCATTGCTTGATTAGTTGAACAATTTGTAATTAAAAGAGTGCATATTAGCAATAATAATTTTTTAATTTTCATTAATTTAGTTTTTATTCATCGAAAATTGAATTAAATCAATATTCTTAGCTTTAAAGCCAGCTTCACAATAAGACAAATAAAAATTCCACATTCTTCTAAATGTTTCATCAAATCCTTGTTTTGAAATAATATCCCATTTTTTTTGGAAATCATTTCTCCAAATTCTCAGGGTGTTAGAATAATCCAAGCCATAAGAGTTACATTTATCAAAACGTAAACCATTTTTATTTGAAAGTTTTAATATTTCCTTCTTGCTCGGCAAAAAACCACCCGGAAATATATATTTTTGAATAAAATCTGTTTTCAACTTATATCTATTATATATTTTTTCATCTATTGTAATTGCTTGTATCGCGGCAATACCGTTTTGATGCAAGCTATCTTTAATTTTTTTAAAATAACCAGGTAGATAGTTTTGACCTACAGCTTCAATCATCTCAATTGAAGCTATGGAATTATATTTTGTATTTACATCTCTATAATCTAACATTTTAATTTTTACTTTTTCATTTAATCCATTTTTATGGATTCTATTTTTAGCAAACTCGTATTGTTTTTTTGATATTGTTATACAATCTAATTTTACATCATAATTCTTTCCAATGAATTCGCCAAAACCTCCCCATCCACATCCTATTTCTAAAATTTTATCTCCACTTTTTGGTTTAACAAGATTGGACAATTTTTTATATTTATTTAACTGAGCATTCTCTAAGTCATTTTGTTTATCTTCAAAAATAGCACTAGAGTATGTTAAAGTTTTATCTAGCCATAATGAAAAAAATTCATTACCTAAATCGTAATGCTTGGCAATATTTTCTTTACTTTTTCTCTTTGTATTTTTAATAAAAAAACTTTTAAAATAATTAATTATAGGAAAATCTAATACACCAGATATCTTATGTACTTTACCTATATTTTTTGCAGCAATTTCAATTAAATTAGTCAGATTATCTGTTTCAAAATCTCCTCGCATATAAGATTCTGCCAATCCAATGCTGCCTTTATTAATTATTTCAAAAGTTAGACCTGGTTTTGTTAGTTTTAATGTTGCAGTTTTTTCTGATTTCTTTGACCCTAATATTTTAATACTACCATCATAATTAATAAATTTGATGTTTCCATACGAAATATTTTTAAGTGAATTAAGAACAATTCTGTCAGAAATTTTTTTTAGATACATTATTTTTCAAAACTTACGTTATTTTTAATTTTTATAACTTTTTTAATGAACTTAATTCTTTTTACCCATAATCTTAATGCCTCAAAATGTATCGCTGAAATTACTTTAAATGTCATTAATGGGTGTTTTAAATAAGAAATTAAAAGATTTTTTGTATTTAACTGAATTTTTTCTCCATCTTGAGATGCAAATAATAACTTTCCCTCACTATCCTTTTGATCAATAATAACGGATAATTTATTTCCAGGCTTTAATATTTTAAAATTATAGGTTGAATTTAAATCCATAAAAGGTGAGACATGAAATTTTTTATCACAATGATTTTTTATTAAATTATTATCTTTAGTTTTAAAAATATAAGTATGCTGTTCACCAAATGTATTTTTAACTTCATACATTATGGCTATAAGGGACGAATATTTATCAAATACGAAAAAAATACTTAGAGGATTAAAAACGTAACCAAAAATTCTTGGATAACATAGTAAATTTACACTTTTAATTTCATTTCCAATACCCACTTCATTTAGCTTTTTTTGCACCCACAATTTTAAAGATGAACCATCTCTTTCACCATGATCTTTATCGTAAAAACTAATTAAATTAAATTTATTATAAGAAAAAAAAGGGATTTTTTTTTGTACCTCGTCAATCTCATCAAGGTTAAGATAAAGAGAAAATACTTTGTATTTAAAAAAGTGCTCTTTCGGTTTGAATCTTTTATGAATTACACTTCCGACATATAAACACGATTTATCTATCATTAAAACTTTTTATCATTTCTAATGAAGATTTTATTCCATCCTCATGAAATCCGTAACCAAAATAACTGCCACAAAATAATAAATTTTTTTTGTTTTGTATATTTTTTAGTCTATTTTGATTTTCTAAGGCCTCTTTATCATAATATGGATGAGTAAACTTAACTTTACTTATAATTTTTTTTGGATCAATTTTTAAAAATGGATTTAATGATAAAAATATATTTTTATTTGTTTTTAAATTTTGAAGCAAATTAAGCCAATAAGTAATTGAAGTTTCAGAAGTATTTTCTTTATTTACGGAAGAATTCCATGATGACCATGCTTTTTTATTTTTAGGCATTAAAGTTTCATCTGTATGAATTATTGCAATATTATTCTTATATTTAAAATTAGCTAATATACTTTTTTCTTCTGGTGTTGGGTCTGTAATTAAGGATAAGGCTTCATCTGCATGTGTGGCAATTACAACTTTATCGTAATCAAAAAATTCGTTATTCCCTCCATAGTAAACTTTTACTCCATTTGACAATCTAGATATTTTATTAATTCTATAATTTTTGTAATATTCACCACTAATGGTTTCTAATATTTTTTTTACATAGGTTCTGCTTCTATTTTTAATCGTATACCACTGAGGTCTATTTTTTAAGTTGAACAAACCATGGTTTTGAAAAAATTTTAAAAAAAATTTTAAAGGCATTTGTTTTGCCTCATATGGTGGCATAGACCATATTGCAGAAACCATAGGAATAATATGATAATTTATAAAATATTTGGACATTTTCTCTCGTTTTAAAAAATCATCTAATGTTAAGTTCTCTTCTATATTTTTTAAATTATTACTCTTTTTATAAAATTTAATTATTTCAAAAAACATTTTAAAAAAATCAAAATTGAGTAAATTTTTTTTATTTGAAAAAATTCCAAGCAAGCCCTTACCACAATATTCTATTTCTGTTTCTTTAACAGAAACTGAAAAGCTCATGTTGCTTTTCTCTATCTCAATGCCGTTATCATTTAAAAATTTTACAAAATTAGGGTAGGTTTTAAAATTAAAAACAATAAAACCTATATCCACAGGAACATGATTGTTATTATCTTTAACATCTATGGTATATGAGTGACCGCCGAAATGATCCTCTTTTTCAAATAAATCAACTTTATTTTTTTTAGATAAATAGTGTGCTGCACTTAAACCAGATATGCCTGATCCGATTACAGCAATTCTCATTAATATTATGCTGCGTCTTCTTTAAATTCATCCATGGAAGGGCATGTGCAAAAAAGGTTTTTATCTCCATATACATTATCGACTCTTGCGACAGGTGGCCAAAATTTACTAGATCTCAAAAAGTTAGAAGGGTAAGCGGCCTCCTCCCTTGAATATTTATGTTCCCATTTATTTGAGGCAAGTTCTAAATCTGTGTGTGGAGCATTTTTGATAGGATTGTCATTTTTATCGAAATCACCACTTTTGATCTTGTCTATTTCCTCTTTAATTTTTATCAAGCAATCACAAAATCTATCAAGTTCTTGTAAACTTTCACTTTCTGTAGGTTCAATCATCATTGTGCCGGGCACTGGCCAAGACATAGTTGGGGCATGAAAACCAAAATCGATTAATCTTTTTGCAATATCTTCCTCTGTTACGCCAGTATCATTTTTAATTGATCTAATGTCTATAATACACTCATGAGCTACGTTTCCATTAGTTCCTTTATAAAGAATTGGAAAATGATTTTTTAATTTATGTGCAACATAGTTAGCATTTAAAATTGCAATCTGAGTTGCTAATTTTAAACCTTCAGAACCCATCATTTTAATGTACATCCAAGATATAGATAAAATACTTGAGCTTCCCCATGGCGCTGCAGAGACAGGACCTATACCGGTTGCAGGTCCACAATCTTTTATAACAGGATGTGAGGGCAAATATATTTCTAAATGTCTCTTACATGCTATTGGGCCCATACCAGGTCCACCACCTCCATGTGGAATACAAAAAGTTTTATGTAGATTTATATGGCATACATCCGGACCAAAATTTCCAGGTTTTGCTATCCCAACAAGAGCATTCAAGTTTGCACCATCCATATAAACTTGGCCACCATGTTTATGTACTAGCTCACATATATCTGATATTTTTTCCTCAAAAACTCCATGTGTAGATGGGTATGTTACCATTAACGCACCTAAATTCTCAGAATGCGCTTCTACTTTTTTATTTAGATCTTCAAAATCTACATTTCCTTGTTTATCACAGTTAACCACTACCACTTTCATTCCAACCATTTGTGCACTTGCTGGATTGGTCCCATGAGCAGAGCTAGGAATTAAACAAACATTTCTATTAGACTCTCCCCTTTCAAGATGATATTTCCGTATAACCATCAGTCCTGCATATTCACCTTGAGCACCAGCATTTGGTTGTAGTGATACACCTGAAAAACCTGTGATAGATCTAAGCCAATTTTTTAGATCAGTAAAAAGAGTTCTAAAACCTTCCATTTGTTCAATGGGTGCAAAAGGATGAGGCTCTGAAAATTCACGCCATGTAATTGGTATCATCTCTGCTACAGCATTTAATTTCATTGTACACGAGCCTAATGCTATCATTGACCTATTAAGTGCAATATCTTTTTCCTCTAATCTCTTTAAATATCTTAGCATTTCAGTTTCAGAGTGATAGCTATTGAATACTTGGTGATCTAAATAAGTTGACGTTCTTAGCAAGTTTTTAGGTAAATTTGGAAGATTTTCTGTCGGATTTTCTTTAATTGATTCTGCACAATTGAATATTTTAAGTAGTTGATTTGCTCTATAAACATTTTTCTTTTCATCAAATGATACCGATAGCATTTCAGAATTTACTTTTCTAATATTAACTTTCTGGGCCAAAGCGTTATTAAAAATTTGATCTGTTTTATCTTTTGTTATTATAGTTACTGTGTCAAAAAAATGGTCTGAATATAACTCATAGCCTGATTGTTTTAATTTATCTGCAAAATTTTTAGCTAATTGTGAAACTCTTTCAGAAATTGTTTTTATACCTTTTGGGCCGTGATAAATTGCATATGCTGCTGATACAATTGCCAAAAGAGCTTGTGCTGTACAAATGTTACTTGTCGCCTTATCTCTTCGAATGTGTTGCTCTCTTGTTTGTAAAGCTAATCTATAAGCTTTGTTCCCATGTCTATCGACTGAAACACCTACAATTCTTCCAGGCATCGATCTCTTGAATTCATCCTTCGTAGCAAAGAAAGCTGCGTGTGGACCACCGTAACCCATAGGAATTCCGAATCTTTGAGAACTTCCCACAGCTATATCAGCTCCTAATTCTGCTGGTGTTTTTAATTTTGCTAAAGATAATAAATCGCATACTAAAATTGATTTACCATTTCTTTTTTTAATTTTACTTATATTTTCGCTAGGGTCCTTAATATCTCCAAGTGTACCAGGATATTGAAGTATTCCACATATTATATCCTCTGAAATATTTGATAAGTCTTCGTCATTGCCAATAACAACTTTAAGCCCTAAAGGCTCTGATCTAGTTTTAACAACTTCTATAGTTTGTGGATGACAATCATTTGATATAAACACAATTTTATTATCTTTTTTATCTAATCTATGACTTAACCCCATAGCTTCAGCAGCAGCAGTTCCCTCATCAAGTAGTGATGCGTTTGCAATATCCATTCCCGTAAAATCTATTATCATTTGCTGAAAATTTAATAGCATCTCCAATCTTCCTTGGGCCACCTCTGGTTGATAAGGAGTGTAAGAAGTATACCATCCCGGATTTTCTAGTATATTTCTGACAATAACGTTTGGAGTATAAGTTCCATAGTAACCCATACCTATAAAATTTGAGTAAATTTGATTTTTTTTTGATATCGATCTTAATTTTCTTAAACCTTCATACTCAGAATTAGGATCTCCTATGCTTAACAAATCTTTAAACAAAATTTTACTTGGAACAGTATCTTCAATTAATTCATTTAAAGATTTATAACCAAGGTCTGATAACATAGTTTTTTCGTCTTTTTTGGACAAACCTATATGTCTTTTAATAAAATCTTTTTCTGAATTATGTAACATTAGTTAGTACTCTCCTTAGCAAATTTTTCATATTCCTCCCTACTCATTAAAGAATTTATTTCATTTAAATCTTTTACTTTTAGTTTAAAAAACCAAGCATCTCCCTCAGGATCATTATTAATTTTAGAAGGATCATCAACGATTGACTGATTAGTATCAACAACTTCTCCACTTATTGGTGTATAAACATCACTAGCTGCTTTTGTGGACTCTACTACACCTGCTGTTCCATCTTTAGTAACACTTGTCCCTTTTTCTGGAAGCTCTGCAAAAACAATATCTCCCAACAATTCTGTTGCGTGTTTAGTAATTCCGATTGTGGCCACATCATCTTTAATAGTAACCCACTCATGTTCTTTAGAAAATTTAACTTCCGACATTTACATCTCCTTTGTGATAGTTTTTTTTATAAAACGGGAGCTTACAAACACTCGCCGAAACTTTTTTTCCCCTTATTTCTAAAAATATTTTTGTATTTTCTTTAGTATATGTATTATTTACATAACCCATTGCAATAGGACTTTTTACACTCGGGCCAAAAGAACCGCTAGTAATTTTTCCTATTTGATTATTATTTTCATCAAATATTTTTGTTGATTGTCGTGCTATAATTTTACCTTCAGGTTTAATGCCAACTCTCAGTTTTGTGACACCTTCATTAATTTGTCTCTGAATTTGTTTTGCCCCTGGAAAATTACTGTTGATTCGATTTTTTGAAATTGCCCATTTTAAATTTGCTTCTAATGGACTGGTATTTTCGTCAATGTCATTGCCGTATAAACACAACCCTGCTTCAAGCCTTAATGTATCTCTAGCACCAAGGCCTATAAGATTAGATCCTAAACTGATTAATGTCTCAACAAATTCAACCACATCATTATTATTTATCGAAATCTCAAAACCATCTTCTCCTGTGTATCCCGATCTTGTTACATAAATCTTGTTTGAGTTAAATTTAAAATCTCCACCAAACATAAATTTTAGTTTATTTACGCCTGGAATAATTTTTTCAATTAAATTTTTTGAGTCAGGACCTTGTACAGCAACAAGAGATAGGTCTTTACTTAATGATATTTTAAAATCTTCACCTAATTTAGATTTGATTATTTCAAAATCTTTTTCTTTACATGCAGCATTAAGAATTATCATATAACCATTAGAAATTTTTGTAATTATTAAATCGTCGTAAATTCCTGCGTTCTCATTCATTAAAAACGAGTATCTACTCTGATTCACCGATAAATTTTTTAAGTCTGTTGGAAATATATCTTGAAGTTTGTCTGTTAATTTATCATCACCCACAATAAATAATTGACCCATATGTGATACATCAAATATCCCTGACTTTTCTCTCGTTAGGTTATGTTCAGCAATTATTCCATCTTTATATTGGATAGGCATTTCATACCCAGCAAAAGATACAAATTTCGCATTAAATTTTTTGTGTAAATTGTATAAAGCTGTTTTATTCATAAATATTAACTCTTACCCCCTCTGTCTATGAGCCTGAGAGATTTACTCCGTCGGCGAGAAACTTTCTCTTTCCAGAGTTAATATTTACGGTCCTTTTGCCTGAGAGTTTCCGGGGTGGTTGCTCCTTCGGCGCTACAATTAAGTAGTCTCTTCCGTTGAAAATCTTATAACATATTCCTATTATTATTCACTAAGTTTATTTTGTGTCTCGTCTTTTTTTGTTGTTATAAATTGAAGAAAAACGGCAAATAATACGATTGATCCTCCCACAAAAACAATCAATGGTGGTTGCTCGTTTATAACTATCCACGCCCAAAGAGGCCCTAATACTGCCTCAACTAACATAATAATGCCTACTGTTGCTGATGGTGTATTTCTTGCTCCAATCGTAATTAAAATAAATCCAAAACCTAATTGAAAAAAACCTGCAAGAAATCCAAGAAAAATATCATATGATGATATAGCAATTTTTCCTGCAATGACATATCCGATTATCATTGCAATAATACCAGCGTATAGTTGTAAAGGCACCATATCTATACTTGGATATTTTCTAATTATTAGTATTAAAATTGCAAAGGAAATTGGCATTACAAATGCAGCTATATTGCCTGTCATTTGTCCACTTGATAGATCTGATCCAACCATTAAAATTATTCCAGATATGGCTAAAATTATTGATGCTAAAGTTATTTTTGAAATTTTTTCTTTTAAAAAAAAATATCCAAATATTGCTAAGAAAATAGTTTGGGTTTGAATAATGAAATTCGTATTAGCAACAGTAGTATTATACATTGCAAATACATAACCACAGAAACCTGACGATAAAATAATGCCTCCAAAAATACCTGGCAATCCAGACTTTTTAAATGAAAGTAAAAAATTTTTTTTGTATGTAAATATTAAAAAAATTGTTACTACAAAAATAAAAAACAGAGATCTCCAGAATAATATTTGCCATAAATTTGCTCCTTCAAAAGATTTTACTATTAGTCCACCAAAACTAAGGCTAATAGCTCCTAAAAAAACTAATAATGGACCAGGTAAACTAAAAATAAATCTCATATTTGATCTAGAATATTTTTTGTTTCCATAGAGTAAAGTTTAAATAATTTTTCAGCACTCTTAACATCAATCATTTTAAACTTAATTTTTGACATTGGGGGTAATTGAACTATTTTATCATAATCTGCACTTATAATTACACCAATTTTTGGGTAACCGCCTATTGTGCCATGATCAGAGAGCATTATTATAGGCTTACCATCTGGTGGGACTTGAATTACACCTTTAATTAGACCTTCAGATTTAATATTTTCACTTTTTATGTTATTTAATTTGTTACCATCTAATCTCATTCCCATTCTATCAGTCAAATTTGTAACTTGGTATTGGTTTTCAAAAAAAGATTTTTGAGACTCCTTTGAAAAATAATCAAAGTTTGTTCCTTTAATAACTCTTATGAATTCAATTTTGCTATTTGAGTAATCAATGCTTTTTTTAATAATAGGTTTTACGTTTTTATTTAATTGCAAAATATCATTTTCGACAATTTTGTCTCCTTTATTTGGTCCTACTTTTGATCTCAAATGAGTGGAATAACTATTCCATTTTTTTTCTATTTTAAAACCTCCAGATATTGAGAAATATCCATACATTGAATTATTTGTTGAAATAATATCGATCTCATCATTATTATTTAAATCAAAAGTTTTGTAACATTCGCCATTATAAATTTTAGAATTTTTTTTAAATGTAAAACTCACATTTCCTGTCACTACGCAATTTATATTATTTTGTTTTACTTTGAGTTTTGGTCCTTGGAGTGCAAATTCAATAACTGCATCGTTTATATCATTACCAACCAATTTATTTGTAATTAGCAAATTCCTTGTATCCATTGCTCCACTAAATGGAATTCCTAGATGATAAAGATTTGATCTTCCCCTATCTTGAAAAGTCGTGTTTATCCCAGGTCTAATTACCTCTATACTCATTTTATTCCTTTATTTTATAGAATTCATTTTTGGTAATCTCATAAAATTGAACACTATCTCCCGGTTTAATTAAAATAGGATTTTCCTCTTTATTTTTATCAAATACTTTTACAGGGGTATTACCAATAATATTCCAGCCACCAGGGCTTTCATATGTATAAATATTACAAAATTGTTCTGTTATCCCTACTGAACCTTTTGGTACTTTCACTCTTGGAGTTTCTAATCTTTTTAACCTAATATTTTTATTTGTATCTCCTAAAAAGGGCATTCCAGCTACAAACCCTGTCATATAACAATAAAAATCTTTATTTAATATGTGTTTATAAACTTCTTTTATATTTAAATTTGTATTTTTTGAAACACGCTCTATATCTAAAGCAAATTCTTCATCGATACATATCGGAATTTTTTTTCTCTTTGAAGCTGAATCGCTAATTTCATCTGGCTTTAAATTAATTATTTTTTCAACTAATTCTATATAATTAATGACATCCAAATCAAATGTGATTATTAATTTGTTATAAGATGGTGCTAAATTTGTTATTCCTTTTATATTTTTTAATCTCAAAGTTTTAAAATATTTTATAACTTCGTAATTAATTTCTTTATTTACCTCAGAACCAAAATCACAATATATAGCAGCATCTCCAAGATTTGATATATTTTTAATCATATCGTGATATATTTAACATGTAGATATGGAAATTAACATCAATTGTGACTTGGGTGAAAAATCAAAACATCACTCTAATAAAAACGATCCTGATTTATTAAATATTGTAAATACAGCAAGTATTGCATGCGGATATCATGCTGGAGATGAAAGTACCATGAGAGAAGTTATAAGCATATCTGTTAAAAATGGAGTGAGTTTTGGAGCGCATCCGTCTTTTAAAGATCTTGAAAATTTTGGTCGAAAAAGAATGAATTTACCAGCAATCGAAATTAAAAAATTAATAAAAGATCAATTTTATATACTGCAAAATATTGCAGATGAAAAAAATCAAAAAGTTACTCATATTAAACCGCATGGAGCCTTAAATAATATGGCATGTGAAGATATTGAACTTTCCGACATAATCTCTGAGACAATTAATGAAATAGATAAAGAGCTTATTTATCTAGTGCCAACTGGTTCTAAAATGGAAATTTCAGCTAACAAACATGGTTTAAAAGTAGCTTCTGAGATATTTGCAGATAGAAACTATTTGGATGATGGAAATTTAGTATCTAGAAAAGAAATTAATGCAGTAATAACTGATCCAGAGGTTGCTAAAGAGCATGTTTTGTTTATGGTTAAAAATCAGGCGTTAAGATGTCTCAGCGGAAGGCAAATACCTTGTAAAATAGACTCAATTTGCATACATGGGGACACATTAAGATCATTAGAAACTGCAAAAATTATTAAAAGTAATTTAGTTAATAATGGTTTTGAATTAAAACCTTTAAATAAAATGAAAAAATTTTTATGATAAAAAAAATATTAATAACTTTAGTTTTTACTTTAATTTTTGGAAACCTATCATTTGCAGCTGGTGGAGACGGTAGTTCTACTAAAAGTAATTATGATAAAGCTGTGAAATTAATTAAATCAGCAAAAAAATATGAAGCTGACGGAAAAACAAAAAAAGCAGATGATAGATATAAAAAAGCTTTTAAATTGCTTGTAAAGTCAAATAAAGAAAAGCCAGGTAAAGCAGATACTCTAAATTACTTAGGTTTTACATCACGAAAATTAGGTGATTTTGAAAATGCGGAAATATTTTATACTAAAGGTTTAGAAATTAGCCCCTATCACATAAGGATAAATCAATATATGGGCGAGCTGTATGTTACAACAAACCAAATTGATAAAGCAAAAGAAAGGTTGGCAGTTTTAGACGGGTGTGATTGTAAAGAATATACGTTGCTTAAAGATATTATAGATGGAAAAACAAAATCTAAATATTAAGTGAAATATTGAAAAATTAGAAAATTCTATTATTATTAAATTAAATTGATTGAACAAGCTCTTATACTTTTACAAATAACCTTTATTGATATAATTTTGGCTGCAGATAATGCTATAATTATTGGTTTAATAGCCGCAAACTTCATTCCTAAATACAGAAAACAAATCATATTATGGGGTGTTGCTGGTGCTCTAGTTTTCAAAGTGTTGTTTGCTATATTTGCTACCTATTTATATAAATATTATTTTATTAAAATTCTTGGAGGTTTGGCCTTAATTTGGATAGTTAATGATCTTAGAAAAGATTTATTAGAAATAAAAAAAGTAAAGTCTCCTAAAAAAAAATCTCAAGAGCCAGTATATACATCATACGTACAGAGTATTTACAAAGTTTTATTTGCAGATATTACAATAAGTTTTGATAACGTTATCGGGGTAGTGGGAGCAGCAAAAGGAAATATCGGGTTTATGATATATGGTTTGGTGTTATCAGTGATATTAACTGGAGCAGGAGCAACATATTTGGCAAATTATATTCAGAAACATATTTGGATTGCTTACATTGGTTTAGCGTTTATTCTTTTGGTTGCTATTCAATTAATTATTGGTGGTTTAGTAGATCTAGAGATACTTCAAATTAACGAACAATTTAAAAAATATTTTTAATAAGAATATTTTTTAGTAGGATATTTTTTTAATTTAACTTCTTGTTTAAATTTTTTAACTGCAGTTGCAATATTACCAGAAATATTAATATATTTTTTAACAAATTTAATTTTAGAATTAGTTAGACCAATAAGGTCATCTGTTACTAAAATTTGACCATCACAATAAACAGAAGAGCCTATTCCAATTGTTGGAACTTTAACTTCATTAGTTATTTTTTTTGCTAGAGATTTTTCAATACACTCTAAAACAATTGCAAAAACACCCAGTTTCTCTAATACTTTAGCATCTTTTAAAATTTTTGTTCTTTCACTATCTGTTTTGCCTTTTGATTTAAATTTGCCTCTTACTGATTGGGGCATAATACCTAGATGTCCTAAAACAGGAATTTTATTTTTTATTAAGTGTTTCACTATATCTTTAATTTTAGAACCACCTTCAAGTTTCACTGCATCTGATTTAGTTTTTTTAATTATTTTTTTAGCATTAAGTAAAGCATTTTTTTTGTCTTTATATGTATTATACGGCATATCAAAAACCATAAGACTATTATGTACACCCATCCTTACACTTTTCGCATGTTCGATCATAGCATCAAGTGAAATTTTTCTTGTTGTATTATAATTATAAAGAACTGATGCCACTGAGTCTCCAACTAACGTCATGTCAACATATTTATCAATTATCTGTGCAATGTTTTTTGAATAGGCTGTTAGAGAAACTATTTTTGATTTATTTTTTTTTGCTATTATATCATTTATCTTCTTATTCATCATTTTATCTACTCTAATTCAATAGTGCTTGGTGGTTTTGATGTTACATCATAAACCACTCTATTAATACCTTTGATGCTATTTACAATTTGATTAGATACATCTTGCATGAAATCTTTTTTGAAATTAAAAAAATCTGCTGTCATACCATCCTCGGATGTAATTGCTCTAAGCAAACATATGTATTCATAAGTTCTGTTATCTCCCATAACACCAACTGTTTTTACTGGCAAAAGAGCTGCGTAGGCCTGCCAAATTTTATGATAAAGATTATATTTATACAAACTTTTAATAAAAATATTATCTGCTTCTTTTAAAATGTTAATTTTGTTTTCATCTATATCCCCAGGTATTCTAATTGCGAGCCCAGGACCAGGAAACGGATGCCTATATAATATTTCTTTACTTAAACCAAGTTCTTCTCCGAGTTTTCTAACCTCGTCTTTAAACAAAAATTTTACTGGTTCTACTAATTTTAATTTCATTTTTTTTGGAAGACCACCAACATTATGATGTGATTTAATTTTAGATGTTTGGCTACCTGTAACTGATTTACTTTCTATTAAATCTGGATACAAAGTGCCTTGGGCTAAATACTTGATATTTGAAATTTTTTTCGAATATTTTTCGAATATTTTAATAAATAGATTTCCAATTATTTTTCTTTTTTTTTCTGGATCGTTTACTTTTTTTAATTTTTTTATGAATAAATTTTTAGCGTTGACGTATATAAGTTTAATTTTTAATTTTTGTTTAAATGTTTTTATTACTTGAATTTCCTCATTTTTTCTTAATAAACCAGTATTTACAAATATACATGTTAGATTTTTACCTATAGCTTTATGTATAATTTTTGCAACTACACTACTATCTACACCTCCAGATAATGCACAAATAACTTTAGAGTGCCCAACTTGTGTTTTAATTTCCTCTATTATTTTTTCTTTCTGTTTTTTTGAAGACCAGTTTTTCTTTGATTTACAAATAGAAAATAAGAAATTTTTTATTAATTTTATACCATTATGTGTATGGGTTACCTCTGGATGAAATTGGATGCCATAAAATTTTTTATATTTGTTCTGAATTATACAAAATTTAGAATTTGTACTTGAAGCGATTTTTTCAAAATTTTTTGGTAATTTTGTAACTTGATCTGAATGACTCATCCAAACATTATTTTTTCCATCTTTGTTAAAAAAATTTCTAGTAAGAACACTTTCTTTATTTTTTTTTATATTTACTAAACCAAATTCTCTAAATTTAGACTGCTTTACTTTACCACCTAATTCTTTTGATATTATTTGGTGACCAAAGCAAATTCCTAAAACTGGTATATCTTGATTTAATATCTTTTTGTCAAAACTTACTTTTTTTGTTTGGTATACGTTTAAGGGACCACCCGACAAAATTATCCCTATTACATCTTTGTTACTAAAATTAATTTTTTTTTTGTGACTTATAATTTCAGAATAAACTCCAAGTTCACGAACTCTTCTTGCAATCAATTGTGTAAACTGTGAGCCAAAGTCTATTATTATTATTTTTTTAAGACTCATTTGAGGTGTCAAAATTTTTCAATCTTTCGTTGATTGATGTTATTTTTTCACATAAGCTTGTACATATTTTTTCAAAATCAGCTTGTAGCTCCTTAACTTTTGAAAAATTAGATCTTTTAAGCTCTATATCTATTATCATATACATTGCTTCCTCATTATCTGGCTCTAGTAATAAAGTTGAATTTAAATTTTTTTCTGTCTCTTTTTCGTTCTCCTCTATCTCATAAATTTTAGCTAAATATAAATATGATTTTGAGTCTTTGGGATTAAAAACTAAATTTCTCTGAAATAGAAATTTTGATTTCTCATACTCTTTTTTTTCATATAAATTTTTTGCATTATCAAAAAAATTTTCTGATGCAAATGTATTTGTAAATATTAATAAAAAATATATTACGAAAAATTTATTTTTTAATTTCATCGATGTTATGTACCATACTTTCATAAAATCCTGCTTTTGTAATTTTAACAAATTTTGGATTTTGCCTTAAAATTTTTATTTTTTTTGCTCCAAGGTATCCCATTGAAGATTTTAATCCACCAATCAACTGATAGAATATTTTATCTACTCTACCTTTATATTTTACAAATCCCTCAACTCCCTCAGGGACATACTTTGATTTATCCTTTTGTTTTGATTGATAATATCTATCTGCTGAACCTCGGTTCATGGCACCAATTGACCCCATGCCTCTAAAACTTTTAAACAATTTACCACCTCTTCTTATTACTTTTCCTGGCGCCTCATCTGTTCCAGCAAATAATGATCCTATCATTACCGCATCTGCACCTGCCGCAAGAGCTTTTGCTATATCTCCAGAAAATTTTATTCCTCCATCAGCAATAATGCTTACTTTCCTACTTTTAACCCCGTTTCTTACATTAAGAATTGCACTAAGTTGCGGTACCCCAATACCAGCAACTAATCTTGTTGTGCAAATTGAACCTGGGCCAATACCAACCTTTATAATATCTACTCCTAATTTAATTAAAAACTTTGCTGCATCTTCAGTAGCAACATTTCCTGCACAAAGAGAGACTGATTTTGGTTTAATCTTCTTAATTTTTTTAATTATCTCTCCTACTTTTTTTGTGTGGCCATGAGCGGTATCTACGACAATTAAATCAATTTTACATTTTAGAATCTCTTTAGCTCTTTCGAATTCGTTAGTTCCAGCTCCAACTGCTGCCCCAACTTTTAATCCCAGAGATTTTACCTTTTTTATTTCTATAACTTGTTTCTTTACGGATAAATTCCTGTGTATAACCCCAATCCCTCCAGCTTTTGCAATTGCTATCGCCATTTTTGCTTCTGTAACAGTATCCATAGCAGAAGTTATTAATGGTATTTTAAGTTGTAAATTACTTGTAAGTGATGTTTCCGTTTGTACATCTGATGGTAAGACGGAGGAGTACTTTGGTGCTAGTGTTACATCATCGAATGTGAGTGCTTCTTTTATAGGGCCCATGTCCTTATATATACGATTCTAAATAAATTAAAAGACTTACGATCTCAAAAATTTAGATATTAAAAAAGTTTCTTTAGAGTCTTTTCTGCTAGATGGTGGTTTAAAAACACTAGTTTCTCTAAAGTATTTTTTAGATTCGGATACTATTTCATTAAATGAGGACCCCATAAAAATTTTTGTGACAAATTGACCATTTGTTTTTAACATTTCTTTTGCAAATTCAATAGACTCCATTGCTAACTCTCCAGTAACAATTGCATCTAGATTTTTGTTTCCTGTGGTATTTACGGCCATATCAGAGATTACTAAATCTATCTTAGTATTAAAAAAGGACTTAATTTTTTGTTTATAAATATCATCAGTAAAATCTCCTTTCATTAACTTTACATTTTTAATTTCTTGGATTTCAAGAAGATCTATCGCTAATAATTTAGTATTTTTTAATGTCGAAGATAAATATTGAGACCAACTTCCTGGAGCTCCTCCAAGGTCCACTATTGACTGACCATTTCTTAATATTTTGAATTTATCGTTTATTTCTTTAAGTTTATAAACTGCCCTAGATCTATAGCCTTCAATTTTAGATTGTCTAACATAAATATCTCTTCTTTGCTTGTTAATCCAATTTTTTGAAATTCTATTTTTTTTCAATTGGATAGAAACCTTAAACTTTTTGACAATGTATCATTTGAAATTGATTGAATATTTACTTTAACACTTTTATCTATTCTCATATCTTTACTGTTTTCCCAAATACCAGCTGCTAAATGCATTATACCAATTTTATTATTAGGCAGATAAGGTTCTACGAAGCAATTATTATTTTCATCAAACTTAGGTAATAAATTACTTGCAATCCAATTGCAGTTTAATGGTAAAAACTCGGTATTAACACCATCAACGTAAACGCTTAAATTTATAGCAAGACCTTCGGATCCAAAAATTTTACCCGCACTAAGAGTTTTTTTCAGGTTTTTTTGCCATATATCCCAGCAGGGTGAATTTTTCTCTAATGAAAATGTTCCAATATTTATGTGAGGAGCAAACGCAAGCTTCCTTGCATCATGCAAATTTATATTTGAACTTAATGCGTGTTTAAAATTTTGAGATTTTATTTGAGCAAATTTTCCAAATATCCACTTTACTTTAGAGGTTATTTTATAACCGGGCCCTATTGTTTGTGTAATGCCTAGCTTTCCGCTATCACAAGCTTTAAAATATAATTCCACACAATTCCAATCTTGAACCCATGCATCACAATCGATCCACAAATATTTTTTATAATCTGGAAAGTATTTTGGTAAAAAGGCTCTTGAAACTTGACTTTTTAACCATTCTTTTCCTCTTACTTTATAATCTGGTACTTTGATATCCCATTCTGCCTTTTTAATACTTTTTACTCTCCCAGATAATGTGCTCAATTGATTATCTGAAAGACCAGCATCTAAAACACAAATGTCAACATTTGAACTTTCCTTAAATCTAGTAATAGAGTCCACAAGCTCTATTAACATTTCGAAGTAAGTAGAATCTGCTAAAGTTACTACAGCTTTATTATTCATCACAATATATCTTCATGATCATCTATATCTCCTGATTGAGTTGTAAATTTATTTCTCACTTTCATAAAATGTACAGAACTAATTGGTATCATTAAAAGATATATAAGACCTGAAATAACTATCGTGTTAAATGTATATAGAAGTAATAATACAAAATAAATCACCACACCAAATATTAAAAATATACTCATGCTTCTTGGAACAATTATTTTTTTAAAAGAGTAAGTTGGTAATTTACTGATTAATAGTATTGATATCGTTACAAAAAATATTGGTACAACTAAATCATAATTAATATTTATTAATGTAAGTTCGCTGAAACTAAAAAATAAAGGCATAAGAACTAATATTCCACCTGCAGGTGATGGTATACCTTCAAAAAAATTCCCTTTCCATGTTGGTTCTTCAGATGAATTAACGTTAAATCTTGCCAGTCTTAATGCAACTGCAACAACGTATATTAAACATATGAACCAACCTATCCTGCCAAGCTCATTTAATTTCCAGAAATACATTATAAAAGCCGGCGCAACACCAAAACTAATTACATCCGTTAAAGAATCTAATTCTTTACCTACTTTAGAAGTACCTTTTATTAATCTTGCAATTCTTCCATCCAAACCATCTATTATTCCAGCTACTATTATGGCCACTACTGAAAATTGAAAGTTTCCATCAAATGCAAATTTAATCGATGAAAGTCCTATGCAAACCCCTACCAAAGTAAATATATTAGGCAATATAACTCTTGAATTCTTTGCTGTAACAATCTTAAACTTTCTTTTTGGTTCCATTATTTTTTAGCTATTAGAGTTTCACCAGCAATAGTTTTTTGGTCAACTTTGACAAGTGGTTTGTAATTTTCAAAATATAAGTCTGCCCTACTTCCAAACCTTATCATCCCTATTCTGTCTCCTTGCTGTAGATCAGTATCTTCATTAGTTTCACAAACAATCCGTCTAGCAATAAGTCCTGCTATTTGTACAACAACTATATCTTCACCTTTCGTATTAGTTATTTTATAATAATTTCTTTCATTATCCTCACTTGCTTTATCTAGAGATGCGTTAAAAAATTTTCCAGGTTTATATAATATTTGCGAAACTTTTCCTGAGCATGGTGTTCTGTTCACATGACAATCAAATACATTCATAAAAACGCTTACTTTTGTAAAAGTTTTGTTTTCTAAATTTAGTTCCTTAGGTCCATTTGTTTCTTTGACCTGTAAAACTACACCATCTGCGGGACTAACAAGATAATCTTCGTCGTTAATGGAATATCTCTCTGGATCTCTAAAAAAATAATAACACCAAATTGTTAGAACTAATCCGACTAGTCCTAAAAAGTTACTTATAAAATAGAATATTAATGTTATTACACCAAAAATAACTAGAAATTTATAACCCTCGTTATGAACCTTTGGAAAAACTTTATCTATCATAATCCTTCATTTGCTAATTTGTCGTTAATATGTATATAAAACTCTATAATTCAATTAATAAGATATATAAATAAATATGGCTAAAATTAAGGTAAAAAACCCTATTGTAGAGCTAGATGGTGATGAAATGACCAGAGTTATTTGGGAATTTATAAAAAATAAACTAATCAAGCCCTATTTAGAGCTGGATATAAAATACTATGACTTAGGCATAAAGAGTAGAGACGAGACTTCTGACCAAATTACAATTGATTGTGCAAATGCAATTAAAAAATACAATGTAGGAATAAAATGTGCAACCATCACACCTGATGAAGGTAGAGTTGAAGAATTCAAACTAAAAAAAATGTGGAGATCTCCTAATGGAACAATAAGAAATATTCTTGGAGGGACAGTTTTTAGAGAACCAATATTATGTAGAAATATTCCAAAATTAGTGCCAAGCTGGGAAAACCCAATTTGTATTGGGAGACATGCTTTTGGAGATCAATATAGAGCAACAGATTTCCAAGTTCCAGGTAAAGGGAAATTAGAGATAAAATGGACATCTGAGGATGGAAAAGAAAAAAAAGAATTTGAAGTATTTAATTTTCCAGGTCCAGGGGTTGCAATGTCGATGTATAATTTGGATCAATCTATAAAAGATTTCGCAAGAGCATGTATGAATTATGGATTGAATAGAAGATGGCCAGTTTTTTTGTCTACAAAAAATACAATTTTAAAAAAATATGATGGAAGATTTAAAGATATTTTCCAAGAAATTTATGAAAATGAATTCATAGATAAATTTAAAGAGAGAGGCATCACATACGAACATAGATTAATAGATGACATGGTAGCTTGTGCTATGAAATGGAATGGGAATTATATTTGGGCTTGTAAAAATTACGATGGCGATGTTCAATCAGATACGGTTGCCCAAGGATTTGGTTCATTAGGATTAATGTCTAGTGTTTTAATGAGTCCGGATGGTAAAACCATTGAAGCAGAGGCAGCTCATGGAACTGTCACTAGACATTATAGAATGCATCAACAAGGAAAAGAAACTTCAACAAATCCTATTGCATCAATTTTTGCATGGGCTAGAGGTTTATATCACCGAGCAAAACTTGACGAAAATGAGGATTTAAAAAAATTTGTTAAAAATTTGGAAAAAACTTGCATTGAAACGGTCGAGAGTGGGTCAATGACAAAGGATTTAGCTATATTAGTTGGATCAGACACGAAATTTTTAACAACTAACCAATTTTTGGACGTAATAGATAGCAATCTTAGAAAAAGATTAGATCAAAACTTTTAATTTTTCAAAAGCTTCGTCAATTTTATCTTCTAATACACCACCAGCTTGTGCAAAATCTGGTCTGCCTCCTCCACCTTTACCACCAATTAATTCTGATCCAAGTTTTGCAAATTTTACAGCATCGTATTTTGAGGTTAGTTTTTTTGTAACTCCTACTGCAAGCCCCACTTTGCCATCTTTATTCGCAAAAATAATTATTAATCCCTCTCCTATTTCTTTTTTTCCGTTGTCAACTAATCCTCTTAATTCTTTAGGAGGTAAGTCAGAAATTTTTTGAAATCTTACTTTAATATTATTAATGGTTTCATCTTTTATTATATTTTTTGATTTATCATTTAGAATTTTACCAATTGACAATTTCTCTAGTTGTCTTGTTAAATCTTTTATTAAGTCTTTAGGATTTTTGTTTTCTAAATTTGGCTTTCCACCAAAAGACGTTATATCTTCAGTTAACATTTCTATTGTCTTCTCATCTTTTTGAGCTGATAAATTTGATTGTTTTTCTTTATCTTTTAAGAAGTCCTCTAATTGTTTATCCCTTAAAGCCTCAATTCTTCTAACTCCTGCAGCTATGGATGACTGGCTAATAACCTTCAATTTTCCAACATCTCCAGTATTTTTAACGTGAGTTCCGCCACATAATTCAGTTGAAAAATATTTATTACCTTCATCTCCCATAAAAACTACTCTTACTTCGTCACCATATTTCTCTCCAAATAAGGCTAATGCTCCATGTTCTATGCCCTCTTCAGGTGTCATAATTCTAGTTATTACGTCCGATTTTTTATTAACTATCTCGTTTGCTATTTCCTCAATTTTCAGCATTTCATCATTGGATATCGGTTTCATATGGCTAAAATCGAAACGTAATCTGTCCGGAGCAACTAGGGAACCTTTCTGCATAACGTGTTTTCCAAGAGTTCTTCTTAAAGACTCATGTAAAAGATGAGTTGCAGAATGATAAGCTTTAATATTTTCTCTTCTCGCGCTATCTATTTTTAATTCCACACTTTCCCCAACTTTCAAGCTTCCTCCATCCATTACTCCATAATGCACAAATATATTTCCTAATTTTTTTTGAACATCATTGACTGTAAATGAATTATTGCCTGAATTTATTTTTCCAATATCTCCTAATTGACCACCAGATTCACCGTAGAAAGGTGTTTGGTTTACAACAATCATTCCTTTCTCACCAGTTTTTAAACTATCAACTTCTTTATTATTTTTGATAAGTTTTAAAATAACTCCCTCTGATTGAATTTTTTCATAACCTAGAAATTCAGTTGCTCCGACTTTATCTTTTATATCAAACCAAATCTCATCAACAGCAGCGTCACCAGAACCTTTCCAATTTTTTTTTGCAAGTTCCTTACTTTCTTGCATAAGACTTTGAAACTTATCGTTATCAATTTTTAAAGATTTATTTTTAAGAATATCTTCAGTTAAATCTAATGGAAAACCATAGGTATCGTATAATTTAAATGCTACTTCACCCGGTAAGACTTTATCTATCTTGGATATCTCCTCATCTAAAATTTTCATGCCTCTTTCGAGTAAAACTAAAAATTTTTCTTCTTCCATTTTTAAAGTTTCTTTAATTAATGATTGAGCTCTATTTAATTCAGGATAACTATTTGACATTTCATCTAATAGACTTTTAAAAATATTATGAAACACTGGATCTTTCGAGCCTAACAAATGTGAGTGTCTCATACCTCTTCTCATAATTCTTCTTAAAACATAGCCTCTCCCTTCATTAGATGGTAATACACCTTCAGCTAATAAAAACGAGCTCGCTCTTAGATGATCTGCAATCACACGAAAACTTGCGATGTTATTTTCATCAGCTTTTACTTTTACGGTATCTGATATCGATTCAATTAATTTTTTAAAATGATCACTTTTATAATTATCATGCGTACCTTGTAATAAAGCAGTGATTCTCTCTAAACCCATTCCAGTATCAACAGAGGGTTTTGGTAAATTAATTCTTTTATCTTTTGAAATTTGTTCAAATTGCATGAAAACCAAATTCCAGATCTCTATATATCTATCTCCATCTTGGTCTTTGGTGCCAGGCAAACCACCAGACAATTGATCTCCGTGATCGTAAAAAATCTCTGAACAAGGTCCACATGGACCTGTTTCACCCATGGACCAAAAGTTATCTGAAGTAGAAATTTTTATTATTCTATCGTCTCCAAAACCAGTAATTTTCTTCCATAAATTGAAGGCCTCATCATCCTCGTTGAATACTGTAAAATAAAGCTTATTTTTATCAATTCCGAAATCTTTGGTAATTAAATTCCACGCTAATTCAATCGCACGCTCTTTAAAGTAGTCTCCAAAAGAAAAATTACCTAACATTTCAAAAAAAGTATGGTGTCTTGGAGTATAACCTACATTTTCTAAGTCATTATGCTTACCCCCTGCTCTTACACATTTTTGCGAGGTGGTAGCTCTTTGATAATTTCTTTTTTCTAGTCCTGTAAACACATTTTTAAATTGAACCATTCCTGAATTTGCGAACATTAATGTAGGATCATTGTTCGGTACTAAATTACTTGATCCTACTATTTCGTGACCATTTTTTTTAAAATATTCAAGAAATGTTTTTCTTATATCGTTTAAGGTATTATTTGGCATTTTGTTTAAAATACCGTTTTTTCAGTGTAAGTAAATTCTAATTAAAAAAAAAGGCGCCTTAATAAGGCGCCCTTTTTAATGCTAAAAGATTTATGCTAATTCTTTTTTGAAGGAACTTCTTCAGTTACAGCTTCTGCTGCCTCTACTTTTTCCTTTTCTATAGGATTTCCCTCTATTTTCTTCGAAATTAAGCCAGCTTTCTCTCTAATTGCCATCTCAATTTCAGCAGCTGCTTTAGGATTTTGTTCTAAGTAAAGTTTTGCATTTTCTTTACCTTGACCGATTTTTTCACCTTTATATGCGTACCACGCTCCTGATTTTTCAACTATATCTGCTTTGGCACCAAGATCAATTAACTCGCCCGTTTTACTAATTCCTTTTCCATACATTAGATCAAACTCAACTACTTTAAATGGTGGAGCAACTTTATTTTTAACTACTTTCACTCTAGTGCTATTTCCTATAATTTGTTCTTTATCTTTGATTGCACCAATTCTTCTTATATCCATTCTAACTGATGAATAAAATTTAAGTGAATTACCACCTGATGTAGTTTCTGGACTACCAAACATTACACCAATTTTCATCCTGATTTGGTTAATGAAAATAACCATTGTATTAGTTCTTGAAATAGAACCTGTTAATTTTCTTAATGCCTGTGACATTAACCTTGCTTGAAGACCCACATGATGATCTCCCATATCACCTTCAATTTCAGCTCTAGGCGTTAATGCTGCAACTGAGTCTACAACTAAAACTGATAGTGAGCCAGATTTGATTAATGTATCAGTAATCTCTAAAGCTTGTTCACCAGTATCTGGCTGAGAAATTAATAAAGAGTCTGTATCAACACCTAATTTCTTTGCATATACTGGGTCTAAAGCATGCTCAGCATCTATAAATGCGCATGTCCCACCAGCTTTTTGTGCTTCGGCTAAAACTTGTAAAGCCAATGTTGTTTTTCCAGAAGACTCTGGTCCATAAATTTCAATAATTCTTCCTTTGGGAAGACCACCTATTCCAAGAGCAAGGTCTAAGCTTAATGATCCTGTTGAAATAGATTCAACATCCATAGCCTTTTGTTGACCAAGCTTCATCACTGAACCTTTACCGAAGGTATCAGTTATTTGGCTTATCGCTGCGTCTAGCGCTTTATTTTTTTCTTTATTTTCCAAATCTTTATCTTTTGCGGATTTCACCACTTTTAAGTTATTTTTAGTCATTTTATGCCTCTTTTTTGTAATTTATTAACATTCGAATCATATATTATTTGTACTACTTTTGTTCTCATTTGCAATAAAAATCTACAAGCCTCAAAAACTTTGATTTATTTGATGTTTAGATATGAGCTTTGCAAAAGACCGACTGATTTTAAAAGATTATATTGGGCAAGAATAAAGTCTCGCTCAGAGTTTGCTAAGGAAATTCTTGCATCTAATAATATCGCTGTTGATTGAATGAAGTCTAGAGTGCTCCTAGATCCTCTTTGGTATTCCTCTGTTATTCCTTCATTCGCAATCTCAGCAGCTTTTACTTGTGCTCTTATTGAGGCTAAAATACTTTCTGATGTTTGATAGTTTGACCAAGCACTAGCAATATTAGTTTCACTAGATTTAATTTGATTATCTAATAATAGTTTCTTTCTTAGTTTTTCACTTTGGTTTTTATTAACTTTAGCTAAATTTTTTCCACCAGAAAAAAAGGGCCAGGTTACAGTAGCTTTAATTGTATCTTGTTCTTTTTCATCAACTGTAGAACTTAAATCTTCAGTATTCGATCTTTCTATAGATAAAGTTGCAGTGGGTGCAAGATCTGATTTAGATATTTTCAAATCTTTTATTGATTGATCATATTCAATTTTTGCAATAATGACATCTGGATTATTATTGTTTGATAATTCTATTGCTTCATTTAAAGATTTAGGTAATGGCGATATAGGATTTAATGATTTAACTAAATTATCCATATTATTAATTTTTCCTATAATATTTTCATAATTTAATTTACTAGTTGTTAAGTCGTTAATAGCTTTTATATTTTTTGCCTGTGCTCCAGCTAAAGATGACTCGGATTGAGACAAATCTGAAAGTGTTATTTGTCCAATTTCTAATCTAGTTTTATCATTTTCAACTTGACGAATAAGTAAGTTTAAATTCTTGTCATTTATTTCAATTTTTTCAATAGAAGCTACTAAATTAGAATGGGCCTCAATTGCTTTATAGAAAATTTCTTGTTCTTTTTTTTTTAATTTTTCTTTTGAGAGATTTAATCCTAGTTGGCTTTTTTTAAGTTCAGCATTTCGACCAAAATCAATTAAAGTTTGTTCAAGTTTAATGGTTGTGTTTAAAGGATTGACATCATTAATAGTAGCATCTCCCCCTCCTTGATTGGTTAATTTATTTGTATCCTGTTGACTTTTAGATCCTGTGATTGTTCCAATCGGAAGGTAATTACCCTTTGAGATTTTGAGATCTTCCTCGGCAATGTTTACATTTTCTCTTTCCGCATTTAGTTCTTTATTGTTTTTATATGTTACTTTTAATGCATCATATAAACTGTCACTTAAAACATTTTTAATATTAAAAACAAAAATTAAAATAATAAGTATTAAGAGTTTCATTTTTTATAAATTACTGATTTAATTTGATGACTACTATTTAAGTTCATTATAATAGAAGCATATTTAGGTACGTTTTTAAACATATTTTCTGTAATTCTTTGATAAGTTTGCATAAAGTTCATCACATCTTTTTTATCCATAATTTTAAGGTTCTTTTTATTTTTTGTTTGTATTTTCAACTTTTTCTCTTGCTTTAATCTCCATTTTCTAAGTTGATTAAAACTGCTAGCCTTTAAATAAAGTAAAGAATCTAATTGTTTAAATAATTTTTTATAAGATGTTTGTAGATTATGGTTAACAAATTTTCTCCATTTTAATCGTTTATCCATTGTCTTTTCCATACTATTGATTGGTTTCTTTATTTCTCGATTTTTTTGAGCTTTAGCCCCAACACACCAACCTTCAAGAATTATGACATCTGGTCTTTTTTTTATTTCATACCATTTTTTTTTTGGAAGTCTATCATCTATAGATTTATCAAACAAAGGTAGTTTCATTTTTTTAAATTTACTTTTTTTCGATTTTTTAAAAAAATCTAACATCATTTTTATATCATGTGTTCCTGGCGCACCTCTTGTTAAGAGCATTGGATGTATTCTTTTAGATAGATTAATTCGGTCTTTTCTCGTTTTGTAAAAATCATCTATTGAGATTTTAAATACATTTAGTTTAAAATAATTAATTAATATAATTTTAAGAATTGACGATATTGTGGTTTTTCCAGTTCCTTGACCACCTGCAAGTCCAATTAAATAGGGTTTCGATTTACATTTTTTTGAGATCCAAAAAGATACAGGAATTAGAAAATTTTTAATCATTCTTTCTTTGTTTTTAAATTTTTCTTTGCTTGTTTCTTGAGATTTAATGAAATTAAAACATTTTCTTCTTACTACTTTGTAGCAGTCATTATAAATTCTCATTTTATTTTTTTTTATCTAAAGGATGATTTTGACCATCATTTAAACCAACATTTTCTAATTTAAATGGATCTATTCCATCAATACATGCAACGTTAACTCCAAAAATTTTTGGATTAATTCTTGGATTATTGTGAGTATGAATTCCACACACAGAGCAAAAAAAATGCTTTGCTGTGTTAGTATAATACTGGTAAAGTTTTAATAACTCTTTACCTTTAATAAGTGTAAAATCATTTTCTCCTAGTACACCAATGATATAGCCTTTTCTTTTACACAGAGTACAATTGCATCTCATTAATTTTTCAATTCCTGTTTCCGGGATATTTACTTCTGCTTCTACACCACCACAATGACAAGTTAATTTTTTTTTCATTTTTTTACTCTATCTAGTATATGGTTATTTCCATCATTATTCTCTACTTTTAAATTAAAATACTCATATGGATCAATTTCATCTATACACCCAACATTTACCGCAAATTCATTTGGATTACTTCTTCTTTGATGATGAGTATATATTCCGCATATTTTGCAGAAGTAGTGCTTTGCAACTTTTGTATTAAATTGATACATAGATAAATTTTCTTTGCCCTCTAAAATTTCTAGATTGTTTAAATCTACCGCTGCCATTATCGAACCTTTTTTTCTACAAATTGAACAATTACATCTTTGTAGTTTTCCAATATCATCTACTTTGATTTGTAATTTAACTTTTCCGCAATGACACGATACATTTTTCATCTTAATTTTTTATTTTAAATATGATTTATAAACTACTACTGGTTAAAGTTATCCACAAGAACACTAAATCTTGTTTCGATGTTCTCGTTTTGATTCACTTTTGATTCAATTCTAGACTCAAAATACAACCTGATTGACACTATTAGATAATTAAGTTAAAAATAGAACAAAACAAGAACAATTATGAAGCTTACTATACCTTATTATTTACACAAAGCTGGCGCTGGTTTCCCGTCTCCAGCAACTGACTATATTGAGGAAGATATAGATCTTAACGTTCATCTAATAAAAAATGTACCAGCAACTTTTGTAATTAGAGTTCAGGGAAGATCAATGACTGATGTCGGTATTAATGACGGAGATATACTAGTCGTTGATAAAAGTTTAAATCCAAGAAATTTTTCAACTGTAATTGCGAATGTTCACGATGAACTTGTAGTAAAAACTTTTGTACAAGAAAGAGATAAAAAGTTTTTAACCTCTGGTTCTAAAAAGTTTGAAGATCGTATTTTAATTAACGAAGAAGAAGATATATTTATTTGGGGAGTTGTTACCTATGTCATCCACTCAGTATACTAAAAAAATAGGGTTAGTAGATTGTAACTCTTTCTATGTGTCTTGTGAAAGATTATTTAATCCTAAGATAAGAAGAAAGCCCGTTGTAGTCTTATCAAATAATGATGGATGTATTATTTCAAGATCTAATGAAGCTAAAGCTTTAGGTATAAAAATGGGAGAGCCTTATTTTAAAGCAAAAGATATTATTATTAAAAATAATGTAAATGTATTTTCTTCAAATTACTCTTTGTACGGCGATTTATCAAGAAGAGTTATGAGAACCTTAAAAAGATTTAATTCCGATATCGAGGTTTATTCTATAGATGAAGCTTTTATGGATTTATCAAATTTTTCAGATAAAGAAATAGAAGAAGTGGGTAAAGAAATTAGATCTACTGTCCTGAAGTGGACTGGTATACCAACAAGTATTGGAATAGCTAAAACTAAAACTTTAAGTAAAGTTGCAAATCATATTGCAAAAAAAACTAAAGCAGGTGTCACTAGCTTAATAGGAATTGAAAATCTTGATCCAATTTTGGAAAAAGTTGAAATTAACGATGTTTGGGGTGTGGGAAGACAGCTTACAAAGTTTTATCAGAAAAATGGAATATATAATGCAAAACAACTTAAAAATAAATCAAATACTTGGATAAAAAAATGTTCAAATGTTTTAAGTTCTAGGACTGCAATGGAACTAAGAGGAATATCTTGTATTGAGCTTGAAAAAACAACATCAAAAAGAAAAAGTTGTGTAGTTTCCCGTTCTTTCGGAAAAAGAGTTGAAAACTTTCAGGAGCTGAAAGAGGCAGTAGCAAGTTATTGCCTAAACGCCTCAGAGAAGCTCAGAAGTGAAAATTTAGTTGCAAAAGCTTTAACTGTTTTTGTTAGAACGAGTCCTTTTCAAAAAAATTTTGGATACTATTCAAATTCCAAGACTATTGATTTTCCAATTGCAACGAATAACAGCATCGAAACAGTAAAAACGGCAATTACTATTTTGGAGAGCATTTATAGGAACGGTTATAGATATCAAAAGGCTGGTGTAATGTTCAGTGGGTTATCAGATGAAAATAGTAAAGAAAATTTATTTGCATCAGAGAAAGACGAAAAAATTAATAAATTAATGAGATCAATAGATAAAACTAATTTTAGGTTTGGAAGACGTACATTAAGTATAGCCAGTGCAGGAATTAGAAAAAAATGGTTTATGAAAAGGGAGCACTCATCAAAGATTGATACAGCAGACTTCTATTGTATACCAACGATAAAAGCTATTTAATAGTATCGACACTATCAATATTGTTAAGGCAACTATTAAATTCATCAATATTTTCTCTTCCAGAAATTTTAACAATCAATATGCCAAAAATAACAATGAGAGCTAAAGGAACACATGTAATGACGCTTAGATTATTAGAAATTAATATTAAATAGATTGCATAAAATGCAATAGATCTAATGATTACACTTGCTTTAAAAACAGCGATGATAGACAAGGAATGTTTAACTAAATTTAGAAAATTCATTTTTGAGGGTCCAAAATATCTTGCTCCTCTTTCAGATGGAATTGTTGCTAGATTTTTTTCTAATTTTGATAAGGCCCCAGAAAAACTACTCCATGTAGATTTATCATTTATAAGCTTTTCTACAGTTTTTTTTGGCAAAAAAGTGTAATTACCAAACTTTATTGATTTACCTGTGAATATAAATGTAATTAATTTATGAATAATATAGCTTAATTTAAAAACTATTCCTTCAGATCTTTTTACTCTTTCACCTACGATTGTTGTATCGGGGTTATAACTTAAATTATCAATAAATATTTTTATTTCTTCAGGCCTATCTTCACCATCTCCATCCATAGGTATGATGTAATCAAATTCATCGTTTTGGAAAATATGCTTTAGTCCTGTTGCTATACATCTAGCATGACCCATATTCTTTTTAATATTTAAAATTTGAACTGAATGTAAATTTTCTGAAAAACCAAATCCATCTGGTTTTATTTCTGAAGAACCATCATTTACTATAACTACCGAAAATTCATGATTAATTTCTTTTACTAAATTATCAATTTTATTAATTAATTTATCTGCGGATTGCCAGTCATTGTAAATCGGAATTAAAATTTTAATTTTCATGGACTCACAGAACCTAGTAATCTAAAAAACGATGCAAAAATTCCATAACCTGATAATTCAATAGCAATAATTATAACTGCTGCAAATAATATTTTTTTCCACTTATCGCTAATATTCATATTAATTTCTATTTTTAAACATTACAAAACAAGGTTTTCCCTCTATATCAAGTTTTATAACTTTAAATACTGCCACAAATTCATTATTACAATTTATATCGGGATGGTTTGCAATAATTAATCCGCCTTTTAGTTTTCCTGAATTTTTTGAAAAACTATACCATTTTGGTCTTGATTTAAGATGATAAGAAAGATTTCCAGCCACCCACTCATCTCCAATAACAGACTCTAATTCAAATTCCCCCTTAGAATATTTTTCCCATTCTTCGTTTATGATTTTCGCGATTTTTTTTCCTTGATAGTCTGTCCTTTTGTCGGTTTTTGTTATTGATACATATGCATATGCAAACGGTGAAAAAGTAAAGAATATTAAAAATGCAACTAAAAAACTTTTCAGGTTATTAGTTTTAATGAAAGATTGAGAAACATAAACAAAAAATAAACCTAAAAAAATATAAAAAGGTGTCATCCACATAGTCCTTATTTTAATTCCCAAAACTAAAGATGTAAGAAAAATTAGAATAAAAGGCATAAAATTTATAATTAACAAAAATACAAAATTTTTATCTTTATAATTTAAATTTAATTTAAATTTTTTATTTATAAAATAAAATATTATAAAAAAAGGAATTAATACACCGAGCTGTTTTAAAAAAAATATTATAGGAAGTACAAAATGATTTAATAAGTTCCTATCTTCAGATCCTGTTCTATGAATACCATACTTTAATGTAACAAAATCGTTTTCTAAAATCCAATTTAAATGTGGATAAAACATTAAAAAAAAAGGTATTAGTGAATACAGAAATTTAAAACTTAATTTATTTATCTTATTAAAAAAAAAGCAAATTAAAATAATTGTAATTAATATATATATAAATAAATAATGGCTAAGCAATCCAAAGGCAGAAAAGGTTCCAAGTAAAAACCAGTCTATAATTTTATTGTTTTTTATCCCTTTCCAACAAAAGTATACTGAAAGCGCCCAAAAAGGAATTTCTGCAACATAAACATTAAACTCAGGGGATGTATAATTGTAAAAATATATTCCCTCTAATAACAAAACAGAAATTAGAGAAAATATTTTTTTTGAAAATAGATCGCTTGAAAAATTATAAATTACATAAAAACATATAATTAAACAAATTTGGCTTAAAAAATAATACGCCCAATCATTAGATCCGAATATTTGATAAAATATTTCAACCATAACTGCACTCATAGGAGGATGTTTATTAAAACCCCAATCTAAATTACTCCCCCATGCAAGGGCTTCTATAGTATCAAGTGGTAAATTATTATTTGTAAAAGATGGAATCACTGTCCAAATAATTAAGTGAGATATTAAAAAAACATAAAAATAATTATTTATATTTTTATTATTTAAGGCCATTTATCTTAATTTATACAATTAATGGTTTCTTGACACTAATTAATTCATGAATATATTCACCGGACTTAAATATTTGAGAATGGTAAAGATCTCTAAAACATATATTCCGAAAGAAACAGAAAAATACATGTGTGCAAAACATCTAGCATTCTTCAAGAAAAAATTACTTGATTGGAAAATAGATTTAAAAAGAAGTAGCAATGAAGCATTATTTAACAGTTCACTCGATGATAACAGTGCCTCTGCAGACATTGTTGATCAGGCTTCATCATATACTGAAAAAAATGTTGAGATGAGAGCAATCAATAGACAAATTAAACTAATTACAAAAATCGACTCTGCTTTAAAGAAAATTCAAGACGGAACATATGGTTTTTGTGAAGATACAGGTGAGCCAATAGGCTTAAAAAGATTAATGGCTAGACCTGTTGCAACTTTATGTATTGCTGCACAAGAAAAACATGAAAAAGAGGAAAAAGTTTACGCTGACGATTAGGGTTTAGGAATCTCTCCAGCCCCCATAAAATTATATCCTTTTACAACTGCATCTCTTTCAGCGATATTCATATACCACTTCGATAAGCTTTCGAATTTACCCAATCCAATATCATGCCATTCATGTCTTGCTATCCATGGCCACGTAGCAATATCTGCAATTGTATATTTTTCACCGGCAAGATATTTTGATTTAGATAATCTTGCATTAAGTCTTTCATATAAATCTTTTGTGATTTTGTGATATCTCTCTTCTCCATACTTACTTTTGCCTTTATTAAATTTGTAAAATGAATGATACTGACCGATCATTGGTCCAACGAGTCCCATTTGAGCCATTAACCACTGATTAATTTTAACTTTATTATCTAAATCGTAAAACTTTTTACTTTTTTCAGCTAAGTAAATTAATATTGCTCCAGAACCAAACACGCTCTCTTTATCGTCTTTGATGACAGGTATTTTGCTAAATGGACTAATTTCTATAAATTTTGGATCAAATTGATCTCCTTTACCTAGGTCGACAGCTGTAACCTTGTAGGGAAATTCTATTTCCTCCAACATTATACTTATTTTTTTTCCGTTTGGTGTATCAGACGCAAATAATTCAATCACTTTTTACGCCCAGTCTTTCCTTTATTGTTTTTGATGATGTTGTAAATTCAAATCTATATTTTTCATTAGGTCTAGCTAACTTAAAACAAGCACGAGCAGCAAGCGCACCTTCATGAAATCCTGATAAGATTAACTTTAACTTTCCAGGATAATTACAAATATCTCCAATGGCGTAAATTCCTTTTTGGTTTGTCTCGAATTTTTCTGTATCAACTTCTACTGTTTTCTTATTTAAATTCAGCCCCCAATTGGCAATTGGACCAAGTTGCATAATTAATCCAAAAAATCCTAGTACATAATCGGATTTAAGATTTTTTATTTCTTTATTTTCGTGTTCGATATCAATACTTTCCAAAGTACCATTACCTTTAACGGTTTTTAACTGATATTTTGTAAATAATTCGATTTTACCAGATTTTTGAAGCTCATGCACTTTATCTAAAGTTGCATGTGCACCTCTAAACTCATCTCTTCTATGTATTAAATTTACCTTTGAATTTTTTGATAATTCTACAGCCCAATCAAGAGCACTATCCCCTCCCCCAAAGATTGAAACAGTTTTACCTTCGAATATTTTTTTATTTTTAATTGAATAAAAAATTGATTTATCTTCAAATTGTTCACACTCCTTTGGTGAAAATCTTCTTGGTTCAAAAGATCCTACCCCACCAGCTATAATTACATTTGGAGTTAAAAAGCTTTTCCCTTTGTTAGTTTTAACTTCCCAATTATTCTCATTTTTTTTTAGTTCATCAACTCTTTCACCTAAATGGAAATTAATATTAAAAGGTTTTAATTGATCTAATAAATTTTTTGTCAGTTCTTCTCCAGTACACTCAGGGATTGCTGGAATATCATATATAGGTTTATCTGGATAAAGCTCAATACATTGACCACCTGCCTTATCAAGGTTGTCAACAATCTCACAATCTAATCCTATAATTTTAAGTTGATGAGCTGTGAATAATCCTGTTGGACCTGCTCCTATAATTAATGCATCAGTTTTTATCATTATACTTGTTTGTCTGGCATATTAACAATCAATCCATCCAATTCATCTGAGACAGTCAACTGACAACTAAGCCTGCTATTTTTTTTTGGCTCGTAAGCTTGATCTAACATATCTTCTTCGCCATCTAATTTTTTTTCTAGTTTATCAAACCACTCTTCTTTGACGTAAACATGGCAAGTTGCACATGACATGCCACCTCCACAATCCCCGTCTATTCCTGGTATATTATTTTGAACAGCGCCTTCCATCACAGATAACCCATTTTCTACATTAACCGTATGTGAATTTCCATTGTGCTCAACGTAAGTGATCTTTGCCATAATTTTTATATAGGTGCAAAAAAAAATAGGGCAAGTACGAAACTTGCCCTATTTAAAAGTTTAGTTATCTTTTAATTAAGCTCTCTTAGAAGAGTTTGCAACTGCACATGACCAGATGATTAGACCAAAAGCGATCTTGTTCACAAAGTCAGCTAGGTTGTAAATTACGTTCAAAGAGTTTGCATCTATTCCGCCTGTTAGATATCCAAACACATATCCAAGTGGGTAGATTGCCCAACCAACAGTAACAATCATTCTCAATGCACTGAACGCAGTAACAAGAGACTTGTTACCTGATTTAGCCATTGACTTACCTGCTTCACCAGAGAATATTTCATAAAGAATGTAAATCCATCCAGCCATACCGATAATGAAACCAAGCATAGCGTTAATGAATCCAGCTTCTCCTGCATATCCACCTACAAGCATGACGATAGAACCAATTAATATTCTCCAGAATATTCCAGTTGGAACTTTTCTTACTGCTGCAAGAATTAAATAAAACTCAACTAGCTGTAAAGGTACAGTAATTAACCAGTCAATATATCTGTAAACAGTTGGAGTATCACCTGTCTCAACCCAAACCGCTCTCATGTACATATAGTGAATGAACGCTATACCAGTTACTAGTCCAGCTACGTTTACCGATTTTCTCCACTGAGTGCTAACATTAGCTTGCTCCATAAAGAAAAACGCAGTGGCTGCTAACATACCCATTGAAATTAACCAAAACGAAATACCTACGAAATCGTCTGTAGCTAAAAAGGCTTCAGCAGCATTAGCACCTGTAGATGCTCCAATTAGAGCTATCGCAGCAAATGCTAACGTTTTTAATGTTTTCATAAAAAACTCCCTCATTAGTTAGTTTTTATTAGTTTAAATTTAAACTATGGGTTTATTCCGCAACAAACCCATAATGGTGGCTAAATAGCAAATTAAATTAGTTTATTGAAGACTTTTTTACCCTTAATAAGTATTGATTTTATTGACTTTTTAAAATTAAATACAACCTGTAACATAAAATCAATATATTTTAGTCGTAAGGAATCAACTTAGTATGAAAAAGAATTTTCAGGAAATCTACAACAAATCAATAGAAAACCCGGAGGAATTTTGGAGAAATAATTCAGAGGATATTTTTTGGTTCAAAAAACCTACAAAAATTTTGAATAAATCAAATCATCCTTTTTACAAGTGGTACGAGGATGGTGTTACAAATACTTGCTATAATGCTTTAGACGTTCACATTGACAAAGGTAATGGTGATAAAACTGCTTTAATCTATGATAGTCCTATTACCGGAAACAAATCAAAACATACTTATATAGAATTAAAAGAAAAAGTATCTAAATTCGCAGGTGCTTTAGTCAATCAAGGTGTCAGCAAAGGTGATAGAGTAATAATTTATATGCCAATGATACCTGAAGCAGTAATAGCAATGCTTGCATGCAGTAGAATAGGAGCAATTCATTCTGTTGTTTTCGGAGGATTTGCCTCAAATGAACTTGCAAGTAGAATAGATGATAGTAAAGCAAAAATTTTAATCACAGCCTCTTGTGGTTTCGAGCCATCTAGAACAGTCGAGTACAAACCTCTCGTTGATGGGGCAATGAAACTAGCAACACATAAAGTAGAAAAGGTAATTTTTTTTCAAAGAAAAGGGAATGAGGTTAAGTTAAATCCTCAGATCGAAATAAGTTGGGACGAAGCTTTATCAAATTCTAAAGATGTAGATTGTGTAGAGATGAATTCAAATGAATATGCATATATTTTATATACATCTGGAACTACTGGAGTACCTAAAGGGATAGTCAGAGACATAGGTGGTCATATAGTAGCTCTTAAATGGACGATGAAGAACATTTATAATATTGACGAAGGAGATGTGTGGTGGTCTGCCAGTGATATAGGTTGGATAGTTGGTCATTCTTATATTGTATACGCCCCTTTATTTAAGGGATGTACGACAGTTCTTTTTGAAGGCAAACCAGTTGGTACACCTGATGCTGGCGCATTTTGGAAAATTATTTCTGAATATAAAGTTAAATCTCTTTTTACTGCACCTACAGCTTTCAGAGCTATAAAAAAAGAAGATCCTGAAGGCAAATTCTTTTCAAAATATGATCTTAGTTCTTTTAAGAGTTTGTTTTTAGCTGGAGAAAGAGCAGATCCAGATACCATTAAATGGGCGGAGAGATTATTAAAAGTTCCTGTAATTGATCACTGGTGGCAAACAGAAACTAGTTGGGCCATAAGCTCTAACTGTACAGGTATTGAAATGATGAAAACTAAATATGGCTCAGCTTGCAGGGCGGTTCCTGGTTATGATGTAAAAATTATAAAACCGGATCAATCTATAGCAAAACCGAATGAGATGGGTGACATCGTTGTAAAGTTACCTCTGCCTCCTGGAACGTTCCCAACTTTATGGAATGCAGATGAGAGATATAAAAACACTTACATGTCTAATTACGATGGGTATTATCAAACATATGATGCGGGTCATATAGATGAAGATGGTTACATATGGATAATGTCAAGAACGGATGATATTATTAATGTAGCTGGTCATAGATTATCAACTGGTGCAATAGAGGAAGTATTATCTGAACATCAGTCTGTAGCTGAATGTGCTGTGATAGGAATTGCAGATAAGCTTAAAGGTCAATTACCTATTGGTTTAATAGCTTTAAAAGCTGGAGTAGCTAAAGATAATGAAACAATATCCAAGGAATGTATTCAAATGGTTAGAGATAAAGTTGGACCTGTTGCAGCGTTTAAAACAGCAATTGTAGTTAAAAGACTTCCAAAAACTAGATCAGGAAAAGTTTTGAGAGGAACCGTAAGAAAGATTGCTGATAAGGAAGAGTATAAAATGCCAGCAACTATAGATGATCCAGCAATATTAGATGAAATAAAAAATGATTTAATAACCCATAAAATTATCAAGTAATGATAAAAACTTATTTATTTCTAGCAGGTGCAATAATTTGTGAGGTTTGTGGCACAATGCTATTACCAGTTTGTCAAAACTTCACTAAACCAATACCAACTTTTTTTCTAGCAGTATTTTATTTATCTGCATTTTACCTATTAACTTTTGTTGTAAACAAACTGCCAATTGCAATTGTTTATGGTGTTTGGAGTGGTCTAGGAATTTTTACTATAGCAATCTTAGGATATATTTTTTTTAAGCAAACTTTAAGTTGGCAAGCTATTTTAGGGCTATTTTTAATTATAGTTGGTGTAGTTTTAGTAAATTCTTTTTCTTCTAAAGCTATTTAAAACTTAGAGGTTTGCCAGTTGGTTCACCGATTATTTTACCATCTTGCATTTTTATTTCTCCAGCAATGATCGTATAAATTGGCGTACCTTTAAATTTATATCCATCAAATGGAGACCATCCGCATTTACTTTCGATATTTTCGTTTTTAATTTCTATTACTTTGTTTAAATCTACTATAGTGAAGTCTGCATCAAATTCTTTTTTTATATATCCTTTATTTTTAATACCAAAAATTTTAACTGGATTCTCACATAAGAATTTAACGATTTGATTTAATTTAATTTTTCCGTCATTCATATGGTTCAGCATAACAGGCAATATTGTTTGCACACCTGGCATTCCTGAAGGAGAGTCTGGGTATTGTTTATCCTTATTAATTTTTAAGTGCGGAGCATGATCTGAACCTATTGTATCATTGTAATCATTTCTTATAGCATACCACAACCTATCATAATGAGATTTATCTCGAATAGGTGGATTCATTTGAGCGTAAGTTCCTAATTTATCATAGCAGTTAGGAGCATACATAGTTAAATGTTGGGGTGTAATTTCAAAAGTAATATTTCCTTTATTCTGTGAAAGAAAGTCCACTTCATCTTTAGTTGTAACATGAAGAATGTGTGCTTTTTTATTTAATCTTTTTGCAATCTTTACAATTTTTCTAGTTGACGATATTGCTACCTCCTCATTTCGCCAAACTGGGTGAGTCTTTACATCACCCTTTTGGATTAATTTTTTTCTTAATTTAAGTATTTCCTCATCTTCTGAGTGTACAGCAACTACTTTTGAAGCGTACTTAAAAACTTTTTCTATATCTTCCTCTTTATCAACTAGCAAATTCCCAGTAGAGGAACCGGCAAATAATTTAATTCCACAACATCCTTCTAAATTTTTCAATTTTTCTAATACTTCGTAATTTTCAGCAGTTGCACCAAAATAGAAAGCATGATTACAATACATTCTTTTTCCAATATTTATTTTTTTTTGAAATTCCTCAAAATTCGTTGTGGGTGGGTTTGTATTAGGCATTTCAAAAACACTTGTGATACCACCGACAATAGCTGCTCTACTGCCAGAATGTAAATCTTCTGCATCAACAGATCCTGGTTCTCTAAAATGAACTTGAGTATCCATTAAACCAGGAAAGACTATTTTTCCATCAGCATTTATTGTGTTACTTGATTGTTCTTTTGTTAAATCCCCTATATGTGTAATTTTACCATTTTGAACGCCAATATCATATTTAGATAGATTTCCATCAATAAAACACGTGCCATTTCTTACTATGAGATCTAACATTTAGTAAAAAAGTAATTATATTATATTTATTAAACAATCAATTATGAAAATAAATGAAGTATTTATATTAGAGGAAAGAGGTGTCTTATATATTAATGGAGAAGATAAAGATACTTTTTTACAAAATCTGATTTCAAATGATATTAAAAAGGTTAGCGAGACAAATAGTTGCTTTGCATCACTTTTGACACCTCAAGGAAAATATTTATTTGAATTTATAATTACAAAACATAAAAAAGGATATTTTCTTGAATGTGAGAAAAAAACAATAGATGAGTTATTCATAAAACTCAATTCATATAAGTTTAGATCAAAAGTTGAGATTTTAAATTTAAGTAATGAATTCGTAGTTGCTGTTTTGAGTAGAGAAAAATTTTTAACTTTAGAAAATAGCAAGGATGTGCTTGGGCACACAACTAAATTCAGGGAAGATCCTATTTATTTAGATCCAAGACACAAAGATTTAGGCGCAAGATTGATTACAAATTTAGAAAAATTGCATTTATCTTTAAAATTATTAGAACTTAAGTCTTCAAATTTAGATGAATACTATTCTGTTAGTAATAAACTTGGAATTCCACAAATTAATACAGATAAATTACAAAATAATTTATTTGGGATTGAATGTAATTTAAATGAGCTAAATGGTATTGATTTTAAAAAAGGCTGTTATGTTGGTCAAGAAAATACTGCAAGAATAAAATTAAAAGATAAGCTTTATAAAAGACTTTTTCCTGTTGAGGTAATTGAGGGTGATTTAAGTAAGGATAATATTATTCATCATCAAAATACAGAATTAGGCAGGGTCTTAATAAATAATAAATTTCCATTCGCAATTATAAAATTTAAAGACAAGAATTTCGAATTTGAAAAAATATTTAAATGTGGAAGTGCCTTGGTTAAAATTAAAAAACCTTATTGGTTTAAATTTGACTAGTTTATAAATTTATTAAGGTCAGGTTTAAAATAACTTGGTCCTTTCATAACTTTTCCGTGCTCATTATAAATTGGCTTCCCATCATCGCCAAGTTTACTCATATTCGAATTTTGCACTTCTTCAAAACATTTATCAAGGTTTATTCCGAAAGCATGACCGGCACCATATGTTACATATAATATATCAGTCAATGCATCAGCCACTTCCTTTATATTGTTCTCTTTAATTGCTAGTTTCAGTTCTTCTAATTCTTCCTCAATTAAACTTATTCTCAGCTTATTAATTTTTTCTGTTGATAACTCAGATTTATTTTTTAATTCTTGACCAAAAGTTTTCATGAAAATACCAACCTTTTCAAAGTTTGTCATAATCCTTCCTTAGTTTAGTGTTACCTATGCTATTAATTTAATTACATTTATTGTATAAAATTAAAATATAATATTTGATTCAAATTGTGAAAAAAAGAGAAGAAAAAGATAGTATTGGTTCGATTTATGTCCCTGGGGATAAGTATTGGGGGGCATCCACAGAAAGATCTAAAAAATATTTTGATATTGGAGAAATTAAAGTTAGACCTGTATTAATTAAATCGATCGCATTAATAAAGAAATCAGCAGCAATAGTTCACAAAAGAGATGGTTTAATTGATGTAAAAATAGCTAATGCTATTATAAAGGCTTCTCAAGATATCATTTCTGGTAAGTTAAAAGATAACTTTCCTCTAAAAGTTTGGCAAACAGGCTCTGGAACACAAACGAATATGAATGTCAATGAGGTAATTTCAAATAGAGCTATCGAGATAATGGGTGGTAAAAAAGGTACGAAAAAACCTGTACATCCAAATGATCACGTTAATAAATCTCAGTCAACAAACGATGTATTTCCCTCGGCAATACATATTGCAGTGGCAATGGAGACAAGAAATAAATTGTTACCATCATTGCTTTTGTTAAGTAAAGAATTAAAAAAAAAAGTTTCTAAATTTAAGAATATCGTAAAGATTGGAAGAACCCATCTTCAAGACGCAACACCTCTTACTTTAGGTCAAGAATTTTCAGGATATAACAATCAAGTAGAGGAGGGCATCTCTAGAATTAAAAATTCCTTGGAAGAAATATACTTCTTAGCTCAAGGTGGAACAGCTGTTGGAACAGGAATTAATACCAAAAAAAATTTTGATAAAAAAATAGTTAAAGAAATAAAAAAACAGTCAAAAATTAATTTTAAACCTGCTAAGAATAAGTTTTCAGCATTGGCAACACATGACGCTATAGTTAATTTTTCAGGAGTTCTTAATACTTTAGCCGTATCTTTAACAAAAATTGCGAATGATATAAGATTTTTAGGATCTGGACCAAGAGCAGGATATGGAGAATTAATTTTACCATCTAACGAACCTGGATCTTCAATAATGCCAGGAAAAGTCAACCCAACTCAATCAGAAGCTATAACGATGGTTTGTGCAAAGGTTATGGGTAATCACAGTGGCATAACAATTGCTGGTTCTAGCGGACATTTTGAATTAAATGTATTCAAACCGCTCATTGCTGAGAATGTATTACAATCAATTGATCTTTTAAGCGATAGCATTAAAAATTTTACAAAATATTGCGTAAAAGGAATTAAAGCAGATAAAACTAAAATAAAAGAATATTTAGATAACTCTTTAATGATGGTGACTGCTTTGGCACCTTACATAGGCTATGATAATGCGGCCACAATTGCAAAAAAAGCACTAAAGAATAACTCTAGATTAAAAGATGAAGCAATAAAATCAGGACTAATTTCAGAAAAAGAATATAATAATATTGTTGATCCAAAAAAATTAATAAAACCTAATTTTTAAGTACAAATTCTTCTTTAATAATTTTTCTAAATTTTTGAAAATTGTCAAAGGTTTTTCTATCTAATAAATTAAAATTTTTTAACTTAAATTCAAATTCAGATGGTTCATTGAAACTTAATTCAGAAATAGAATATATATTTTTATCTATATTTTTTTCAAAAATTAAGAATATTTTTTCTACTTTTTTTCTATTTTTAATAGGGATTGAAAATCTTCTAAATAATTCGTCCTGGTTTGATACATTAAGTTCAATTAGAGATGTAAAAAAAATTTCACCTTTTTGCTCAAAGAAAAAGCTTTTTAACATTTTAATGTTACCAATATTTCTAATTTTTAGATTATTATTTAATATATTTATTTTAGTATCTGACATTTCAAATTCGATATATCCTGATTTAAAATACGCATTTTTGATATCTTCGAAATTAAGCCTAATAGTACCATTTAAATTTTTATGAATATTTTCTTTATTAAAATAATAATTGTATAAAATACTATTTATTATTGAATTTATATTTTGTTCATTAATACCTATATCAAGGTCTAGTGAAAAAGGTTTTAGTTCAATTACACCACCAATTGAAGCTATTTGTTTATTGGTTTTTTCAGGAATAAACTTTATTAATTTGTTATTATAAAAATAATCTGCATCAATTTTATAATTTAAAAATGTGGTTCTTAAGCTGCCAACTTTCTTATTTTTGTTAGAAGTATTTAATTTATTTTCAAAATTCAAATTTGGCTTTTTAAAATTTAATTCAAAATTTGTAAGATGTTTATTATTTAAGTCCATACTCCAATTAAAATTGAAATTTGTATCAAATAAATTTCCTAAAATTCTAAGTTTTTTTTGATTTGATTTATTGTTAGAAAAATATGATAAATCTTTTAATACTGCTATAGTTGATACTTGATTTTTATGGTTAGTGTAAAAAAACTTCGATTTTTTTATAATTACTTTTTTATTTTGATTTTGCATTAAATGATTTAGAAAAAGATTGAAAGTTTCTTTATTAAAATTAAAATTTACATTTTTCAAAACAATCTTGTTTACAGTCAAATCGTTTTTTTTATATAAATTAAAAAAAGGGACGTATATTTTTGAATTTTCTGGAGAAGCAATAAGAGAATCTTTTTTTTCGTCTAAACTAAGATCAAACTTTTCTAAGACTAAATGAGGTGATGGAACAAATCTATATTTTATTTTTGAAATTTTTGAAAGTCTTATACCAAAATCTGATTCGACTTGTGTTTCTATTTTTTTAATAAATTTTGAGTAATCAAATAAGGATGGTATTGATAAAATAATCAAAAATGAAAAAAAAACACCGAAAAAAATTATAAAAACAAGCTGAAACGAACTGAATTTATGGAAAATTTTTCTCATATAATTTTAAGACTTATACTATAAAAAATATAATTATATGAAAAATAAAGAATATCTAAATGGCCTTAATAATGAGCAAAGGGAAGCTGTATCATATTTAGATGGACCTTTATTAATTGTAGCCGGTGCAGGATCCGGGAAGACAAAAGTTCTGACATCTAAAATTGCACATATAATAGAGGAAAAAAAAGCATTTCCTAATCAAATTCTAGCTGTAACTTTTACGAATAAAGCTGCAAAAGAAATGCAAAATAGAGTAAGCGAAATATTAAAAAAAAATTCCTCAGGCTTATCCTGGCTTGGAACTTTTCATTCAATAAGTGCAAAGCTTTTAAGAAAACATGCGAAAGCAGTTGGTTTAAATTATAATTTTACAATCTTAGATACAGATGACCAAATAAGGTTAATTAAAAATATTTGTAAAGCCGAGAATATAGATGTTAAAAAAATTTCTCCAAATTATATTATCTCAGTAATTGATAAGTGGAAAAACAAAGGCTGGTATCCTTTAGATGTAGAGATTAAAAAATCCGAACTCTTGGAAAGACAATTTTTAAATGTTTATAAAATATATCAACAAAAACTACTTGATTTAAATGCGTGCGACTTTGGAGATTTAATTTTACATTGTGTTAAAATTTTTGAAAATAACGAAGATATATGTAAAATTTATTCTAATAATTTTAAATATATTTTAGTTGATGAATATCAAGATACTAATGTAATTCAAAGCAAATGGTTAAACTATTTAAGTTCGCATCATAAAAACTTATGTTGTGTTGGCGATGATGATCAATCAATCTACAGTTGGAGAGGAGCGGAAATTAAGAATTTTTTAGAATTTGATAAATATTACGAAAATACTAAAATAATTAGATTAGAAAAAAATTATAGATCAACCCAAAATATTTTGAACACAGCATCTTTTTTAATTGAAAATAATAAAAATCGTGTTGGAAAAAAGATCTATACCGATGGAGAAAAGGGTGATTTGATAAACTTAAGTTGTTATAAAAGTGGAAAAGATGAGGCAATAAATGTCGGAGATAAAATAGAAAGTCTAAAAAATGAGTTTGGATTTAATAATATGGCCATATTGGTTAGAGCCATATTTCAGACTCGTGAGTTTGAGGAGAGGTTTCTTAAAATAGGTATACCTTACAGAATTATTGGGGGTATAAAATTTTATGAGAGAGCAGAAATAAAAGATTGTCTTAGCTATTTACGAATTGTTAATCAGCATAAAGATGACCTTGCATTTGAAAGAATTGTAAATGTCCCAAAAAGGTCAATTGGTGATACCACTATAAATACTATCAGTAATTATGCAAAATCAAATAAAATTTCTCTTATGGATTCATCAAAAAAATTATTAGAGTTAAATAAAATAAAGCCCAAAACTAAAATTGGATTGTCATCAATAATTAAGTTAATAGAAAAATGGTCAAGAGATCATTTAAACGGAACAAACCATGTGAAATTACTGCAAACAATTATGGACGAGTCTGGATATAGCTCAATGTTAAAAAATAAAAAAGATTTAGATAACGAAAATAGAGTAGAAAATATTAAAGAACTAATGAATGCAATGAAGGAGTTTGACAATCTTGATAGTTTTTTAGAACATGTGTCTTTAGCAACATCAATTGATCAAGATTGGGAGGGACAGAAAGTTAATTTAATGACAATGCATGCTTCGAAAGGACTTGAGTTTGATGTTGTGTTTTTACCGGGATGGGAGGAAGGCCTGTTTCCACATCAAAAATCAATTGAGGAAAAAGGGGATAAAGGTTTGGAGGAAGAAAGAAGATTGGCTTACGTTGGGATTACACGGGCGAAAAAATTAGTTAACGTCTCATTCTCAATGAATAGATTTTATCAGGGCGACTGGATGGATAGTATGGCATCAAGATTTGTTGAGGAACTTCCAGAAGAAAATATTGAAAAAAACATTCAAAACGAAAATGAAGTAGCAGATTTTGAATTTAATCAAGACGTTGAATTTGAAAGCGAAATAAAGAGCCCTGGATGGCTAAGATATCAAAAAAGACTGAAATAAAATGTACATCAAAATCGTAAAAAGGTTAATAAATTTTTATGATATTGATGGTTATATAATTCCTAAAAATGATGAATATTTTTCAGAGTATTCTAATCCTAATAGACTGGAAGCTGTAACAGGCTTTACTGGATCAGCTGGTCTTGCAATTATTCTAAAAACTAAGAATTATTTATTCGTAGATGGTAGATATACTCTACAAGCACAAAGGCAAAGCGGATCAAATTTTAATATTTTTGAGGTACCAAAATTCAATCCAAAATTTGTATTAAAAAACTCTGCAAAATTTTTAAAACTCGGGTTTGATCCTAGTTTATTTACTAGCAATTTTTTAAGAAAAAACTTTTCTGAATACTGTTCTTTAATTCCAATTAAAGAAAATTTTACGAATAGATTCATTAATCAATTTAACCGAGGATCAAAAAATAGTTTTTTTGCTTTAAACGAAAAAATAACAGGGGAAAGATGGCAATCTAAAGTTGGTAGATTAATTAAGTATTTAAAAAAAAGAAAAATTAATAATCTATTTATAAGTGCTCCCGAGAATGTTGCTTGGTTATTAAATATCAGAGGTTATGATAATCCCAATAGTCCAATTCCAAACTGTAAATTAATTTTGCAAAATACAGGAAAAATTCATTTAATTGCAGATGTAAAAAAGTTAGAGAAAATAAAAAAAATCAAAATATTTAAAAAATTAAAATTCATAAAAAAAGAAAATTTTTACAAATTACTTTTAAAATTAGAAGGTGAAAAATTTCAAATAGATGAATCAACATGCTCTATTTTAGAGGAAAATTTAATTAAAAATAATTTTAAAGTTACAAAGACACTGGATCCTATATACAAACTAAAATCTATAAAAAATTCAGTAGAGATTAATAATACAAAAAATATTCATATTGATGATGGAGTTGCAGTTACCAAATTTTTATATTGGATAAAATATAAAAATAAAAAAAAAATATCTGAGATAGGAGCAGAAAAAAAGTTGGAAAAATTTAGAAAAAAAAGTAATAAATATTTATATCCAAGCTTTGAAACAATATCAGCTAGCGGCTCTAATGGATCAATCATACATTATAAGGCTACAAAAAATTCTAATAAAATTTTAAATTTCAAAGATTTGTATTTATGTGACTCAGGTGGGCAATATAAGTATGGCACAACGGACATTACAAGAACAATTTGTTTTAGTAATCAAAGTCGCAAAATAAAAGAAAACTTTACTAGAGTTCTAAAAGGACATATTGCTGTTGCAAAAGCAAATTTAAATAAATTCAACAAAGGAAATACGATTGATAAATTAGCTAGATATTCGTTAAAAATAAAAAAATTAGATTATTCACATGGAACTGGTCATGGCGTAGGTTACTTCTTAAATGTTCACGAAGGTCCTCAAGCCATATCTAAATTTAACACAGTAAAATTGGAAGATGGAATGATTTTGAGTAATGAACCTGGCTATTATAAAAAAAATAAATATGGAATAAGAATTGAAAATCTTATTTATGTTAGGAAAAATAAAAAAAAATTGCAGTTTGAAAATTTAACACTGGCACCCATAGATAAGGATTTGATAGATTTTAAGTTACTCTCTATTGAAGAGAAACAATATTTATATGATTATCATAAAGAGGTTTATTCGAAATTAAAAAATTATCTTAATTTTGAAGAAAAAATCTGGTTAAAAAATTTATTTTAACAACTGATTAAAATCATTTTGATCTAAAACTTTTATTTTTAATTCTTTTGCTTTAATAAGTTTATTTTTGGTGGGATTATCTCCTGTTATTAAATAATCTAATTTACTATTTACTGAACTTAAAATTTTGCCTGCATTCTGCTCAATAATTGATTTAATCTCGGCTCTGCTTATGCCCTCTAACTTTCCTGTTATTAAAAATGATTTATTTTTAAGTTTACCATTTTTGTTTTTTACTAAATTTTTGATTTTCATAACTTTTGCGAGTTTACTTATGATCTCTAAATTAACTTTATTTGAAAAAAAACTTCTCAAAGATTTAATTTGAGTGTCCCCTATTCCGTCTGTATTTAAAAGAATATCAAAATCGTATGTGTTATCTATTTTTAATAAGTTATCTATATTTTTAATTGTATTTGAGATTAATTTTGCAGACTCTTGTCCAATATGTCTAATACCTAAAGAATAAATTAATTTATCGATTGTTGTATTTTTAGACTTTTCAATTGAAAATTTTAAATTGGATACAGAAAGATCTCCCCATCCTTCCAAATTTTTTATTTTATCGTAGTCTAGATTATAAATATCGAAAGGTGTTCTAATCATCTTTAAATCCCAAAAATTTTCAACTACTTTTTTTCCTAAACCATCAATATTTAATGCATCCTTAGATATAAAATGTTTAATTTTTTCGACTGATATTTTATCACATTCGTAACCTTCTGCTGGACATCTTTTAACTGCATCGAACTTCTTTGTCAGAGGATTGAATTCTTTAACAATTTTTCTTCCGCATGATGGACATTGATTTGGAAATATATATTTTTTGGAATTTTTTGGTCTTAAATTTTTATCAACAGAAATCACATGTGGGATTACATCTCCTGCTCTTTCGATTTTAACAGTGTCTCCAACCCTTATATCTTTTCTGTTTATTTCATCCTCGTTATGCAAAGATGCGTTTGAGACAACCACTCCTCCAATATTAACAGGCTTTACTTTTGCGACAGGTGTAAGTGCACCAGTTCTGCCGACTTGAATTTCGATTTTTTCAATTATTGTTGTCGAACTTTTTGCTGAAAATTTATGCGCTATAGCCCATCTTGGGGCATTAGCAACATTCCCAAGTCTAGACTGTAGTTTTAGGTCATTAACTTTATAAACTAATCCATCCGTATCATACTCTATATCAAAGCGTTTTTTTTCAAAATTTTCATGATTTTTAGTTAGCTCTTGGACTCCAGTAATTACTTTATTAAATTGACTTGTTTTAAATCCCCACTTTGACAGTGAAAAAATAAAATCTGACTGTTTTTTAAAAAAATTACTATCAAAGTATCCAAAGCTATAAGCAATAAATCTAAGTGGAATTTTTTTTGTTTGATTTGGATCCTTTTGTCTTAAAGATCCAGAAGCAGCATTTCTCGCATTAGCAAATTTATCTTTTAATTTTTCAAAGTCTTTATTTGTTATAAATACTTCGCCTCTTATGTCTATGTCGTCAGGAAAATCTTTATGCTTTATTTTCTGGGGTATGTCGTTGATGGTTTTAAGATTTTCAGTTATAAGCTCTCCTATTTCTCCATCACCCCTTGACAAGCCAAATAATAACCTTCCATTTTTGTAAGTTAAAGATGCAGATATGCCATCTATTTTTGGCTCAACGCTGTATTCGAATGACTTATTTTTATCTAAGTTTAAATAATTACAAATTTTTTTCTCAAAGTTAACTAAATCCTCTTCATCAAATGCATTAGACAAAGATAACATTTTTTCTCTGTGCGCAGACTTTTTAAAATTTCTGGATGGTTTGAAACCTACAGTTTTTGAAGGAGAGTTACTATCATTTAAAAAATTATACTGTTTCTCTAATTTTAAAATTTCTTCTTTTAAATTATCATAATCTTTATCTGAAATTTTTGGATTACTCTTATCATAATATAAAAGATTATGTTTTTGTAATAACTTAATTTTTTTTTGATATTCACTCTTAATTTTCTTTTCACTCATACTTTAATTAATAAGCGATCTTAGTCTTTGAATTATTGTTTTTTTATTCTTAGCAGTTTTAATTTTTGGTTTTTCATAATTTTTATTAAAAATTTTATATGATTTTTCGTACCACTCGCTAGATTGATAATTATAACCTAATAAATTGGCGTATTTTTTTGACTCGTCTATCAATCCAACTTTGTAATGTATTTCAACAAGTCTATGTATAGCCTCCTCTACATAAATAGTATCATCATAATTTTCTAATATTATTTTGTACCTATTGATTGCAGGTATCCATTTTTCTTTTTCTATATAGTATCTTCCTAAGTACATTTCTTTGGCAGCTAAGATTTCTTTAATCAAATCTAATTTAAACTCTGCATCGGCAGCATACTCACTATCCGGATATTCTTTAATAATAGTTTGAAAATATTTTTTTGAATTTATAATCGGTTCAAGATCTTTCTTTTCATCAACAATTTGTTCGTAATATGCCAGACCAAGAAGATAGTAAGCATAATTTTGTCTTTTATGTTCAGGATAAGTTTTTAAAAATCGTTCTAATTCAAATATTGTATCAAAATATCTTTCATAAACATAATATGAATAGGCTGCCATAAGAGCTGACCTAGGTGCCCAAATAGATTGAGGATATAAAATTTCAGCCTCGCCAAATTTTTTGACTGCTAACATATAATCTTTGTTATCTAAAGCTGTTAAACCTTCATTGTAAGCTTTTATCATTTGACTATCTATGTTCGTGTCCTCTAAAGGCTTTACCTCTACTTTTTTTTGTCCACACCCTAAGATTATTAAATATGTAAAAAAGATAAAAAAAATGAAAATTTTTTTCATAATATAATATTTGGGAATTTATATAAAAATACTAAATTAAGCTATAGATTTTAATTGATATTTTTCAATTAATGAATGAGGTAAATTTTTACCTTTTAGTTCAAACACCGAATAATTTTTCTTATCACTGAATAATTTTAACAATAGCTGATGAGTTAAGCTATGACCACCTTGAGAACAAGTTATAGATCCTACAATTTTATATCCTGAGAGATATATATCACCAATGCAATCCAGAATTTTGTGGTTTACAAATTCTTTATTATTTCTCAATCCCTCTTTATTTAATAATTTGAATTTATCTACAACTAAAGCATTATCTAAACTTCCACCTTTAGCTAAACCAAGTCTTTTTAACTTATCAATATCCTCGTATTTACAAAATGTTCTTGAGCTATAGATGTCTTCTAAATTATCGTTATATACACTGATCTTGTTTCTTTGATTTCCTATCATTGTATTTGGATATTTAATCTCAAAATCTATATCTAGATTAATATTTGATACATCGGCCCTTATAAACTTATCACTATTTTTAATTTCGACTGTTTTATTAATTTTAATAACTTTTATCGCTGAGTTAGAATTTTTTATACCAGCTTTTTTAATGATACTTATCCATTCTTTAGAAGAACCATCTAAAATTGGCACTTCCTGACTATCCAATTCAATTAAAACATTATCTATTCCTAAAATATATAAAGCAGCCATTAAATGTTCAATAGTAGAAACTTTCACTCCAGCATGATTGGTTATAGTTGTGCAAAGATTTGTATCGCAAACATTATTATATAAAGGAGAAACTATTTTTTCGTCATTTACTATGTCAACTCTTTTAAAGTTTATTCCCTCATTTGGATTGGCGGGTAAAATATTTAAATTTACATTTTTGCCTGAGTGTAAACCAATGCCTGAAATGCTTATTTTTGAATTAACTGTTTTTTGATTTAAGATGGACATATTGAACTATACAAATCTTAATCAAAATTAAAAAAACAAGAAATGTTACAGTAAAATACAATTATCTACTGAAATAATAGAAAAGTTTTTCAAAAAAACCCTGTTTTTTATAAGTTTTTGGTACTATTAAGATCTCGTCTGATTTTTCAGAGGTATGAAACAAATAACCTGCTTCACATATTGAATCAGTGTTTTCCTCAAAAAAGGTCATATCATTAAAAAATTTATATTCATCTTTAAGATATATCGAATTCTTATCTAAAATTTTTGAACCATCGCCAGTAAAAATTAATATCGAACTATAGTTTTTTAAATAATTTAAATTGTTAAAGTTTTTAAAACTTAGGTCAATTATTTCTTCAACTCTAGCATGAATTATTGCTAACAGAACATTTTTTGTTTTTTCATTATTGATAAATGTAGAGTTGGACTGTTTAAGAGATTTTTTGATATTTTCAGATTTTTTAAAATCATATTTTAAAACCTTGGAAATATCACTTGTTATATGTGCACTTCCTATGGAAATATTGTTTAAATAATTTAATTTATTTTCGTCATAAACAACTAGTGTTGTTTTAAATTCACCGATGTCTAAAAATACTTTAAATTTAAAACTGTCTATATTTTTATTGTAATTATATGTCTTTATATAACTTGAGCAATGAAACTGACTTATCATTATATGATAATTTTTAAATATATTTCTTAAATCTGAAACTGTATCTTTTGGAGCTAAAATAAATTTTATATCTAATATAATTTCGTTATAAATCTTATCGTCCTGCACGTATTCATCATAATTTATCCCATCTAGATTAATTTTATTTAATACTAAGTGTAATATTTTGAAATTAGAGTAATTGTTATTAATTAATGTCCTTGCTTCAATTAAAAATTTAGCTATCTGGTCATTATGAAGATTTATTTTTTCAATTTTTTTTTTTAGACAAATATCTAATGAAAATATTTTAGAATGGTCAAACATAACATTAATATTTTTTAAATGTCTATTTGTCTCTTTTTCAGCACTAAGTATTAAATTATTAATATTTTGATTTTCAGTTATTTTATAATTTAAATTAATTTTCTCGTGGCTGATATTTTCATTTATTAAAAATTTATTAAAAGGAGGATAATTTTCAAAAATACCTAATCTTAAATTAGATGATCCATAATCAATTATAGAAAAGATACCCTTATCACTCATTTCTTATGATTACTTGATTTGCAACCCTTAAATCAATTACAATATTCCCTGTGATTTTCTCCTTTTCAATAAATTTTTTTGCGATATTAATTGAGTTATTCAATTTTTTTATAGGCAGTTTAATTAAAAGGTTGTTTTTAAATTTTACATCCCATCTTCCACTATTATAATAATATAAATCAGTTATCTCACTTAATATAAAATTATTATTTTCCAGTAATAAAAAAACTCTTAATAATTCCGTTGTTTTAAAATTTCCAAATACATTTGGAAGTTTTTTTTTATTTTCATAATAATTTTCCCCAATAATTTTTCCATTAAAACCTATATATTGAATTTTATTATTATCGAAAGTTTTTGCTATTAATTCTGTTTCTTTAATATTTAATATTATCTGAGAAGGGTATTTTTTAAAAATTGTATAACCTTCAATGAATGGAAATTCATTCATATCATTTTGTATAAATTCTTTATTCAATGAGAGCAAATTACTGCTTAAATACTTTTCTAATTTTGAATTTACATCAAGTGTTAATTTTTCATTAATTCCATTAATTTTTATATTCTCAATTAAAAAAAAATTTTTTTTTAATTCATGAATATTTATGTTGTTAAAAGTAGATAAAAATAAGATTAAAAATATGTAAAAAGTAATTTTAATTTTTTTATCTATTGATCGATGCATCTTTTATAAGAAAGTCAATAAGTTTAAAGAAAGTAATGTTTTTAAATCTTGCTATTTCAGGCACTAATGACAGAGAAGTCATTCCCGGTTGTGTATTCAACTCTAAAAGATAAAATTTACTATTATAGAACCTAAAGTCAGATCTTGAAACACCTCTGCACTTTAATAGTTTATGAGCCTTCAAAGCTATATCATTTACTTTATTATAGTTTACTTGAGACAAAGGTGCTGGCATCAAATGTTTTGTTTTCGCCTTTTTTTGATATTTTGCTTTGTAATCATAAAATTTTCTACTTGGTATCAACTCAATTGCGCCCAACTTTTTTTTTCCCAGCACTGCTGCCTGTATCTCTCTACCCGGTATGTACTTTTCAACTAAAATCTCATTGTAGTCTTTAAGTTTATACAGGTTTTTAATAAAATTTTTATTACTACATATATACACTCCAACACTTGAACCTTCATTTAAAGGTTTAATAACAACGGGAAATTTAAACGAATTATTTATTTTTTTAATAATTTTTTTTTGTATTCGTTTGTGAATACTTGAAACTTTAAAGCTAGGTGGTGTTAGGATTTTATTTTTTTTGAAAATTTTTTTAGAAACCTCTTTATCTATAGCTATTGATGATGAATATACTCCTGAGTGGGTATATTTAATTTTTTCATTTTCGAGAATAGTCTGCACATACCCATCTTCACCGTATGTACCATGTAATGCATTAAAAACTATATCTGGTTTTTCTTTTCTTAATTCATTTATGAGGCCTTTAGATGGATCTAATAACTTTACATTATATTTATTTTTAATAGATTTATAAACCTCTTTACCAGTTTTTATACTAATCTCTCTTTCTTTTGAATATCCTCCAGCAAGTATTAAAACTTTTTTTTTCATTTAATCAGCGATGACAATTTCTAAATTTAATTTTATTTTGTATTTTTCAAAAACTTTTTTTTTAATAAAAGTAATTAATTTTATCATATCACTGAATTTGGCATCTTTTTTATTTACTAAAAAATTAAAATGTTGATGTGAAATTGTTGCATCCCCAAATTCACACCCGGCTGGGACAGAGTTTTTAATTAATTCCCATACCTTTAATTTGCTACTATTTATTGGATTTTTAAATGTGCTTCCCCCAGTTTTAACTCTTGATGGTTGGGATATTTTTTTTTTATTTTTTAGTCTTTCAATTTCTTCATATATTTGCTCTTTCTTTTTTTTTTTTCCTTTAAAAGATGCACTTAAAAAAATCAAATCGTTTTTCAAATCAGTTCCTCTGTAAAAAAAGTTTATTTTTGAAGATGGTATAGTATAAACGTTTCCCTCAAAGTCCATTACCTGAATAGATAAAATGAAATCTTTAAACTCTTTTCCATAACATCCTGAATTCATCCTAACCCCACCTCCAACAGTGCCTGGTATACATGATAAAAATTCTAGCCCACCAATTTCATTTTCTGCAAGATAATTTGATAGGTTTTTATCTAGAACATTACTACCTGCAATTACTGTATTATCGTTTAATTTAGAGATGTTATTAAAACGATTTCCTAATTTTACCACAACACCATTATAAACTTCGTCAGTAAATAATGTATTTGATCCAGCGCCCAAAATAAATATTTTTCCTCTTTTATTGTATAATTTTAAAAATTCAGATAAATCCTTTAGTGAATCTGGTTTGTAAAAAAGCTTTGATTTACCACCAATATTAAACCAATTCAAATTTTTGATATTATAATCAAAATGTAATGTATTTCTTTTCTTTTCAGAAAAATTTTTTAAATCTTGTAATTTCATTTGAGTTTATGCTCTAATGATCTCATCCAGTTGGATATTGATCCAGCCCCCATACCAATAACAATTTTATCTCCAAAAATGTTTTGCTTTACGTATTTTAATATATCTTTTTCTTCATTAACGATTACTAAATTTACTTTAGAATTCTTTATTATTTGTTTAGCAAAGTTTTTATAATTAAAATTTAGTTTAATATTTTCACCAGCTTTAAATACTGGACATAGTATTAAATAATCTGAATGTTTAAAACATTTTGTAAATTCATCTTTTAAACTATTTAATCTTGAAACTCTATGAGGCTGAAAAATGCAAACTATTTCTTTTTCCCTATACACTTCTCGTAAACTAGTTAAAACGCAACTAATTTCAGAAGGGTGATGAGCATAATCATCTATAAAACTTATGTTTCTATAACTAAATAAATTATTAAAACGCCTTTGCACTCCTTGAAAATTTTTTAATCCACTTTTAATCATACTATTTGAAATACCAATTAAATAACACACTGCCGCAGAGGCTGCTGCATTTCTTATGTTATGTAAACCAATAATCGGTAATTGTAATTTTTTTATATAATCCTTCTTTTGACCTGGTAAACTTATAGATAGGTTAAATTGGGAGTAATCTCTATTATTAATTACATTCTCTATTCTAAAATTAGCACTCCTGTCTAATCCATAAGTCAAAAAATTTTTATTTTTAATTTTATTTGAAATACTTTTTACTGCTGGGTCATCTATACATATGAAGCTTTTTCCAAAAGAAGGCGTTTTATTCAAAAATTTTATGAAACTTCCTTTGAGTTTATCTAAGGATTTATGATAATCTAAATGTTCTTCATCGATGTTGGTTACGATAGAATAAGTTACTGGAATATCCAAAAAACTCCCATCAGACTCATCGGACTCTAAAATACACCAATTACTTTTTCCCAATTTGGCTGAATTACCATACGAATTTAAAACACCACCGTTAATTACTGTAGGATCGATTTTTGAAAATGAAAAAATTGATGAAATGAGAGAGGTAGTCGTCGTTTTTCCGTGAGATCCAGCAACAACTATATTCTTCATTAATGACACAATATGTCCAAGCATTTCTCCTCTTTTATAGATTGGTAATTTTTTTTTTTTAGCTTTAATTAATTCCGGATTATTCTTCTTGATTGCAGAGGAAATCACTAAAATTGTAGAATTTAAAATATTTTTTTCTCTATGACCTAAAAAAACTTTAATTCTATTATTTTTGAGCCTCTCTATATTTTTGCTAAATGATAAATCACTTCCTTGAATTTTGAAACCAAGACCTTTCATGATTATAGCCAATCCACTCATTCCAATGCCACCAATTCCTACAAAATGTATAGTCTCTTTATTTCCAAGTTTAATTTTCATTGATTAATTTGATTAATTTTTTATTTATATTATCCCACTTATTTTGATAAGAAATATTTTTCAAATTCGAATATTTGTCTTGATAAACTGCATCACTAGATATTATTTTTTTTAAAAGGCTTATTAAATTAAATTTTTCAAAATTCGCTTGATTAACAAGCCAACAACAGTTTTTTTCCTCGTAATATTTTGCGTTAAAGTATTGATGATTATCTTTTGCAGATGGCAAAGGTATTCCTATAAACGGGATACATAATTTTACCAATTCACTTAATGTTGAGGCACCACATCTAGATATCGCTAAATCACATTTTGACATATATTCATAAATATTATTTTTAAATGTAAATAGTGAATTTGGAATATTATTTTTAGCATATGTTTTTTTTATTTCATAAATTTTACTTTCATCGCTTACCTGCTGATATATATTTATTTTTTTAATTTTATTTAAATCAATTAATATCTCTTGGATAGTTTTATCAAAGTACAATGCCCCTTGGCTTCCTCCTATAACTAAAATTTTAGGCACTTCTGAGATATGTTCATTTTGAATATTTAGATCATATATATTTTTTTTTAAAATTGTTTCTGTTAAAAATATTTTATTTATATATTTATCTGGAAAATTCATTATTTTTTTATTGTAACAAATTATTTTATTAGCAAATTTTAAGAAGTACTTGTTTGATCTCCCTAAAACCATATTGGGCTCAAATAATATGATCGAAATATTTAAAAATTTTGCAGGCAAACAAAATGGAAGAGACATATACCCGCCTGTACTTATAACTAATTTTATTTTGTTTTTTTTTAAATATAAATATCCTTTTATAATTGAAATAAACATAAGAGCTAATGAAAAAGGTAATTTAAAAATATTTTTTGATATTTGATTTATTTTAATAGTATCAAAACTATATTCATTTTTATTTATAAATTTTTTCCCTCTAATATCTGTTACAATTTTTACGTCGAAATTCTTATTTAAATGATCAAAAATATTTAATGCAGGCATGACGTGTCCACCTGTACCCCCTGTTGTTATTAATATTTTTTTCATTAATATTTAATTTTTCTTTTCGTAAAATTTAAAATAATCCCAGATATAATAGAAGTGCTTATAATTGAAGATCCACCGTTACTTAAATATGGCAATGTCATACCAGTAGTTGGTAATATTCTAATATTAACTCCAACATGAATAAATGTTTGCATTAATATTAATACTACACATCCTAACAGAATTAATTTTATAAGATTGTTATCCTCTTTATCAATTATTTTCATTACCTTAAAAGATAGAAAAAGGTAAATGAGCATAATTAAAATTATAGAAATAGCTCCAAATTCCTCAGAAATTACAGATATTATATAATCAGTATGTGCTTCTGGAACTTTCGTATTTAAGGTGCCTTCTCCTATTCCCTTTCCAAACAAACCTCCATTTATAATTGCCTCTGATGCTTTATCAGATTGATAACTATTTCCCGATGAAGGATTTAAAAATGAAATTAATCTAAGTTTAATATAACTAAACTTTGGTATATAAATTATTAAATAACTAACAAAACCTCCTAAGATAAAAAAAGATGAAAAAAATAAAAATAAGTTCACCCCTGATATAAAAATTAAAGACAACCAAACTATTATTACTAAAATGGACTGACCTATGTCAGGCTGAATCATTAACAGTAAAATAATTGGTAAAATAATTATAAAACTTAAAATAAATCTAAAATATAAATTTTTAATATTTTTTAACGTAAGCAAGAAACCAATGGTAATAATTATAAAAGGTTTTAAAATTTCGATTGGCTGAAACCTTGGTAAGAAACCGAAATTAAGCCACCTTTTAGATCCTTTGACCTCAACTCCAAAAAAAGGAACTAAAATTAGGAAGACTGTACAAATTAGGAATAAAATTAAACTTATGTAAATCAATTTATTTCTTTCGATGAATGAAATTAAAAAAAGTAATGATATTCCAACACATATAAATACAAAATGTTTTAAAAAAAAATAATATGAATTTGTACCTAATTTATCAGATGCAATTATTGATGTAGATACAAAAGAAAAAAATAATCCTAAAAGAAATAAGCTCAAAATTAATAATAATATTATTTTATCAATATTTTTCCACCAGTCATAATAAGATTCAAATAATTTATTTTTTAACATTAATTCTTTTTATTAAGTTTAATTTTTTAACTAATTTATTAAAATAAATTCCCCTGTCTTCAAAATTTCTAAATTGATCAAAAGAGGCTGCGGCCGGGCTAAAAATAATATTTTGACGATTTTTTTGGTTGAAGCAATTTATAATTGTTTTTTTTAAAGCATCATTTAAATTTTTAAAATTATAAATATTATTTTTATAATTTAATTGTTTAATAAAAAAATATCTGTCTCTTCCATAAATATAATATTTAATATTTTTTTGAAATTTATCTGACAAATTTAATTTATCGCCTTTTTTTGCTAGACCACCTAATATCCAATGAATATTCTTAAAAGATTTTAAAATATTTAAAGATGATGAAAAACTAGTTGATTTGGAGTCATTCATTATCATAATTTTTTTATTTTGATATATAATTTCTTGTCTAAATGGTAATCCTTTAAAATTGTTTATAGTTTTTTTTATTATTTTTTTTTCAATCTTTAATAATTTAGATATATAAATAGCAAAGTTAAAGTTTTGAAGCATATCATTGCTTATAGTTTTATTTTTATCAATAATTTTATTTTTTGAGCTACTATTGATTTTAATAATCTTCATTTTACTTCTTTTTTGTCTTAGGTCTTTATTTAAAAAAATATTTTTTTCTATAATTCCAGTGCCACCAGGAATTAAATTTTTTAACAGTTTAAATTTTATTTTCCTGTAATTTGAAAAAGTTTTGTGTCTATCTAAATGGTCTGGAAATATATTTAAAATTGCTGCAATATCACTTTTAAAGTATTTTGAATATTCAATTTGGTAAGATGAAATCTCAACAACAAAAACTGTTTTTTTTGTAATTTTTTTTTCATTTAAAATTGGATGACCTATGTTTCCTACAAGTCTTGCATCAAAACCTGCATTCTTTAAAATTTTATGTATTATTTTTGAAGTAGTAGACTTACCATTAGTTCCTGTTATGCATATTTTTAAATTTTGTTTATTTTTGAAATAAAAAATATCTAAATCGCTGATAATCTTACTTTTGTTTATTAATAGAAATTTTTTTAAATTGCAGACATCTTTGTTAATTCCTGGACTTAAAACAATAAAATCAAACTTTGTTTTTTTTAATTTGAATCGTGAAATTTTGAATTTTTTTGGTAATTTTTTTAATTTGTCGTCGTATATTTTTACAATATTATCTTTTTTTAGATAATTTAAACATGACTTGCCGCTTCTACCGAAACCATAAACAAGAATTTTTTTATTTTTAAATTCTTCCATTATCTTAATTTCAAAGTAGCAAGACCTATCATTGCTAATATAATTGAAATTATCCAAAAACGAATTACGACGGTGGATTCATGCCACCCTTTTTTTTCAAAATGATGATGAATAGGTGCCATTTTAAAAATTCTTTTGCCTGTTAATTTAAAAGATATAACTTGTACTATTACCGAAAAAGCTTCAAAAACAAACAAACCTCCAGTAATAGCTAGAACAATTTCGTGCTTGGTAATTATTGATACAGCACCTAATGAACCACCAAGTGCAAGAGATCCCGTGTCACCCATAAAGATCTTTGCTGGAGGTGCGTTAAACCATAAAAAACCTAAGCACGCTCCAATTATTGCTCCACAAAAAACTGCAACTTCACCTACACCCTCAATATAAGGAATTTGTAAATACTCTGAAAATACAATATTACCTGTTACGTAACTAATAAATGCAAAGCATGAAGCTACTAATATTACTGGCACAGTAGCTAAACCATCTAAACCATCCGTTAGATTTACAGCATTTGAAGAGCCAACAATTACAAACAAATAAAAAGGAACAAAAAACCAACCAAGATTTATGATTACATTTTTAAAGAAAGGAATATACAAATTTTTCAGATCGGCAGGTTCAGCAAGATAGGTTAGTATTGCTATTCCAAGCAATCCTAAAATAATTTGTAAAATTAATTTTAATTTTGTTGATAAACCATGCGAACTTTTGCTTTTAATTTTTTTCAAGTCATCAAATGCCCCTAAGGTTCCAAAAGAAAATACTATAAATATCAAAAACCAGTTGAAAGGATTTGATAAATCACCCCATAATAATATTCCAGAAAACAATCCAAGCAAAATTAATAGTCCTCCCATTGTAGGAGTGCCAATTTTTTTTATAATGTGATCCTTAGGCCCGTCTTCCCTTATAGGATTGTGTATTTGCTTTTTCGAAAAATAATTAATAAATGGTGTTCCGACAATAAAAACAACTAACATGGCCGTGAACATAGAAAGACCAGTCCTAACTGTAAGATATTTAAATACATTTAAAAAAGAAAATGTATCAATAAAGCTTATGAGCAAACTATATAACATTTTTAAATACTCTTTAGTTTAGATACAATTGTATTTAAACCCGTAGAATTTGAACCTTTTACCATTAAATAATTATTATTATCTATCTTATTTTGTATAAAATTTAAAATTTCGTTTTTATTATTAAATATTTTACCTTTTTTTTGTGTTTGAATTTTGTTTAATGTATGCCTTATATGCTTACCGTACACATGAACTTTATCTATATTTGAGTTGTTTATGATATCAGAAACTTGAACATGAAGCTTTTTTGAAAATTTCCCCAGTTCCATCATATCACCAAGTATTAATATTTTTTTTGATTTGTTTACATTTATATTGTTAAATTTTTTGATTGAAAAATTTAATGACAATGGATTTGAATTATAACTTTCATCAATAAGGTTTATTACTTTATTTTTAAGTTTTATCTTGGAAATTTTACCTCTTCCCGTAGGTATTTGAAAATTATAAAATATTTTCTTGTTTATTTTCTCAATATTAAAATAAATTGATAATATTGATATTACCCCTAGTATATTTTCAACATATGGCACAAGATTATTTTTTATTTGAAAAAAATGAATACGCTTATTTATAATTACGTAAATTTTAGAGAATTTTTTTTTGTATTTAATTTTATATAATTGAATATCAGAATTTTTGTTTTTACTATAAGTTATTATTTTTATATTTTTACTTTTTGCTTTATTTGCGAAATAATTATAAAACTTATCATCTTTATTTAAAACAACTATTCCCTCATCTTTAATTTGATCGATTATCTCACTTTTTGCTTTAGCAATATCATTTATATTTTTAAAATTTTTGATGTGTGCATAGGAAATATTGGTTATTACGGCAATATTTGGTCTCACTAATTTAGTTAGGCCCTCTATTTCTCCATGTTTATCCATACCAATCTCAAACACTCCAAACTCATGTTTTTTATTTATTTGAAACAGAGATAAAGGCACACCAAACTTGTTGTTAAAAGATTTTTTTGAATAAGTTGTTTGCCTTAGTTGTGCAAGTGAATTTCCTAAAAGATCTTTAAAACTTGTTTTTCCAGCACTTCCCGTAATACCTATTGCCTGAATATTTGACACCTCTCTTATTATTTTTGAAACTTTTGAAAATGTTTTAAGGCTATTTTTTACTTTAATTTTTTTTTTATTTTTTTTAGAAAAGTTTTTATCTACTATAGATAGCACTGCTCCATTTTTAATTGCCACGTTTGCAAATTTATTTCCATCAAGTTTTTTTCCCTTAATTCCAAAAAAAATTGAATTTTTAGAAATTGTATTGGAATTAATTGATGCGTTTTGAATATTTAATTTATTACTTAATTTTAGATTTTTTAAATTTTCATTTAAAATGTTAGTTTTCCACTCACTAGAAAGTTTATTATTTTTTAATGTAATATATCTTTTAATTAATGATTTATCAGAGAATTTAATTTTTTTTTTATATTGTTGATAATTCTCATGACCCTTGCCTGCAACTATTAAAACATCACCAGATTTAAGTTGAAATATTGATTTCTTTATAGCATTTTCTCTTGAAGATATTTCAATTAATTTTTTTTTATTTATATATTCTTTAATTTGATTTCTTATTTTTTTTGGATCTTCATTTCTAGGATTGTCATCTGTTAGGAAAATTTTGTCACATAATTCATTTGCTATTCTTCCCATAATTGATCTTTTAATTTTATCTCTATCTCCGCCACATCCAAAAACTAAAAATATTCTACTAAAAGAAAATTGTTTTTTTATATTTTTTATGCAGGTCCTTAAAGCCTCTGGAGTGTGTGAATAATCTAAAATAACTCTTGAATTATTTTTTATTTGTCCGATCATCTCAAATCTTCCATTAACGGGCTTAATTTTTTTGATTTTATCAACAATATTGCTTATTGGAATTAATCTACTCGCAGCTATTATTGCCAACATTAAGTTTTTTATTTGTATATTACCAATCAGCTTAGTTTCAAAAGAATATTCTTTATTATTAAACTTAAATTTTACGATTTGGTTATTTTTTATAAACGTATGAGATAAAATTTTAAATCCTTCGTTATCACCTAATATAGCTTGTTTTAATTTTTTGTTTCTACATATATTTTTTAATTTAACTGTTTCAAGTATTTCATTATCAAATACTACTAATCCTTTTTCTTTTAAAAGTTTTTTAAATAATATAAGTTTTGAGTCCAGGTATCTTTTATATGATTTATGATAATCCAAGTGATCCCTAGAAAAATTTGTAAATATACCTGTATCAAATCTAATCCCATTTAATCTTTGTTGATGTAATCCATGACTAGATGCCTCAAGTATCACATTATTTATTTTAAGTTTTTTTAATTTTTCTAATAATTTATTTAAATTAACTGGATCTAATGTTGTATTAGTTGTTTTTATATTAATTGATTTTCCTTTAACACCTAATGTACCAATTGAAGCAGATTTAATATTATTTAATTCGCAAATTTGTTGGTAAAAATTTGCTACAGACGATTTTCCGTTTGTACCAGTTACTGCAACGATATTATTTGGTTTTTTTGAATAAATTTTATTTGATATTTCTGCTAAGATTTTTCTTGGATGCTTATTATATACATATAGGGTCTTATCTTTGATACCTTGAAATTTTAAATTTGAAATAATTGTTCTTGCCCCGTTTTTAATTGCTTGATTAATATATGAATTACCATTTTTTTTATTGCCCTGAATGGAAACAAAAATATCGTTTTTTTTACATTTTTTACTATTAAATTTAATTTCAGAAAAAATATGAGATTTATATTTGCTATTTAAATTTTTAATTACTTTGCCTATTTGCATTGAAATAAATTCTTAGTATTTTGTGGCTAAAATTGGCCCAATTTTTTCAATCATACGACCAGCAATTTCAACTGAAGTCCATCCTGCAGTATTGCGCCAGTTTCCTTTATACTTAAATCCTGTTCCATCTCTATAATTATAAACATAGTCTTTATTTACTTTTGGTTCGTCTAATAAAACTAATAAAACGTATTGAGGATTTTTGGATGGAAAGACTGCAACAAATGTATTGACTTTTTCTTTCGAATATTTGCCCATTAAGGTTTTTTGAGCTGTTCCTGTTTTTCCTCCAACGTCGTAACCTGGAATATTTGCAAAACCAGCAGTGCCCTCTTTAGATGAAACAATTTTTCTTAGTGTAGAATTTACTTGTGAAGAGATGCCTTCATTAAGAATCTTATTATTCTTAGATTTGTCAAAATTTTCCTGTTTAATTAAAGTTGGTTTAACTAAGTATCCACCATTAGAAATAATTGCGTAAGCTTTAGTTAACTGCAAGGCTGTAGTAGTGATACCATGGCCAAAAGAACTTGTAGCTAGCTTGCATTTACCCCAATTTAATGGCAATGGACTTCCCACTTCTTCAATATCAAAATCGATTTTTTCAGTAATACCTAGTTTATCTAAAAAACTTTTAAATTTTTCTATACCAATTTTTTGAGCAATACGAACTGATCCTATATTACCAGATCTAACTAATATTTCTTCCGCAGTTATATTCTCTGGAATTTCTTCATCATATTCCGAAATGATATTCTTTCCACATCTAATTCTTTTTTCTAAGTTTTTAAATTCTGAATCAACATTTATTAAATTCTCATTCAAACCTGCGGTAAAAGTAAATGTTTTAAATACTGAGCCAAGCTCATAAATTGCCTTTGTGGCTCTATTGATATAATTTTTGTCAGTAATTTTTTCTCTTTTATTTAAATCAAAATCCGGCATAGACAACATTGAAAGTATTTCACCGTTATTTATATCCATCAGTATTGCAGCACTACCAACATTATTAAAAATTTTTTCTGAAAACAAAAGTTCGTCTCGAATCAAATATTGAATATTAGTATCTAAAGACAGTTGAATTGGATCCTCTGAAGATTTTAATTCGTAATCAAAAAACTTTTCAATTCCAGAAATACCTTTATTATCCTCATCAATTTGACCCAATATATGACTGAACAAACTACCTTGAGGATAAACTCTTGATATTTTAGATTCTTCTCTAATTGACTTATCTCCTAGCAGAAATAATTGTCTGTATTGATTTTGAGAGATTTTCTTTTCAATATAAAAAAATTTTTTTCTTTCTAATTTTTTTTTAAAATTATCAAAATTCTTATTTGGAAAAATTAACTGTAGATTAATCAGTAATTTATCCTCATCAATAACTTCCTTTGGATCTATGCCAATATTTTTTGTAATAACGGTTTTGGCAATTATGTTACCATTTCTATCAATAATTGATGATCTGAATTCTGAATTATTTAAAAAGATTTTTTTTTTAGGAAGATCTTTGCCAGTTAGAAAAATAATTTTTAAAGTGAAAGTTAAAAAAATAAAAACAGTTACAAAAAATATGAACGCAACTCTATTAAATGATATAGACATATTTGATTGATTTATTTTATAATTAAAATTACTATTATATTCTTCTAAAACTAATTTCTTACTATTCATTTTGTAAAAATTTACCTAATTTTTTAATTTCAAAAGAATTTTTGTTAAATTCTATTTGTTTCAGGTCATCAATTTTAAGAGGCACTAAATTGTCATCAAAGTATAATCTATGATATTCCATTAGTTTCTCAGGGGAGGTAAGATAATTATATTCCAATAACATTATTTGATGCTCTGATTTTTTTTTGCTAATACTTTCTCTGGTTAAGTAAATTTTTTCCTCTAAATCTTTAGTCTTATTTTTAATAAGTGTAGTAGAAAATATTAAAATTAAGGTAATAGTAAAAATTATTATGTTTTTATAATTCATTAGATAAATTTTCTATTTTCAATAAACTTTCAAATTTTGATATGAAATCATTAAAATCACTAGACTCTCCGATTTTAATGCCATATCTAAGTTTAGCACTTCTAGATGGTGGATTCTTCTTTATTTCTGACTGATTTGGATAAATAGGTTTATTATTTGCCAATTTAAATAATAATTTTATTTTATTATTACTCTCAGGATAATATCTAGAACTATTTTTTATCTCAGAATAATTTTTAAAAAAATATTTTACTATTTTATCTTCAATAGAGTGAAAAGTAACTACGACAATAATTCCTCCAACAGGCAATAATTTAAAACTATTTATTAAACCATAAATTAATTCACTAATTTCTTTATTAACAAAAATTCTTAAAGCTTGGAAAGTTTTCGTTGCATTATGAATTTTACCTTTTTTATAACCTTTTGAACGATCTATAATTGATACCAGATCATGTGTTAGTATATTTTTCTTAGATCTTTGTTGTATAATATTTTTAGCAATTAATTTTGCTTTTTGTTCTTCTCCAAAACTTTTGATAATTTTTGTGAGACTCTCTTGATCGAGCTTATTGATTACATCTTCTGCTGAGAAATCATTCATTCCCATTTTCATGTTTAATTTAGATTTGCTTTTAAATGATATTCCTCTGTTGAGATCATTTATTTGATTTAAAGAATACCCTAAATCAAAAATTATACCTTTTAAATTTTCTGTTTTAGGTAATAAAGAAATTATTTCACTAAATTTTAAATTGTAAAAATTAAATTTAGAACCAAATCTTTTTTTTAAAGAAAGTGCCTTATCTAATACCTCTTTATCTCTATCTAATGCTATGACTTTATTTTCGGAGTTTTCTAATATCTTTTTAGAATAACCACCTTGACCAAATGTACAATCTATAAAGGTGCCACCATAAAGAGGGGAAATAATGCTTTCTAATTCATTAAGCAGTACTGGAAAATGTTTTTTTTCCAATTTTATGGTGGCATTCATTTATTTTTTTGAAGAACATTAATTCTTTTGTCTTCTCAAAAATGCTGGAATTTCTAAATCGTCTTCCTCATCTTTTGTTTTCTCAGTATCTTCGAAAGACGTAAATTTTTCCTCTAGATTTTCATCTGAATTAAATAAATCTGGTGTACTCTCTTCGATTTCATCTATTCCAAAATTTTCAAGACCGTTTGAGTCATCTTTTTGCTCAGTTTCCAAAATTAAAGGATTAGTGCTTTCATGATTATCGTCTTCAATTTTTTCATCTAAAATTTGCTCATTTATTATTTCAGATGATGCAATAGCTGAATAATCTTTCTCTACTTCACTATTAGCGAAGTTTGCACTTTCTGTTTTCATCTCTTCCTCAATTTTCAAAGCCGTAGCACCATCTGTAGCTTTCGATGCTTGAGCTTGAAAATTAAACGCATTTGAATTGCTTAGGTTTGAAAAATCTGAATATCCAGGATTTCTGTTATGGATACGATGTACCATATTTATTACAGATTTTGCCTCTGGTTGTTGTCCATCTAATGCAGTAGCTACAATAGATACTCTCATTTTTCCATCTAAACTTGGATCAGTTATTGCACCGATAATTAGCTCGGCTTCTTGATCAACTTCCGCTCTTACTTTATTAACTGCCTCGTCCACTTCAAAGAGTTTAAGATCTTTTCCGCCAGTTATGTTAACAAGTAAACCCTTTGCACCCTTTAATGTATAGTCATCTATTAAAGGGTTATTTATTGCCATCTCTGCTGCCTTGGTAGCTCTTCCCTCTCCTTCAGCTTCACCAGTTCCCATCATAGCTTTACCCATTGAGCTCATTACTGTTTCAACATCTGCAAAATCAAGATTAATAAGCCCAGGTCTTACCATTAAATCTGTAATACTTTGAACACCATGAAGAAGAACATCATTTGAAAGTTCAAATGACTCTTCAAATGTAGTTTGCTCGCTCGCAATTTTAAATAAGTTTTGATTTGGCACCACTATAATAGTATCTACATGTTTTCTTAATTCCTCTAAGCCTGATTGTGCTCTTCTCATTCTTGATGGACCCTCATATAAAAAAGGTAAGGTAACAACTCCAACAGTCAAAATATTCAACTCTTTAGCAGCTCGTGCTATTACATGAGCAGAGCCTGTTCCAGTTCCACCACCCATTCCAGCAGTTATAAAAACCATATTTGCACCCTGAAGTATATTAACTATTTCGTTTAAAGACTCATCGGCTGCTGCCTGTCCAATATCTAATTTAGCTCCAGCACCTAAACCTTTGGTTAAATTTAAACCAATCTGAACTTTTGCATTAGCTTTACTTAATTTAAGATCTTGTGCATCAGTATTTACCGCAATAAATTCTACACCTTGAAGACCATGATCGATCATTCCATTAATTGCATTTCCACCAGCTCCTCCTACTCCCATTACTAATATTCTAGGTTTAAGTTCCTTGATATCTGGTGCTTTAAAGTTAATTGTCATTTTTCCCTCTCTAGTTGTTTAGTTTTTGCTCCCATTTAAGGCTTGAACGATTAATATTTGATTTCTTCCTTGCTGTTACCTTAAATTTCTCAAATAAAGTTGGCTCCCAGATTTGAAATGTTTTGCCCTGACCAACAAAAACCATGCTATTTTTTATTTTTGCATGCTTTAATAATTTACCGGTTAATAATATTCTACCTTCGCTATCGAACTGTAAGTTAACACTTTCTGATAATATAGATGTAGCAAAATAATCTTTTTTTTCTTCAAAAGGATTAAGATTATCAATTGCATTAGTGATTTTTTCAATCCTATCTTGTGGCCAAGCCTCTAAACATTGATGATTAAACGAGGGGTAACAAATTACTCCGTTATATCCTAAGTTTGATAGATATGATCTATAAGAAGCAGGCACAGAAACTCTTCCTTTTTTGTCTAGTTTGTTTTCGTAAGTCGATAAAAACATATCTCATATTTTCCCAATTTGGGTTTTTATGGGATATTATGGGTTTTATAGATACGCGTCAATAGTTATATTTAGGGTCGAATTGATAGGCTGTTTTAGGTAAAATTAGATTTATTGAAATTTTGTCAGGTAGAATATAAGCCGGGTTCTGTCATTTAAACTTACCATTTATCTAGGCCTTAAATCACTTTAAGGCTCAAGCAACTAACCCAGACGACTAGCTAAAGACTGCTTTTAGTTAAAAAACAATGTCGTCTCTATTCAGTCTTGCTCTCGGTGGGGTTTTCCATGCGTTGAATGTTACCATTCAACCGGTGTGCTCTTACCACACCTTTTCACCCTTGCCTTGATAAGGCGGTTTATTTTCTGTGGCACTATCCCTGGGGTCGCCCCCGCCAGTCATTAACTGGCACCGTGTCTTTATAGAGCCCGGACTTTCCTCTTTAAACTTTAGTTTAAAGCGATAAGTCATCTACCTGACAAAGATTAAAGTATTTATTATTTTCAAACTTTCAACTACTAAAATTTCAGGTTTTACTAAGGTTTTTTGCTATTATTAAACATTCTTTGTCGATTATACCATTTAATAACTTTGTTCTATATTTTCTTTGGAAAGCTAAAGTTAAAAGTTTTTTGTTTTTTGAATTAGAGTCGACAAAATATCCAATCTTTTTTAGATTGGAATAAAAGTTATTTTTTTCAGTTTTTGAAACTATTTTCTTTCTAAACGAAGCTAGCTTTCTTTTATTTATATTGTGCCATAAAGATAAATTTTCTTTAGCAAATAACTTCCAAGGAAATTTTTCTCCTGGATCTTTTTTTCGCGTATAAGAGACATCTGAGTGACCAAGTATATTTTTTTTATTTATATTTAATTCTTTTTTTAAAAATTTACATAATTTTATTGAACTTAAAATCTGTTTTTTATTAAAAGCAGGGTATTTAAACGCGTGACCTGGATTCTGGATTTCAATCCCAACAGAATATTTATTTAATAGGTTAAAATTTTTCCATTTTGACCTACCAACATGCCATGCTATGTATTTTAATGGGACCATCAAAACTACTTCACCATTTTTTTTTATGAAAAAGTGCGAACTAACTTTTGAATTGACATTAGTTAGTCGTTTTATTGCCTTAATTTCGCTTTTCATACCAGTATAGTGAATTATTATGAATTTTATTTGTCTAAGACTTCTCTTAGGAGTAGAAAAATTAGGTGAGTAATTTAATGAAAAATTATACCTCATTAACTAGATTTTATCATAGTAATTACTCATTTACATTGATAAAAGACTTCATATACAATCTAAGAATGAAAAAATATTTACTTCTGCTATTTTTAAGTTTTTTAATAACTTTTAATGCTCATTCTAGCTCAGACGGATCTAACGACATGTCCAAAAAAAACAGTGGGGAAGTAAAAGATTGTTTTGAAAGTTTAAATAGAGGAATATTTGCCTTTAACCAGGCGCTTGATACTTTAATAATCGAGCCAGTTGCGAAAGGTTATAGATATCTACCTAAACCAATAAGAAATGGAACTAGTAATGCACTTAATAATATTTCATTAGTCATAACAATTCCTAATAATATTTTGCAAGGTGATATAAAAGTTGCTGGAAAGAATAGTGCAAGATTTATTTTGAACTCGACAATTGGAATTTTAGGCCTCTTTGATCCTGCAACTAAAATTGGATTGAACGATTATGTCAAAGAAGATTGGGGTCAGACCTTAGGTAAGTGGGGTGTAGGAGAGGGTTGCTACATAGTATTACCTATATTAGGTCCCTCAACTTTAAGAGATGCGTCTGCTTCTTTAGTAAATTATTCTGGTGGTAATGCTTGGTATAACATTACTGTAGATGAAGATACGCATTACTTTTCAGATTTTGATTATTATACTTCAAGGGGTTTAACAGGAGTAGATTTTAGAGCAAAAAATATAGAATCATTTGACAACTTAAAGGCAAATTCTTTAGATTTCTACGCATCTGTAAAAAGCTTATATTTACAAGATAGAAAGAAAAAAATTTTTAACTCAGATGAAATCATTGAAACGTTGGATGACAGTGATTGGGAAGAAATAGATAATTAAGTTTTGATACTTAAATGTTAAAAACAAAAGTTAAAATTTTAATCATTTTTTGCCTTTTAATATTCAATTCAACTGCTAAAGCAAAAAATCCGAGTGAACTTATTATTGGAATAGTTGACAAAGCTTCAAGTATTCTCTCAAGTAATTCAAGCGATGATGATAAAATAAAACAGCTTAATGAAATTGCTGAAAATAACGTAGATATTAAAGGTATTGGTTTTTATACTTTGGGTAAATTTAGAAAAGAAATTAGTTCAGAGGAGCAAGAAAGATATGCAGATTTATTTAGAAAATATTTTTTAAAAAGTTTCTCAAGTAGGCTTGTAACATATACAGATCCAAAAATTAATGTAATTTCAGAAAAGATAGTTAATGAGAAGTATACAATTGTAAATAGTGTTTTAATCGCGACTGAGAAAAGACCTGAGGTTAAAATAGATTGGCGGGTTTATACAAAAAATCCTGACAAGCCGCTAATTAGAGATTTAATTGTTGAAGGATTAAGTTTGGCCAGAACCCAGAAAGAAGAATTTAGATCAGTTATTCAAAATAATAATAATGATATTAATGCATTATTTAAAACTTTAGAGGATTTTATTAATAAATAAGTCTTACTTTTTTTTTGCTAATTGCTGTAATAAATAAATCTCTTTTTCTGATAAAGTATTTCTTTCTTCTTTTATTTGTTCTCTTAAGCTAAATAGGCTTAAAAGCAATAAAACTGAAGTTAAAAAAGTAATTATTAAAAATAAAATTTCTTCTCTAGTTATGATAATTGTTGAAAAAAAAATAGATGTCCAAATAACAAAAATTCCCGTCAAAATTTTTTTTTGACTTTTTAGGTCTTTAATTTTTAAACATTGAATTTGGAGACCTATAAAAAAAATCATGATTAATGATATTATACCCCTTAAGGTAATAACAACATCTACTCCACCACCATACAATTCCTTATGAATCAAATAGGCAATAATACCTTTGTAAGCAAAATAACATAAAATAATAAAAGATGTTAGTATCGATATAAGATAAGAATATTTAAACTTTATGTCCAGTTTCATATATACATTATATCCCCTTTTTATATAAAATAATTTAAAATTTTGAATTTGATTATATTAATTTTTGGTGGGCCCGCCAGGACTCGAACCTGGGACCAATACATTATGAGTGTACTGCTCTAACCAACTGAGCTACAGGCCCTTTATATTGAGCTTATACATTACTTAAAGTAATTGACAAGATGTTACTATTAAAATTTCTAAATATGTTTAGAAAATAAATTCAATCAATTTTTTCAAAAAATCCGTTATCCCCTATTGAGTTTATATGACTATAATCAAAATTTTTGAGATGTTTTGTAAATTTTATCTTATTAACCTTATTTGTTTCATCATACATTTCTATACAAATTAATTTGATCTTTATCTTATCAAGGTCAATACCTTCTAAAATTTCAAAATCATGACCCTCAGCGTCAATATTCAAAAAATCTATAGAATTTATTTCAATATTTTTCTTCTTTAACAAATCTAAAAATTTAAAGGCTTCTATTTCCTTTTTAATATAATTTCCCTCTGAAAATCTGTTCGAAGTTATATCAAAAAAATTTTTATTAATTGAGTTAATTGGGCTAAAATTATTATCTATATAAGAAAAAACATTTTTGCTTTGATTTGACATTGCTGCACAATAATTTTTATCTCTTTTTCGAATTATATTGAATAAATCAATTGATGTCTGGTTAATATCAATATTTATACCTTTCCATCCTCTATTATAAAGCTTTGCAGTGTTAGAATATAATATTGGATGGAAACAACCAATATCCACATAAAATCCTATTTGCTTATTTTCAAAAAATGAGTTGATAAACAAATCTTCTCCTGATTGAGAGTAGGTATTTCGTTTAATAAAGCATTTATGATGAAGGTATAAATTGTAAAGAAGATAAGGTTTATATAACAAGTCATTTTTTTTTATCTTTTTTTTAAACATAATAAAAACAAATATTAAATGGTGGGCCGTGTTAGAATCGAACTAACCACCCCTGCAATGTCAATGCAGTACTCTAACCGATGAGCTAACGGCCCATGAATAAAATTACGATAAAAAGGGTATTTCTTCAATCTAATTTTGAATTCTCGTATATATATTCAAAAGTTTTTCTAAGATACATTTTTGACTTATAAATTTTGATAAAATTATTAATTGTTTAACCATAATGGTAACATACATCGAATAAGGTAGCATTTTTTTTGCTAAGATAGTCAATTGAATTAATTATTAATCTAACAATATAAAGTCTAATCAATTAATTAATAAGAACTTAGGTGATTTATTTATTAGCTTTCTAAAAAACTTTTTAGTTGTTTTGATCTGCTAGGGTGCTTCAACTTTCTTAGGGCTTTTGCTTCTATTTGCCTAATTCTCTCTCTAGTTACAGAAAACTGTAAACCAACTTCTTCTAAAGTATGATCTGTATTCATCCCAACACCAAACCTCATTCTTAAAACTCTTTCTTCTCTTGGGGTAAGCGTAGACAAAATTTTTGTTGTAGCCTCACTTAAATTAGATTTAATTGCCTGTTCAAGTGGAGCAAGGGCCTTGGTGTCCTCTATAAAATCTCCTAAGCTACTATCTTCTTCATCACCTACTGGTTTTTCTAATGAAACTGGCTCTTTTGAGATTTTTAAAACTTTTCTAACTTTTTCTAAAGGCATTCTTAATTTTTTAGATAATTCCTCAGGTGTAGCTTCTCTACCAAATTCACTTAAAATTAATCTTTGTGTTCTTACAATTTTGTTAATTGTTTCAATCATATGAACTGGTATTCTTATTGTTCGTGCTTGGTCGGCAATTGATCTTGTTATAGCTTGCCTTATCCACCACGTAGCATATGTAGAGAATTTATAACCTCTTCTGTACTCAAACTTATCAACAGCTTTCATTAATCCTATGTTACCCTCTTGTATCAAATCCAAAAATTGTAATCCCCGATTAGTATATTTTTTTGCTATAGAGATTACTAATCTTAAATTGGCCTCTACCATTTCTTTCTTAGCTATTCTCGACTCTTTTTCTCCTTTTTGAATTCTACTTACCATTTTTTTAAAGTCAGTAACTGAAATCCCTAATTTATTACTAATTTCTATTAATCTTTCTCTTATATTTTTAAATTCAACTTTATTTTTTTGAAAAAATTTTTTCCAAGTTTCGTTAGTATTTAAAAAATTTTTTAAATTAGGATTTATCTCATTCCCTATATAAAACTTAATAAATTCATCCCGTGAAATTTTATTATCAATAGCTAACCTTAAAAGATTTCCCTCCAAGGATAATATTTTTTTATTTTCAACATAGTGCTTTTGTACGAGTTCTTCTAAAACAGATGGAGAAAGCTGTAATGATTTTATATTCTGCAAAATACTTTCAACTATATTTTTATAATTTTTTTGTTTTGATGTAGAAAATGCTTGAGAGTTTAACAAACAATCTAACTTTTCTTTTTGATACTTGATTAGTTTATTATATTCCTTCGTTAAATTATGAATTGTCTGTAAAACCTTTGGTTTGATCTCACTTTCCATTGCTGCAAGTGTTGGATTAAACTCGTCGTCAGCATTTTCTGTATTATCACTAGTTTGATCATTGCTATCATTTGTTTCTTTTTCATCATTTTTCTTTGACTTTTCTGAATTGCTTTCTTCATCTTCCATATAATTGGTGTCTATATCTATTATTTCCCTGACCATGATCTCATTTTTTTGTAATTTTTCGTTCCAGTCAAAAAATTGATTTGCAGTGAGTGGACTTTGTGATAGTGCATTGAGCATTACATCTTTGCCTGCCTCTATTCTTTTGGCAATTGCAATTTCACCCTCACGAGATAACAATTCCACACCTCCCATCTCTCTAAGATACATTCTGATCGGGTCATCACTTTTCTCTATTGATTTACCTTCGTCTTTAGAGGCACTGTCTTTTTTTCTTATAACTTTATAATCCGCTTTTTTTTCTACTAATGTAATATTTTCATCTAAAATATGAATGAATGCCTGACACAAATTATCTTGAGAAAGATTTCTTTTACCAAGAGATTTATTTAATTCCTCATGAGTTATAAAACCTCTATGGGTTCCTCTACCCATCAATCTAGCAAATGATTTTGTAATTATTCTTTCCACAGCAATATAGTTCGGAAGATCTATATAATGTTTAATTAAAAAAAATCTATTTAAAATTTGACCTATTTAGTTGATTTTTTGCAACTTTTTTAGCTCTTTTAGTTCATTAAATGTATTTTCGCTAAAATCATTAGAAAATTTAGACTCTAATTCTTCGATTCTCATCTCTAGTTCGTAATTTTTTATGTCTCTTCTTATTTCATTAAATATTTCAATCATATTCGTCTCGTTCAATTCGCCTTTGTTTAAAATATATTTAATGGAGGATGAGTCAAAAATTTTTTCAATTATCTTAGGGTCTAAATTTAGCTCTTCAAAATTTAAAATTTCTTGCTTACCAAGAGAATTTTTAATTTTTTCAAATATTAAAATGTTTTCTTGAGTAAATAATTTTATATCTTTTAATTGTTCAGGATTTTTGTTGAAGAATTTTAAATTTTTGAGTATTAAGCACAAAATTGAAAATTCTTTTATCTCAATCGAAGTTAAAGACTTCATTTTTTCAAAATGCTTTTGAGTAATATTTAAAGATTTTTTTTTTTTTAAATAGAAGTTTTTTTCTTTTTTTAAATTTGGTGTTAGCTCAGAAATTTTTTCTAAGTAAAATTCCAACACATATTTTTTAACAAAACTGTCTTTTATGGAGTTTGCCGAAATTCTTAAGTTCTTTTCAAAAACTGCAAGTGACGATGGATTATTATCAACTTTTTTTTTATAACTATTAAATATAAAGTCATATATAGAAACCATATTCTCTTCAGAAAATTTTAAAAATTGTGTTTTTCCTTTTTTATTTATAAACGTGTCTGGATCCTCCTTTTCTGGGAGAAATAAGAAAGATATTTTTTTGTTTGGTTGTAACTCTTTTACCGAATTCTCTGCTGCCCTTAATGCTGCATTTTTACCACTTGTGTCACTATCAAAACAAATAATTATATGATCAAAATACTGTGTTAAAATAGTTATTTGTTTATCAGTTAATGCAGTTCCTAAGTTAGCAACAACGTTTTCAACATTATTTTTAGCTAGACCAATTACATCCATATATCCCTCAACTAAATAAATAGAATTTATTTTATTTGAGAATTTACGAGCACTATCTAAGTTAAATAAATTTGATCCTTTTTTAAAAAAAAGAGTTTCTGGTGAATTAATATATTTTGCTAAATAATCCTTAT
>CACEKE010000002.1 GCA_902560075.1 uncultured Pelagibacteraceae bacterium
TTATTCATCCAGAAAATATTGCCATACTCAGAGCACCATGTGGTAATGTTATTATTGAATTATATCCAAATATATCCCCAAATTCTGTAAAAAGATTTAAAATGCTTATAGAAAGGAAAGAGTATGACAACGTAGCTTTTCACAGAGTTATAAAAAATGTATTAGTCCAATCGGGTGATACTGAGTACGGTAAAAAGGAAAGTTTAAATTATGCGAAAATAGGAAATGGTAAGTCAAAATATGGAACTATAAATACGGAGACAGATAATAACTTCGATTTTGGAAAAGGTACAGTTGCTATGGCTAGAACATATGAAAGAAACACAGAAGATACTCAATTTTTTATTTTATTAAAAGATGCCCCACTTTTTGAAGGAGAATACTCACCTGTTGGTAAAGTGAAATATGGATTAGATGTATTAACAAAAATAAAATTCGACGATAAAACAGAATATATCCTTAGGCCCGACTTCATAGAAACTTTTAGGATGTTAAGAAGTATTAATTAACTAATGGCTTACCTGTGGAAAGAGTATGCTTAATTCTATCTTGTGTTTTTTTAGTTTCGATCAATCTCATAAAAGACTCTAATTCTAAATTATATAAATCATTTTCTGAAAGAGTTTTATCAATTGTCGTTTCACCACCGCTAAGCACATTTGCTAATTCTGATCCAACTATCATTCCATGATCTAATATGACTTTATCATTATATAATTTTTCAAGAACTTTTATCATTTTTTCTTTTAAAGATTTTCCTGATAATTTAAATTTACACTCCGTTTCTGGATAAAAATTTTTGCTCTCATTAATTATTTTTAGCGCAGCAGGAAATAAACTATTTCTGTTCATAATTTTCTTGTCGTATGGCATTAAATATTTTAGGGGCTCAGCCTCCACCGGTGATGTTGCTGTTTTTCCATATCCTATAATTTCAAAGACCTTCATTGGCGCAAAATCAGGGTCTTTGGTTGCCTCATCCGTTTGAGACCATCTCCAAAGCATTTCTTTACACCCACCGCCAGCAGGAACTAATCCGACCATTGTTTCAACTAACCCAACTACAATATTTGTATGTGAGGCTACGAAATTACTTTGAACAAGAACTTCAAATCCTCCTCCTAAAGTAAGTCCCGAAGGGGCTGAAACTACTGGAAATTTAGAATATTTTAAATGTTTACAAGTTTCTTGAAAGTATTTAATAAATTTTTCAACAGACTTTAAATCACCTTTATTCACAAAGTCCATTGTATAAGAAAGGTTAACTCCAGCTGAAAACTGCATACTCTCATTAATTATTATTAATGGTTTATCAGTGGCATTTTTTAAACAATCCATAGAATTATAATCAAGCGCATTAGCTTTGGTGGTAAATTCAACAATATTATAATCTTTAAATCGGTAAATATTTGCTGATTTATTTTTATCAATTTTTAATGCAGATGGTTTTATTTTTCCTAGGGTTTCAATATCAGTATACAATTGTCTTTTTCCATAAAAATTTTCATCATTAGATTTTGATAAATTTTCTAAAAATTTATTATTTTTAATTTGACCTAGTCTTTCAAAAAAATTTTTTGGGCCTATCTCATTTAACATCTCAAATGGTCCCATTGCCCAATTAAAACCTAATCTCATTGCTTCATCAATGTCATTAAATTTATCTGTGATACCAGGTACTAATGAAGAGGCATATGTAATTATTTTTGAGATAACTGACCATGAATACTTTCCATATTTATCATCTCTATTAATTAGTCCAACTATGTCGACAGTATCCATTTTTAAGTCAATTTTTTTAGATGGAGAATATTTTTCAGTATCGAGGTTGATTGCTTCTAATACTTTATGATTATTCGATTTATTAATTCTATAAAATCCACCTTTACCTTTTCTTCCAGTGTACCCTTGGTTTATTAATTTTGTAATTAGTGGTATTTCTTTTGCTACATTTTGAAAATCATCTGTAACAGGCAACTCTTTCTTAAAACTTTTTAAAACATCAACCATTAAATCAATTCCTATCAAATCGTATAAGCCAAATACTCCAGTTTTAGGTATACCCATTGGTCTTCCAAAAACTGCATCAGCTTCCTCTATTGACATCTTCATTTTTATTGCTTCTGTCATGGCAACTTGCATTGCGTAAACACCAATTCTGTTACCAAGAAATCCAGGTGTATCGTTGCACACGATAGCCCCTTTTCCTAACTCTTTCTCACAAAAAATCTTTAAAGAATTTATTTTATCTAAATCATTATTTTCATTTTTAACAATCTCAAGTAATCCCATATACCGCACAGGATTAAAGAAATGGGTAATACAAAAGTCTTTTTTTTCATTATCTGTCAGCTTTTCTGATAAAACCTTTATAGGAATCGATGAAGTATTAGAAGATACTATCGCTCCATCTTTACGATTTTTAAATATTTTTGAATATATGTTATGTTTTATATCTATTCTTTCAACAACTGCCTCTACAATCCAGTCTGCTTCTTTAACCGTGTCAAAGTCTTCATTGATATTACCGACTTTTATATTGTTTATTTTTGATTTATCTATGAGTAAGGGCGGTCTTGATTTGTGAATTCTCTCTCGGGCCTTTTCGCTTATTTCCGTTTTTAAATCTAAAAGTGTCACTGGGACATTTGCATTACATAAATGAGCAGCAATTCCACTTCCCATGGTACCAGATCCAATAACAACTACTTTTTTGATTTCCATTATTTAATTGACGTTAATTCCTCTAATTCTTTCTGATCTTCTTCTTAATAATTCAGCTGTAACAAGAATTAAAGTCGAAAGCACAATTAAACATGTCGCAACGGCAAGGATAGTTGGACTTAACTGCTCTCTTAAGCCAGTCCACATTTGTATAGGTATTGTTGTATTTTCGAGACCAGCTAAGAATAATACAACTACAACCTCGTCAAATGACGTCACAAATGCAAATAAACCCCCTGATATAACGCCAGGTAATATTAAAGGTAATGTTATTTTCATAAAAGTATTTACTGGGTCACTTCCAAGACTTGATGCTGCTCTTGTTACACTATGATCAAATCCTGTAAGAGTAGCAGTAACCGTTATAACTACAAAAGGAGTTCCTAAAATAATATGAGCTAATACTATACCAGTATGTGTTGCAGCCAATCCAACCTTTGCCATAAAGAAAAAAATTGCAACTCCAGATATAATAAGTGGAACAATCATTGGTGAAATTAATGTTGCCATAATCAAACCTTTATAAGGCATATGCCTACTGCTTAATCCAAGAGCTGCTGTTGTTCCAAGAATTATAGACCCAATTGTTGCAAAAATTGCAATTATAAAACTATTTTTTGCGGCAAGACCCCAGGGATTTTTAGTCCCATAAACCATATCCTCATACCATCGAAGAGAAAATGCATCAGGTTCTAATCTTTTCATTCCATCTGAAAAAACCAAAAATTCCTCAGCATTAAAAGATAATGGGAATATAACAAATAATGGAGCAATTAAAAATATAAATACGCCTGAACAAAAAATTAAATATACGTAATGCCAAATTCTATATCTTGTCTCTGTATATTTCGGTAAAGCCATATTTATCCTAACTTAATATTATCAACCCCTACTAATTTATTATAAACCCAATAAATTGCTAATACTCCTGCTAAAAGCATAAGACCCATAGCTGAAGCAAAGCTCCAATCAAGTGTACTTTTCATATGAAATGCAATTTGATTACTTATTAAAGTTCCTGAAGCTCCACCTACTAAAGCTGGGGTAATATAATATCCAATTGCAAGAATAAAAACTAACAAACAACCAGCGCCTATACCTGGTATTGTTAAAGGAAAATAAACTTTCCAAAAAGCAACAAAAGGTGTGCCACCTAACGATTTGCCTGCCCTCATAAGGCTTGGTGATATTGTTTTCATTACACTATAAAGAGGCAAGACCATAAAGGGTAGAAGAATTTGTGTCATAGCAACATATGTACCAGTTTTATTATACATCATCTCTGGTCTATTATCGTCTGCGACTAAACCAATCCAAACAAAGAAATCATTAACCACCCCTTGTTGTTGAAGTAAAATCATCCAACTTGCAGTTCTTACAAGTAAAGATGTCCAAAATGGTAATAGAACACATATCATTAAAAGATTGCTATATTTCATTGGTAAAGTGGCCAATAAATGGGCAATTGGATATGCCATTAAAAAACAAAAAAGAGTTACAAAAAATGCAACCTCCAGAGTTCGTAACCATAAAACTCTATGTACTCTTCTATCCTCTGGAACTTGAGTAATGCTACCACTTTCATCTTCAATTAAATCCATCCCTTTTAAATATTTAGAGTAAGATATTGCTGGTGCTCTTCTCTTAATTGCTCTCCAGTATTCTACATTAGCCCACCTTTTGTGAACATTCATTATTTGCTCTTTATAATTACCCTTCTCAAACTTTTTCATTTTTCTTTGTAATTTTTTAAGAATACTTTTGAAACCATTTTTTTCATAGTTCAATTGTGTTGCTAATTTTCCAAATGTCTTTTCTTCAACTAGTAATTTATAATCTTGATAAAAAGCTGCAAAAACTTCTTCCTCTGGAAGCTCTTTACCATCCCATTTTTCCATAGCCTGATATGTTTTTGGTAGCATATTTGTAACCATACGATCATCAACACTTCTAAAAAGCATATCGCCAATTGGAAATACGTAAGTAATAATCAAGAATAAAAGTAAAGGGCAGACTAATAAAAAAGCTTTAATTTTATTTTTCTTTTCAGCCTTTTTTAAACTTTCCTCTAATGGAATACCGTCTGTAGTTAAGATTTTTTGTGTTTCAGAGCTCATAAATAAAAAAAGGGCGGTTATAAATAACCGCCCTAAATATATTATATAATTTTAGTCTTTAAAACTTAAAATTATAGTCCTGCTTTCATTGCTTCCCATTTTTCACCAAGCTCTGTGCCGTTGTCAGCCCAATATAATGGATCAACTAAGAAGTAATTTTTAGTGTTTGCTGGAGCAGTTGGCATATTTGGTACCATATTTGTTTTACCATCTTTATACCATGGCTCACCTTTTTCCATTACAGCAATTGAAGATTTTCTCCAAGGTGCATATGCAATGTACTTAGCACTTCCAGCTAGACCTTCTGTACTTGTCATTTCAGCTAAAGCTTTTTTAGCATCAGCTTCATTAGGTCCACCTTTGACTAATACAAAATATTCATAGTCTAGACCTTGAGCATCCCAAACTTGAACTATAGGAGCACCTTCTCCAACAGCAGCATTAAAGAATCTACCGTTCCATCCAGTTGCCATAACAACTTCACCACTCATTAATAGTTCTGGCGGTTGAGCACCTGCAGACCAAAATACACATCCACCTTTAGGATCTGTGCAAAGTTTTTTGATCTTATCCATTGCTCTTTGAACACCCTTTTCAGTTTCTAAAGCTTCATAGATTTTTGCTCCACCTTTGCCTGGCTTAACACCGTCTGCAGCTAAAGCTATTTCTAAGTTAGTTAAAGCGCTAGTGTAGATTGCTCTTTTTCCAGGAAATTTTTTTGTGTTAAAGAAATCTTTTATAGTTTTTGGAGTACCTTTAACATTTTCACTGTTATAAGCATAGTTCCAAGAATATAAAATATTCCCTACTGCACATTTAGAAGGCATGCCTGTGAAAAAGTCCTCACTTGCAGGAGTTCCATCTGGTGCTGGTGGAAAGTCTTTGTCAAAATCAAATTCAACAAATAAACCTTCGTCACATCCAGTGATAGTATCCATTGCAAATACATCAATTATATCCCATGTAATTGCTCCAGCCTCTTTTTGTGCTTTAATTTCTGATAATCCACCTGAGTAATCGACCCAATTGATATCGATTCCTAATTTCTTAGCAGTAGGATCACCATAACCTAATTTTTGACTTTCAGTGTATGCTCCACCCCATGATGCAACAGTAACTGCAAATGCTGAAGTGGCAAAGGAAAGTACAAAAGAAAGGGTAAGTAATAATTTACTTAGTTTTCTCATTTATCCTCCGTTTAAACGTTTTATATATTACTAATTACAACAAGTTCGATCAGCAGAGTCAACTGATCAATTGTCCATAATATAAAGGGTAATTTTATTGATATTTAAAACTATTCTATTTTGGATCGAGTGCTCTTGCGTCTTGACTATTCCATCCAATATTAATTGTATTACCTAGCTTAATATCTAAATTTTCTGAACTATTTGGAACCTTCAATATAAAATCTGAATTACCAAGTAAACTTAACCTTACTCTAGTATGATCTCCATGATAAATAACTTCTTCTATCTTGCCTTTATGATTATTATCCATTCCACCTTTTGGATTTATTAATGCTCTTTCAGGCCTGATTGATACAGTGGTTTTTTCTCCTTTTGATTTTACAGATATTGGATTAGCAATTATTTCACCTCCATTTACTTTTACTTTACATTTATCGCTTGATATATCTGATATTTCTCCAGCAAATGTATTGTTTTCACCAATAAATTCTGCGACAAACGAATTCACTGGCCTTTCATATAATTGATCTGGTGAAGATAATTGTTGAACCTTACCATCATTAAATACTGCTATTCTATTTGACATTGTAAGTGCTTCCCCCTGATCGTGAGTAACATAAACCACCGTTACACCAATACTTTCATGAATATGTTTTATTTCATATTGCATACTTTCTCTTAAATTTTTATCAAGAGCTCCTAAAGGTTCATCCATTAAAACAACTGATGGATCAAAAACTAAAGCTCTCGCAACTGCTACTCTTTGTTGTTGCCCTCCAGATAGTTGGCCAGGCATTCTGTTTTCAAAACCTGATAAAGATACCATAGACAATGCTTTATCAATTTTTTTATCAGCTTCATCTTTTTTCATTTTTCTTACTCTTAATGGAAATGCTAGATTTTCATATACGGTCATATGCGGAAATAATGCATAGTTTTGAAACACCATACCAATTCCCCTCTTGTGTGGAGGTATATTTGATATAGGATTTTTATCTAAATAGATTTCTCCATTAGTAGGCGTCTCAAACCCTGCTAACATCATTAAACAAGTTGTTTTTCCAGAGCCTGAAGGTCCTAACATTGTAATGAACTCTCCCTCCGAAATATCTAAATTTAAATCTTTAACTACTAAAATTTTTCCATCATAGCTTTTGTCAACTTTTTCAAATTTAACGAACTCTTTATTCTTAGGCATGAGCATGTTTTAAAACATTTGTAGAGGATATTTTCAAGCTATTTTATATGTAGTTCTTTGGGGAAATTATTAAGTAATTCATTTCCATTTTCTGTAACTCGAATAGATTCAGATGCTTCAACCCCCCAGTCTCCAAATTGCATTACTGCTATCATATGGAAAGTAACATTAGGTTTTAAAACTGTCATATCACCTTTGTAGATATTAAGTGTGTGTTCTCCCCAATCTGGAGGATATCCTATTCCTATTGAATATCCGGTTCTAGACTCTTTCTTAATTTTGTATTTATCTAGTACTTTCCAAAATTCCTGAGCTACATCATTTGCTAAATTTCCAGGTTTAACTGCATTTATACCTGCATTTAATGCCTCTATGGTAGCATTCATTGCATCAACTTTTTTTTGTTCAGGCTTACCTAATTGAACTGTTCTAGCAAGAGGTGCGTGATATCTTTTAACACATCCTGATATTTCAATTATTGTTGACTCACCATTTTTAAATTTGTCTTGTGTTGCTGTCAAATGTGATGCCGATGTTCCAAGTCCTGTAGGAAGCAATGTTGTTATACTTGCGTATTCACCACCAACATTTTCAGTTCCATAGAATAATGATTTTTGTATTTCACCAACTGCATCACACTGTCTAACATCTATATTTATAACATTCATAGCTGTATGCATTGCTTTTTCTGTAATTAATGCTGCAGATTTCATATAATTGATTTCTGCTTCAGATTTCACAAACCTTACCCAGTTTACTAACCTCTCAGAGTCTTTGATTTTAGCATTTGGTAATCCATTTTTTATTTTCTCATAACAGAATGCAGTAAAATAATGAGTATCCATTTCAAGTCCAATCGAAAGTTTATCCCATTTCCGCTCTTTAATAATTTGAACTAAGTAATCATAAGGATGTTTTGGCCACTTATGTATATAATTTTCATTATAAATAATTATATTTTCTTTCTTTAGATAGGTTTTTATAAATGCTCCACCTGCATCCTGGGCTCTTACAAAACATAGTGGTTCATCTAGATCTGTATGCACTATTACACATTGTGCATAATAAAAAGTCCATGCATCATAGCCTGTTAGATAGTACATATTTGCAGTATCGTGAGATATTAATAAATCTATACCTTTTTTTTGCATGGATTTTTTTACATTGATTAGTCTTGTTTTAAACTCTTGATTTGTAAAACTCATTTAAATTGACCTAAATAATTTACCAAAACCATTTATTTTATTTTTAACACCGATATTTTTTAGTGTATCCCAGATAAGTGTTTGGTTGCTAGAGAAAACTAGTATACCTAATTTTTTCTCAAGATTATCTAAAATTGAAAGTGCAGGTAAAGCGGTGCATGAAATAAAAAGAGCTTGCGCTCCATTTAATTTCATTTTAGATAAAACTTTTAACAAATATTGACTATTTACTTTTCCTATTTCAATATCTGATGATATATCAAAATATGAATTCGAGGTTACTTTAAATTTATTTTTTTTAAAGAACTCAACTACATCATCATTTAGCTTTTTTGGATAAGGTGTAAAAATAGCTATCTTTTTAATTTTAAATTTTTTTAAAGCATTAATTGAAGAGGTACTTGGGGTTGTTAATTTTGATTTTGGCTTTGCTTTAATTATTCTTTTTCTAATAGAGTTGTATCCAGCTGCAATTGTACCTGATGTACATGCATAAGCTACACAATCAATTTTTTCTCCTGGCAAAATATTATTTGTAACTTTGGTTAAATTTTTAGACATTTTAATAAGGTTTTTTTTATTTAAAGGATTATATGCCTTAATTCTGTTAACGAACAAATCTATATTTTTGTTTTTTAATACCTCTTTAAAATCTCTCTCTATAATATAATCGCTGGAGAGAGCTATAAGACCAATTTTAGGTGAATTATATTTATTAAATTTTGGTTTAACTCTTATACGTTTCATATGTTATAAATATTAATATACATTAGTTATTAACAACTTAAACTTTTTCCCTTAGTAATTTGCGGCTTATTTACTATTGAATTTATCCTCTAATAAGATTTAAATTTAACTTTAATAAATTATTAATAATTAGAGGGAAATATGAAAAAATTAATTACTGCTATGTTCATATTTGTATCATGCTTTACAAGTAAAGCATTTTCAGATGGGCATGCGATTAAAATGGGTATTATTTTAGGATTTACTGGTCCTATTGAGTCATTAACCCCTGCTATGGCTGCTTCTGCAGAATTAGCATTTAAAGAAGCTTCAGACTCAGGAAAATTATTGGGTGGAAAATCAATAATGATAGAGAGAGCTGACAGTACATGTGTAGACTCAGCTGCTGCAACAACTGCCGCTGAAGGATTAGTGTCTAACGGTGTTTTAGCTATAATGGGTGCAGATTGTTCTGGTGTAACTGGAGCAATAGCAACTAATGTTGCCGTTCCAAATGGAGTTGTGATGATTTCTCCATCTGCTACATCACCTGGTTTAACAGATCTTAAAGACAAAGGATATTTTTTTAGAACAGCTCCATCTGATGCCAGAGGTGGACAAGTTTTAGCTGATATTACTAAAGATAGAAAAGTTAAAAGTATCGCTGTAACACATACTAACAATGATTACGGTAAAGGTTTAGCAGATGTTTACGTTGCTGCAGTTAAGGCACATGGAATTAGTATTACAACTGTTACTGCACACGAAGAAGGCAAAGGTGATTACGGGGCTGAGGTAGCAACACTTGCATCAGCAGGTGGTGATGCATTAGCTGTATTAGGATACTTAGATCAAGCAGGTGGAAGTATAATTGAGGGATCTCTTGACTCGGGATCATTTGATACATTCGTTCTTTCAGATGGTATGATCGGAGATTCATTAACAGACAGATTTGGTAAAGATTTGAATAAATCTTTCGGTTCATTGCCTGGTTCTACTGGAAAAGGGGCAGGAAAATTTGCTGAAGTTGCCAAAGCCGGAGGAATAGACTCTTCAGGTCCTTACACAGGGGAATCATACGATGCTGCGGCTCTAATTACTCTTGCTATGCAAGCCGGTGGCAAAGGTGATAGAGCAACTATTCAAGCGAACGTAATGGATGTTGCAAATGCTCCAGGTAAGAAAATCTATCCAGGTGAATTAGGAAAAGCCCTAGATTTATTAGCTAAAGGTAAAGCTGTAAATTATGAAGGTGCAACTGGAGTTGAATTTACAGATGTTGGTGAAGCTTTTGGTTCTTTTTTAGAAAAAGAAATCAAAGGCGGTAAATTCAAAACTAAGAAGCAAAGATAATAAATAAAATTAAAGCCTCGTTTATAACATTGAAACGGGGCTTTTTTTAAAATAAATACTTATCTGCCAAATACATAAATATACCAAACGCAAATCCCAATAAAATATAATACATTTTATATAAAAGTTTTTATCGCTTTATATATTTCTTTTTGTGTAGTTTCACCAATACTTCTGTAAACTTCCCTGTTATCTTTAAAGATTAAGAGTGTGCTTTGATATTGAACATTAAAAAGATTTGAAATATTTTTATTTGTAACATCAAATGCAAAATATTCAATGTTATCAAATTCTTTTTTAGCCTCTTTAAGAACTTTCATCTGACTAGCACATGAATAACAATACTTTATCCAAGAACTTACAATTACAACTTTTCCATCCGACAATGCTTTTTTAAATTGTTGCTGATCAAAAGTTGTTTCTTTCTCTAGAGCAAAAGAGTTGATAGGTATGACTACAAACAAAATAATTAAAAATTTTTTAAACATATTATTGTTTTACAATTTTTTCAGGTAAAATACCCTGCGGTCTATAGCGCATTATAATCAATAAACCTATTCCTATTATTAAAAATCTAAAATAAGGCGCACTATTAATAAGGTGAATCTTAAGTTCATTTGTCTCAGGTAAATGTGAAGTAAATAAACTTATTAAGAATAGAGAAATTGGGGCAGCCTGAACCCATAAGAACCACACCACAAATCCTCCAAGAATGGCACCAAAATTGTTACCGGTTCCCCCTATTATAACCATTACCCAAATAACAAATGTATATCTCATGGGCCTATAACTTCCTGGTGTAAATAAACCATCATTAGTAACCATCATAGCTCCTGCCAATCCAACTATTGCTGAACCTAGAACAAAAATTAGTAAATGCTCTTTAACAACATTTTTACCCATTGCTCCAGCTGAGATCTCATTATCTCTTATTGCTCTCATTTTTCTTCCCCATGGAGAATAAAGAGCTCTTTGAGTTAAAACTAGTAGAATCGCAACAACTATAAGAAATAAAACTGTAAAGCACAGTTTTACATATACCGATGATGCATCTATTACTAATTGAGATAATATTTCTTGTCTTTCAGAAATTGAATTTATAAAATCTAATTTAGTAGAATTAAATTTCTCTACTAGATTAATAAACCATTCTGTATTTTGAAGGTCAATCTCATAAGGTGCTGGTCTCTTTAGACCAATTACATTTTTTACACCTCTAGCTAACCAATCCTCATGTTTTATTATTGACACAATAATTTCTGCAATTAAAAGAGTTGCTATGGCTAAATAGTCAGCTCTTAAACCCAAAGCTATTTTACCTATTACAAACGCTACTCCAGCTGCAAATAAACCACCAACAATCCAAGATAATAGCACTGGCAACCCAAGACCTCCTAGGAAACCTGTTTTTGCTGGATCTATAGATTCTATATTTTCAATTGCTGTTGCAGAAATAAATCTAATTAAAATAATACCAATTATAATTATAGATGAGATTACAAATGTTTTGTTTTTTAATTTTTTAAACTTAGATGATAAAAATTTGATTGATAGAACCATTAAAACTATAATTAATAAGCATATAATTAGCCCTAAACCTCCAGCGCTCCATGCCTCCGGTACAGGTGCAACTGAAATCAAGACTACAGCAAGACCACCAAGAGCTGTGTAACCCATTATTCCAAAGTTTATCAAACCTGCATATCCCCATTGCAAATTAGCACCTATTGTCATGACTGCAGAAATAAGACAATAATTTAAAATTGATAACGCAATAGACCAGGATTGAAATATTCCAACTAAAATTATTAAAAATAGCATTATAGAGTATGCGGTTATAACATTATAATATTGCTTCATATTTTTTTACCTTCAAATATTCCCGATGGTCTAAATAGCAACACGACAACAAGAATTGAAAAAGAAATCGCAAACTTATAATCTGTTGAAAGCAATTGAACTAATGAAGTTGGCTCTAGCGACTCAGGCAATATATACATGAAAAACTTTTTATAAGCATAAGTTAGAAAAATTTCGGCAAAAGCTATTACATATCCGCCTAAAAAAGCTCCATATGGATTTCCTATTCCTCCAACTATTGCTGCAGCAAAAATGGGAAGCATATTATTAAAATAAACAAATGGTCTATAACTTTTGTCTAATCCATATAATATTCCTCCAATTGTAGCTAAAATTCCTGCAATTATCCAAGTTATTAATACAACTTTTTTTGGATCTATACCTGACAATAGAGCTAAATCTTCGTTATCAGAATAAGCCCTCATAGATGTACCGGTTTTAGTTTTATTTAAAAACCAAAACATTATAGATACAACTAAAATTGTAACTAAAATAGTAATAATTTGAGTAGACTTAATAGTTAATCCCTCATTTAATCCTGTAATTTCTTTAAATTCTGTAGCTTTTAAAATAAATTTTTCTCCATCTAAAAATCTTCTATCGGAAGGACCGATTATAATTCTTATTATAGCTTGAGTTACAAACATTACTCCAACACTAACCATTGCAAGTTGAACGGGTGGACTTTTTTTTACTCTATAGTAACTAAACACAAACTTATCTATTGTAAGCATGTAAAAAATCATCATAAAAACAGCAAAAGGTATTGTTAATAAAGCGGTTGGCAATATTCCAAAATTAATTCCTATAGATTGAAAATAGTATGTTAAAATAACTGCAAACATGGTTCCAAAAGACATCATGTCTCCAGTTGCAAAATTTGCAAATCTTAAAACGCCATAAATTAAAGTAACAAATATTGCTCCTAAAGCTAATTGTGAACCATATGTTAGCGCTGGTAAAACTGTAAAATTTAATAGAAGTATAATAGCATTTAAGAAGTCCATCTATGCTCCTAAAAAAGATCGTCTTACCTCTGGATCATTAAGTAAATCTTTGCCTGACCCCTCAAATTTATTTTTACCGGTAACAAGTACATATCCTCTATCACTTATAGATAATGCCTGTTTAGCATTTTGTTCTACCATTATAATTGCAACATTAGTTTTTTTGATTTTAACTATATGATCAAAAAGTTCATCCATAACTATTGGTGATACACCTGCAGTTGGTTCATCTAACATTAAAACTGAAGGTTTAATCATTAAGGCTCTACCTAGCGCAACCTGTTGTCTTTGACCTCCAGACAATTCACCTACAACTTGGTTTTTTTTATCAAACAATACAGGAAATAATTCAAAGATTTCTTTAATTACATTTTCAATGTTTTCATCTCTTAAAAAAGCTCCAATTTCTAAGTTTTCCTTTACTGTTAGCTCAGAAAAAACATTTTTTGTTTGCGGAACAAACGAAATACCTTTTCTAACTCTATCCTCAGGTGAAAACTTTGTAATATCTTCGCCATCAATTTTTACATTACCAGATTTTAAATTTAATAATCCTAATAGTGATTTCATTACAGTAGATTTACCTGCACCATTTGGTCCAAGTATTGCAACTATCTCACCTTTGTCAGCATTCAATGTGCATGAACTAATTATATCAGGTCCATCACCATATCCAGCAGTCATATTATTTCCTTCAAAGAACGCCATTATATTTTAATTTTGTTTGTTAGATCTTCCTAAATAACTTTCTATTACTAATTCATTACTTTTTACTTCCTCTGGAGTGCCTTCAAATAGCACTGATCCCTCTGATAAAACAATAACAGGATCACACATTCTACTTATAAAATCCATGTCATGCTCAATCATGCAGAATGTGTATCCTTTTTCCTTATTTAATTTTAGAATTGCTGAACCTAAATCTTTTAAAAGTGTTCTGTTAACACCTGCACCTACCTCGTCTAATAATACTAGCTTAGAATCAACCATCATAGTTCTTCCTAATTCCAAGAGTTTTTTTTGACCACCTGATAAATTTCCAGCTAATTCATTTGCAAGATGTTTTAAATTTAAAAATTTGGTAACTGAATAAGCTTTATCTCGAATTTTATCCTCTTGTGACTTAAATTTTTTTCTTGTGAACAATGCGCTTATAAGATTTTCACCTAATTGATTAGATGGGACCATCATCAAATTTTCTAAAACAGTTAAATTTGCAAATTCGTGTGGAATCTGAAATGTCCTTAATATTCCCTTTGAAAATAAATCGTAAGAGGGAATATTAGTAATATCCTCATTATTAAATAAAACTTTACCTGAGTTTGGCTTTAATGAGCCAGCTATCAAATTAAATAAAGTGCTCTTGCCCGAGCCATTTGGTCCTATAATTCCAGTTATAGTTCCTCTTTTAATTTTTAAAGAACAATTATTAACTGCAGATAGGCCACCAAAATTTTTTGATAAATCAGAAATATTTAAAATATAATCTTTTAAAGACATGAGAATATTATTTCAAACGTTTAAATATTTTTTCTAGTGAAACATTTAATTGTTTATAAAAACCTTTTTTTTTTAAATATTTTAATGTCTGTTCATTTAAACCTTTAGGAGTTTGCGAAGTTTCAACCAAAAATTTTAAATCTTTATTTGATCTTATAACGGCAGCATCAGAAAGTGCAGAAAATAGTGAAACAACATATTTTTGGGCATACCATTTATTTAAGCCTTTTTTTTGTAGCCACATAGATACCTCATTAAGTAGCTCATAATATGGTGCCATCAAAGATGATACAGCCCAAAAACTAAGAGATGTGGTTTCATCGCTGATTTCGATGGTATCACCAATATTATTAAAAAATTTTGAAACTTTTTTGTTTCTAGGAAATAGTGGGATAGGCCCTTTCATAAACGATATCGGAGGCAAGGGAATTGCCCTAACAATATTTGTTTTTTTATTGCTAAGCAATTTTAATTCTCTCAATTTTATTGTTGAAATAAAACTAATAACTATCTGCTTATCTTTGAATTTTAATTTTTCTAAAATTTGTTTTGCAACAGTAGGTGTTATTGCAAGAAATATCCAATCTGAATTATCTATTATGTATTGGTTATCAGAAGATATTATTACTTTTTTGTTAATTTTTTTTAAGTAACTCGAGGTTTTATTATTTCTTTTTGAAATTAAAATTTTTTTATATTTTATTTTAGATTTAGTTATACCTAAGACAACTGCTTTGGTAATTTCACCAGTTCCTATAAATCCAAGTTTCATATATTTAAAATAATTCAATTGATTAAAATTTCCACATTTTTTTATCCAAAAAAAAAGGCCAGCATAAAGCTGGCCTTTCAATTTTAATATGTAATCTTATTTAAAACGATCTGTTTACAGAGATTTGAGCGTTAGCTCCAATCATATCAGATATAGTAATTTTGTTGTGATTACCAGTTGTTGCAACGCCGTTGTTTGCTGTTACATCGTCATATGTATGACCAAGTAACTCAATTCTTACGTTTGCAGCATCTGCTTCATGTTGATAACCAAAACCAATAACATAGCCTTCCAAATCTTGGTCGGCATAAGTGTTTCCAGATTTTTGTGTTTCGTTCACACCTATATCACCTTGAACAATACCTGCTTTAAGATAAAGATTCATCGGTAAGTTAACCAATCCATAAACTGTTATTACATCATCAAAACTCGCACTAACTTTCGAAGTTGGATCTGAGTCATCTGATGGCCCAGCACCTCTTTCGTTAACGTTTGTTGGAGTTGAAACATCACCTTGGTAAGCAAGACCTATTGATCCAACTTCATTACCCATCTCAACATAAATTGATGCGTATGTATCTTCAAAGGCACCGTATTCTACAGTTTGAGATGCTAGAGAACCACTTTCATCAAAGTTATCCTCTCTACCCTCTGCTGCAAAAACACCTTTGTTAAGACCTAAACCAATTGTAAACGATGGCTGCGCTTGGGCAGTGCCAAAAGCAAACATTCCAGCTAAGATTATTAAAAGTACTTTCTTCATGTTGTTCCTTAAATTAAATTTAATTTTTATATAAAAATTAACCTTTCATATCATTTTTTCTTGATAAAAAGCCAAAAAAACGATTATAATTTTATTATAAACAGTTATGTGCTAATTTTACAACACATCAAAAATTTAAGTCTTAACTTAGAAAACTCTAACAATAGTTGAAAAATTCTAGATTTTAAGACAGCCCTAATCAAACCGGGAGCTAAAAATGGCTATATAGGGCTATCAGAATATTGTATATCACATCTTAAATATAAAATCATCTAAAAATTGTAAAAATGAAAAAAAATTTAAGGCCTGTTACAAAAGTTAAGAATTTAGAACCAAAAATTGGTAGTCCAAATTGGGTCATCTGGGCAGCTTGGGCTGATAGAATCACATTTGAGGAAATTAGAGAAAAGTCAAATTACACTGAAGCTCAAGTTATTAAGCTTATGAGAAAAGAGTTAAAACCATCGTCTTTTAAACTTTGGCGTAAAAGAGTAAAAAATAAGAGTATAAAACATAGACGTAAATTTGAATTAAATAGAAAGGAACTTAAAAGAAAAATTAATAAGCTAAATTACCAATTATAGAAAATCTACAAAAAAAGATTATATATAAGCACTGTTATGAAAAAAATATTAATGTATTCAGGACCAATGTGTAATTTCTGTGAAGCAGCTAAAAGATTATTAGATAGAAATAACCTTAAATATGAGGTCATAGATATTTCTAGTGGAGATGGGATAAGAGATGAAATGATTAAAAAATCTAATGGGAAAAGAACAATCCCTCAAATTTTCTTTGATGATCATCATGTTGGTGGTTATGTTGAGCTAAGAGAGCTCGAGAAAACTGGAAAACTTGAAGATAGTTTGAAATAATTATTTAAAAGTATTAGTGATTGAAATTGGTCCAGGCATAAGAGAGTTGGCATTACAAGAACCATCACCACCACTGCCATCATTGTATTCAAGACCTTCTGATAAATCAAATGCTATGGTCATATTAGATAACTTTCCAAATTCTGGTGTAAAAGGTTTATCTAAAGCCCATCTATATTTCATAAATAAATCATCAGCATCATATTTTCCTGCAGCCTGATCAGTGCCAGATCCATCTGACGCCGTGGTACTGTTGCCAGCTGTATTATAAGTATCATCACCATGTGTATTTCCTGTAATAGGAATAGACATCTCACTTAAATCAGAAGCGGTGGATGAGGGATCCGGGACACTATCTGCATCATCAGATCGTCCAATAGTTGTTACACCATTTGCAGTTTTAGTATAGCAAGTATCTGTTGCTGTTGTCTCCATTGTTCCTTGTATTACAAAAACCCTACTCATCACTACCTCTGCATGAGTGTATGTTACCCCAGGCTTTGCTAATGAAATATCTCCAAATGAACCAGCAGATTGCCCCGCTGTTGTTCCAGCTAAATCCATGGTAACTCCACCTGAAGAGTGTTTTAGTGTAACAGGATTTACACAATTTGTCAGTGAACTACCACTTTCACACAACCGCATAGCATGAACAGTAATTTTGTAAACATCGGGTCTAAATTTTTTGAAAACTGCCTTTGCATTTTCAGAATAGAGTGAAATTAAGATTATAAAGATAAATAAATTTTTCATATTATTTTTGTGTAAATATTACAGCTCCTTGTTGCTCAATAACTAATCTATTGTTTCTTATGACTTTTGCTCTTAGTTTCTCCTTCATATTTTCTGTTTCATATCTATCTTCAGAAAATCCATCTACCATTGTTTTTTTATTTTCTTTTGGAGGATATACAAAGTTTATTTTCGCTGAATAGACATTATCAGTTGATTGATTTTTTGAATTATCAACTTTAAGATCAAGAACTAATGTAGGATTTATATCTAATCCTAGTGAGTACTCTTCACCTTCAATATCACTATTAGATTTTTCTGTCTTATATTCATACTCTCTATAAGTCAAAATTGCCCATGGAGAATAAGGTAATTGTGTTGAAACATTAAAATCAAATCCAGATAACACTTGTTCTTTTGTATCGTTTATTAATTTCATGTCTGATACCTTCATGTAATTATTTGCATTTATATCTATAATTGAAGCTTTGATTTCTGCACCTATACTCATCCTGGAGTGAACTCCTTTGATTTCTTGATCATAAAAGGTATTTAATCCGAACAAAAAATTTTCATCAGGAGTTAAAACTCGATATCCTAACCCTAAATTTCCTGTAACTCTATCATCGTTAAATGCTTGACTATTAAATAAACCGAATTGAGTAAAAAAGTTTGAATTGTTATTATAAAGAATATCTCTTACTCCAAGTATTGAAAAATTAAAATCCTCGCTTGATCTTTTTTCTATAGAAACCTCTGTTATACCATCACCTGGTATTAAATCAGAAACTTTCTCAGATATTTTTGCACCTGCTGAGTCATAAATTTTATTTTTAATTTCATCAGCATTCACTTGATAAGAGAATAAACACGATAAAAGTATAAATAATCTAAACATTCAATATCCATATTCAGTTAATTGATTAGTGTCAATTTGTTATATTTCATATTTTGGGTTTAAATATCAAGCAAATACCATTGTTACAGTACCTTTTGCCAGTTGGATTAGGACCATCTTCGAAAATATGCCCATGATGTCCTCCACAATTTTTGCAGTGATATTCTGTTCTAGCATAACCTATATGGTGATCTGTTTTTGTTTCAAATACATCAGGGAGCGACTCATAAAAGGAAGGCCAACCAGATCCACTTTCGTATTTAGTAGATGAGTTAAATAATTTTACATCACAATTAACACAGTGATAACTTCCCTCTCTTTTTTCATAATTAAGTTCGCTTGAGCCTGGTCTTTCCGTTCCTTCGTCAAACAAAATAATTTTTTGTTCAGATGTTAAATTTTGATTTCGTTTATTTTTCATATTTAGACTTTGTCTACGATTTTTGATAATATTTTATTAAAATATTATATGTTATCAATTAATTTTTATTATAGGTTAAGATATTTAATTAACAAGAAATCAAACTATAAAGTAGTATTATCCTTTATTTTAGATAGGTTAAAACACCCTTTTACAAAATCTAAAAAAAAATATCTTCGAAATTTACATCTTGAGTATTTAAAATCAAAAAATATTACTACCGATTTTTTTTCGATTAATGCATACTATTGGAAAAAATTTATAGGAACTCTACCTGAAAATTTTAAATATTTAGAAATAGGATCCTGGGAGGGAAATAGTGCTCTTTTTATTATTAATAATTTTAAAGTAGAAAAAATCACATGTGTTGACATATGGGAGGACGAAAATTTCAAAGAATTACAATCTAAAAATTTAAATAACTTTAAAACTAATATGAATGAATTTTCCAATAAAGTTGAAACTTTTAAAGGAACATCTGATAATTTTTTTTTAAATCATAAAGAAAAATTTGATGTTATATATGTTGATGGGTCTCATGAGGCCGATCAGGTTTACAAAGATATAAAAAACTCATGGAATATATTAAATATTAATGGCATCCTTGTATGTGATGATTACTTTTACGGCAATATTTATAAAAATCCTGATAACGTTCCATCCATTGCAATTAATAAATTTGTCAATGAGCTATTAGAAAACAATTCTGTAGGGATTTTATGTGTTAACAACTCACAAATTTTCTTAAAAAAAAGAAATTAAATTTTTTTTATATTAGATATTCTTATTCCAAAAATAATAAACATTGCACCTATTAGATGATATAACATTATTTTTTCTTTAAAAATTAAAATTGCGAATATAGATCCAAAGATGGGCATTAAATGAAGGAATATACCAGACCTATTAGCACCTATAACTGAAATTCCTTTTATCCAAAAAAGAAATGATAGTAGCCCTGGAAATATTACAACATATGCCAATGTTAAAAAGAATGGTTTCTCTAATACAATATAATTTCCTAATAATAACTCGATAATATAGATTGGAGTTAAAAATATTAATCCAAAAATAATAACAACTTGTAATAAAGTTATTTGAGATACTTCAAGTTTTTTTTTTTTGAGCAATGTTGAAAAAATTGCCCAGGAAAACATTGCAATAATTATAGATAAATCTCCTTTGTTAAACTCTAAACCTTTTATAACTTTTAAATCAGATTTTGTAACAATTGCTATAACGCCTATGAGAGATAATAATATTCCAAAAATTTGGTAAATATTAGTTTTTTCAATTTTGAGTAATGATGAAATTAATATTATCCAAACTGGAATGGTTGAAATCATGAGAACACCAGTTATTACTTGTGTAAAATAAAGAGAATAATAAACAATTGAATTAAATACTGTAATGCTTGTTATTCCTAAAATTATAAATAATCCAATGTTTTCTTTTATGTAATTTTTTTTTAAAATAATTTCTTTGAAAGTAAATGGAAGCAAAATGATACCAGCAAATAACCATCTATAAAAATTAAGTGAAAAAGGTGGAATATCATAAATTGTTGCTGCTTTACCTACTATAAAGTTACCAGACCAAAATATTGTAGTTAAAATTAAGAGTATATAAGCTAAATTGGTTTTGCTCATTTACCAATGGCAATTAAAGTTAAGTCATCACTTAACTTATTTTTACCAGACGATTTTTCTACATCCTTAGCAATATTAGATAATTGTTTAGAAACATCATCATTAAAATTTTTTTCAATAATTTTAATCGACCCTTCTATTCCGATTTCATTGCCTTTAGAGTCCAAACTTTCTGATAGACCATCAGTAAATGCATAAAATCGTTTTCCATTTAACTTGGTTCTATTAATTTTATATAATGATTTATTTTTCTGTTGAATAACTCCCATTGGAGGAGCTGCACTTTCAACTTGCTCAAATTTTCCATTTTTGTCTCTAAGCAAAGCTGGTTGGTGACCACCATTTACCCAACTAATTTCATCAGTAATTGTATTATAATGACCTAAGATAGCAGTGACAAACATTCCGCCAGTTTTAGTTAGAAATAAGTCATTATTCATGTGATAAATCATTTCATCAGGGTCAACCTTATCTCTAGACATTATCTCAAATAGGGTTGAAGCTTTTGCCATAACCATTCCAGCGTGGACTCCTTTACCCGCTACGTCAGCAATAATAAAATACACACCATCGTTATGAGGATAAAAACTAAAAAAATCTCCCGATACCTCTCTTGCAGCTAAATTAATTCCATAAACTGGATAATTTTCTAAGTTTCTTTTTGGCAAAAAGTTTTCTTGAACTTTAACAGCAAGCTGAATTTCATTTGAAATTCTATTTCTCCATTTTTCTTTTTCACTTTCACTAGATTCTAATTTGCTCATTAATTTGTTATAATATAATCCTATGACTCCCCCGGCAGTGAATGGATCTTGAGGACCTCTAATTGTTAAATCTCCTGATTGTGATTGTTTATCTAAAATTGAGATTAAATCATGTTCAACTGAAGTTGCGTTATGCTCAGCAATATTTAAACCTAGTTCCTCTTGAAGGGGGCTAACTCTTAAGGGATAAAAGTAGTTTAATGTTTTTAAAATTACATAAGATCCTACAAACGAAAAAAATCCTATTGAAATCACGCCTATAAATTGAGCTTTTATTTGCTCAATTCTTGTTAAATCAGTACCTAAAATATCTAGATCACTAAAAAAACCTACCGCTAAAGTTCCCCAAACTCCAGCTGCAAGATGCACAGGAACTGCACCAACAACATCATCAATTTCAAATTTATTTAATATTTCGTTAACTATAATTGCTATAACTGCACCAATAATACCAACAAATATTGAAACTACTGACGTCATAGAATTACATCCAGCGGTTATTGCTACAAGACCTGCTAAAGGTCCTAGAATGATATAATACGGTTCAGGTTTTTTAAATAATATAAAAGAAATTGACAATCCAGTTAACAAACCAAAAGAAGCCGCTAAAAAAGTATTTATTAAAATTAATGGTACAGTTTCGTCCATTGCACCATTGCTACCACCATTAAAACCAAACCAACCAAACCATAATATTAGTGTTCCAAGGACAGCTAATGGAAAACTAGATCCCGTAAATTTTCCTTTATTTGAATCTGAATATTTTCCTATCCTAGGTCCAAGAATTAATACTGCAGATAAAGCAATCCATCCTCCTACAGAATGTACTATTGTGCTACCAGCGAAATCTACAAAACCAATATCAGTTAACCAACCAGTACTTTTAATTTCATTAGTAACCGTTAACAATTGATTTACTGGGTCCATATTATTAAGATAACTTGAGGACCAAGCCCAGTGACCTACTATTGGATATATTATTCCGGTTGCTAGAATTGTAATTATTAAATAACCATTAAATTTCATTCTTTCAGCAACTGCACCTGAAATTATTGTAGCTGCTGTAGCTACGAACATTGCTTGGAACACAAAATATGTCATGTATTCCGCAACATTTGTTTTAAAGAAAAATAGATCTGTTCCTATTATGCCTTTGTAACTTTCGCCGAACATAAGTCCGAAACCAAAAATCCAAAAAATCACTACTGCTACCCCAAAGTCTGCTGCGTTCTTTAATGCAACGTTAATACTATTCTTATATCTTGAAAGACCTGTCTCCATACACATAAAGCCAGCTTGCATGATGAAAACTAGAATTGCACAATCTATAACCCATAATGTATCAACAAAAGATTTAACTGATCCCAAGTCTAAATTCTCCATTTCAAATCCTACAATAGTTATATTAATTATTTAATCATATAATCTATATGTTTAAAATGAGTTTTAAATTAAATATTATTACGCAAATCTTAGAGAACTATAAGGTTTTAAATCTAAGTTAGTATTTTCTTCTGCTATCATAGTAGAAATAATCTTTCCTGATATGGCTCCTAAAGTCCAGCCTAAATGATGGTGTCCAAAACAATAATAGACATTATTATAATTTTTTGATGGACCTATAATTGGAAGAAAATCTGGCAAAGATGGTCTGAAACCTAACCACTCATCTTTATGTTCTGATAATCCGTCTAACATTTCAGATGCATTCAGGATTAAATTTTTAATTCTGCTTTTTGAAACTGGATTTTCTAAACCTCCAAACTCAACTGTTCCAACAACTCTTAGACCCTGTTCCATAGGTGTCATTCCAAATCCTCTATTAGAGTAAACTACGGGTCTTGAAATTAAATGATCATATCCTTTAAAATGAACATGATATCCCCTCTCAGTATCAAGTGGAATTTTTTCGTGCAATTTATCCGTTAATCTTTTGGAAAAAGCTCCACATGCAATTACTAACTTATCAAAAATAAATCTTTGTGTTTCAGATCTTATAACTGGTTTATTTTCATCAAAATTTAGATCATTAATATTAAGTTTTAAAAATTTCCCACCTTTAGAAATAAAATTTTCAAATAATTTAATTAATATTTTTTTTGGATTTCTCGCGTGTCTTGCGTAATCATAGAAAACTCCTCCATGATAAAAAGGTTTTAAATTTGGTTCTAGATCATGTATTTCTTTTTTATTAACAACTTGCTGTTTTACACCAAGATCATTTCTAATTTTTATTTCAAGTTCTCTACTTTTTAAATTCTGCTCATTCCAAACATATAAAATTCCGTTATTTTCTATAAGACCATCTACATTAACCTCTCCTAAGAGTTCATCAAAAGCTGGAAGTGCTAAATCTAAAATTTGATGCATGTATTTTGCTGTATGCATCATTTTATTTTTTGAGCAATTTTTTAAAAAACTAAAAAACCATGGAAGCATTTTGTAAACGTAATTCCACTTAAGAGCCAATGGTCCTCTCGAATTTAATAACATTGACGGAACATCTGTAACAATATCAGGTCTATTCAAAGGAACAGAGGCATATGGTGAAAAATGACCCGCATTACCGTAAGAAGCTGCATTACCAGGTTCATCTCGATCAAAAAGAGTTACATCAAACCCTTTTTTTTGCAAGAAAAGTGCGTTACATACACCCTGAATTCCTGCACCAATAATTCCAATTTTTACGTTAGACATAATTTATATTACAAAATTAATTAAAAAATTTAGGGTGACAAAATATACTTTTTTTAAATTAAATTTTTAAAAAATTAAAAAAATAGGGATTAAATTGAAAAATATTTGGTATTAAAACTTGCTTACCACTTCAACTGTGGCTTCATATTCTGGAATATGACTTAATAACTTATAATTTGAGCCTAATTGAATATCAAAACCATTTATATGTTTATTATAATTTAATGATGCTTTTTCATTTTCTAAGGCTAAAGCGTATTTAATATCCTCTGTTGGCACATAGCCTACAGACAAATAGATTTCATTTATGTATCCACTGCTGATAGCATGAAATCTCTCAAAATTTGCAATTATGGACCATCCTGTTTCATAAGTTACATCAAAGCCATAGCCTATTCTAAAATTTTCATATGCCTCTTCATCAATGTTAATTGAAAACATGGTGCTTGGATCGTTTAGATAATAAAAGTCAGCATCTGATGTAGGACTGAAATCAATAATGTATTCAAATCTTCCTGTATGATTAATTATTCTATCCTCATAATGTTGAATGGTTTTATCTAAGAGCAAACCAAAAGTTCCTAAACCTGTAACAATTTCATGTTTTTTAAATAATAAAGCATCTGTTGTTGTGCCAAATTCGTTTTCTTCTTCATACTCATCTAGCCTTGTGTATCCTAAATCGAATTTGATATTTGGACTAAAATTGTAATTATCAGTATTAATTCGTTTACCTAAATTAATGGTACCATAAATTTGATTTCCATTTCTGCTTCCTTCAAGAATATTATTTTTTTCCTCCCTCTTAGTGTCTAAATCAATATGACTTATTCCTAAAATTGCATTCGTAAAATAATGACTTTCTATTAATTTTGTTCCATACATAGATAAACTATATGTTTTTGCAAAAATTCCAGATCGAGAAGGAATTATATCTATATTTTCAGTTCCAAATTGAAAAGCATAACCATGCATGATGTCATCACCTCTCCTTCTATCTGCACCAACAACAAATCCCGATGTATGAATGTTTCTCGATAATGAACCTGATTTTGCATTAGTTGTACCAATTCCAATTCTTCCTTCATTCCATTTAAACCACTCATCATCATTTACTCTTTTTTCTCGTTTTATATTGGGTTTAATTGTTTCAACTAATTTAGCCAATCTTTGATTTGAAAAACTAATCTCCGCTTGTAAATTATTTAAATCATCATAATTTTTATGTCGTCTTAACCACTTTATACGACGCATAATTGGTAGGGTATTATGTTGGATAACACGTTTTGAAAGTTCTACTTGCGACTCTATTAATGCAACTACATTTTGATCTTGACTTGCATCTTCGCAACTTAATGTAGCTGCACAAGAAAGAGCATACTCATATACTTTATTAAAAGACGCTTTACCACCGTCATTTGTTACATAAAGTCTTGAAAAGGATGATGTAAAAATAAAACCCCGCATATTTCCCACTCTATCACCTAAATCAAATGTGGTGGCAGAGGACGACAATGTACTAACGTCCCAAGCTGTACTTAAAGTAAATTTGTGCATATTGTTACTTCCATTACCAGCGTAGTAAAATTCTGTACCCTCTTTACTGAATTGAATATTTCTTGGATTATTATCCGTAGATGTTAATGCTACAGAATCTCTAACATGTGTAACATTTGATGTTGTTATATCCCATGGCGTTGACAGAGAATACTCTTTTATTTTTTCATTTTCATTTCCAGTTACATACATTCTAGAACCGTCTGGCTTAAAAGTTAAACTTCTTAATTGATCCTCATCAGAAACATCATATTTTGTACTAAAGCTGATTGTTGAAACATCCCAAGCTGTTGAAAGGTCATACTGGTAAACTAGTGTACCAGTATTTCTTACAACGAACATTCGTGTGCCATCAGGTTTAAATTCAATCGCATGAGGTAAAAATGAAAATGTAGCATCGGTTTCGCCTGGCTCTGTTAATTGTGTAGTTGATATTAAGGTTGCAGTACTAATGTCAAATGCAGTACTTAAACTATATTGGTTAATATAACCCCTTCTACCGGCATCACTATCTGCTGCAGGAGTAATTCTTCTTGTTACATACATTATTGTTCCATCTGGTTTAAAATTAATTCCCCTTAATTCATCTGTATCGTCTTCTAAACTAATTTTTTGTACAAAATTTGGTACCGCTAAAAGTTCTGATATAAGTATTAAACTTAAAAATATACCTAGTAATATTTTTTTCATATCAGTTTTAATTTTTAATTTTTAATTTTTTAAATAAATTATATATAACTTACAATCTTTATGTATCGTTGAAATGTTATTTATTTTTCTTTAATAATTCAGTATTTTTAATATTTATAGCCATACACGTGATATCATCTCTTAATTTTTCAGCGCCCCAATTTAATTGTTTTTCGATACCTTCAACTATAGTTTTGGGTGTTATATCTGTCATCTTGTTTATTATATCTTGAACACCTTCAGCTCCTAACTCAGCTCCATTTTTGAGGTAACCTTCAGTTACACCATCTGTATAAACAACAAATGTTTTATCTTTTAAATTAATGGTATTTGATTTGACCATGGTCTCAGTAAAGTATTTTACTATACCAATTGGAGGCATATCAGATTTTATATATTCATAATTTTTATTTTCATCAAACAAAAGTATGCTCTCATGGCCAGCATTGATAAAAATAAGCTCTCCAGTTTTTATATTAATTTTTCCAAATACAGCTGTAACAAACATTCCTTTAAATTTCGCCTCTACCAACTCATTGTTCACCCCGTAAACTATTTTCTCTAAAGGAAATTTTAAATTTGTAAGTGTTCTAAAAATTGAGGATGCTTTAGCCATATACATTCCAGCTTTTACACCTTTGCCTGATACATCAGCTAACGTAAAAAAATATTCCTCAGGTGTTGATCTTACTACATCAAAATAGTCACCTGATACATCTCTTGCAGGAACATTTTTTGCGAATATAAAGTTTTCAAATTTGGAAATATCGGGAAATAAACTTTTTTGAACCCCAGCTGCCAATTCTCTTTCTTTTAATAGTTTTGCCTCTTTTTGTAGATTTGAAAGTGCTATTTTATTTTCTTCTATAAATCTAAAATACAAACCAGTTAAAAAAGTAATCGTTAGCATGAAAATTGGATAACTAATATCTACTAATTCAGATCTGAATAAAAACATGCTAAATCCAATTATAATTACAATTATCAGACTACTAAAAAAAATAGAGAGACTATATTTAGGTTTAATTTTTTGAGAAATCAAAAATGTAAGTACTGAAACAATAAAAACAAATAATAATTCAAATATATATGTATTTGGATTTCTGATTAAAAAAGATTGATCAATAATATTTTCAATAACATTTGCATGAACCTCAACCCCAGGAACAGTTAATCCTAATGGTATCTTTACTAAGTCGAACAAACCTTGAGCGGATGCTCCAATTAGCACATACTTATCCTTAAAAAAATTATCGGGAAATTTACCTTCAAATACAGAACTTGCAGATATATACTGACTTTTAATTGGATTTTTATATCTAATCCAAATAATTCCATTTGGATCGGACGATATTTTATAGGGTCTAGCACTTATTCTATTTACACCGATATCACTCATTTCAATGTAAATATTTTTTTGATTATTTCCAACTCTAACCATTTCAAGTCCCATTGTTGGATAAATCTCATTATTAAATTTAACGATGAGTGGTAATGATCTAATTATTCCATCTGTTTGATCTAAAAAAGAAATTGAACCTAATCCTTTTACATTATTTTCTAATTGTTCGAGCGAGCCAATAGAATAAGTGTATGAATAAGTAAACTCTTTTGGATCTCCCCCTTTTGATAAAAATCTAGCTTTTGCTTTTCTGTCATAACTCGAATACGATGGAACGGGACTGCCCAAAACAGCTGTTACAGATTTAGTTTTTTTTAATTGCTCACCAAATATTTCATCATGTCCTTTAATTTTTTGCAATTCTGTTACATCTGTGGGTATTAAGTTATATGATTTAATTATTTCATCTGGAGACTGTTTGTCTTTTTCTGTGAAAAAAATATCGAAGCCTACTGCCTTAGGTTGGTCTTTATTAACCTTTTCTAAAATGCTTGCAAATACAGATCTGCTCCAAGGAAATTGACCAAATTTACCTAAACTTTTTTCGTCGATATCAATAATGATTACATCACTGTCATTTTTATTTAATGTAAAAATTTTTTGATACAAATCAAAACTCAAATAAGAAATTGATTTTACAAAGCTTGGATTATTAATTTTTAAACTTACTAATAAAATTAAAATAACTAAATATGCAATATAATTTGTGTTTTTTTTAACGAATGTTTTCACAAATAGAACCTTATATTTAAATGAAACAATGTAAATAACTTAAAGAATAACTATTTTAGTTGTTCTTTTTTTTTGGCTTCTTTTTCTTTTTTGGCTTCTTTTTCTTTTTTGGCTTCTTTTTCTTTTTTGGCTTAGCTTTTTTCTTTGGCTTAGCTTTTTTCTTTGGCTTGGCTTTTTTCTTTGGCTTAGCTTTTTTCTTTGGCTTAGCTTTTTTCTTTGGCTTAGCTTTTTTCTTTGGTTTAGCTTTTTTCTTAGATGAAGCCTTCTTTTTAGGTGCAGCTTTTTTCTTATTTGTCTTTTTGTTAGCTACTTTTTTCTTAGCTGGTTTTTTCTTATTATTTTTAGCTTTAGCTTTTTTCTTATCACCTTTTTTCTTGTTTTTAGCTTTTGCTTTTTTCTTTTCGCCTTTTTTGTTCTCTTTTACTTTGGCTTTTTTCTTTTTCTTTTTATCTGCCTTATCTTTTAAAGCCATTTTATTTTTTTTGTCTTTTTGTATGTTTGTTTTAATAATTTTTTTAATTTCCTCTTTTTCGAACCCTAAGGATTTTAGTTCTTTTTTAATTTCTTTTTTTAAAGCCTTTTTCTTTTCTTTTGGCGCACCCTCAAGTTTGGCAACTTTAAGTGCTTTCATTTTTTTATTGAATTTTTTTAATTGGTTTTTAGTAATTTTCTTTGCCTGACCAGGTGCTTTACCTTTCGTCATTGACGTCATGCTATATGGGTTATTTAAAAGAGTTGATCCGAATTTGTTTCCAACCAAAACTGCCCCAGGTCTCATGCCAAGAGAATTATTTTTTCCTGGACCAATTAATAATGTATCAGTTTTTCCTTTAGATACTATTGTTTGAAATTCTGTCCCTCTTGAACCTAGTGTTCCCTCAGGTACCTCGACTGTTAGATTTTCTGGATTTTTTTTACTAATTAATCCAGATATAACTTTTAAACTTCCTTGCTTAACACTTGCAACTATTTTCCCGTCACTTGTTGCTGGATCATAAATAAATGTATCCATTACAACTTCGGAGTCTTCGCCAACTGTAAAAGTTGATTGATCTAATAATAAAATTTGTGTTCCTGAGTTTGCACCGGAAATAATTGTTTCATTTAAATAAATTTTATCTCCAGTTTTTAATTCTCTTGTTTCTGTTTTAACAACTCCAGATATAGCTCCAACTATTCCGACTAATTGTTTCTTTATATCTAATGTTTCATTAGCAAACGAATTAACATTAAATAAAAATACTAAACTAAAAAGTGTAGTTAACAGTTTTTTCATAAGGGAAAATTAACAAAATCAATAGATAAATAAAGTCTAAAGTTTAAAAAAAAACCTAAAATGACACTCTAAAATAAGAGGTATTTATTGATGTTTTCAAAATCGGCAATTTTTAATTCAACTTAGCAGATTTAGATATGCCAAATGTATAAGATTCTGAGTCGTAGTCATAATTAAGAATATTAGACTCTGATTTAACATTATCGTAAGACAAATTTATAAACAAACTTCTATTAGGATCTAAAAATGGAAAAACATCACCGACCGCTTTTGTTATACTAAAACTAAAAGTATCAGAATAATCAGATCTAATTATATTTGAGTCAATTGAAGTATCTTGTCTTTTGTAATCGGTAAAACTGTGCGCACTTGATACTGAAATTAAAGCCCACGGAAAAGCAAAATTTAATCCAAAACTAAAATCATAAGTTTCAGCATCATTTCCGGCATCAGCTTTTGCATCAGTGTCTGAAACACCTAAAGCTATTGAAGAAGAAATTAAACTATTAATTACATAATCATAACCTAAAGATGCTCCATGTGCGATTGCATTGTCATCATCAGCAGTATTATCCATAGAATTATGGTTTGCTTTTGAGTCTGTAAAAGAATACCCGTAACTAAAAGAATGGTTTTCTCCGACTGTAAAATATCCTCCGATACCATACATTAAAGAAAAACTATCTGCGTCTGCAACGTAATCTGTTTTACCAATTATTAAATAAGGACTTAAGTTTTGATTTCCTAAAACAGTATCTAAACCTAATGTTAATCCATAAGATTGAAAATCATCATCTAATTCTTGATACTGATCTGAAGTAGAATGAGATAAACTAATAAGTAATGAAGATTGTTCACCAACAGGTCTAGATGCAGAAATTCCTAAACTACCGCTTCCTGTTCTATCATATTTTGCAGATCCAAACTCTTCTCTTTCATCAGATGTCATTTTAAGTCTTGTTCTTGAAACACTGTTAACATTGTTAGACCAAACACTAGAAAGACCCATATCAAGTGCTAGAGTCCATAAGCTTGGCTCTATTTCTTTTAATTCTTCTTCAATTTCTTGAAGTGTCTCGAGATCTTCTGCTTCAAGATCTTTTCTTAATTTCATTTCCTCAATTATAGTTTTTGCTTTTTCAGGAGAGTCGATTTGAACTAAAACTGACAACAAATATAATTTAATTTCTACATTATCTGGATAAACAATGTTTAATCTTTCAAGAGTTGCTATGGTTTGCTTAAAGTTACCTAGTTCACCTTGTTGCTTAGCATATGTTAAATTTAAATCTAAATCATTTGGATTTTCCAAAATTTCTAAATATGTAATATTTTTTTCCTCACTATATGCAGACGTAATTAATACTGAAAATAGCAATACAAAAACAAATTTTAATCTCAAAAAATTAAACATAAAAAATGAAAGATATGTAGAATATCTCTCATTTTCAATTAATAATTTCTTTATTAAATTGTTGTTTTATAATGCTTATTGATCGCTGCTATTATTTTTCCAAATAAAATAAAAAATATAAGGTACAACTGCTGGAACAACTCCAAACCAAAACCATTCGTCCCATCTGAAACTTTTATCGAGCGCTAAACTTTTTATACCATTCCACCAAGTTAAATATCCTATAAAAATCATCCAGCCTAAACTTGCAGATAATAGTATTCGTTTTTTTTGATTTAATTTATCTAATTGGATTAAGTTTTTTGTGAATTCTTTAATCTTGTCTAAATTCATGAAATTTAGCACTTGCCGTTATCATCAAATTCATTTCTTGAATTCATTTCAATTACACAGTCGCCACCCTCCTCAACTGCAAACAATAACCAACCATCGGAGTCTTTACCTACACATCCGTAAAACCCTAATTCTGAATTAAAATTTTTGCTACCACCCAAAAGAAGAGAATTCATTTTGCCTGATGTTTCAGATGAAGCAAAACCTGTTGCTGTAGCTTTTGCATTATCCAGTGTACATGAGTCAGCTGTGTAGTATGTATTATAATCAGAAAAATATTCCATCTGACCTAGGCCAGCTTGCATTAATACGTTTTTTGCAGATTTTATTTTAGCACTAGCAACGTATCCTTGATAACTTACAACACCAATTGCTGCTATAATTCCTATAATGGCTACAACCACTAAAAGCTCAATAAGTGTAAACCCTGAGCTTTTAGTGATCATAAATAATTTTATATAATTACTCTACCGTCAATTGATCGTTTAAAGGATCTTCTCCAGATGCAAAACAAGTAGAAATCTTAACTGTCGTGTCTTTATGCTCTACACGTGTTCTTCCTTCTGTTTTAGTTGTACACTCTGTTGATGATGCAAACGGGGCATCCTTGAATACTGCCAAAGTTGATTTATCAACAGTTCCGTAAGCATTTTTAAATGTATTTAATGCTGCTGCTGCGGCTGTATCTATAGTTCCAGTTGTCTTTTTATCATCACAATCTAATTTATGTGTTCCTGTACTATCCTTCATAGCTTCATCATCGCCTAATGAACACTTTTGAACTTCACCTGCAATATATTTTAAAACAGTAGCATGATTTGATTTTGAAGCACCTTTTCTCGCATTATCTGTGTAACCTGAGTATGCAACAACTCCAACTGCTGCTAAAATTCCTATAATGGCTACAACGACTAAAAGTTCGATCAGTGTAAAACCTTTATTTTTCTTTTTTTTCATATTTAATTCCCTTATTCTTTTTTTTTAAAATAATACTCAATTTTTTTACTAATTAAAGTATCAATAGTATATAATTATTGTTCAAAATAGGTCAATAAATCCTTAAAAACTATTGATTTTAAAGAAAATTTAATAAATATTGCAAATATGTCATACAACGTCAAAGAAGAGGGTAATGTTGCAACGGTCTATTTAGATGGCGAAATAGATATGGATGTAACTGAAAAGGCAAAAGAAGTAATACTCCCCCTTGTAGAAGCAAAAAAAGAAGTCCATTTAAATTTAAAGGACGTTCAATATATGGACTCCTCTGGGATTTCAGTTTTAATTGAGAGTCATCAAAAAGCTATGGAAGTTGGAACAACGGTGAAACTTAAAGAAATAAGTAAGTCGGTTCTTAAAGTAATTATGATGGCTAAATTGGAACAAGTTTTAAATTTGGATTAAAATTTTATGGACATATCAGTGTCAAAAGATTTTGCTGTAAATTCAAAAAGTCTTAAAGATGTCAGAGATTTTGCAAGAGAAATTTTTGATCAGTCGCCAGTTTTTAGCCAGCAAAAAGATGAGCTTGTTTTGGCAATTGCAGAGGCAGCACAAAATATTGTTAAGCATGCATATAAAGATATCACTGATACAAAAGATGTGATGCAAATTAAGATATCTTTTAAAGATAATGAATTAACAATTGGATTTTATGACAAAGGAAAACCAGCAAACCCAGAAAATATAAAACATAGAAAACTTGACGATGTCAAACCAGGTGGTCTAGGAACTTTTTTTATAAAACAAATAATGGATGAAGTTGTTTTTAAAGAAGCCGCAGGATGGCGTAACCATTTAGTTTTAACTAAAAATTTTAACCACCAACAATAGCTCCAACGTTAAATATTGGAGAATACATGGCGATCATTAATCCACCTATCATGGTTCCCATAAAAACAATCATAATTGGCTCAATTAAACTCGACATATTATCAACAGCTGTATCAAATTCTTCCTCATAATATCTTGATACAGATGTAAACATTTCATCTAAATTACCAGTTTGTTCACCAACAGAAACTAATTGACTAAACGTAGGTGGAAATACAGGTTCTTTTGCAAATAATTTTGTAAGCGTATCACCAGAGAAAACTCCTTTTTTAACATTTTCTAATGCTAATGTAACAACATCATTGTTACTAACCTGTTTTGCAATCTCTATACTTTCAAGTAAATTTACTCCTGCTGAACTAAGATTACCCATGATGAGTGATACTCTTGCAATTAAAGACTTTAAAATCATGTCACCAAAAACTGGTAACTTTAAAACTTGTTTATGCCAAGCATATCTAACATTTGGCATTTTTGAAGTTGTGTATTTAAAAATAGCAAAAGCTAACGCTAAAGTTATAAATGTAACCATTCCCCCAGTGCCTCTCATAAAATCACTTGCAGTCATGATGGCCGCTGTCGGTGTTGGTAATGCAACTCCCATTCCTTCATACATTTTCGCAAATACAGGTACAACTTTTATAAGCATAAAAACCATAACAACAATTGCTACTGAAAACATGACAGAGGGATACATTAATGCACCTTTAATTTTCTTCTTAACTTTTTCTCGTTTCTCTAAAGACTCTACTAGTTTTAGTAAAAAAACATCTAATTTACCACTGGCCTCACCTGCTTTGATTAGGTTTATATAAATATTATCAAAAATTTTTGGATATTTTTCAAAACATTTAGAAAGTGTGACACCCCCTTCTAGACTTTTTCTGACATCCTCTATTATCTCTTTCATTTGTGGATGTTCGATTTGATCACGCAACATTCCTAATACATTTAAAATTGGAAGGCCGGCCTTGACCATTGTTGCAAATTGTTTAGAAAAAACCATTACATCTTGTGGAGTGACTTTTTTCTTTCCAAAAGAAAAACCGCCTCCTTTTTTCTTCTCTTTTTTATCTGCTTTTTTTTTAGTCCTAGTGAGATTAGTTATGATTATTTTTTGCTCTTTTAACTTAAAAGAAGCCTCTTCTTGATTTAATGCATCAATAGTCCCTTCAACATATTTACCCGCTGAAATTCCTTTATAACTGTAGGTTTCTGCTGACATACTTTACTATTCCATTGAAAGAACACGATCAAATTCTCTAAAATTTAAATCACCTGACAAAATCATTTCTCTACCCATGTCCGACATAGTTCTAAATCCTTCTTTAATCGCGATCTCTTTTAGTTCTGGTGTTGTTGCTTTTCTTAATATCGCCTCTTTGACCTTTTTAGAGACATTAAGAACTTCGTAAATTCCCATTCTTCCTTTGTAGCCTGTATCTTTACACTTCGCACAACCTTTTCCTTTAACAGCCTTGGCTCTAGATGCTTGCTCTGGTGTAAATCCCATTTCTTCTAAAACTTTTGGAGTTACGTCAGGATCAGGTTCTCTACAATCTTTACAAGTCTTCCTTGCTAACCTTTGTGCAAGAACCAAAGTGCAAGCGGCTGAAATTAAATAATCTGGTGTACCCATATTTTGTAATCTAGTAATTGAGCTTGGTGCATCGTTCGTGTGCAAAGTACTAAATACCAAGTGACCTGTAAGTGCAGCTTTTAATCCTATATCAACCGTTTCTTTGTCTCTCATCTCACCAACTAAAATTATTTCTGGGTCTTGTCTTAAAAAAGATCTAAGTGCTCTATTAAAATCATATCCTATGTCATCTTTAATTTGAACTTGTCCAACTCCATCGAGTTCATATTCAACAGGATCTTCTGCAGTTAAAATATTTAAATGCGGTTTTGATACTTCTTTTAAAATACTATAAAGAGTTGTTGTTTTTCCAGAACCAGTTGGACCAGTCACCAAAATAAGTCCTTGTGTTCCATGAATTGCTTTTCGAAGATTTTTTAAATCTGTTTCATCAAAGTTTAATTGCTCTAAACTTATATCGCCAGCATCTTTGTTTAAAATCCTCATTACAATTCTTTCATTGTTCGCTGTTGGAAGTATTGACAGACGAAGATCAACAACCTTTCCATCTATCTTAAATGGAATAGCTCCGTCTTGTGGTAATCTTCTTTCTGCAATATCAAGTTTACCCATAATTTTAAATCTTGTAACAACAGCCCCATAATTTGAATGAAGGAATTTTGAAAAATGATCTTGCTCCTGAAGCATACCGTCAAGTCTATATCTTACTCTAGAACTAAATCTGTAAGGCTCGATATGAATATCAGATACACCTGCTTTAATCGCTTCTGCAACAACTGCTGTACTAAACTTAATTACTTCAGACTCGTTCTCTAGAGCTTCAATATCTTCCTCTGGTTTTTCGTCTAAAACCTCTGCACTAACATCGCCCTCGTAATCAAAAGTTTGAATCTTTTCTTTATTTTTTTGTTGAATACTTTGAATGGTTGTCTCACCATCTTGAAGTAGTTTATCTATAAACTCAGATATTTGACTTATTTTAGCTGCGTGTAACTCTATATCTTTTTTTGTAATTGTTTTTAAATTTCTCATAAGACTTAATTTTGAACTATCAGAAATTGCGATGTGAAGCGTGTTACCCTCCACTTTAAATGGAGCAATAAAATTTATATTTACATAATTTGAAGGCAGAACTGATTTAATTTCGTCTGAAAGTTCAATTGTTGATAGATCTACAATGCTAAGTGATTGCTCTTTTACTAATAGATCTAAAATTTTATCCTCATCTGTAAGTTTTAATTCAAATACAGCATCTAGTTGAGAACTTTGTTTCTCGGTTGAGACTTTTTTGATATTAGCAAGATCTTTTCCAGAAATTATATCTTGATCGATAAGAATATTTATTAAGTTAATTTCAGATTCTCTACTAATATTAATCATTATAAAACTCTTGGTGCAATAAATACCAATAATTCATCTAGGTTATCAGAATTTGACTTACCTTTAAAGAGATTACCTATCACAGGCACGTTTCCTAAACCTGGTGTTTGAGATTTGCTGTTAGCAATAACATTTTTCTTAATTCCACCAATTACTACAATATCTCCATCTGCAACTAATAATTTAGTAACAATTTCCATTTTATTGATAGGAGGCTCATCAGATCCTGCTGCTCTATTTGGTGTATCATTATTTACTTGTATCGTTAATAGAACATTTCCATCACCGATTATACTCGGTGTGACCTCTAATTTTAAAGCTGCTTCTTTGAAAGACGTTGAAGTAGTTCCCTCGGAGGTAGTTTGATATGGTATTTCTTCTCCTTGAGTAACTGTTGCAACCTGATTATCTAATGTAAATACTTTTGGATTAGAAATTGTTTTACCCATTCCAAGAGTTTCTAAAGCTGTTATCTCAGCCTTTAATACGCCAGTAGTTGTTCTTCTTAATAAACCTATTCCACTAGATGCACCTGTTGCTGCAAAGTTCGTAAGTGAGTCTGTTGTGCTTCCCAAACCTGCTGCCTCGTTTAGATCGACATCCGTACCACTTCCTGAGCTTGTGCCTGCAACACCTCCTGCAACTCTTCCTTTATTTTGATAATAACCACCTAATCTAGTTCCCAAAGCTCTCTCAAAATCTGAGTTAGCCTCGACTATAAATGCTTCAATTAAAACTTGTTTAGTCCTAATATCAATTTCTTTTATAACTTTATCAACTACGTCTAAATCTTTCTCTTTTCCACGTACAATAATTGATCTTGTTGTAATTTCTTCAGTAATTTGAATTGGTGTAAAACTTCCATCGCCGCTACCTTGTTGAAATAATTCCTCTATGGTAGCTTTTGCTTGCTGAGGAGAGATATAGTACAATCTAAATATTTCTGAAAATATTGGCTCGACACTGTCTTCTAACTCTACTTTCTTTTTTACTGCTTGGGCTCTTTGGGATTTATAGTTTTCTTGTGCTGTTAAAGTTTCTGGAGCATGTATTCTTATTAAATTACTTGCAACATCTACATCTGATGCATAATTTTTCATATCTAGTATTGCCTGAAGAGCTTTATCCCATGGAACATCTATTAACTCCGCAGAGAGAGTTCCTGCAACCTCATCTCCGACTAAAACATTTATTTCACCTATTTTACCCATTAAATTCATTATTTCTCTAAAGTCTAAATTCTTAAATTTTAAAGTTACTCTTTGTTTTAAAAGTGGATATTCATCTGGAATTATTAAATAGTTTCTTTGAGCCTCTGATGAAATCTTTTTTCTTTTTCCCAGTTTTACAACATCACCTTCTATTGGCTTAGGACCTATTTCTAAAGTTTTTGCAATTTCAGCTTTACCGGTGTTTTGGATATCATCTTTAATTAAAGGTGTATTATGTTTAAAAGGTTTTTTTTTACCAAATTGGTTAGTTGCACAACCATTTAAAAACATTACAAAAATAATTAAACCAAATAGAGAGAAAATTTTTTTAATATTCATTTGCCTCTCTTATCTGATTGTTAAAATCTATAATTACGTAAGTTTCATCATCTTTTTGAAAAATTGCTTCAGTCAATCTTAAATCAACTAATTTTATTTTTCCTAAATTCTGTCCAATTGTTAAAGTTATAACTTCGCCAGCACTATCACCAAGTGAAATATAGCTATGATCTTTACCTGAAATAAGTCCTAAAAGTTTAAAATTATAAATACTCATAGGCTCATCTTGTTCTTCCTCAGGAACATTAGATAAAGCATTTAATCCCTCATTGCCTGCAAATGGATCGTTCAAAGGCACCTCTTCGTCATCTTGAAGTTCTTGTTGAATTTCATTTAGTTGATTGTCATTATTATTGGACTGAGATTGGTCATGGTTATCTGCAAAAGATGCAGTTCCAAACAAAATAAAAAATATTATTAAAATATTTTTAAAAAAATTCATCAGGTAACCCCACTATTGTTAGTTGCCCTTGTGCTACTATCGTACCAGTTGAATCGTTTTTTACAACAGAAACAGTCTCTTTGTCAAAGTTTAACATCTTATTTGATCTTGAAACGGCTCTTTTGAACTTAATAAACCCTAAAAACTTACCTTTAATCTCGTAAGCTACTGGAATTTTATAATACGAGACCATATTTTTTTCTATTAAACCTTTAGCAGCTGTTACACCTTCTTTTAAAACTGGTATTGGATCTTGTTTGGTTATTTTTGATATCACTAATCCATTAGATGCCGCAAAACGACTAAGAGAGTTATATAACCCCTCAACTTCAGCTTTTGAATGAAATAAAGTTGAACTTTTTTCAAATTCTGGTGTCGTTTTTTTTAAATATGCTTTCAACTTAATTATGTCAGAATCGAACTGTGCGATTTCACTTTGCTTTTTTAGTTTGTCATCATATTTTGCCTTCCTATCGTTAACCATAGGATTTAAGATTGCATAGTAAATTATCAAAAATAAAATAATTGAACCTAAACCAATACCAAATTTAATTAATGTTTTTCTATCAGATACAGCTAGTAGCTTCTCTTTAATCTGACCCATATCCATTTTCATATTTAAATCCATTAAATCATCTCCAAAATACAGGCTATTTTAAAACCCTTCATAGCTTGCGAACCTTGATTCTGATTTGAGAGATTCATGTTTGCAAGTGAAGCTTGTTTTATTAATTTTTTATTTTTTAAATTGCTAATTAATTTTAATATATCTTGGTCACTAGATGCGCTTCCTTCAATCATTATTAAATCAGCGCCATTATACTCTATTTTAGAGAATTTAACTCTTTTAGGAACTGCTGACGCTATTTGAGCTAATACCCTGAAATTTAAAACTTTGTTTGAACTTATTGAATTACTTAACTCCAATGATTTTGAAATTATATTTTTTTCTTTTAAAAATTTATTTCTTTCAGTTTGTTTTAATTGATGTTGCTGCACCACAACCTCATAATCTGCATTTTTTTTATTAAGAGCTGTAATTTGCCAAAAAGATAGTCCAAATAAAATTATATAAATTGCTGCTACAATTCCAACTACTCCTTTAAATGCAAAATTAGAAAAAACCTTAGCTTTCTTTTTCGCGATCATGCTATCTCTATTTGGAAGTAAATTTATATTTTTTACCGCAGTTACAAATTTGTAATAACCAAAAACATCAAGTTTTCTAAATGCTAGCCCCATCACTGTAGATAAGTAAGATCTGTTCCCTAAATTTACACTTTCCTCAAGTTGAGCTGGTACTTTAATACCATCTAATGGATCAAACAAATTGAAACCTGTATTAACCATATTTTTTCTAAAACTTCCGAGATACTCCTCAACATTAGGTAAATTAGAAGTGACTTTTAAATTTCTAATTCTTTTTTCATATTTAGTTTCAAAATCTTGTATGGCCTGTTTAACCTGTGTCATATATCTTCTTACAAGTGCATCCATCTCTTCTTGATTATTTGACTCAGTTAATGTTTTTCTGTCTTGTGATCTTATAAAGATATCTGTGATGATTGGATTATTTTCATATAATATCATTACGTAGTTTTCATCTAAGCCAAATTCTAAAACAGCTGTCAAATTGGATTCTTCAATGGATCCTACTATTTGATTAACTTGATCAACAGCAGATTTTAATGCAAAACACTTAACATCTATAATTACTGCGTTTAAACCACCCTTTTTAATTATTTCAGTATAGCTATTAATATCTGAAAGTTTTGAAGCAACAAATAATATATCCATTGTGTTACCTGTTGTATCTTTATTAATAACTTGATGAAAAATTGAATAGTCTGCAAGGTTATCTGTTAATTGAACTAAGTTTTCCCACAACGAGTCTGTATCAATTGCTTTTTTCAATTCTTCATCACTCATCAGAGGTGCTGTAACAACTCTAATTATCGCGCTTGTAACTGGTATGGCAATTGCAGCGTTGGAGGTTGTTATTTTTGATCTTTGCAACGCAACTTGTAATTCTTCTCCATACTTATCTGGGTTTTCTAATGCAGTCGATCCCTCTGGCAAACCATCTATTTTATGAATATAAAATTTATCTAAGACCCATTGATTAGACTTATTGTTTGAAACTTGAGAAAGTCTTATTTCACCAGGACATAATTCAACACCGACTATCTCCTCCCCTTGAACTGCATTTTTCCCAAGACGACTTTTTAAACCAGAACCAAATTTAGATTTTAATTTACTAAAAAAATTATTTTCACTTTTGCTGCTACTAGTTTGATCAGGTTGGGGAACAGCTGCATCACTAGCATCTTTTTTTTTAAACAAATTTTGAAACGGTATTTTCATTTTACTCTTTAATATTATATCTATTGAAATAATCAACCAATAGTAGAATATCAATTAACTGTTATAATTTGGTCATTTTAAGCTTTATCCTCTATATATAGAGAGTATATTAGTTATAAAAATAACAATGTTCGACAAACTTGAAGATTTAGCAAAAAATAATAAAAAAATTTCTGACTTTCATATTAGGTCGGGTTCCCCGCTAGCATACAGACAAACAGGTGAAATTATTAAAGTAAAAGAAGTAGTTGTTAAAGCACAAGACCTTAAAGATTTACTTTCTATGAATTGCAATGAAGTAGAATTACAAAGATTTGAAAAAACTCATGAACTAGATACTGCTGTCACTTTAAGTGGTTTAAGGTTTCGAGCAAATTTTTATAAAACAATAAATGGTCCAGCATGTGTTTGTAGAAGAGTTGAAAGTAAAATTCCTGACATGGACCAATTTTCATTGCCGCAAGCTCTTTATGACATAGTAGATTTTCATAAAGGTTTAGTTTTGGTAACTGGTCCAACAGGTTCTGGAAAATCAACTACCCTTGCAGCGATAGTAAATGAAATAAATAAAACAAGAACAGCAAATATAATTACAGTAGAGGATCCAGTTGAATTTATTCACACAGATAATCAAAGTATAGTATCACATAGAGAAGTTGGAAAGCAGACAGAGTCATTTGCTGCTGCACTTAAAGCTGCTTTAAGGGAAGATCCAGATGTAATTTTAGTTGGAGAGATGAGAGATTTAGAAACAATCAGTTTGGCATTAACAGCTGCTGAGACTGGTCACTTAGTTTTTGGAACTTTGCATACGAGTGGGGCACCTAGCACTATAAACAGAATTATTGATGTGTTTCCACCCGAACAACAAGAACAAATAAGAGCTCAAATTTCTACTTCATTAAAAATGGTTGTTACTCAAAGACTTTTAAAAACTAAAGATGGGCAAGGCAGAGTTGGAGCATTCGAAATAATGAAATGTACAGCTCCAATACAAAATTTAATTAGAGAGGCAAAAATTCATCAAATTCCTAGTATCATGCAAACGGCGGTTAGAGACGGGATGATTACTATGGATAAATCACTGGAAGAATTAGTCAAATCGGGTAAAATAGATCCCGGTGCAGCAAAATCAGGACATTAAAGGTTTTACATTATTAGAACTCTTAGTAGTGATAACAATTGTAATAATTATATCTGCGGTAGGATATCCCAAGTTTTCAAGTTGGAAAAAAGATAGAGAAGTAAGAGTTGCTTCAGAAAATATTGTTAACATGATTAATGGAATTGTATCTCAATCAAAGAGAGGATCTTTTCCATTTGTTCAATTGCATGTAACAGCAACAGAAGATGGAACTAGCGATAAAATTTTTGAGACGAGAGGAATGTCACAAAAAAATTTTGTAAAAAAAAGAGCTTCTTTAACTTGTGATGAAAGTAAAGACTATTGGGATAAAGTAAAAGTGCATACCTATAGCGCAGATGTTAAAGTTAATATTAGTGGCAGTGGAACAGTTTGTTTTTCAAAGGATACAACCTTTTATTTAACAGGCTCGAAACTAGCATCAAAGGATTTTTTAATTTTGTGCCACAAAACTGAAAACACAGGGAAGCAGTGTGCAAACAGACCAGAAAAACCTGCTTATAAAGTGGAATGGAATAGATTTGGTGGAGTAACTCAATATAAATGGAGCGGAAGTGGCTGGACAAATTTATAGGATATCAGAAAAAGGCATTACGCTAATTGAGGCTTTAGTATCAACAGCGATTGTAGCAATTGGTTTTATTGCAATTTTTCAAATGGTTAGTTACTCAGTTCAAGCTGTTGATGTCTCTAACGAACGAACGAAAACTACTTATTTAACAAGTATGGTAGCAGAGGATTTATTGGCAGATAAGTTTTCGGATATATCAGGTAAAAAACTTTATAAACATATGTACGATGAGGGTGCAAACTCAGAATACTGGGCGATGAATAGTTGTAGTGATGGATCAACTGCAACAACCGCTTCAAATGTATTAAAAGAAAAAGAGATTAAATGGGATAATAGATTTTCTAAACGAAGATTGAAATGTGATCCTTCAAATGTGGGACAAAAAAGTTTAAAAGTTTTTGAGATTTGTGAAACATGTCATTACGATAACGCAGATGTTCTTGATAAAATTTACATAGGCAAAATGAAGGTTACAATCAAGTCAAGTGGAACAGACTCTGCTGGTAACGCACGAAAAAAAACTAAATTTCTTTATTTCCAACTACATTAATGAAAAGGAAGATTAAAAATATATCAGGTGTAACATTAATAGAAATTCTTATTGGAGTTGTTATCTCCGTGGTTATGATGGCTGCAATGTTCACTTCTTATAATGTTGTGAATAGTACTTACTCTCAAGTTACTGATACCGCTAAAATTAGTCAAGCTGGTAGAGAAACTCTTGGAATGATTATGAGAGATGTACGTTTGGCTGGGTATAAATATTTTGGTGATGATATTCCTTATGATCCAGTACAACATATTCCAATTCTAATTACTAAACAATCTTTAACAAATCCGTGTGATAAAATACAAATTGTTTATGGAGATTTGAAATCTAAAAATACAACTCCCGCAACTTTTGATTTTGTAAGATATAGAATAACCTATCAGTGTGCTGAAGATAGCCGGATAGATCCAAAAGGAAATGGAAGTCAAACCTATTTTGATACAGAAAAACTTAAAGTTTTACAAAAAAAAAAAGAAATATGGAATAAAGGTAACCCAGGTAGTTTTGTAGTTGATACTACGGCTTATCCTGAAACGTATCCAGCCGAAACAGTTGTTAAATATGTACAAGATTTAATTTTTTCACCTATTGATCAAGCAGGAAAAAAGATTGATCCACCACCCTCAAGCACAAATAACAATGATAAAGTAAATTCAATAAAAATTGTTGATGTATTGTTATCAGTTAGATCGAAAAATGAATTTTTTAGGAATAAAAAACCTAGGATTAAACAATCCTTAGGTGATACAGGAAGAAATATCGGGGCAAATTCCAACGATAGATTTAAAAGAGAAACAATATTGATATCTGCTCATGCTAGAAATTTAGGATTATAATGAAAAATAAAAATGAAAAAGGTTTTGCATTAGTTTTATCATTAGTTCTTATGATTGTAATGTCGTTGATGGGAGGTGCATTAATTATTATTTCTTCAGGTGATCATGCATCTAATAATGAAAGTGATAACTATCAGCAAACTTTCTATGTAGCAGAAACTGGTCTTTTAGAAGGCGAAAGAGCACTTTTAAACGAATTCATGGGGCCATTACAAAGCGGTGGAACTAGAGACAGAACAAAAAGAAATTTGCCAACAAACGATACAACTAAATTTGATGGAACTTTAAATATAGTTAACTATAAAACAAGTGAAGGTGGAAACGGTCCAACTCAATTTACACTTACTTTTGGTAGTCAATCATCTAATTACTCCTATGTATTTAATAACAAAATTTGTTTTGAAAGCTTTCGGGACCTAGCTGAAGTCGATTTTTATGTGTCCAAAGATCACAATAATGAGACACTAGCAAGAAGTTATAATTTTGGCAGACTTTTAGACAAAAGTTTTGCAACGAATGGAACCGCTGAGGAGAAAGAGGAGGCCAAAAGACTAAGTTTTTATTATTATGAATACTTTATTACTAGAATTGGTTCAGCGCCATTTAAAGGAAGTGGATCAAGTATAAAAAAAGGGGCAACTGATACTGCGGCTGATGGAATGGCTTATAGAATTTATGCCTGCGGCATAAGAAATGGACAGGGAATTGATCCGATGGTAGTTCCTTTGGAAAGTGTGGTAGTTTTGCCAAAATAAAACTCTTAAAATTTAAAATTCAAGTTACAAAATTTTAATTTTTATTGTTATAGTTCTACACATGAAAAAATTAATAACTTTTTTAATCCTTTTTTTTAATTCAAACATTGTAAGCGCACAATGTGATTTTGTAATAGATATAGGTGACAAAAAAACAAAAATTGTTGAAATGTTTGCTGAACCTCTGCCTATGTTTGACAAACTTTCTATGTTACCTATTCCATCAACAAAGTTATGTCCTAATGACAGGCTAGATGATCAAATTGCTATTGAATATCTTTTTTTGGGAGATGAATTAGCAGCTATAAGAATGTTAGTGCTTAACAATGGAAGTAATGAAATAAGTAATAAATTTTTATTAATGGATTATGCTAAAAATAACTTTGGAGATTTTGATACTGGTCAGAATCCATCACTTTATAACAGTTTTCATGCTTGGGAGAAATATGGAAAAATAATTGTTTATCAAAGATTATTTGATACTGAAGGATTTATTAAAGAAGAGATTTATATTTCTAATGAAGAGTTCGACTTAAAACTTGGTACATTTTATAATGAGCTAGAGGAAATGGCTTTTGGAGATGAGAGTGAAGAAACTAATTAATTATGAAAAATAAATTTTATATAAATAGACTATTGTTTCCTTTTTTATTTCTTTTAAGCGTAATACTAATAAACATTTTAGTCTTTACAAAACATGTAACTGCAAAAGCTCTTCCTCCTGGAAGTGGTGTTGGAGATGTACCAGCAAACGTTTTAATTCTTTTAGATAAATCAGGCAGCATGAGTACAAGATTAGTCACTGGTGCAGGTGTTCATTATCCTTGGGCAACTACTGCTGATAGCAGTGGAGATATATATGTGGCTCAACTTGGAACTCAAGGTATAAAAAAATTTACATATGATACGCTTTTTGTTGATTTAAATTACGGAACTGGTGGTAAATTTTCAGGAACCACTACAGGAGCAAATGTATGTAATGCTAATTATTTTATTGATATTGAGCATCATAATGGAAATTTATATGTTGCAGATTATTATGGCGGAGCAATTTACGAATATAATATTGCTGCCGGCACTTGCACATTTAAAAAGAGCTTAAGTTTCCCAAAAAGTATTGCGATTGATAATAATATTTTGTACGCAAGTTATAGTGGGGGGTTGTATGTAAGGAACTTATCTACAAATCAAGACATATCATGTGATAGAAATGTGCCGAACCTTTGGGGATCTTTTGGAATTGCATTAGATAGTTCAAGGAATAATTTTTATTTTCATACAAGAAGTGGCAACGACGGATTAATTAATAGACATACTATGTCTGGTGACTGTCCCTCAACTAGCAGAGCAAGTTTTGTCAGAATTAAAAATTGGAGAACCGCTTACGGTATGGATACGCACCCGAGTGATGACTCCGTAATTTATGGATCTGATTATTGGAATGCTAAAATTTATAAGTATACTTTAAATTCAAGTAGAAACGGAATAAGTAGCACAGTATCAAAAGGAATTAGAAAAAATAAGCCTTCGACTGCTAGTAAAACTCACATATTTTATCCTGGTGGTGTACATGTGGATAAGACTAATAATAGAGTTATTCTCTCAGATTTAAATAAGAGTGCGGTTCAATTTTTTGATTTAAATTTAGGCTGGATAAAAGAATTAGGTGGTAGCTTAGCAACTAGAATGACTGGGGCCCATGAAGCAATTCAAGCTATAGTTTCAGATCCAGCATTAAAATCTACTGTAAATTTTGGGTTTGGCTATTGGTCTTCAGAGTGGAGACATCCTAAACAATGGTTTGCTGGTTGGAATAATCCAAAAGATCGGTCAAGACCTTGTACGAGGAATAATTGTCTAAGAGTTAAAATTAATGAACAAGGTGCAGATAAAATTTATAAAATTGTAAAATCAGTAAGTCCAAGAGGTGGAACAGATGCAAGAATATGGTCAAGGATGGCCAATCAGTATTATTTAAATACAAGTCATAGCCCTATACTTCAAGGTTCAGGTCCTAAAGTAGATTGCCAAAAAAGCTACGTAATTGTAATTGGAGACGGAGCTATGAGTTTTACATCCACTGCTGAAAAACTTGTTAGAACAATGGCTGGAAGACCAAAGCAGAAACAGATTAAAACTTTTACTGTTGCCTACGGCGGTGGTATTAATGCTAGTGCTATAAGAAAATTTAGAGAAATCGCTGTAGCAGGTGGAACTGGAGATGTAATCATAGCAGATACGGCAGCAGCATTAACTTCTCAATTAAAGGCTGTTATTTCTTCAATTAATGCACCTAATTTATCTTTCACAGCACCCGCTATTAATGCCAAAATAAATGAGGGTGGATTCTTATATCAAGCATCATTCGATTATAAGCAGAATAAAGAGTGGCAAGGAAAATTAACAAAAAGAGAAATTGATGAGGTATCCAATAAACCCCAAGAAAAAATTATATGGGATGCAGCAGATGAGGTTCCTTCACCATCATCTAGAAAAATTTGGACTGTGTTAGATACAGTTGATTATTCAACGGATTACAATAATTTTGTTGCTGGTAATTCTTCAGATATTAATGGGATGTTTGAAAGAACTGGTAACGAAGTTGGCGCTTATCACAATGTAACACTAGATGGTAAACTGCATCCAAATAATACTACAAGATGTAAGGGTGATGCGAAGTTAGACACTACAATTGAAGACGGTAATGACGACGACATAAAGGGTTTAATTAATTTTATACGAGGTGAAGATTATTTTGATTATGATAGTGACTGTGTTTTAAAAGAAGAAAGAGAACACATATTAGGAGATATTTATCATTCCGAGATGGTTATTGTTGGTGCACCTAATGCAGAAACTGCTTACTTAGGAGCAAACCAAGAGTCCTATTGGAGATCAATTAAAGGGTATTCAGCTTGGGCTAACAGTTTAAATAATAGAGAGGAAGTGATCTATGTGGGTGCAAATGATGGTATGCTTCATGCTTTTAATGCAGACAATGGTAAAGAAAAATGGGGATTTATTCCTCCCTTTATAGGATCAACATTACCTACAATGGTAAATGTAAACTTTAATAGAGCTAAAAATTTAGGTGGAGGGGGTACTAATCCAATATACGGAGTTGATGGATCAGTTACAGCACATGACATGTATTTTAAAAAACCAGGAACAAATTCACCTGGGTGGTATACGATATTAATGGTTCCTTACGGAAGAGGTGGAGCAGGATTTTCAGTTTTAGATATTACAAATCCAAATAAGCCAGACCACTTATATTCTGTTTATAACGATTTTATTTTAAAGAAAGTTCACTTTGTCGATTACTTAGGAAATTTTGAGAGTCATGATTATATTGCAACATACTATTCACTTGGTTCATTTTCAGAGTCTATAAGAGCAACAGATAACAAGCAAAGCGGAAAACCAACAACTTGTGATAATAGTGGTGAAACGCAATGTTATAAAGGTAAAGTATGGACATTGCCTGTTAAAGGTTTATCAAAATCTGACTTAACAATTACTGTGGACCAGAAAAAAATTACAAACTGGTCATTCAGAACAAATACCGCAGGTGAAGCGATAATAACTTTTGCAACTGATATGACATATTACGGTTATGATGTTGCTGATGATGTAGAGGGAAGTACAGATTTATCAGTTGAAATAGACTCTTCCTCAAATGCAACTGGAGTAAAAACTAGACCTGAATATGATTATAGTAGACTAGGAGAAACATGGTCTTCGCCAAGGATTTTTAGAATTCCAAATGATGGTAGAGGAGATTTAAATATAGAAGATGATATTTATGTTGCGGTAATGGGCGGAGGATACGCTGGAGTGGCTGCCGGTGTAGGGTCAAATGTTACTATTGTAAACTTGGAAGATAATGGAAAACTTTACAAAAATTTAAATATCAAAGATATAGGCAAAGATGGTGGTATTGATAATGGTATAAGAAATCAAATTCCTGCCTCACCCGTGGTTATTACACCCGATACAGCAAGAAATGTTCCGTTTAGAGGTGCCTTGGTATACATCAATGACTTAGAGGGTAAAATTACAAAAATAAATTTAACAAACATGACACACGAAAATGGGTTTGATGGTGGAAAGCAAATAGAAATTTTTGATCAAACACAAATATTCAATACAGGCTCAAATAATATTAATCAACAATATATGTTCCATTCAATGGACGCAACAATTGGAACATCGACCGGAGCATTATGGTTATTTGCTGGTACAGGTAATTACGAAAGAATGGCAGAGAAAAAAGGAGAAAACCTTTTGCTTGGTATTAACGACAGGTTTTATCCAAATTTTAGAATAATACCTCCTGCTGCAAGAAAAGGATTTAATGATTTAAATGAATGTGTTGACACATCAGATGATGTAACTGGTATTCAGTGTCCAAAGTACCCAGATAAAAAAGGATGGTATATTGAATTAAAAGATTCTAAAAAGGTAACAGCAGAACCAACAGTAGGTAGCGGGTTAGTTGCTTTTCCAATTTATAAACCTGTATCAGATAATCCGTGTGGCTTAGGGGATGCCTTTATTTGTGCAGTAGACGATGAGTGTGGAACAAATGTTTCCTCACAGTTAGGAGCAAATCCTTCAGAGATAGATAAAAAAGAGAAATGTAAATATGTTGGTAAAGGGGTCTTGTCTAGAATAGTTATTTTTGCAGGTCAGTATTTTGCAAATATTGCAGGTGAAACTAATAAGGGTCTAAAAGACTTAGTTGTTATTGATGGTGCAGTTGGGGATGTAAATACTTATAGAAACTCTTGGAGATCGAATTATTAATTACACTCAGTAATAAAATAATTTTTCTAAATAATTGCAATATCTAATAATGTGTCTTTCGAGACAAAAAATAGAATAGATGCCAAAATTAAATAAGGACCAAAAGGAATTTGGGATGTAAGTTTTTTTGACTTTTTAATTAAACTTGGGGTAACCCAAATTAACGCAAACACTGAAGAAAAAAATAAAACAAATGGTATAGAAATCCATCCAAACCAAAAACCAATTACAGCAAGTAATTTTGCATCTCCAAGTCCCATGCCCTCTTTGTTTCTAATTTGTTTATAGAAGAGTATAATTGACCAAATTACCCCATAACCAAATAAACCTCCTACTAAAGAATCTACATAATTTGGGAATAAGTAATTTAAATTTGGATCAAATGATTTAAGAAATCCAATCAACATCATTGAATATGTAAGCTCATTTGGAATTATAAAATGTTTTAAATCAATAAAAAATATTATTAAAAATGATAAACCTAACATCATTAAAAATATGGTTGTCAAAGAAATTCCAAAAAAATAATATATTAAAGCAAATGAGATGATATTTATTATTTCAACAATAATATATTGAGGTGAAATTGGTTTTTTACATCTCCTACATTTAAATCCTAATAAAAAAAAAGAGACGATAGGAATATTATCATACCAAACAATTTTTTTATTGCACTTTGGACAGTAAGATCTTCCTGACACTACTCCTTTTTCCTGAGGTAGACGATAAATACAGACATTTGCAAAACTTCCCCAAAGCCCTCCTAGAATGATTACAAAAGCTAAGTCCACTATTATTAAATTATATTTTTATATTTGAAGTAATATGAATAAATCCGTCGATTAAAAACTGTACCATTAATACAGCATCGTGAAGATGAATATACAAATTAGGTGTATTAATTATAATCTCCATAGTTTAATTTTTATCAAAATAAGACTAAAATACTAGAATTAAATGTTTTTATTCAAACCCAAAAATGATCAAAATAAAAAGGAAGAAACCCCTAAAATAAACGTAGACTTAGAAATAATTACAAAATTAAACCAAGAGTTTGCTCTATCCCTTGATTTAAATGATACGTTAAAAACTGCACTCCAAGTAATTGTTGCAAGAATAAATGCTCAAGCTGCAAATATATTTTTGATCAATGAAAAAAAAAGAAAATTTCAATGTATTGCGTCTCTACACCAAGATTATTTGGATGAATACGAGTTAGACTTAAAAGATGGCGTAATGGGTAAAGCTGTTGAACAAAGAAAATGTGTTAGAGTGGGTAATGTTAAAAAGGATGTAAGAGAGATTGCAGAATTTTACTTTGACTTAGATAATAAAACAAATTTTACAACCTTCTCAGTTTTATGCTCTCCATTAATTGCTGCTAATGAATGCATTGGTGTAATTCATTGTTTAAATAAAAAAACAAATGACAAACTATTTATAGAAGACGATCGAAAATTACTTGAAACTTTATCTGCCCCTGCCGCTTTAGCGATAAGAAATGCAAAAATGGCGCAAGAAATGATTGAGAAAAATAAAATTCAAAAAGAGGTAGAAATAGTTGGTGAAATTCAAAAGTCACTTTTATCTAAAAATAAAAAAGAAAATTTTCCTATAGCTGGTATAAATATCCCGGCTAAAGTTGTATCAGGAGATTTTTATAATTTTTCAGATTTAGGAAACGGTATGTACGGTTTTGGTGTTGCGGATGTATCGGGTAAGGGTATCAAATCATCTCTATTAATGTCAAAAGCATCAAGTTTATATAGGTGCTTAAGTAAAACAGATTTTTCCGCCTCAAATCTTCTAATCCAATTAAATAATGAAATATGTGAAACCATTTCAAGAGGTATGTTTGTAACTATGTTAGTTGGAATTTATGATAGTAACAAAAAAGAGTTGTTGCTTTCAAATGCAGGGCATGAACCTCCTTTAATTTTTTCAAAAGAAGGTTCATTTTCTAGCTTTACCGAGGCCGGTCCTCCCTTAGGTATTATGCCAAATACAAAATATACGGAAAACAAAATTTCATTTTCAGAAAGTTCAATGTACATTTTTACTGATGGAATTACAGAAATCAAAAATCCTAAAGGTGAAATGCTGGGCTCTGAAGGGTTCCAAAATTATATTAAAAAACATCAATCAAAACCTAATAGTGAAAGATTAAATATTATTGTTAGTGAAATATTAAATGAAGGCCACGTGCAGAAGGATGATTTAACAATCGTTGCTGTAGATGGTAATTAATAATGTTAGGTATTCCAAAAGTAATGTTATTTGTACTTATTATTTTAGGTACCTTAATGATGTGGCCACTTCAAATGTTTGCAGATACAACTTTACTTTGGAAAAAAAACTAACCAATTAAATATTCTTACGTCTGAAATTGATCCATCTATACCCATGGCTAAGGTATATTACTTTAAAGAATTAAATTGTAATAATGTAAATGTTTCTTGGGATTATGAGCGAGTTATGAAAAATTTAAAAGTTATATCTGTGGCAATTTATCAAGAATTATCTACAGATATTCGAGGTAAACCAAATTAAATTTTTACGAACTTAATTCATAAGTTGAATAAAATACTTTTAATATTATAATTATCGGGAATAATAAATGTAAAGAATGAAAAAATTTTTTAGTTTAATAATAATACTTTTTATTTTTATAATTCATCCATCAAATTCAAAAAATATACCGCCTGGAACCGGTCAAAGCGTACCAGCAAATATTTTAATTTTATTAGACCGAACATTTAGTATGAATTGGCCTGCCTCAACGTATGCTAGTGGAACTGCAACTATGTTAGAGCCAATGTCGGCAATATATGACCCAAAAAATGATTATTATTGGGTTGCAGAAACAGATAATGGGGGAATAGGAACTTGGGATACAAGTACAGACCCAAATGTAAATCAAGAAACTCCTTACAGAAGCCTTTGGCAAGCTACTAATAGAGGTTGTAAGACGACCAGTCCTTTTGGTCACAACGGTTGGAATCAGAGAGATCCTATGGGAAAAAGAAATCAAAGAGAACAGGATACGGCAAATCTTGAATTCTATAATTATTTTGACAAAAGATCTAATGCAAGTGCAACATTAAAACCAGATAATATATCTGGAGATAATATAGTGATTGACGCTAGTACGCCTGTATTTGCTCCAACAGATGAAGGTGGAATAGTTCGGATAGGAACAGGTTATGCAGAAATTAAACAATTTATTAACAGGAAAAAAGTTACCGCAAAAGTAACAACAAATTTTGCAAATACACTAGCTGTCAGTAATTGGGATATAGAAAAATACACGGAGTATCTATACACAGCTCATCTTGGAGCAGGAAATGTAGAAAATTCATACGGTTACATTAAATATTTTAATCCGAGAGTAAAACATAAGGTTGAAAATCCATATAACAGCACCAGAGACCAAGGGTGTGTGGAAATGTTAAGAGAATGGAACACCAGAAGTAATCATCTAGCAATAGATATTCAAGGTGATATCTATTACGCTTTAAGTGGTGGAACAAATGGAAGTGGTGATGCATTTTTATTAAGAAGAGATTTATCTACAAATCCAAATATGATGGTGGCTGATTATACATGTGCCCTCCCAAATCCTTATAATGGAGGAAGTCGAGCCAAAATCGGTACAGGTTATCAATTACATGAAGCGGCTAAATTTGTAACTGCAATAGCAGCTGACAGTAATAATAAATATTTTTATGTGGCTAATGGTGACTACATTCACAGTTTTAAAATCGAAAACGGCTGTGTAAGCATAAACTTAACTCAAAAATTTGAGAACCCCTGTGGAATATCTTATGGATTGGTAACTGATCCAGACAATGCAAATATATTATATACTACTGGAACATATAGTAACAAAATTTGTAAAATTGAACTTAACCAAGGAAGGTTTGCTAGAGAAATTAAAAAGGTAGGGACTGCAGATGCATTTGCTACATCCAGTGCCGATACCCTATATTTATTGGAGCCCCAAAGTATTAATTTTGATGGTAACAAGAATTTGATTGTTGCAAATAGAGGCCGAATGGAGGTTGTTGTAATTAATAAAGAATTAGAATTTCAAAAAGTCTTTGGTTTAAGTGGAGTATCTAGACTTAGAGGTGCCATGGAAGCTATAAAGGCTGTTGTCAACGATCCTGGACTTACTGAAGGTGCCCACTTTGGTTTAGGTTTGTGGAGTAGTTCTGAAGGTATCACTGGTTACAATGGATGGAACACAGCTCTAGATCAGAGTAGAATCTGCGATTTAAAGAATTGTATGCCTGTTCGAGTTTCAGCAACTGGAGCAAGTAAAATAAATAATTACTTACAAAGACCGATAACCCTATATAGGCAAACGCACGCAACCGCTTTTTCAAAGATGGCGTATCAATATTTTAATCACAACGATTCTCCAGATCTTGGTCTGGACTGTCAGACAAATTATGTAATTGTGATAGGTGATGGACAATGGAGATACCATGACGAGGCGAAAAGGACAATGAGGAATTTAGCTAATAACGGAGTAAAAAGTGTAATGGTTGCATATGGAAATGGTATTAGCGACGATGGGTTAGCTAATTTTAATGATATGACTTCCGTAGGAGGTAGCATATATTCAAATGCAATAATAGCATCAACTGCTCAAGATTTAAAAACACAGCTTCAATCTATAATAGCAACAATAACAAGTGAAAATTTAGGGTTTACAGCTGTAGCTATGGCTGGATCAATAGATGATGGCAATAAAATATATCAAGCGCAATTTGATTATTTTCCGACAAAAGAATGGGGAGGATCATTAAGAAAATTACCAGTGCCTATACCTACAGATGGAAGCTATGATTTTTTAGCAGAAGAACAGTTACCACAACCTAGTAATAGACGAATATGGACTTCGTTAGCTGGACTGAATGATAATCTTAATAATTTTCATGAGGATCAAGCAAATATAATTAATACAAAACTTTTTCGGCTAACTGGAAATAACGTTAAAGATTATCATAATGATAGCGCAGATACTAATGGAACAGGTCGTTGTGGAGTTAATGGAAGTAATGTAGCTACTGTAATAAATGGTATCGATGATGACGCAAAGGGTTTAATTAATTTTATAAGAGGCAAGGATTATTTTGACTACGATGGAGATTGCAGCTTAGAGGAAACTAGAGACCATTATTTAGCAGATATATATAATTCACAAATGGCAATTGTAGGACCACCCGAGGGAACCGTCTCATATTTAAATGAAAATCAAGAAGCATACTTTAGGTATCACCATAATTATGATGCATTTAAGTCCAACAACAATAATGCAACTAGAAAAGAGGTTCTTTATGCAGGAGCTAATAATGGAATATTTCATGCTTTTGACGCGAGTAATTTAAAAGAAATTTGGGGATTTGTACCTCCTCTTATTGCTTCAAATTTGCCTACGATGATTAATACCGGTCTAAATAAAACTGGAACAGGTGGAACTGTCCCGATTTTTGGAGTAGATGGGTCTCCAGTTATACATGATGTATATATGACTAAACCTGGAGCAAATACAAAAGGATGGCAAACTATATCAATGGTACCTTATGGAAGAGGCGGAGCAGGTTTTTCTGTGTTAGACATTACGAATCCAAATAGACCAAAACATCTATATTCAATACTAAACGATCGAACATCAGGAAAAGTTTATAGATCAGATAACACAGGTAATATTGAGGAATATGAGTATAAATCTTACCAATTTGATATCACTAATGCTCAAGAAATCACAACTGTAATAAATAATTATTCAACTAACTCCTCTATATCTAATGTTTGTAATGGTGTTGGAAATACCTCTTGTTTTAAGGGTACAACTATAAATATTCCAAATGTAACAGAATATAATAGTAATTCTGAAGTTAAAATTTATCTTAACGGTAATGATGTTACATCTTCATCAAGTTATTCTTTAGTTGGAGGTTCAATATTTAAGATAGCATTTGGAAGTAATATTTCTTTTCAAGCAAACCCTAATAGTAATAATATAAATTCAAATTCTATAGTGCAAATATCGATAACTAATATTATTGATACAGCTGGATTAGAATATAATTACAAAAATTTAGGACAAACATGGTCAAGTCCAAGAATATTTCTTCTTCCGAATAATGGAGCAGGAGATGCTGACATTAAAGATGATTTATACGTTGCAGTATTTGGCGGTGGGTATGGTGGAAATATTCCAGGAGTAGGTTCTAGCGTGTATGTGATGAATTTAGAAAATGGAAAGATACTAAAAGAAATAAATATTGAAGATGTTAATGGAAATGGTATTGCAAACTCAATCCCAGCGACTCCGGTTGTGATAACCCCAGATATGGTCATGAATGCTAATTATAGAGGTGCTTTAGTTTATATAAATGACTTAGAGGGAAAAATCACAAAGATTAATTTAACGAATATGTCGGATAGTAGAGCTCAAACAGGAACTTCACAAATAATTTCAATGTATGATTCAAATACAATATTCTCTGCAGAATCAACTAGTGAAAATGGTAGATACATGTTTCATAGTTTGGAGGCAGGAATAGGGAAAGATTCAAATAATTTATGGTTATTTTCTGGAACTGGAAATTATACAAATCTAAATGATATTGGATTATTAACAGATAAAAATAAAATAGATAATTTATTAATTGGAATTAAAGATGAATATTTTCCAAATTATAAAAATAATGTTGCTAGTATAACTGCTAATACTACCACTATTCCAGTAACAACCATTGATGATTTAGATCAATGCAAAAATACAAGCACTGATACTACAGGAGCTAATTGTCCAACTAATGCAGATAGAGGATGGTATGTTCAGATAGATAGTATTGATGGTGCACCTGGATCTAATGCAAGAACTCAAAGAAAAGTGTCAGCAGAACCTACTATAAGTGCAGGTAAAGTTTATTTTCCAATTTTTAAACCTGCAGCAAGTGACCCTTGTGGCTTAGGTTTAGCTTATATTTGTACCACAGATGATGAATGTGGCACTAATAATCTCTCCTTACTTGGAGCAAATCCTACATCTCATAGAACTGAAAGATGTTTGTACGTAGGTAAAGGGGTGTTATCAAAACCAATTATTGATAGTGGAACAGCTTATGTTGCTATTTCTGGAGAAGCTGATGTTGGTGTCTATGAAGACCTGGTAGTTATACCTGCAATTGGTTACAGTTCTGATACTTTCAGAATTAATTGGAGAGAAAATTAGTTTAAGAAATTATTTGATTATTATAAATTCTTGAACTCATCACAATTCCAAAGCCAATCATTGTTGCTAACATGGAAGATCCACCATAGGACATAATCGGTAAAGGAGACCCAACTATTGGGAGCAATCCTAAAACCATACTCATATTTACTGCTATATAAATAAAAATTGACGAAGCAAATCCATAGCAAAATAATTTACTGAAATAACTTCTAGATATCATCCCAATATTAATGATTCTGTAAATGATTATGGCGTAAAGAATTAATAATAGTAACGAACCTAAAAAACCGAACTCTTCTGAGTATAAGGTAAATATAAAATCTGTATGCTTTTCTGGTAAAAATTCTAGATAACCTTGAGTACCTTTTAAAAAACCCTTGCCAAATAATCCTCCTGAACCAACTGCGATTTTGGATTGTATTATTTGATATCCTGCACCTAAAGGGTCTCGGTCAGGATTGAAAAAACTCAATATTCTTAACTTTTGGTAAGGTTTTAAAAACGAAATTATAAATGGTGCGGAAATAATAAAAGTAATAGATGCAATTACAAAATATTTAATATTAATTCCAGCAAGCCATAAGACCATAATCCCACTTAAGGCAATTAGAATTGAAGTTCCAAGATCTGGTTGCGTAATTACGAGGAAAATTGGGATAATTAATATTACTAATGGAACAAAAATATTTGTGAATTTATTTATACTATGAATTTGTGCACGGTGATAATATTTTGCAAAACAAACTATAATTGCAATTTTCATTAGTTCAGAAGGTTGAAGATTTATAAAGTATAAATTAATCCACCTTTGAGAACCTGAGGCTGTAATTCCGTATAAAGATGCCCACAATAATAATATTAAAGTCACTCCATAAAATAAGTAAGATAAAGAAAACCACATTTTAATATTAATAAAAGAAATCACTAACATCAGTGTAAAAAATAAAGCAAATCGAATTGCATGATTTTTAGTATGATAAAGGACTTCTCCTCCATCGGTTGAATACATTGCAAAACAACTTATAGAACCAACTAACAAAATACAAATTAACAATAAATAGTCTATTGATCTTAGCTTTTGAAAAAAAGTTTGTTGATTGGTAAATGAAAAATTACTGTACATTTTTAAACCATAATATTTCTTTTTGTTCGCTCTTCATGTCTATCTACTACAGCTCTCATTAGTTTTTGAGCTATTGGAGCAGCTGCCTTGCTTCCAGAACCTCCATGCTCAACTAATACACTCATAGCGTATCTTGGATTTTCATATGGACCAAATGCAATAAACCAAGCATGGTCTCTGTTTTTATATGGAATTTGTGAAATATCTAAATCTAATTCCCTTTCCTCTTCTGTAATTCTTTTTACCTGAGAAGTTCCGGTTTTGCCAGCAAACTGATATTTTGGATCGTCAATTCTTGAGGAGTATGATGTTCCGTATATTTCATTTGTAGATTTAAACATTGCATCTAATACAAATTTAATATTTTCTGGATTTCTGTACAAAGGTTGATGCTCTTTTTTTTCAACTTTTAAAAATTCTTCGGTCGCTTTTATTAATGCATTGTCTTTTTCTTTAGCTTCCTCTCTAGCTTCCATTTCGTTTTCTTTCATTATTCTTTTAATGCTTTCATATGATTTCTGATTTTGCCCTACTCTAATTTTCGGATAAATTTTATAACCTCCATTAGCTAACTGAGCTGTCATTAAACATAATTGTAAAGGATTAGTTTGAATATAACCTTGTCCAATCCCAGTAATAAATGTTTCTCCAAGATACCAATTTTGTCCAAGAATTTCTTTTTTCCACTCTGTTGACGGAACTATACCTTCTTTTTCATTTTCAAAATATTCTCCTAGAACTTTTGTACCTAAGCCAAATTTTTTTGCAGTTATACTAAGTCTATCTACTCCTAATAACCTAGCTAGTTCATAAAAATAAATATCGCACGACTGCTTAATTGAATTTTTTAAACTCATAAAACCATGACCCTTTTTTTTCCAGCAGTGGTATTTTTCACCATACATTTCAACTTTACCCTCACATTTAACTTGTTTATCCGGTCTGATAACATCGTTTTCCAATGCGGATAGGGCTACTATTGGTTTAATAGTCGATCCAGGTGAGTAGAGACCTGAAACAGTTTTATTCAAAAGGGGGTTTAAAGGATCAGACTTTATACTATTCCACAATTTTTCATCTATACCGTATAAAAATAAATTTGGATCAAATGAAGGTGATGAATTCATCGCAATAATATCACCAGTATAAATATCCATAACACTAATGGATCCAGCTTTGTCCCTTAATAAATCTGAGGTTAATTTTTGAATTTCTGTATCTATTGTTAAATTGATTGTTTGTCCCCTAGATCCTTCTTTAAAATCAATTTGATTTATTCGTTTACCAAATGCGTTAACTTCGTATCTTTGAATACTATTCGTTCCTATAAGTTCATTTTCAAATTTTTTCTCTAATCCTGATTTTCCAACTCTTAATCCAGGAACATTTCTTTCTTTTATTACTTTATTATTGACGAGATCATTAACGCTGGCTTGTGAAACATATCCAAGTATATGAGTATAACTCTCTCCATATGGATAACTTCTACCAACTGTAATAACAGGTTTAGCACCTGGTAGTTCATGCAAATAAAAATTAATTTTTGAAAATTCATCCCAGCTCAAGTTTTCAGATATAACTATAGTCTCCCAGGGTTTCTGAGTTTTTTTCTTAGCAAAAATTTTTGATAATGTTTTATTGTCAAACTTTAATATATCTCTAAGTCTTATTAATAAACTTCTAAAATCTTCTACCTGTTCAGGAATAACATGAAGTTGATAAACTTTTAAATTTCCAGCAATTGTATTTCCAAAGTAATCTTTAAATTCACCTCTTATTGGTGGTAATCTAGTTTCCCTTAATCGATTTTTATCTGAGAGTGTGAGATATTTTTTGTTTTCACTTATTTGTAGAGAAAATAATCTTCCAACAATACCAAAAAAAATTACAGCTTTAGCAGCAGAAAAAATAAACATTCTTCTATTAATAGTCTTAAGTTTATTAAAACCTGTATCGTGTCCACCGCTAATCATTTGTTTGCTCCTTAAAGACAAATCTTTGGTAAATGTCAAAAATATATGAGAATAAATAATATAGCAAAAATGTGAAAAAAATATTACCTGTTAGATCATAATAATTCACATTCACAGAAAAAAAGGTAGTTAATAAAAAATAGTTAATTGAAGTTGCGACTAATATTGTTAGTAAAAAAAATAGCCAATCTTTCACCATATCTGGTCTCAATGTAATATTTCTTAAATACGCTGCAAATCCACATATAATAAAATAGGTTAGTCCACTTAATCCGATTGGAAAACCTAATACTACATCGTTAAATAAACTTGCAATAAATATAGATCCATATCCTAAACTTTCACTTCTCTTTAAACTCCAATAGTAAATTAATATAAACGGAAAATTAAATGAGAAATATTTGTAATTTAAATAGTTAAAATCAAACTCATTTAAAGTAGAGGCATATAACAAAATCAAAGGTGCAAAAGCTAAAAATTTTTTTAATTTAGTCTTTTTTGTTTGTACACTCATCTAATTATTCTCCTTGTTAAAAGATACAACTTTAACAAAAGTTAACTGTGAAAGGTCTGAGAAAAATTTAATTTCTTCTCCAGAATTAAATTCTCCAATTGGTATTCCAGATTTAAAAATACCTCCAGAACCGGATGTAAAAACTATTTTTTTTTCGTTTAATGTATTCTCAGTTTTAAAATATTGGATTTGTCCTTTATTCTTCCCACTACCAGACATTATTGATTGGATATCTCCTGGCTCTAATATTACTGGAATTTTGCTGTTTAAGTCAGATATTAATAATACTCTTGAAGTTGCATAATTGACCTCAACTACTTTACCTACCAAATAGGGTCCGTCTAGTACGGCCATGCCTATTCTTATTTTATCCTTACTTCCTTTATTTAGAATAATTGATCTTAAAAATGGACTTTCTTTATCTAAAAGAACCTTTGCAACTAGTTCATCAGTATTAATTATATATTCATCTATTATTTTTCTTAGCCTTTCGTTTTCAAATTTTAAATATTCATTATCTAATTCTTTTCCTCTTAGACTTTTAAACTTTTCTTTTAATTGATCATGATCATTATATAGATTTAGATGATTGTTAATTGCAATTAATGATCTGTTTAATTGTTGTTCTGGTAGTGAGACAATAAAAGAAACTCTATATACAACTTCATTCAAACCAATTTTAAGATAATTGATTGCAGGAAAATTTATTCTCGACAAAACTATTAAAACAATTGAAAATAAAATTAACGCTACTAACGAAAATCTTTGTTTATTACCTTTTTTTAAAAAAGCAGAACGTATTGCAATAACAAAATCGTCCCTGCTTGTTGCCATAGTTTTTTAATATTCTGATAATACTGTAGAGAAAATCTCCTCTTGATCTAAAGCTTTTCCGGTACCAACAGCTACACATGCTAGTGGATCTTCAGCAATATGAACTGGTAATCCTGTCTCTTTAGAAAATCTTTTATCAATATTTTTAAGTAAAGCACCACCGCCTGTAAGAGTTAATCCCATATCAACTAAGTCAGCTGACAACTCAGGAGGTGTGTTTTCTAATGCATCTTTAATACCATTAATCATTTCCTTTATTATTGGATTTAAAGCTTCAGAAGTATCTCTCTCCGTTATATTTACTTCTTTTGGAGTTCCTGATCGAATATCTCTGCCTTTAACAGCATATTTATTATCATTTGTTGGAATAGCGGTACCTACTTCTTTTTTAATTTTTTCAGCAGAGCTATCGCCAATCATAAGATTATATTCTTTTCTCATAAAGTTTGCTAATGCATGATCCATTGCATCTCCAGCAACCCTTAAAGAGTTTGAGTAAACAACTCCACCCAACGACATAACAGCAATCTCAGTTGTACCACCGCCTATATCAACAACCATTGATCCTGTGGCTTCAGAAATTGGTAAACCTGCACCAATTGCAGCTGCAATTGGTTCTTCGATAAGTTGAACTCTTCTTGCTCCTGCAGCTAAGGCACTGTCTTGAATTGCTTTTCTTTCAACCGGTGTAGATCCAGTTGGAACACATATTAGAATTCTTGGATTTGCAAAAGTACTTCTTTTATGAACTTTTTTTATAAAATGTTTAATCATTTCCTCTGTAACAATAAAGTCTGCAATTACCCCATCTCTTAAAGGTCTTATTGCACTTATATTTCCTGGCGTTCGTCCTAACATAGTTTTTGCTTCATCTCCTACAGCTAAAACAGATTTTTTACCTTTGTTGTCTACCACTGCAACAACCGAAGGTTCATTTAGTACTACTCCTTGTCCTTTTAAGACAACAAGTGTATTCGCTGTTCCAAGGTCAATTGCCATATCTTGTGACCATATTTTTGTTATTTTTTGTAATATTCCCATTTTATATTCCCCTTACTTTTTGATGTTTAATTTGTTGAGAAGGTGCTTTTTTCTCTCTTTTTATTAGCATTTTATTTAATGCACCTAGATAAGCATTTGCAGATGCAACTAAAGTATCGGTATCAGCAGATTGACCAACTGTTGTTCTATTATTTTCCTCAATTTTTACGCTGACTGTTGCTTGCGCATCAGTTCCCTCTGTTACTGCGTGCACTTGATATAATAAAAGTTTCATCTCATGTGGATAAAGCTCTTTTATACATTTGAATGTTGCATCAACTGGTCCATCACCAGTTTGTACTGTACTTTTAATTTCGCCAAATACATCTAATGTCATTTCTGCTCTTTGTGGTTCCCCAGTTCCAGCAAAAACTTTTAAAGATTTTAAATTGATTGCATTTAATTTATTGTCGAATATTAGGCTATCATCAACTAAAGCAACAATATCTTCATCATAAATATGTTTCTTCTTATCAGCCAATATCTTAAATTTTCCAAAAGCATTTTGAATTACATCATCTGTTACATCTGCATAGCCTAGATCACTTAATTTATCTTTGAACGCATGTCTTCCTGAATGTTTTCCCATTACTAAAGATGTTTTTTTAACTCCAACACTTTCTGGTGTCATAATTTCATAAGTTTCTCTGTTCTTTAACATTCCGTCCTGATGAATTCCCGATTCATGTGCAAAAGCATTTTTTCCAACAATTGCTTTGTTAAATTGTACTGGGAAACCTGTTGCGTTAGAGACAATTTTTGATGCTTTACTTATTAGCTCAGTTTTTATTCCTGTTTCGTATGGCATTAAATCATTTCTAGTTTTAATTGCCATTACAATTTCTTCTAATGCTGCATTACCTGCTCTTTCACCAATACCATTTATTGTACATTCAATTTGTCTAACGCCTGCAGATAAACCTGCCAATGCATTAGCAACAGCTAAACCTAAATCATTATGACAATGTGCTGAGATAATTGCTTTATCTATATTTGGTACTGAATTCTTAATATGTGTAATGGTTTTTGCAAACTCCTCAGGGATGGAATAACCTACTGTATCTGGAATATTAATTGTTGAGGCACCACAATTAATTGCAAGCTCAATTGTTTTGCACATGAAATCTAAATCTGTTCTAGTTCCATCTTCACATGACCATTCTACATCATCAGTAAATTTTCTAGCATAAGAGACACTCTCTTTTATAGCTTCAAGCACCTGTTCTTTTGACATGTCTAATTTATGTTTCATATGAACTGGGCTTGTAGAGATGAACGTATGAATTCTAAATCTTTTGGCGTATTGAAGGGATTCGTGACAAGCATCTATATCTTTTTTTAAAGCTCTAGATAAACCACATGGAACAGAGTTTTTAACTATTTTACTAATTGCTGTTACAGCCTCAAAATCACCTGGTGAGGAGATAGGAAATCCTGCCTCGATAATATCAACTCCCATTTCATCGAAAACTCTCGAAATTTGAATTTTTTCTTCAACACTCATAGAGGCACCTGGAGATTGCTCTCCATCTCTCATTGTGGTGTCAAATATATAAACTTTTTCTTTGCTCATTTTTTTAATTTTTAAGTTAGCGGATAATACATCCTCTAGTCCAGATTGCAAAAAAAAATTGATATTAACTAAATTTTAAATAATTAACTCTTATCGCTATCAACCAATTTTTTCTTAGAAATCCAAGGCATCATTGCTCTTAAATTTGCACCCACTTTTTCTACAGGATGTTCGGCGAGTTTTTGTCTAATCTTAAGAAAGTTCTTTTGTCCGTTTTTACATTCATCCATCCATTCTTTTGTAAATTTCCCAGTTTGGATGTCTGACAAAACTTCTTTCATTCTTTTTTTTGTCTCTTCTTTATTAATTATTCTTGGACCTGACATGTATTCACCATATTCTGCAGTATTAGAAATTGAATAATTCATATTTGCAATTCCGCCTTCATAAATTAAATCAACAATTAATTTAACTTCATGAACAGTTTCAAAATAAGCCATTTCAGGCTCATAACCTGCTTCTACTAAAGTTTCGTAACCGTTTTTAATAAGTTCAACAAGTCCGCCACATAAAACAGTTTGTTCTCCAAATAAATCTGTTTCAACTTCATCTTTAAAAGTAGTTTCTATAATACCCGATCTTCCTCCACCTATCGCTGAAGCATAGGACATAGCTATATCTCTTGCCTTTCCAGATCCATTTTGATGAACTGCAAATAAACAAGGAACACCTCCTCCTTTTTCAAATTCACTTCTTACTAAGTGACCCGGTCCTTTGGGTGCAACCATAAAAACATCTAAATCTTTTCTTGCTTTAATCAAATCGTAATGAATATTTAAACCATGAGCAAATGCAATTGATGTACCTTCTCTAACTCTTTGCTCAATATGATTTTTGTAAATTGTAGCTTGAAGTTCGTCGGGTGTTAAAACCATTACAACATCGGCCCACTCGGCAGCATCTGACAAATTCATCACTTTTAAACCCTTAGATTCTGCTTTTGCCTTACTTGAAGAGCCATCTCTTAATGCAACAACAACTTCCTTAACTCCACTATCTTTAAGATTAAGAGCATGTGCATGTCCCTGACTGCCATATCCAAAAATTGCAATTTTTTTGTCTTTAATTAAATTAGGATTAGTATCTTTTTCATAAAACATTTTCATCGCTTTCTCCTTTGTTATAATACGTCAGATCCTCGTGTCATTGCGACAGCTCCTGTTCTAGAAATACTTTTTAAACCATATTTTTTAAAATTTACTGCCATTTTATCAATTTCTCTTCTAAGCGCTGTAACTTGTACAACACATGATTTATTTGTTTCATCCAATAATACAGGATTAAACTTTTTACAAGCTTTAACTGCTAGTTTCATTTTTTTAGAATTTGATACAAATTTAAATAGTGCCATTTCTTTAAATATTACTTTCTTATCTTCTCTTTTAAAGCTTGCTACTTTATGTACTGGTACTAATTTTTTTAATTGAAGTTTTATCTGATCTATCACCTCAGGTGAACCTGTTGTAACTATCGTTACTCTAGAAATATTTAGTTTTGAGTCTACTTCTGCAACAGCTAGAGACTCTATGTTATAACCTCTCCCTGAAAAAAGACCTACAACTCTTGCCAACACACCAGCCTCGTTGTCCACCCATACAACAATTATATGAGTATCCAATTTACCTTTTTTTCCTGCAACACTGTAAGCTGATTTTGACTTTGGCATTAAACTAATGCTTTTCCCTTACCTGTTATCTTATTATCTTTTTCATCTTCTGGACCTAAAATCATTTGATTATGAGGCTTACCTGAAGGAATCATTGGGAAGCAGTTTTCTTGTTTATCAACTAAACAATCAAATATTACCGGTCTATCAGTATTAAGCATTTCAATTATTTTATCATCTAATTCGTCTGGTGTTTTAGCTCTAATCCCTACACATCCATAAGCTTCTGCAAGCTTAACAAAATCTGGTAAAGCAGCAGTGTAACTTTCTGAATAATTTTTATCATGAAGTAGTTCTTGCCATTGCCTTACCATGCCCATGTACTCATTATTTAAAATAAATATTTTAATTGGAAGGCTATATTGTACTGCAGTCGACATCTCTTGCATTGTCATTAAAACAGAGGCCTCACCCGCAATATCAATGACTAACTTATTTGGATGGGCTACTTGCACGCCAACTGCTGCTGGTAAACCATATCCCATGGTCCCAAGTCCACCTGAAGTCATCCACCGATTTGGTTTATCAAACTTATAATGTTGTGCTGCCCACATCTGATGTTGACCAACCTCTGTTGTAATGTATGTGTCTTTTCCTTTTGTTAATTCATAAAGTCTCTGAACGGCATACTGAGGTTTTATTGAGGTATCACTATTAATATAATTTAAAGATTTTTTTTGTCTCCATTTGTCAATTTGTAACCACCATTTTGAAATATTTTGTTTATTAGAATTTGCAAAATTTGGTTTAGTTTTTTTTATATTTTTTATTATTGAATTAATAACTTGCTTTACATCTCCCACTATTGGTAGATCAACTTTAACATTTTTATTTATAGATGAAGGATCGATATCAATATGAACTTTTTTTGATTTTGGAGAAAATTCATCTATTTTTCCTGTAATTCTATCATCAAATCTTGCACCGATATTTATCATCAAGTCACAATCATGCATTGCGTTATTTGCTTCGTAAGTACCATGCATGCCAAGCATGCCTAGAAATTGATCATCATCCCCAGGAAAACAACCAAGACCTTGCAAAGTCGATGTAATCGGAAATCCGGTTGATCTCACTAAATCTCTTAAAAGCTCGCTTGCCTTTGGACCAGAATTTATTACACCTCCACCAGTATAAAATATTGGTCGCTTAGATTTTTTCATTAAGTCAATCAATTGATTTATATCTTTTTGATTAAAATAATTATGACTATTGCCATTTAACTTTTTATTTATCTTTTTAAATGAAGTATATTTTGTTTTTTGAAACTGAATATCTTTAGGTATATCTACTAACACTGGTCCAGGTCTTCCGGTAGTAGCAACTTCAAATGCTTTATGTATAACTTTTTGTAAATCTTTAATATCTTTTACAAGCCAATTATGTTTAGTACATGGTCTTGTAATTCCAGTAGTATCACATTCTTGAAATGCGTCAGTTCCAATTAAGTGTGTAGGTACTTGTCCTGAAATACAAACTAGTGGCACAGAATCCATGTAAGCATCTGTCAAAGCAGTAACTGCATTTGTTGCACCAGGTCCAGAAGTAACTAGCACAACACCAGGCTTGCCAGACGATCTAGCATATCCTTCTGCAGCATGACCCGCGCCTTGTTCATGTCTTACAAGAATGTGTTTGATAGATTGAAAATTTTTAAGCTCATCATAAATTGGTAATACCGCTCCACCTGGATAACCAAAAATATATTCAACGTCTTGATCCTCAAGACATTTAAAAACTATTTCTGCTCCTGTGAATAATTTTGGCATTTAACCAATCTAGCTGAAGTTGTGCTGATTGGTCAAGTGATTGAACAGATTATTTAAAATTTTTTATATATTTTTTGATCTCATTTGGTGCAAGCCTTTTCCAATCTGACATGTGACCTCGAGCCCATGTTGCTTGCCTCTTTGCATATTGTCTCGTTTTTATGAGGATTTTCTCTCTTGTCTGGTCTAAATTATAATTTTTCTGTAAATAGTTGTTTATTTCGTTGATGCCTATAATTTTGTTAGCGCTTAATTCGTTTCTAACCTTCATTTTTTTAAACCTTGCCACCTCTTTAATCGATGCAGTATTAACAATTTTAATACATCTTTTTTCAATTCGTTTTAATAAGATATCTCTTGGAAAATCTAAATAAATTTTTTGGAATTGATCTTTTTTAAAATTACTTTTAGTTTTATCAAACCAGTCAAATAACGAAATTTTAGAGAGTTTTTTTACTTCAAAAGCTCTAATAGACCTTTGTACATCTTTTGGATTTATTTTTGATTTTGATTTAGGATCAATTTTAATTAATTGTTTATAGAACTTTTTTTGACCAACTTTTTTTTGGTAATCAACTATTTTTTTTCTAAATGAGACTGGTATATTGGGAATTTTTACCAAACCATCTGTCAAAGATTTAAAATATAATCCAGTACCACCTACTATTACTGGGACTTTTTTTTTATAAAGAATTTTTTTAATTAACTTATTTGCAAGTATAATCCATTTACCAACAGAAAATTTTTTTTTAACCGATACAAATCCATATAAATGATGTTTAACTTTATTTGTAAGATTTTTATCTGGCCTAGTATTTAAAATTTTAATTTCTTTATAAATTTGCATACTATCTGCATTAATTATTTCTCCATTAACTTTTTTTGCGATTTTTACTGCGAATTCCGATTTTCCAGATGCGGTTGGTCCAGATATTAAAATTATTTTGGACATTAGGTCCTTAGTCTAATTTAACACCAATATATCTTTTTTGATTTTGATTGTTGTATATAGCTATTAGTAGAGTTTTATCAGAACTTCTTTTAGCCATTTTAACAAAATTATTTAGTTCACCTATTGTTTTAATTTTTTTCTTTTGAGCTTCAACAATAATATTATTTATTTTTAAGTAATTGACAGGACTATCTTGATCAATATCAGTAATAACTACACCAGTTGTATTAGGTGGTAATTTTCTTTGCGCTACTTCATCTTTTGTTAATAACCTTACTGTAATTTTTAATTCATCTATATAAGAGTTTTTTGGAACTTCTGGTTTTATACCTTGAGCAGCAAAATCATCTGATGTTTCAAGCCTTCCTAGAATAATTTGTTTTGATATCTCTTTTTTATTTCTCCAAATTTTAACATTTACTCTTTTTCCAACCTCTGTCTCGGCAACTATCTTAGGTAATTCTTTCATTTCATTTATTAATTTTCCATCAAATTCTAAAATTACATCTCCGTCTTTAATTCCCCCTTTATCAGAGGGACTTCCTTTTGCAACACTAGCAACTAATGCGCCTCTTGGTCTATCAAGTTTTAAACTTTCTGCAATTTCATTAGTTACGACCTGAATTCTAACTCCTAACCAACCTCTTTTAGTTTCTCCAAATTTAATTAGTTGATCTATAACTTTTTCTGCGCTGTTTGATGGTATTGCAAAACCAATTCCTATTGAACCAGATTGACCTAATATAGCAGTGTTAATTCCAATGACATCTCCATCTAAATTAAATAGTGGACCACCGGAGTTCCCCTGATTAATTGAAGCATCAGTTTGAATGTAATCTTCGTATCTAGAAAGTCCAATACTTCTATTTCTAGCTGATACTATTCCACTTGTAACTGTTCCACCTAAGCCAAAAGGATTTCCAATTGCAATTACCCAATCACCTATTCTTGCTTTATCAGAGTCTCCAAAACTCACGGGTTTAAAACTATCCTCAGACTCAATTTTAAGTACAGCAATATCTGATAAAGGATCAGCGCCTAATAGCTTAGCTTTATAATCTTTGTTCCCGTTTACTTTTACAAAAATATCATCTGCACCTTTGATGACATGATTATTGGTGATTACTATTCCTGACTTATCAATTATAAATCCTGACCCTAATGCACTAGTTTGTCTTTCTTGAGGTTCTCCTTCAAACATGTCTTTAAAAGGCGAACCAGGCGGAAATTGAAACGGAAATGGATTTGATTTAGTTTTTATAGTAGTTGTGGTTGAAATGTTTACAACTGATGGCATTAATCTCTCTGCTAAATCGGCAAATGATGCGGGTATTTCAGCAAATGAATTTTTAACAAATCCGAAACTTAAACATATTAATAAGCAATACTTAAATACTATTTTTTTCATTAACTTTTAAAATACCAGATTATTAAAAAACCAATAACCAAAAATATTAAGCCTCCAAATCTCAACTGATTATCTTTAATTTCACTTAGCTTCATTATCATATTTTTCATTTTTGATGGAAATATGGCGTAAAATGCACCCTCAATAAATAAGAAAAGACCAAAAGCTATGATCAATTCATTCATAATTTCAGTTTTTATTGAGATTTAGATTTTATATTTCCGAAGAATTTAAAAAATTCACTATCTGGAGATAATATTAAAGATGTTTCTCCTCCAATTAAAGCAGTTTCATATGCTTGCATTGCTCTGTAGAAAGCAAAGAATTCTGGATCTTGTCCAAAGGCATCTGCAAAAATTTTATTTCTTTGACCATCACCTTCACCTTTAAGAATTTGTGATTGTTTTTCTGCATCAGCTAATATGACTGTAACCTCTTTGTCTGCAGTTGATGTTATAGTAATTGCCATCTCTGCACCTTTGGCTCTAAATTCTTTAGCTTCTCTCTCTCTTTCTGTTTGCATACGTCTGTATATTGCATCACTGTTTGCTGGTGGTAAATCTGCTCTTTTTATTCTCACATCAACAATTTCTATTCCAAATTTTGCAGCTTCATTATTTACGCCATCTTGAATTAAAGCCATCTGTTTAGTTCTCTCTTCTGATAACAGTGTTTGTAGACGTTGTGTACCTAAAACACTTCTTATTCTTGAATTAATAATGGTTGATAGACGAGATCTTGCAACTCTTTCGTTACCAACTGAAATATAAAATTTTAAAGGGTCTACAATTTTGAAACGAGCAAAAGCGTCTACAATTAATCTCTTTTGATCCGATGCGATTACCTCGGCTGGAGGAGCATCTAAGTTTAAAATTCGCTTGTCTAAAAAAACTACGTTTTGGATAAAAGGTACTTTAAAGTTTAATCCGGGTTTCATTAAAATTCTTTTTGGATCACCAAATTGAAGAACAATCGCTTGATTTATTTCTTTAACAATAAAAATCGAGAAATAAGCAGTTGCGGCGATTAAGATTAAAATTGGTATTAAAAACTTTCCTTTTTTCATTAGTTCACCTGTGTTTTTTTAAGCTCAGGTAAAGGTAAATATGGAACTACACCTGAACCTGCATTTTTTTCAATTATTACTTTATCAATATCTGCTAAAACCTTTTCCATAGTCTCGAGATACATTCTTTCTTGTGTAACTTCTTTTGCGTTTTTATACTCTAAGAAAATTGAAGTAAATCTGCTTGCTTCACCTTCAGCTTTAGCAACAACTTCTTTTTTATATGCTTCAGCCGCTTGTAATATTTTTGCTGCTTCACCCCTTGCTCTTGGAATTACATCATTGGCATATGCTTCTGCCTCATTTTTTGATCTTTCCATGTCAGCTCTAGCCGCTTGTACATCTCTAAACGCATCTATAACTTGATCTGGTGGGTCAGCTTTTTGTGTTTGAACTTGTGTTATTTGAATACCAGATGTGTATTCGTCTAAAATACTTTGAATAATTTCTTGTGTATCAACCTCAATTTTTGATCTACCTTCTGTAAGGATTGGTTGAATATCACTTCTAGCTATAACTTCTCTCATAGCTGTTTCAGCTGCAGCTTTTACCGTCCCTTGGGGATCTTGTATTTTGAATAAAAAATTTCCTGCATCTTTGATAACCCAGAAAACTGAAAAATCTATATTTACGATATTTTCATCACCGGTAAGCATTAAACTCTCTTCAGGAACGTCTGCAACACCTCCGCCACTTGAGAAGCCACTTTCTCTTTCAGATCTAAAACCAATGTCCATTCTATTAACTTTTGTAACCTTAGGTGTTAAAACACTTTCTACTGGGAAAGGAAGGTGGTAGTTCAATCCTGGTTGAGTTGTTTTAACGAATTTACCAAATCTTAAAACTACACCTTGTTCATCAGGCAAGACTCGATATAATCCGCTTCCTACCCATAAAAGAGCCAAAATTATTAATCCTACTACTATGGGCTTAGCTCCACCTGATTTTCCAGGAAGAAATCTGTTTATTGTATCTTGCAATTTTTTTAAAATTTCGTCTAAATTTGGTGGGGTAGGACCTCTTCTAAAACCACCATCACCATTGCCTCCACCACCTGGAGGGGGTGATCCCCACGGGCTTTGATTTCTGAAATCGTTCATATGACACTCTATATAGTGTCTTTATATTCAAAAACAAGGTAAGTTAGCTAATATGAGCAAAGAAAATCCGAGCATTAATGACGCTAGACGTAAAAAGTTTGAAAAAAACCCAATTAATGGAACTAAATTTACTATAGCTATATCTAGTGCTAAAGGAGGTGTAGGAAAATCTACATTTGCAACTAATCTAGCTTTAGCATTAAAGAATCTTGGATTAAAAATTGGTATTTTAGATGCCGACATATATGGGCCTTCTTTGCCGAAGCTATTTTCAATAAAAGAAAAGCCAGAGAATAAAGAAGGTAAACTAATTCCAATCTCAAAATATAATATTCAATGCATGTCTATGGGCTTCTTAACAGATGAACAAACACCAATGATTTGGAGAGGGCCAATGGTTACAAGTGCAATCAAAACTTTTACTCAAAAAGTTGATTGGAAAAATTTGGATTTTATAATCGTTGATATGCCACCTGGCACTGGGGATACTCAGCTTACTTTTGCTCAAGAAATAAAAGTGGATGGAGCAATAATTGTTTCAACACCTCAAGAACTTGCTCTTCAAGACGTGAAAAGAGGTATAGCAATGTTTGATAAATTAAAAGTAAATGTTATTGGCTTAATTGATAATATGAGTTTTTTTATTGGTGATGATGGCAAAAAGTACTCTATTTTTGGTGATGGAGGAGTAAAAAAAACGGCTGAAGAATTTAATAAAAAGTTTCTTGGAGAAATACCAATTAACTCAGACATTGGAAAATTTGGTGATCAAGGTAAGCCAATAGTTGAAAACATGCCAGAACACGAGATTTCAAAATTATATTTGAAATTGGCTGAACAAATTAAATCAATTTATCTTTAAGATTAAATGCAATCATTAATTCATTCCATTCTCTTTTTGATAAATCGGTCTCATCAATCGAAATATTTTCTCCCTTAATAAGTTTTTTTATTACCTCTTTACCTTTTGATGAAACTTCTGTACCACCAACTCTATAATCCATAAAAGCCTCGTATGTAATAGGTACCCATCTTTTTAGAGTATCTAGCATTATATCTGCGTAAGCTCGTATTTCATACTGAGCATGGTGGTCAGCTCTAAGTCGTAAAAAATTCATTAAGTTTAACAAATCAGTTTTCCAATACCATTGCGTGTAGGTATTTAAAGTTAAGTTCATTCTTGCTAATTCTCTGGCTAAACCAGATTTTTTTTCATCTATAATCGATCCATCATAACGTTCATTTAACATTGTTTCATAATTATTATATGTTCTTTCTGCATCTCCCTTTAATAAGTCTAAAACCTCTTTAGCTTGCTCTCCGCTAATTACATCACCTCTTCCTTGTCTATTATTTGTTGATTGAGCTGCAAGATTTTCTTTAGACGGAAGATAAAACTCTTTATCAAGTATAGAGTATCTTGCTGAATATTCATTAACATTAGCAGTTCTATGTCTAATCCATTGCCTAGCAATAAATATTGGCAACTTGATATGATACTTTATTTCGCACATTTCAAATGGAGTACTATGCCAATGTCTCATTAAGTATTTAATTAAGCCTGCATCTGTATTTACTTTTTTAGTACCCTTGCCATATGATACCCTGGCAGCTTGCACTATAGATGTATCATCACCCATATAGTCAATTACTCTTATAAAACCATGATCTAATATTGGTAGTGCTTCAAATAATATATTTTCTAAATCAGGGGCAACAACTCTTTTAGTTGTAAATTTTTGAGATTGTTGATTTTTTATATCTTTTTTCTGTTCTTCTGTAAGTTTCAAAGTTATTTTCCTTTATATAGAATCATTCAAATTTTATATCAAAGACGTATGATTTAAAATGACTTTATTAATCATTTCCTTAATCATTTTTTGTAATTTTGAGGCTAAATCGTTTCTTAGGATAAGGCCACAAGCCTATTAAAGTTGTGTTATCTTTTCTCCACCTACTTATTTCAGACTTCCATTCAGGACAATTCAGGCAATCTAAAAATTTTAAATAATTAGTATTTAAATTAATTAAGTTTACTCTATAATTTGGCCTAAATTCGTATGCTCCAGTTATCAGGGAAGTAAAAATCATTGTACTTAAAATTACTGTCAATGTTGATTTTTTAGACTTTGTTAAAATATCAGTTAAAATCAAAATTATTATAACACCCGGTATCACAGCATATCTTCCGCCTATTTGGTTATTTAAACTTCCAATAGATATAACTCCAGCCATTATAAAAAAAATAAATATTAAATACCAAGTAGTGTAATTTTTTTTTAAAAAACTAACGATTTCCTTAAATTTAAAAATTGCAAATATGATAAAAATTGAAAAAAAGATTGTTGTCCATAAAAAAGGGTTATTATTTATATAACTTATTTTTACCCATATCAGATGGGTTAAGTCTCTACCAAAAAAAGGTTTTAAAAATATGTTATAAATAAAACTAATCAACATATCCTTATTAAAATCGTTCGTAAAAACTGAATTATTAAGTGAATTACTTAATTTTGAATTCAATATTAACCCTAATTGCAAAAGATTTGAAAATATTAAAATCAAAAAATTAAAAAAATTATATCTATTTTTATTGAAATAAAATTTAATTACATATAACGGGACTAAAGCACATGTATAGATACCTGAGACACTGCTAATAAATAATAAAATATGGTTTTCGATTTTTTGCTTTTTATTTAATTTTTTCATAAACAAAATTAAAATAGAAATTAAGCAAAGATAAATTTGCGAATTTATAGAATTTATCCAAATTTCCGATATAAAAGGCGGCGTTATAAACAACAACAAGGCTCCCAATATTTTTTTATTGTCTGTGTCAAATAAGTCAGATTCTCTAAATAATGCTATGTAAGATAAGTAAAGGATAATTAAAAATGATCCGTAAACTGTAAAATAAGGCGCATATTCTAAAGGAACTAATGTAGAAAACCAAGTCAACAGGTTTGGGACTAGATTAAAATAACCTGCACTAGCATCATAATAAAATAAATTTGAATAAAATGAATTGTTTATTGCAAACAAGAAATGATGACTACCTTCTTCAGCAACGAATCTTGAATTCAAAAAAATATAAGGACTTCTATAAAATGAAAAAATTAATATTAATAATAATATTAAGTATTTAAACTTGATGATTGATAAGTTTATTTTCATCTGAGTAATTTATAGAATTTAATTATCGTTTAGCGTCGATATATACTATAAAAATTGTTTGAAGAATAAATTTAATAAATTAATATGAACCATTCATCAACTGTAGATTGAAAATGAAAATTTCTGTTGTCATACCCTGTTTAAACGCTGCAGCTATAATTGAGAAAACCATAAAAACATTAACTAAAAAGTTAAAAAAAATTAATATAAAACAGTACGAATTGATCTTTGTAGATGATGGAAGTAGTGATGGAACAAGTAGTATCATAAAAAATTTAAAAATTAAGAAATGTAAATTGATTATTAATGAACATAATTTAGGTAAATCATCATCCCTTATAATTGGAATAAAAAAAGCAAAATATAGCAAAATAATTATTTGGGATTGTGACTTGCCATATTTAGAAAAAATAGAAAAAGTTTTAAAAAATATGAAATATAATGACCTTGTTTATATAAATAGAAGATCTAAAAAAAGTAAACTAAAAAAAAATAAAATGAACTTATATCAGACCTGTAGATATTACATTGGAAGTGTTGTTTGTTTGATTTTGGATATGTTGCTTCTGGATAAGGATACTGGAGACACTCAAGCAGGTTTAAAAGGTTTTAATAAACCAAAAAATTTCGAGAAGATTAATTTTTTATCGCAAAAATTTTTTTTTGATGCAGAACTAATGATTTTATTTTTTAGATCAAAATATAAAATGAAATCTATTCCTTTAAAGTATGAAATATATGCTGACTCAACTATTAAATTAATTGCTTTTGAAAACTTTATATATTTATTTGAGTTGTTAAAAATAATTATATTTTACAAGTTTTTTAAGACAAATAATTTTAAGTTATAAAAATTAATAGGCATCAAAATCTAAATACGAAAAATAACATTTTTTTTTATTTATATCTAAATTTTTTTCACTTATATTTTTATATAAAAAGTTCAATGGAGAAGGTTTTAAAATTTCGGGAATTTTAAAATGAATAGTTTCGACTTGTTTTGGCAATAAACCTACGAACAAATTTGGCAAAATATCAAATTCTTTTTTATCATAATTTAATAAATAATTATTATTTTCTAAATATGAAAAAACTTTGAACTTTGATAAAACACTTAAACTAGTAAACTTAATATTTTCGCCATTTATAATTTTAGCTGGATTATGTGGATTTTTTTTTCTCCAATTAATAAGATTTTCGTCCCATATTGATCTGAAAGTATTATTATCAAATTTCATTTTTTCAAATTCAGATAAATTGTATGTTAAAAAAACGTCTAATTTAGTTAAAAATTTCATAGAAATAGAGCTCATCCATGCTGGTGTAGCTAAAGCATTAGCGATGGCAATAATAAAACTAAAATTTAATTCTTTTGCATAATCCTCTAGTCTTGACGACATTTCTTTAAAAAGTTTTTGCCCTCTATATCTTTGGTCAACGCATACATTTATAGATTGAAGTATTTTAATAGGTTTGCCTAAATAATTGAAATTATATGGTATGCCTCCAACTTGACCTATTTCTATATTTTTATCTGTATCAAACGCGTCTATACCTATAAAACTTCCAAGTGGATTTTTTCTATAAAGCCACGTAAAATAAATAAAATCTTTTTTTTCAGGATATTTCTTAAAACATCTTTTATATAATTCAATATATTGAGGTAATTTATTCAAATCAGATTTAAAGAATTTGATTGCCATTGATTTTTTTCAAAAAAATTTTTATTTTATTGGAAAAACATAATTCATATTCTTGTTTTCTATTAGAATGACTATAAAATTTAAAGTATTTTTTTTTAAACAATATTCTTTCTTTTTTATCTGTAAAACCTGGATGAACTAGTAATTCAATAGCAGTATTTTTAGTATTTTTATAAAAATTAATTGTTTTAAAAATTGTATCCTCATTCTGATGACCGGTATAAACTAATCCAATAAATTTTTTTTTTTCCAGTAATGATTGGTCAAGAAATATATTAAAAAATTTTAAAGTTAAACAAGCAATAATATTCCTTAAGTAATTTATTTTATAAAAATCATTAATTCGAGGCATTAACAACTTTTCATTTGAAATTCTAATTTCTGTAATTTTGTATTTTTTTTTTAAATTTTTAATATAATTAAAAATCCATGGTATCATTTGAATATGCTCGTGTCCGTCTATTTGCAGAGATTTTACTTTATAAAGACTTATAAATTTTCTGATTTGTAATTCAATTTCTTTAAAAATTATCTTTTTATTTCTCTCCTTCAAAAATATTAATTTAAAAAAGTTAAGATTGTTTAAAATTTTTGATTTTTTGTGATGAAGTTCAGTTAAATTTAAATGAAGTTTTATATTTACATTTTTGATATTTTTTAATTTTATGTGATAAATGTTGGGTAAGTAACTTACCATTACAGAAACGCTATTTATATTTCCTTTTTTTATACAATTTATTATGTTGCTAGATATCTGCCTTGATCTTCCGAAGTCATCTGCGTGGAAGTAAATTTTATTCATTTTTATTTTTGTTAATATAATTTAGGTATACAACTTACTTTGGAAAGTACACTATCAAGATTAAATCCTATTATTTCACTGTAAATTTTTAAAGTATCGTATTTTATTTTATTATCTTCCTCAGCTAATTTAAGACCTTCCTCACGTGTTATAATACCTTCTCTAATCTGATTTGCCCTAAAATTATCGTATTCGGAAAATCCTGCAACTGTATAATAAACAAAATTATTAAATGCAGTTTGACCATCGCCCATTCTCCATTGATTTTTACCGTAAGATATATCACTTTCCCACTCATACTCTTTTTCTAAAGTGTTTATTATTTTTTGTTCTTCCCATTTTTCATATCTAAACAAATGTAGAAATCTCTCTTTAAGAACAAAACTATGTATGAATGCTTGGGCTGTTGCAAAAAAAGAGGAATTAAAATATGAAGGATTTAAAAAATATTGTAATCCATATTTTAATAACATATTTATTTTATTTATAAAACTGTAGTCGTACAAAGTTGGATTATTTTTTAACCTTTCATTTACCCCTAAAAAACCTAAGAAAAATTCTCTTTGCTCAAGTTGATAGCCTGTTGAATGTATAACCAATTTTAAATTTAATTCTTTTGAAAGTCTTCTACCATATTCATAGAATCCCTTATCTCCTGCTTGTAACATTGGTATCATTCCTAAGTGAGGACGTTTAAGCCATGCAAATAAATTTTCTCTAACATGAGATCTCCTTTCATCTATTTTTGCTGACCTTATGATGTGTTCAACACCTAGTTTTCCACATAATTTAGAGGCATTTATCCTTGATATATCTGTTGTGAGGCCCCAATCAAATGTATAGGCAATTGGGTTCATTTTATATTTAGTTTTTATTAGATGTAAACCATATGAACTATCGCGTCCGCCACTTAAACCAACAATACAATCAGGTTCACCATTTTTAGATCTATACTTTTCTAAAATTTTAAAAAGCTTCTCCTCACCGAAAAATTCTTGTTTGTCATATTCTAGACAAAAATTGCATACACCATTGTTGTCAAATTTTATATAAGGATAAGTTTCTAAAAGAATACATTTTGTACATCTTTTTAATTTTGAATGTCTTCTTAAATTTTCATCATAGTTATTTGATGTTATTGTATTAATATTTTTGTTTGTTTCATCTAGTTTTATTTGGTCAAGTTGATCATTAAGTTTAAAAATTTTTATAGAGTTATTGGCATTATTAAATATTATGGTTTCATTTAAACATTGTTTTATTTGATCTTTTTTTATACTAACACCTAAACTTTGAATAAATTTTGATTCAGCAAGATATTCATATAATATGTTTTTTTCAGAGGCATACGAAATCAGTTTTTTATCTTTATCGTAATAATAAAATAATGAACCACAATTAGATGATAATATTATCTCATTATAATCTTTGAGTACAAAAGCAATTGTATAGTTTCCCCTCATTTTACTAAGTATATTTTTATAGTGATTAATGAAATCTTGGTCTTGAGGGATGTTTGACAATAACTCAAAAAACTTTAAAGAGTCACTTTTGATGGAAATGCTTTCATAATTTTTAGTTTTTTCAGCATTTTTATCTAATTCAAAATTAACAAAAATCCCATTATGCACTCCTATTATTTTATCGGTTATTAATGGCTGATTATTCTGATCCGAAAATTTTGAACCATTTGTTACCAATCTTGTTTGGCCCATAATATTTAAAACTCCTGAATAATTATTTATTTTTTCTTTTAAAAAAAGATTATAATCTTTTCTATTTATCGCATCAGAAGGATCTTCATTAATTTTGTAAATAGAATTGTTGTTTTTATCTTTAATAAGAACACCAAATGTATCTGAACCTCTCTGCTGACTCTTTTGCGCAAGGATATTAATATCTTTTTTTAATATAGAAAAATCTGATTGGTTGTATTTTTTGTTAAATGATATGCCGAAAATTCCACACATAAAATTATTTTATTTTATACAGATAGCTAGTCACAACAAATATCACAAATATGATTAAAAAAGGAATATAAAAATTTTTATCGAGAAATAAAGTAAAAATTGATATAGAGATACTAAAATCAAAATTAATCATAGATTTTCCAATTGAGTTAAGCGCATATAGCATAGGTATTTCTGAAAGTATCACTAATAAAGAAAATTTCTTAAGTTTAATATTTAATATACCATAATAAATATTATGAAAAAAATAAGGAAAAATATATCTTGATAAAATTATAGAATAATTGCTTTCGGAAAATTTATTAATATTAATTTTTTTTAATATTTTATTCTTATATTTGGTAAAATCAAAGTACTTATCAATTTTTTTTGCAATTGAAAAAATCAAAATTGAGCAAAGGACAACTTGAAAAATAGATATAATAAAACCTAAATTTTGAAAAAAATAGCCATTAGCTATAATAATTAATGTGACTGGTAACGGTGTAAGAAAATATAAAAATGACACAAAAATAAAAAATAAGGAATAATATTTGTGAATAGATTGATCCTTTATTAACAAATTAGCAAAATAATTATAATCAAAGAAGTACAAAAACACAAAAATTATAGAGATAAAAAGTAAAATAAAAATAATGATATTTTTCATAACACAATGATTGTAAATTTTATAATTAGTTTTATATTAATCATGTTGGATTTCCAACTACGACGATAAACGAATTTCGTAATAAACATTGCGGACGTGGGGGCAGTACCCACCACCTCCACCATTGCAACTTAGGGGGGTGAATTAGGATCGACGGATGTCTAAAGGCTATTCTTTCGTTCGGTATTGTTCCGCCGTAAAGGGCAATTTTATAAATGCAAATAATAAATTTGCACTTGCAGCTTAATTAATTTTTATTAATTAAGTTACGGGGTATGGGGCACCTGGCAACAGAACGCCCCTTTTAAAAATTATATTATTTTTAAAACGTGCGGCCAGAGAGACTCGAACTCTCATGGGAAATTCCCACTTGGCCCTCAACCAAGCCTGTCTACCAGTTTCAGCATGGCCGCTTATGCGGCAGATTAAGTGAATGACAACTCTATTTCAAGTTGATAACATTAACTATGGAATATACGTCAGAAATAAAAAAAGCTACAAATTCAATATATCAGAAGATTTCAAGAACAATGCCTGAAATCGAGTGGTCAGTTCATGCTCCTTATATTTATGAAATAAATAAATTAAAGAAAGAGAAAAATGCCGTAATTTTAGCTCACAATTATCAGACCCCAGAAATTTACCATGGTATTTCTGATTTTTCTGCAGACTCTCTTGCGCTAGCCGTTGAAGCTGCAAAAACAAAATCAGAGATAATTGTAATGTGTGGAGTTCACTTTATGGCTGAGACAGCTAAATTGATGAGTCCTAATAAAAAAGTTTTACTACCCGACATGAAAGCAGGTTGTTCATTATCTTCATCTATTACTGGAGCTGATGTAAGAGATCTTAAAAGAAAAAATCCAGGTGTTCCAGTAGTTTCTTATGTAAATACGTCGGCAGATGTTAAAGCAGAAACAGATGTCTGTTGTACGTCAGCAAATGCTGTTAAAATTGTTAATTCGTTAGGAGTTAAAAAAGTTATTTTTTTACCTGATGATTATTTAGCAAAATATGTAGCTTCGCAAACAAATGTTGAAATTATTTCATGGCGCGGTACGTGTGAGGTTCACGAACAATTTACTGACACAGAAATAAATGAAATAAGGAAAAATAATCCAGATATTAAAGTTATTGCACATCCAGAGTGTCCACCAGAAGTTATTAAGGCAAGTGATTTCGCTGGTTCGACAAGTGGTATGATAAAATACGTCAGGGACAATCAGCCGAAAAAAGTAATGATGGTTACTGAATGTTCTATGAGTGATAATATTCAAATAGATAACCCAAACGTTGAATTTATTAGACCGTGCAATTTATGTCCTCATATGAAAAGAATTACATTACCAAAAATTCTAGATTGTTTAAAAAATGAGACAAATGAAATTATAATGAGTAAAGATATAATTGAAAAGGCTAGAAAATCTGTAGAACGAATGGCAGAAATAGGCAGATAATATCTGTGGAAAGAAATAGTTTAAGTAAAAAATTTATCAAAAAGATAGTCAAATCTGCTTTAAAAGAGGACTTATATCCGATTGGAGACATCACATCTAAGTTAATAAAAAATAATAATCTTAAATCTTTTAAAATAATCTCTAATCAAAAAGGAATTCTTGGAGGTATAGAATTAGCTAGATGCGTATTCCAGTTAGTGGATAATAAAATTAAATTTAAAGCAAAAAAAAAAGATGGTTCTAAATTAGGTAAAGGCAGTGTTGTAGCTAATATAAATGGACATCCTAAAAGTATTTTGATTTGTGAAAGAGTTGCTCTTAACTTTTTATCTCATATCTCTGGTATAGCAAGCGAGACAAATAAGTATGTTAACAAAGTTAAGGGTAAAAGTAAAATTTGTTGTACTCGCAAAACGATCCCTAACATAAGAGCAATACAAAAATATGCTGTAAATATTGGTGGTGGAATAAATCATAGATTTAATCTTAGTGACGAATATTTGATTAAAGATAATCATATTGCTATCTCAAATTTAAAATTTTTAGTACAAAGAGCAATTAAAAATAAAAAGGGAAAAAAGATAACTGTTGAGGTAGATAATTTAAATCAGCTTAAATCAATACTGGGATTAAAGTTTAATACTGTTTTATTTGATAACATGAGTATTAGAAATTTAAAAAAAGGTGTTGAGATCGCTAAGAAATACTACGAGACTGAAGCTTCTGGAAATGTATCTCTTCATAACGTAACTATGATCGCAAAGACAGGGGTTGATAGAATTTCAGTAGGAAGAATTACACATAGTGCTTCCGCCATAGATTTTAAATTAGAAATTTAGAAAAATTTATTTCAAATTATTTAGTATACAGTTGCTAGTTATTTATTTTTTAACTCAGCTTGGGCTGCGGCTAATATTGCTACAGGAACTCTATAAGGAGAACAAGAAACGTAATCTAGGCCAGTTTTTGAACAAAAATTTATACTCTTTGGATCTCCCCCATGTTCACCACAAATACCCAGCTTAATTTTTTTATTTTGTTTTTTACCTTTTTTTGCAGCAAGTTCTATAAGATCACCAACTCCGTCATCAATTGAAACAAATGGATCAACCTCAAAAATTTTGTTTTCAATATAATCATTTAAAAATTTTCCACTATCATCTCTGCTTATTCCAAATGTTGTTTGTGTTAAATCATTAGTGCCAAAACTAAAAAATTCTGCATGTTTTGCTATTTCTTTAGCTTTAATTGCTGCCCTAGGTAATTCTATCATTGTACCTACCAAAAAATTAATTTTAACTTTAGTTTTATTTTCAACCTCTCTTGCTATTTTAATAACTAGATCTTTCATTATTTTTATCTCTGTCTCAGTAGACACTAAAGGTATCATAATTTCAGGAATTATAGATTTAATTTTATTTTTTTTACATTCGACTAAAGCTTCAAATATTGCCTTACATTGCATTTCATAAATTTCTGGAAAAGATATTGCCAATCTACAACCTCTATGTCCAAGCATAGGGTTTTGTTCATGTAACTCTTGTATTCTTTGATCAACTTCTTTGTAAGAAATATCTAAAGAGTTAGCAACACCTACAATCTCCTCTTTAGTTTTTGGTAAAAACTCGTGTAATGGTGGATCCAATAATCTCACTGTAACTGGTAAACCTTTCATAATTTTGAATATTTCAATAAAGTCTTTTTTTTGATAAGGTAAGAGTTTAGACAAAGCTAAATCTCTATCTTTTTTTGATTTTGAAAGTATCATTTGCCTAACAGATAAAATTCTATCTTCATCAAAAAACATATGCTCAGTCCTGCAAAGACCAATTCCCTCTGCTCCAAATTCTCTCGCGGTTTTGGTATCTGATGGTGTTTCAGAGTTTGTCCTTATTTTAAGTTTTCTATATTGGTCTGCCCATTTCATTACTTTTAGAAAATCTCCAGATATGTCGGGTTTAATAGTTTTGACTTCTCCCAAAATTACTCTTCCAGAGGATCCATCCACTGTTATAATTTCTCCTTCTTTTATAGTTCTGTTATTAACCTTAAAAACTTTTTTGTTATAATCAATTTCTATCTCGCTTGAACCTGAAACACATGGTCTACCCATACCTCTAGCCACAACTGCTGCATGACTTGTCATGCCTCCTCTTGAGGTTAATATTCCTTTAGCCGCATGCATGCCGTTTATATCCTCTGGAGAAGTTTCTACTCTTACCAATATTGTATCTTGCATCATAGAATTAAGTCTTTCAGCCTCATCAGATGAAAAAACTACTTTCCCACTTGATGCACCTGGTGAAGCAGGTAATCCATTTGCAATTATAATCATTTCGGCTTTTTCATCTAAGGAAGGATGTAATAAATTATCAAGCGATCCAGGGTCTATTCTTAATAACGCATCTTTTTTTGTTATTAACTTTTCTTTAACCATATCTACTGCAATTTTAATTGCCGATCTAGCAGTTCTTTTACCTGATCTTGTCTGAAGTATCCAAAGCTTTCCGTTTTCTATAGTAAACTCTACATCTTGCATATCTTTGTAATACTTCTCCAAAGATTTTAAAATTTTTTTTAGCTGTTTAAATATCTTTGGCATATTTTCTTCTAACGACATACCTTTATTATTTGATTTAAGTCTTGATCTTTTAGTAATATATTGTGGTGTTCTTGTACCTGCTACAACGTCCTCTCCCTGGGCGTTAACCAAATATTCACCATATATCTCATTATTTCCATTAGATGGGTCTCTTGTAAAAGTTACTCCAGTTGCACATTTATCTCCCATATTGCCAAAAACCATTGATTGTACATTTACAGCAGTCCCCCAATCGGAAGGTATTCGATTGATCTTTCTGTAAGTTTTTGCTCGATTGCTTTCCCAAGATAAAAATACTGAAGAGACTGCATTAATTAATTGATCCTCCACATTTTGAGGAAAATCCTTTTTGGTCTCTTGTTTTACAACATTTTTAAAATCTCTAATTAACGCTTCCCAATCGCTCGTTTCAAGGTCAGTATCTAAAAGTACACCTTTAGTTAATTTATAATTTTCTATTAAATCCTCAAATTTATAACTTTCGATACTTAATACTACAGTAGAGTACATTTGAATAAATCTTCTATAACTATCTTTAGCAAATCTGTTGTTTTTAGTTTTTTTAGCTAGCGCCTCAACTGTTATATCGTTAAGACCAAGGTTTAAAATAGTATCCATCATACCAGGCATTGATACTCTCGCACCAGATCTAACAGATAGTAGAAGAGGATCGATGGTATTGCCAAATTTTTTACCGTTTTCTTTTTCAATTTGACTTAATTCTTTTTTAATCTCAATTAATACTTTTTTGTCTAATTTTTTATTATTTTTGTAAAACGCTTCACATGCATTTGTAGAAATAGTAAATCCAGATGGAACTGGAAAACCCAATCTACCCATTTCAGCAAGATTAGCTCCTTTGCCTCCTAGTATATTTTTAGGATATTTAAATTTTTTAGTAATTTTAGATTTAAAATTAAATACCAGCTTTTTCATTTAAAAATTCAATTTTTTCAAAATTAAAATATTTATCAAATGTATTACACAACATTTTTAAAAGCTCTAGTCTATTTTTTTTTATAACTACATCATTATCATTAACTATGACATTATCAAAAAAATTTTCTACCTCTTTTTTTAGAGAAGCTAATAATGATAATTGACTGTCATAATCATTTTCTAAGTTAATGCTTGTAAAATTTTTTCTAATGTCGTGAATTTTTTTAAAAAGATCTTTTTCAAAATTACTTTTGAATAAAGCAGGATCTGCGGAACCTTTATAATCTTCATTTTGCAATTGGGTTTCTGAATTTAAAATATTAAATGCCCTTTTATAATTTTCTATTAAATCTATTCCAACCTGCTTTTTTATTATTTTATTAAGTCTGTCGGCTTTTGTGAAAATTACAAAAATATTATTTAAATCAAAATCTATTAATGAACTTTCTATTATATCTAGTCTTATGCCCTTTTCTTTCATGTAATTTTTTAGTCTATCTATTATAAAAATGGAAAGATTAGTATGAACTGATTTTCTATCAAAGTTTATAGATTGATTATTATACAACTGGCAAGAATAATCGATCATTTCCTTAAGTTTAAAAGACTTTTTGTTTTCAATGATTAATTTGATAAGACCTATTGCCATTCTCCTTAAGGCATAAGGATCTTTTGAGCTAGTAGGGACTAAATCTAAACCAAAAAATCCTACTAAGGCGTCAAGTTTATCACTTAACGACAAAGCAATACTATAATTATTTTTTGGTGTTCTGCTATTCAACCCGCTAGGTAAATAATGCTCACTAACTGCTAAACATACTTCTTTTTCAAATCCTTGTGACTCAGCAAAGTATCCTCCTAAAACTCCTTGCAATTCTGGAAACTCGTTCACTAAATCAAAAAGCAAATCTACTTTAGCAATTGTAGAGGCTAACTCTAATTTTTCTTTGCTAATTAATAATTCGTCTGAAATTACACTACATAAATTTTTAAGTCTTTTTGTTTTATCTAGATAATTTCCTAAACCGTTAAAATAATTAACATTTTCAAGCTTAGAAACATATTTAAGCATACTTTGTGATTTATTTTTTTTCCAAAAATACTCAGCATCAGTTAATCTTGCATCAACAACACTCTCATTGCCTTTTTTTATTAATCCAAATTTGTCCTCTTTATCGATTACAGAAAAAAAGTAATTCAATAGGTTGTTTTTTTTATCGGAAATTGGGAAAAACTTTTGATGATTTTCGATAGTTAATTGAATTACTTCTCTTGGAATTTCAAGGAACTTTTTATTAAAAGAACATAAAATTACCTTGGGTTTCTCTACAATGTTTGTTATCTCATCTAAAAGCTTTAAATTTATATTTAAATTAAAATTCTTTGTCTTTGAAATTTTTTCTAAATTTTTCTTAATGCTTAACTTTCTTTCTCTATCATCAACGATAACTCCAGCTTGTTTAAAGTAATTTTTATAAGATACAAAATTTTTAAATGTCCGAGTTTTTATCTCATCATCTTTATTTATAAAAGTTTTATTAGAACTTTTAAGATGATAAAAAACAAAATTTAATGATGTCCCATTAAACAAACACAATATAGATTTAAGAGGTCTGCCCCAAGATAATTCATAATTTCCCCATTTCATTGATTTTTTCCATTTAATTCTTTGTAATAAAAATGGCATATTTTCCTGAAGTATTTTTTTGGTACTAACTTTTGTTGATGGAATTTTATAAAAATAAAACTCACCCTTTGAAGTTTTTTTCATGAAAATTTTTTTTTTTGATATATTTTTTGATTTTAAAAAACCTTCTAGAGATTCTTTATTTGCATCAACTCTCGGGCCCCTGATTTCCTCTGTTTTTTTTTCAAACTCTTCTACTATATCCTTAAAGTAAAATATAAGTCTGTTTGGAGTTGAAATAGAATAATATAATTTGTTATAAGATATTTTTTTTTCATCAAGGAAATTTTTTAAAATCTCTAAAAATTCGATTTTAGCATTGTTCTGCAAAGATGGAGGCATTTCTTCAGTAAATAATTCTAAAAAAAATTCTGACATTTACTTTTTTTCCTCTAACCATTTTAATCCTACTTGTTTTACTAAATCTCTTATTCGGGATATATATCCTGCTCTTTGAGCTGTACTAATTGCGCCACGTGAATCAAGAATATTAAAAACATGACTAGCCTTTAAGCTATGGTCATAAGCAGGTAAAGGCAGTTCATTAAGTAATAAATTTTTAGCCTCTTTTTCTAAACTCTCAAAAGCATTAAATAAATAATCGATATTTGCTAATTCAAAATTATATTTAGAGAATTGTTTTTCGTTTTCTTTGTAAATATCTTTATATAAAGTTCCATTTTTATTCCATAAAATATCGAATACATTTGACTTTTCCTGAACAAACATGCAAATTCTTTCAAGCCCATAAGTAAGTTCTACTGAAACTGGACTACATTGAACACCTGCCATTTGTTGAAAATAGGTAAATTGAGTTATCTCCATACCATCGCACCAAACTTCCCAACCTAATCCCGCAGCTCCCAAAGTTGGACTTTCCCAGTCATCCTCTATAAATCTAATATCATGTACATTTTTATCTATACCTATAGATGAAAGACTATCTAAGAATAATTTTTTTATATTTTCAGGTGATGGTTTAATTAATACCTGGAATTGATAGTAATGCTGAAGTCTATTTGGGTTTTCTCCATATCTCCCATCTGATGGACGCCTTGAAGGTTGAACATATGCAGCTTTCCACTTCTCTGGTCCAAGAGAACGTAGTGTAGTTGCAGGATGGAAAGTTCCTGCACCTACCTCTACGTCATAAGGTTGTAATATTAAACAACCATGATTGCTCCAATAATTTTGGAGATTAAATATGGTTTCTTGAAATGTGATAAGTTTTTTAGTTTTTTTAGAAACCATATTTTTGCCAGAGATTTTTTTCTTCAATTGTATTTAATAATTTTTCTATTTGTGTTTCTGAAGACAGTTTTCTAGCTAACCAACTCTTAGATTTTTCAAATTTTTTAATAATAATATTTTCACCAAATTTTTTTTTTAAAATATCATTAACATTTCCTAACCCATCAATTAAACCTAGCTCTAGTGCTTTTCTACCTGACCAAAATTCACCAGAAAATAATTCAATACCTTTATCTTTTTTTAATTTGGAAGCTCTACTATTTTCTACAACATCGATAAAATCTTTATGTAAGTCTAATTGAATATTTTTTAGCCTCTTAATATCCTCCTCTTTTTCATCTAAAAAAGGATCTAGTGTACTTTTATTTTTACCTGCAGTGTAAACTCTTCTTTCAACTCCTATTTTACCTATTAAATCTTTAAATCCAAAAGATGAATATATAACTCCAATTGATCCAATGATGGAGCTCTTATTTGCATATATTTCATCTCCAGCACATGAAATTAGATAACCACCTGATGCAGCCACATCCTCAGCAAAAACAATAACTTTTTTATTATTTTTCTTTGCTAACTGCCTAATGTGATCATGAATTAAGTGTGATTGAACTGGAGACCCTCCTGGTGAATTAATTGAAATTGCGACAGCTGGAGATTTCTTTAGTGAAAAAGCTTTAGTGATAATTTCTTCTTGTCCTGAAAAATCTATACCTTGTTTAAATTTCCCGACGCTTCCAATTACACCTGAAAGTTTTACCAGTGGTATTATCTTTTTTTTTTTGAAAAGTGAAAACATAATTATGCTTATAAAATTTTTATATTAATATAAAGTCTCCTTTTAGTTGAAGATTTAGGTGCGTCAATTGATAAGTATAATATCAACAAAATTGTAATAGTTTGTAATGATGGGAAGCGTAATTCAATTAAAAACAAAGATTAACAACTCATATTTTGATCTAAAAAACTTAGTTGAGGATAAGTTGGTGTTAGTTGATGAAAAAATAAAAAATAAATTAAATAGTGAGGTGGATTTGGTTGACCGAATGACTAAATATCACTTTAATACAGGTGGAAAACGACTCAGAGCATTATTAACTCTTGGCTCATCAAAACTTTGCGGATATAAAAAAGGTGGAAGAGATATAAACCTAGCCGCTTGTGTAGAGCTAATTCATGCAGCTACACTTCTTCACGATGACGTAATTGATAATGGGGAGGTTAGAAGAGGTAAAAAAACATTAAACAATATTTGGGGTAATCAATCATCTATATTAGTTGGAGATTATTTATTGAGTAGATGCTTTGAAATGATGGTTGATGATGGAGATTTAGAAGTACTAAAATTATTGTCTTCTACCTCTGCTCAAATATCTCAAGGTGAAGTACTTCAATTACAACATAAAAACGATATAGATATTTTAGAGGAAACATATTTAAAGATTATCTCATGGAAGACGGCATCTTTATTTGCCTCGGCGACTAAAGTAGGTGCTATATTATCTGGAAGTGAACAAAATATTAAAGACGCTTTAAATTCTTATGGAAAAAATTTAGGTTTAACATTTCAGATTGCAGATGATGCCCTTGATTACAATTCAGAAATTAAATTATTTGGAAAAGAAACAGGTAACGACTTTTATGAGGGCAAAATTACATTACCAATTATAATTTTATATCAAAAAGCGTCTAATGATGAAAAAAAATTACTAAAAAATTATTTTAATAAAGATTTAAGGAATGAGCAAGATTTCACAAATACAATTCAAATGATAAAAAAATATAACATAATCAACGAATGCTATCAGAAAGCGTCATATTTTGTAAATATTGCCTCAAATGCATTAAATATTTTCAATGATACTAAAGAAAAAGATACTTTAAAGAAACTAACTTACTTTAGTTTAGAAAGAAATTATTAAGGACTTAAAAGAAATTTATCCCATTCTCCATTTTCTGTAATAACATATTTAAGTCTTTCATGTATTCGATTTTCACCATCTAACCAAAATTCAATTTCTTTTGGTTTTAAAATCCATCCTGACCAATAAGGTGGCCTTGGTACTACTCCCGTATCGGGATATTTTTTTTTAAATTTTTCAATAGATTTATAAAGGTCCTCCCTTTTTTTAAGTATTTTACTTTGATTTGAGGCCCATGCACCTATACGGCTTCCATATTTTCTAGAATTATAATATTTGTCAGCTTCATCCGAGCTAACTTCAGATATTTTTCCAACCAATCTTATTTGCCTTAATAAACTTTTCCAATGGAAACACATTGAGGCATTAGGATTTGATTTTAAATCTTCACTTTTTTTACTATCTAAATTTGTATAAAAAATAAATCCATTTTTACTGAAATCTTTTAAAAGTACCATTCTAACACTTGGTATAGAATTATTATCTGAAGTAGCAACAGCTACAGCATTAGGATCATTAATTTCAGATTTTTTGGCCTCCTCATACCACTCTTTAAAGAGATCAATTGGATTTTTTTGCTCTCCAAAGCAAATATTTATATTAAGAGAGTTTTTTTGATTCATAATTTTAACAAAATAATTTATATAATATATTAATGTCTTTTAATACATTTGGAAAAATATTTCGATTCACCACATGGGGCGAGTCTCATGGTCCAGCTATTGGCTGTGTAGTTGACGGATGCCCACCAAATATCCCCATAAACGCAGATGATATACAAATCGAATTAAATAGAAGAAAACCAGGTCAATCAAAGTTTACTACTCAAAGAAAAGAGGATGATAAAGTTCAGATACTCTCAGGTGTTTTCGAAGGAAAAACTACAGGAACTCCTATCTCATTAATAATTTATAATAAAGATATGAGATCTCGAGATTACGAGACAATTAAGAATAAATTTAGACCAGGTCATGCCGATTTTACTTATTTAAAAAAATATGGAATAAGAGATTATAGAGGAGGCGGGAGGCAATCAGCTCGAGAAACAGCATCTAGAGTCGCAGCGGGAGCAATAGCAAAGAAGGTATTAGGAATCAAGCTAGGCAAAAAATACAATGTTATAGGAGCAGTTACCCAACTAGGAATATTAGGTTGTAATTTAAAAAATTGGAATGATAAATTTATAAGAAAAAATAAACTTTTTTGTCCAGATAAATCAATTTTAAAACTTTGGGAAAAATATTTATTAAGCATACGTAAATCTGGCTCATCGTGTGGTGCAGTTATAGAGGTAAGAGCAAGAGGAATACCCGTAGGACTAGGAGCGCCAATTTATTCAAAATTAGATATGGATCTCGCAGCTGCAATGATGAGTATTAATGCTGTTAAAGGTGTCAATATAGGCTCCGGAATGAATTCTGCACAATTAACTGGTGAACAAAATTCTGATGAGATGTCGAAAAAAGGAAAAAGTACATTATTTAAATCTAATAATGCAGGGGGTATCTTAGGTGGAATTTCCTCAGGACAGGAAATTATTTTATCGTTTGCAGTAAAACCAACCTCATCTATTCTTACTAAGAGGAAAACAATAGACAAATTTGGAAAGAATACTTCAATATCTGTAAAAGGCAGACATGATCCTTGTGTTGGAATTAGAGCAGTGCCTATCGGTGAAGCAATGATGAATTGTGTTTTGTTAGATCACTTTTTAATGCACAATGCACAGTGCAAAAATTAATTAGTTTTTTTGATTATTACCTTGGAGTTTAAAGTCTCTAATACTTTATCAACAATGTTAAAAGAGTCTAACCCTGCAATTTTATACATCTGCTCTGGCTTATCTTGATCTATAAATTTATCAGGCAATACCATGTTTCGCAGTTTTAAGTTGTTATCAAGGAGATTTTTATCTGTAAGAAATTTAGAGACATGAGAGCCAAAACCTCCTATAGAACCTTCCTCAACAGTAATTAAAATTTCATGCTCATTAGCTACTTGCCATAAAAGATTTTCATCTAAAGGTTTGGCAAATCTCGCATCGATTATGGTTAAATTTATACCTTTTTTTTGTAAAATTTCTGAGGATTTAAGAATATCATTTAATCTTGCTCCAAAGTTAACGATTGCAACTTTCTTACCCTCTCTAACTACCTTGCCTTTACCTACAATTAATTTTTCATCAATTGATGGTAGCTCGACACCCAATCCATTACCTCTAGGGTATCTAAATGCGCAAGGTCTATCATTAATATCTATAGAAGTATTTATCATTTTTACAAGTTCAGCCTCATCACTCGCAGCCATCACAATAAAATTAGGCAAAGTTGTAAGATAAGTAATATCAAATGAACCAGCGTGAGTAGGTCCGTCTGCACCAACTAATCCTGCCCTGTCAATTGCAAATCTGACAGGTAAGCTTTGTATCGCTACATCATGAACAACTTGATCATAAGCTCTTTGCAAAAATGTTGAATAAATAGCTGCGTAAGGTTTAAAACCTTCCGTAGCTAGCCCAGCTGCGAATGTTACTGCATGTTGTTCGGCTATACCTACATCAAACATTCTATCAGGAAATTTTTCTGCAAATAAATCCATACCTGTACCAGATGGCATTGCAGCTGTTATACCAATTACCTTACTGTCATTTTTAGCATGTTCAATTAGAGTATTTGCAAAAACCTTTGTATATGATGGTGCAATTGATTTAGATTTTTCTTGTTTGCCAGTACTTACATTAAACTTTGAAACACCATGATATTTATCTTCAGATTTTTCAGCAAAACTATATCCTTTACCTTTCTCAGTCTTTACATGTATCATAATTGGACCGTCGTAACTTACTTCTTTTGCATTTTGCAGAACTGGTAGTAAGGCATCTAAATCATGTCCATTAATTGGACCAACATAATAAAATCCCATTGAGTTAAACAAAGTACCGCCTGTTACTGCAGATCTTAAAAAATCTTCTGCCTTGCCTGCTTTTTTTGAAAATCTTTTTGAAAAAGCAGAAATAATAAGCTTAACTGTTTCTCTAAAACTAAAATAAATTTTACCAGAAAGAATTTTTGCAAGATAACTTCTCATTGCACCAACAGGTTTAGCAATTGACATGTCATTATCGTTTAGAATTACTATAATTTTAGTCTTACTCGCTCCTGCGTTATTCATCGCTTCATAAGCCATGCCTGCACTAATTGCTCCATCTCCTATTACTGAAATTACATTACTAGATTTATTAGATAATTTGTTAGCTATAGCAATTCCAAGTCCTGAAGATATAGAGGTTGAGCTGTGTGCAGCACCAAAAGGATCATACTCGCTTTCAGTTCGTTTTGTAAAACCAGATAATCCATTTCCTTGTCGCAAAGTTCTGATTTTATCTTTCCTTCCAGTTAGTATTTTATGTGGGTATGCTTGATGACCAACATCCCAAATTAATTTGTCGTTTGGAGTATCAAAAATATAATGTAATGCTACAGTTAATTCAACCACACCTAAACCAGCACCTAAATGACCACCAGTTTCAGAAACTGCATCAATTAATTCTTCTCTGAGTTCTTTAGCAACATGTTTTAGTTCATCCTTTTTAAGTTTTCTTAAATCTGATGGAAAATTTATATTATTTAAATATTTGTAGAATTTTTTCATTTACTTCTTGTTAAAATAAAGTTCACAGTTTCCTTTAAATCCTCTGCATTCTTGCCAAATTTACTTAAGCGTTTAAAAATGTTATTTTTTAATTTATATGAATAATTAATAGCATTTTTATATCCAAGTAAACTAATTAAAGTGGCTTTTCCTTTTTTTTGATCTTTCTTTGTTTTTTTCCCAACTTTTTTCGAATTTCCACTTTGATCAATTAAATCATCAGCTATTTGAAAAAGTAAACCTATATCTGATCCAATACTACTAAAATTTTTAAAATTTTTTTTATCTTTATTTATGATAATAGGTGCAATACAACAAAATTCAAAAAGCATTCCAGTTTTTTTTCTCTGCATCTCTATTATTTTTAACATGGAAACTCTTTGTTTTTCGTATTCAAGATCTAAATGCTGACCTCCTGCTACTCCAGAATGTCCTGCACACCTAGAAATAGAATGTATAAGTTCATTTTTTACATCACTTGATACATTAAAATTATTGCTGCTTAATATTTCAAAGCTAATAGTTAATAATGAGTTTCCTGCAAGAATTGCGGTTGATTCACTAAACTTTTTATGCACGGTTAATTTACCTCTTCTTAAAATATCATCATCCATACATGGTAGGTCATCGTGTATTAGTGAATAAGCATGTATACACTCTACTGCTGCACTAACATGTAATAAAGTTTTATAGTCAATAGAAAAAATTTTTCCTACATCAATTAATAACTTTGACCTAATTTGCTTACCACCGGGAAATAAGCCATATTTCATTGAGCTAATAAGACTTGTTTTATTTTGTTTGTTTAAAAATTTTTTTAAGAAACTGTTAGTATCTCTTGCAACTTTATATAATTTTTTTTCCATCATTTAAAATTTTTTTAATTTTTTCACGAGTTTCATCAGAAATTTTTCTTGAAGTATTTTGGAATTTTTTTTGAATTAAATTATTTATAGTTAAAAGCTTTTGATATTCTTCAATTGATTTTTCTAAATCCTTCTGTTTTTCTAATTTTTTGACCAGATTAGCTGCTATTTCTGTTAGCTCAGTTAATGATTTAATTTTAATATCATCTAGTAAATTTTTGTCTTTCATATTAAATATTTAATTATTACATGAAAATTAACAATTCCAGTATTAAAAAATCTATTAACTATTTAAAAAATAATGAATGTATAGGTATACCTACAGAAACTGTTTATGGATTAGCCGCAAATGCATATTCAAGTAGTGCAGTTTCGAAAGTTTTTAAGCTTAAAAAAAGACCAAAAAAAAATCCTCTTATAGTTCATTATTATAGTAAATCTCAACTGGAGAGAGATTGCCACTTGAATAAAAATTTTTATAAGCTCTATAAAAAATTTTGTCCAGGACCATTGACTTTTATTCTCAGGTTGAAAAGTAATAGTATGATTGATAATAAAGTGACAAATAAAAAAAAAAGCTTAGCAGTAAGATTTCCAAAGCATCCAGTCATAAGAAGTCTTTTAAGTAAGATTGATTTTCCGTTAGCGGCACCTAGTGCAAATATATCCTCAAGCATTAGTCCCGTCACCAAAAATGATGTAATAGATGAATTTGGAAAAAAAATTAAGTATGTATTAAATGGCGGTAGGTCAAATATTGGATTAGAGTCTACTATAATTGATTTGACTAGCAAACCAAAAATAATAAGGCTTGGAGGGTTAAACTTGGAATACTTGAAAAAAATTTTAAATGTAAGACTTAATTATAATTCAGATACTAAAAGAGACTATCCAGGACAAAGAAGGCTACATTACTCTCCTGGTATACCTATTAGATTAAATATAAAAGATCCAAAAAAAAATAGTGCTTACATTTTGATAAATAAAAAAAAATTCACAAGCAGAAATTTTTTTTATTTAACTAAGAATAAAAATCTTGAGGAGGCAGGAAAAAATTTATACAAAACACTAAGAAAAATAAAGAAAAGAAAATTTAAATTAATTGAAGTTGAAAAAATTCCAAATACTGGAATTGGTCAAACTATTAATGATAGACTACAAAGAGCTTCGATTAAATGAGTATTAAAATTAAAAATTTATATAAAAACTACAAAGGTTTTGAAGCAGTTAAAAATTTAAATTTTGAAATTAAAAAAGGTTCAATTACTGGACTACTTGGACCAAATGGATGCGGAAAAACTACAACAATAGGAATGATACTTGGTCTGATTAGACCAACTAAGGGGGAGGTTTTAATTAATAACAAAGATATTGAGATTGAAAAAAATAGAATAAGTGTTTTAGAAAAAATGAACTTTATATCTCCCTATGTCGAGCTTCCAAAAAAACTATCAGTCAAAGAAAACTTAATTGTTTATGGAAAAATGTATGAGGTAAAAAATCTTCAAAATAGAATTAATACATTATGTAATGATTTGAACCTTAAAGAGTTTTTAAACAAAAAAACTGGTGAATTATCATCGGGTCAAAAAAATAGAGTTTCTTTGGCAAAATCCTTAATTAATAATCCAGAAATTTTATTATTAGATGAGCCTACAGCAAGCCTAGATCCAGATACAGGCGACTATGTCAGATCATACATTGAAAATTATGCAAAAAAAAATAATACAACAATACTACTAGCATCCCATAACATGAGTGAAGTGGAAAGATTATGTGAGAATATTATGATGATGAAACAAGGAAAAATAATCGATGAAGGTACATGTGAGGAATTAATTTTTAAACATGGTAGAGTAAATCTTGAAGAAACTTTTTTAAAGCTAGTAAGAGAATAATTATGAAATTACGAAGAATGTATGCATTGTCTATAAGACATCTTTATTTGATAAGAGGATCTTTCCCTAGAATATTAGACCTAATTTATTGGCCAACAATTCAAATTATACTTTGGGGTTTTATTTCAAAGTTTTTTACGATGTACAGCGATTATTATAATAATACTGTAGGTGTAATCTTAAGTTGTGCAATACTATATGATTTCTTATTTAGATCGAGCATAAGTTTTAACATGTTATTTCTTGAAGAAATATGGAGTAGAAATTTTACAAATTTATTTGTAGCTCCCTTAAAATTAAGTGAAATTATCACTGCGCTAACATTTACAGCTCTTCTAAGAACTTTAATCGGGATTGTACCAGCAGTTTTATTAATGAGTCCTTTATTTGGGGTTTCTATAATAAATCTGGGAGCTCCATTATTTTTACTTTTTTTAAGTTTATACATGTTTGGAACAACTTTAGGTATTTTGGTAACTTCAGGTCTTTTGAGATTCGGGCCTGCATTTGAAAATACAGCATGGTCATCTCTTTTTCTATTGGCACCTTTAGGATGTGTTTATTATCCTCTATCAATCTTGCCTGAATGGCTACAATATATTTCTAATTTGTTGCCATTGGTATATGTATTCGAAGAAGCAAGATCAATCTTAATAAATAACTCTGTAAATTATGATAATATTATAAATGCTTTGTTGTTAAATTTAATTTATTTTTCATTATCGGTGATAATATTTTATTTTTCTTTTTATGGAGCAAGAAAAAAAGGTACTTTAGTAAATATGGGGGAATAAAAATTATAAAATTTAATATATTGATTGATAATTGGTGCGCCTGCAAGGAGTCGAACCCTGAACCTCCAGAGCCGAAATCTGGCGCTCTATCCAGTTGAGCTACAGACGCATTATTTATTAATATTATAATTTATGAATAATATCATTAATTTTGTTGTAGAAAATATTCAAGGCAATCCAAGAATAGACTATTACCTGAGTAAAAATTATAAAAATTTGAGTAGAACAAAGATAAAAAACCTAATTTTAAATAAGTTTCTTAAAATAAATGGACAAGTTGTAAATAGTCCATCTAAGAAGATCAATCTAGGTGATAAAATTTATTTAAAAATAATAGAAGAAAATAAGGTCACTTTAAAACCTTACGATTATAATTTAGATATTATTTTTGAAGATAAAGATATTTTAGTTTTAAATAAACAATCGGGAATATCGATACATCCAGGAGCAGGAAATTATGATAAAACTGTCGTAAACGCCTTAATTAAATATTGTAATAAAAATCTTTCTGACGTGGGTGAAAAATATAGACCTGGTATTGTGCACAGAATTGACAAAGATACCTCTGGTTTAATAATAATTGCTAAAAATAACATAAGTCATTTAAAATTGTCCGAACAATTTAAAAATCACACCATAGATAGAGTTTATCTTGCTCTGGTGTGGGGAAAGATTAGACCTCGGTCTGGAAGAATTGAAAATTTTATAAAGCGCAGTGTTAAAAATAGACAATTAATGGAAGTAAGTTTAACAAAAGGTAAAAAAGCGATAACAAATTACAAAACCATTGAAGTGTTCGAGAGTGACAAATCACCAACTTTTAGTTTAGTTGAATGCAAGCTTGAAACGGGAAGAACACATCAAATCAGAGTTCATTTAAGCAATAAAGGTAATCACATAGTTGGTGATAAACACTATAAGAAAAAATTTAAAAAAATAACAAATGTTGATGAAGAATTATTTAATATTTTAAATACTTTAAATAGACAATTTTTACATGCAGCAAGTATTCGCTTTACCCATCCTGTTAGCAATAAGAGATTATTTTTCGAGTCAAAATTACCAAATGATTTGGAAAAATTATTAAAAAGTCTAAGAAATACTTGAAAAAGAAATCATTGTAAAAATAAAAAACTTTATTAAATAAATAACATTATGAGCAATTCAAAATATAACCTTCCAACACTAGCTAGTGATGGATCTCTGGCAGCTTATTTATCTCAAATTAAAAAGTTTCCAATGTTAGATGCAGAAGAAGAATATATGCTGGCTAAAAATTGGCAAAATACTGGAAATGTAAAGTCTGCCGAGAAACTTGTTACGAGTCACCTCAGATTGGTTGCAAAAATAGCCATGGGCTATAAAGGTTATGGATTGCCAATCAATGAAATGATTTCAGAGGGAAATATTGGGTTAATGCAAGCTGTTAAGAAATTTGAACCTGAAAAAGGTTTTAGATTAGCAACTTATGCAATGTGGTGGATAAAAGCTTCAATTCAAGAATATATTTTAAGATCCTGGAGTTTGGTTAAAATAGGAACCACAACTGCTCAAAAAAAGTTATTCTTTAATTTAAAGAAATTAAAAAATCAAATTGCACCTAGAACGGATGGTGATCTTAAGGATGAGCATGTGAAAAAAATTGCAAAAGATTTAGATGTTAGTGAAAATGAAGTTGTTTCAATGAATAGAAGATTATCTGGAAAAGAAAAGTCTTTAAACTCTCCGATTGGCGAAGACGGTGATGAATGGCAAGATTGGATAGTAGATAATCAAATGGATCAGGAATTAAAATTTGCTCATCAAGAGGAAATGGAACAAAGAAAAGGTCTTTTAAAAGACTCAATTAGAATTTTAAATGAAAGAGAAAAAGAAATATTATATTCGAGAAGATTAAATGATAACCCTGTAACCTTAGAAGAATTGAGTAAAAAGTTTAAGATAAGCAGGGAGAGAATTAGGCAGATTGAAAATAAAGCATTTGAAAAACTGCAAAAGCATATGCTTAATTCAGCTAAATCAAAAAATCTCTTACCTGCAAATTAATTTTTAAAAGGATCTTGAATTAGTATAGTGTCTTCTCTCTCTGGACTCGTCGAGATACTAGAAATTTTAGTTTCTATAAATTTCTCTAAATCTTGAATATATATTTTTGCGTTTTTAGGCAGTTCATCAAAATTTTTTATTCCAACGGTTGAAGATTTCCAACCATCATAAGTCTTATAGATTGGTTTTACTTTTAGTTGATCATCTACAGCTGCAGGCAGGTAATCAATTTTTTTTCCATTAATCTCGTACGCTACACAGATTTTAATTTCATCTAGTTCATCTAAAACATCAAGTTTTGTGAGAGCTATTCCGTCAATTCCGGAAATTTTAATTGTTTGCCTTACTAGTACTCCGTCAAACCAACCACATCTTCTTTTTCTACTTGTCACTGTACCAAATTCTTTCCCTCTAGTACCGAGCTCCTCACCTACCTTATCTTTTAACTCAGTTGGAAAAGGTCCCTCACCAACTCTTGTCGTATAAGCTTTTGTAATTCCTAATACATAATTTATGGAATTAGGACCACAACCAGTTCCTGTAGCAGCTGATGAAGCAACAGTATTTGAAGAAGTTACAAATGGATAAGTTCCATGATCTACATCTAGCAATATTCCTTGAGCTCCTTCAAACAAAATTTTTTTATTTTTTTGTTTAAATTCGTCAATTTTTTTCCAAACCGGTTGAGAATATTTCAAAATGTTTGGTGCGATTTTAAGTAACTCCTCTATCAAAACACCTTTCTCGTAAATTTTTTTTTTTAATCCTTTTCTAATTGCATTGTGATGAGCTAGAACATTATCTAATCTTTTATTTAAATTTTCTTTTGAGGCTAAATCCATCACTCTAATAGATCTTCTGCCTACTTTGTCCTCATAAGCTGGGCCTATTCCTCTTCTAGTTGTTCCAATTTTAGAGTTTCCAGCAGCATCTTCTCTGATTTCATCCATTTCCCTGTGAAAAGGTAGTATTAAATTTGCTGCTTCAGATATTATTAAGTTTTTTTCATCTACGTTTACACCTTTCGAATTTATCTCTTTTATTTCATCTAATAAAGCCCATGGGTCAATAACAACTCCATTTCCAATAATTGATATTTTGTTTTTTCTAACAATCCCAGACGGTAATAATCTCAATTTATATGTAACACCATCAATAACTAAAGTATGTCCTGCATTATGGCCACCTTGAAATCTAATTACAACATCGGCGTGGCTTGAAAGCCAGTCAACTATTTTCCCTTTTCCTTCATCTCCCCATTGAGACCCTACTACTACTACATTTTTCATTTAAATTTTTTATTTATAATAAATGTGTTCAAATGGTTAATTGGTCCATTTCCTTTTCCAAATTTAGGTCCTGAACTTATTGCTTGGTTAACATACTTAATTGCCATCTCACAAGATTTCTTTAATGTTTTTCCACATGAATAAAATGAAGTTATAGCACTAGATAAAGTGCACCCGGTGCCATGTGTATTTTTTGTTTTATATCTTTTGCTTTTGAACTTAACAATTTCAATTTTATTGACAAAAATATCTATTACAAATTTTGAATTATTATGACCACCTTTTATAAGTACATTTTTTGCTCCCATATCAATTAATAATTTCGCTGCGAGAATCATGTCTTCAGTATTTTTGATTTGAATTCCTGACAAAATTTCTGCTTCTGGTATATTTGGAGTTATCAAAGATACTTTTTTTATTAATTCACTCCTTAAAATTTTTATAGACTTACTATCTATAAGTTTAGCACCCCCTTTTGCTACCATTACTGGGTCTAATATTATCTTATTTATACTAATTTTTTTTAACGAATTTATTACGGATCTTATGACTGGTGTAGAATGAAGCATGCCTATTTTAATTGCGTCTGGTTTTATATCTTTGGAGGTGAATTCAATTTGTTGGGAAATATTTTTTGCAGAAACTGGCAAAATAGATAAAACACCTGTTGTATTTTGTGAAGTAATAGCAGTTATAGCTGTCATCGCATAACAACCTAAAGAAGTGACTGTTTTAATATCGGCTTGTATTCCTGCTCCACCCGATGAGTCTGATCCTGCAATAATTAAAATTTTAGATTTTATTTTCAAATTAGTTAATCGATTTTTTTACAATATTAATACATTTAAAAATTAATTTTTTATCATTACTTTCACACATAATCCTTATTTTAGGTTCAGTGCCTGATTTTCTAACAAGCATTCTACCGTTTCCACTAATTAATTTATTTGCATTATTTATGGCTTTTTTACATTTATCACTTTTGATTATGGATTTATTTTTTACAATTACGTTTTCTAATAATTGAGGTGTTGGTTTAAAATTATTGAATAATTCACTAGCTTTTTTTCCTTTTCTCATTGAAAACAAAACTTCTAAAGCTACTAATAAACCATCTCCTGTTGTTGCAAACTTGCCTAAAATTATGTGACCAGATTGTTCGCCACCTAAATTAAATTTATTTTTTTTCATTAATTCCTTAACATGCCTATCTCCAACCTGAGATCTTAAAAACTTAATTTTGTTTTTCTTAAAGTACTCTTCTAATCCAAAATTGGACATTAAAGTTCCAATCACACCACCTTTTAAAATTTTTTTTTTTTTCCATCTTTTAGCCAACATTGCTATTATGGCATCACCATCTACTATTTTGCCATTTTCATCACATATAATTATTCTGTCGGCATCTCCATCTAAAGATATGCCTATATGTGCTTTATTTTTTTTTGTAAAATTTCTTATCTTATTTGGATAGGTGGAGCCACATCTTTCATTAATGTTAAATCCATTTGGATTAATTCCAGTTTTATAAACTTGGGCACCAAGAGATTCAAATAACAATGGTCCAACTTTATAGGCTGCACCATTCGCACAATCAATAGCAATTTTAAGACCTCGTAGATTAAACTGATTTGGAAAATTACTCCTCAAAATTTCAATATATTTTTCTGAACCGCTCTCAAGCCTTTGAACTCTTCCAAGAATTTTTGGATTTGATAAATTGATAGATATATTAGTATCTATCAATTTTTCAATTTTTTTTTCAATTAAGTCAGATAGCTTTAGTCCATCTGGACCAAATAACTTTAAGCCATTATCATAATATGGATTATGTGATGCAGTAATCATAATACCCAAATTTGCTCGCATTTTTTTTGTTAGCATTGCTAAACCATTTGTTGGTAGTGGACCAAATGTAAATACATGCATTCCGGCTGAGGCCAACCCTGATACAAGTGCAGGCTCTAAAGTATAACCAGATAATCTTGTATCTTTAGCAATTATAGCTATTTGCTTATTTTTTTTTTGGTTCTTAAAATACGTGCCGGCTGCTAAGCCAAATTTGAAAAACATTTCTCCATTTATTTTTTCTTTATTTACTCTGCCTCTTATTCCGTCAGTGCCAAAATATTTTTTTAACATTAATTATAAATTTTTTTAAATACCTTTAAACCTTGGTTAATTTCATTAACATCATGAACTCTAAGTATTTGAACTCCTTGCATTAAACTATATATACTAGAAGATAATGTTCCTCCTAATCTATTTTTACTATCATTTATACCAGATATTTCTCGGATAAACCTTTTTCTTGATACTCCTAATAATATTGGGAGTCCAAGTGAATGGAAAATAGAAATTTGTTTAATCAAAGTAATATTATGTTTCAAATTTTTACCAAAACCTATACCTGGATCGATTAATATCTGATTATGTCTAATTCCATATTTTCTTAATTTTTTGAGCTTCTTTTCAAAGAAATCAAAAATATCTAAAAGAACATTTTTGTATGAAGGATTTATTTGCATATTTTTTGGAGTACCTTTCATGTGGTGAATAACAAATGGTAAATTAGAATGTTTTAAAAATTTAAAAATATTCTTATCATAGCTAAGGCCCGAGACATCATTAATTAAATCTAATTTGTAAGAAAGCGCTTTACGCATGACATATGTTTTTCTTGTATCTAATGAGATAAAAATTTTTTTTTTGTTTAGATATTTTAAAGTTTCTTTGACTCTATTCCACTCATTTTTCTGATTAACATCTTTAGATCCGGGTCTAGTTGACTCACCACCAATGTCAATTATATTTGCACCTGATCTAATCAGTTTATTAATTTGTGATTTCGAGGCATTTATTTCATTATATTTACCACCGTCTGAAAAACTGTCAGGTGTCAAATTTAAAATACCCATTAAAAGAGGTATATTTTTTAAATTTAATTTTCTAATTTTTTTTATTTTGCAAATATTTTTTAAATCGCTAAGAACTTTTTTTTTTATATTTTTCGGAAGATGATTTAATTGCTTAATATTTAATTTTCTTTTACTGGTTCTTGTTATAATCTCTATTGTATCAAACGATATACTTTTATTTCCACCTAAGGGTAAACTTAGGTTTTTTTTAACTTTTTGTAATGAATTTTTTCCAAAATAAAAATTACACGCTCTAGTGTAATATTTTTGCATTAAGTTTAGTGGACAATTTTTGGTTTTAACCCAATTGATCCTAAAGCTGATCCTTTGTCTTCATCCTCTACTTTAAGATCTTCCTTATTAGAAGGATAGACATTTTTGTTTACTATATCCTCAATTTCTTCACCACTTAATGTTTCATAAGTTAATAGTGCTTTTGCGAGTTTATGCAAATCTTCAATCTTATCAGTTAGTATTTTTTTTGCTCTCTCATAACCTTTGTCGACAAATTTTCTAATTTCTGCATCTACTTTTTTTGCAGTTTCCTCAGACATATTTTGTTGTCTTGCAACTGATCTTCCAAGAAATACCTCTTCTTCATTTTCTCCATAAGCCACTGGGCCAAGTTCTTTACTTAGTCCTGCTCTCATAACCATTGCTCTAGCCCTTTTTGTAGCTTGTTCAATATCACTCACTGCTCCAGTAGTTACTTTATCATGTCCGAAAATTAGCTCCTCAGCAACACGTCCACCCATAGCAATTGACATCTGTGCGTGCAATTGTTCTCTTGTCTGTGAAACTTCATCTTTCTCAGGAAGTTGCATTACCATTCCTAAAGCTCTACCTCTCGGTATTATAGTCGCTTTATGTATTGGATAGGCGGCTTTTTCATTGATGGTGACTATAGCATGTCCTGCCTCATGATAAGCTGTAAGTCTTTTTTCGTCCTCAGTCATGACCATAGATCTTCTTTCAGCACCCATCATTACTTTGTCTTTTGCTTCTTCAAATTCTAAGTACGTAACTATTCTTTTGTTTTTTCTTGCTGCTAGCAATGCTGCTTCATTAACGAGATTAGCAAGATCCGCTCCAGAAAATCCAGGAGTGCCTCTTGCAATTGTTCTTAAGTTTATATCCGGGGTCATTGAAATCTTTTTACTGTGAACTTTTAATATTTTTTCTCTGCCAATAATATCTGGAAGAGAAACAACAACTTGTCTATCAAACCTTCCTGGTCTCAATAATGCTGGGTCTAAAACATCTGGTCTATTTGTTGCTGCTATAATAATTACACCTTCATTGGTATCAAAGCCATCCATTTCAACAAGTAACTGGTTTAAAGTTTGCTCTCTCTCGTCGTTTCCACCTCCTAAACCAGCACCTCTACTTCTTCCTACTGCGTCTATCTCATCTATAAATATTATACAAGGTGAATGTTTTTTTCCTTGCTCAAACATATCTCTGACTCTTGATGCGCCAACTCCAACAAACATTTCTACAAAATCAGATCCAGAAATTGTAAAAAAAGGAACTCCCGCTTCACCTGCTATTGCTCTAGCTAACAAAGTTTTACCAGTACCCGGTGGTCCTACTAATAAACATCCTCTTGGAATTTTTCCTCCAAGTCTACTAAATTTTTTTGGATCTTTTAAAAACTCTACTACTTCCTCTACTTCTTCTTTAGCTTCCTCTACACCCGCAACATCATTAAAGGTTACCTTACCTTTAACTTCATTCATCATTTTTGCCTTGGATCTTCCAAAACCCATTGCACCGCCCTTTCCTCCCTGCATTTGTCGCATAAAGAATATCCAAACTGCAATTAACAACAACATTGGAAACCAAGATAGCAAAACACCAAACAATGAAGGCATTTTCTCGTCAAGTGGTGCTGCAGAAATGCTGACGCCTTTTTCAGTTAACCTTTGGATTAAGTTTGGATCATTTGGAGAATAGGTAGTGAAATTCTCACCATTTGAAAGTATACCTTTTATATTATTACCCTGAATATCAACTTGGACTACTCTACCATTATCAACCTCATTTAAAAATTCTGAAAAAATTATACTATTATTTTGTGATATGGACCTTTGGGGGTTCTTAAACATATTGTAAAGTCCTATAGTAAGAACTATTATAACAGCCCACATTGCTAGGTTTCTAAAATTCATACGATATAATTAAGAATTATTGAGAATTTAACAAGAGGCAAATTATACAGAATTACAGTTTTTTCAATGATTCAGGGTAAATAATAGTCAATTTTTTAATTTTTTCTATTGTGCACCCAGATAAAGTGGCCTTTGAAAAGTTATCAGATACTATTCTGTGAATCATTTTTAAGATTTTTCTTCCTCTTGAGGAGTAGTACTTACCACCTACAACGCTTAATATTTTAGAAAAACTTCTAAATACTATTTCATCAGGTTGTAAAAAAAAATTGTGTTTTAATATTACGAATTTCCTTTTTAAATAGATAGTGTTTTCATCCAAATTGTTATTAACATAAAATTCTACAACGTCATTTGATTTTGTTAAATTCGATATAGTTAATTTAATTTTTTCAAAATTAAATTTCTCCTCTTTTAGTTTTTGAATAATTTCCCTTATTCTAGATCTTTTATATTTAAAATCTTTATTAGATGGATCTTTTATATAAAAATTGTAAATTTTTTGAGAAGTATACTCGAGCTCATTTTTACTACAATTTAACAATGGCCTACACAAATAAACACCATTATTTTCAATTAATTTTGAATTAAACGATACAAAGCCTTTTAAACCAGATCCTCTGCTTAATCTAATTAAAAAGTTTTCAATTAAATCATCTTCTGTGTGACCTAGGAAAATAATATTAATTAAATTTTTATTTAACCTCTTGCTTATAAGATTATATCTAGATTTTCTAGCTTTTGATTGAATATTTGACTTAGGTTTTAGTCCTTTCCATTTTAGAATCTTTAAATTTATATTGATTAATTTTAATTTTTTCTTGACCATTAAAGCCTCATATTTTGAGCTATGTCTTAATCCGTGATCAACGTGATAGTAATTTATTCTGATTTTCTTTTCTAAACTATAAAGTTTAAGAAAATAAGCTAAAGCCATACTGTCAGGTCCGCCTGAAATTCCAGCAGAAAATTTAGATTTATCATTCAAAAAAATGATATTTTTTTTAAATCTTTGGTAAATATTAATTATTTTTTTATCGGATATTTTAAGAAGATTTTTTTTATGAATTATTTTTTTTACACTCAAACTTTTTTTCCTCATATTTGGCTTTTTGGATTACAGATTCCTTTGCGTTAGGATATTGCTTTTTAACTCCCGAAATCATCAAACAACCTTGATCTTTTTCACCAATTTGTACTAAGGAAACTCCTAGCTTTAATAAATTTATTGGAGCTTTGTCGCTCTTAGGATAATTTTTATAACCTTCAAGGTAAGCTGATGCTGCGTCAGTATATAATTGTCTAATCCTAAATGTTTCTGCATACCAATATTGAGCATTACCAGCTAATTTATGATCTGGATTTGTGTTTACAAATTCTCTAAATGCTCTCTCTGCAGTATTATAATCTCCAACTTTAAGAAAACTTGTTGCAAATTCATACTGCTGTTGTGGATTTGTTTGAGGTAAAATTTTTTCTTCTACAACAAAATTTTCAGTTACTACTGAGGCTGTAGTATCAATTGATTGTGTCTCTTGATTTGTTTCCTCGCTGGTCATATCTTTATAAGAAATTGAACCAAGATCTTGGGGTTCACTCGAACCAGGTAAAGTTAGATTTGGATCACTAGATGAAGATGAAGATGTTATACTTGCTGCCTCAGTACTGATATTTTTATTTACTGATTTCTCTAATTGTTGAAACCTTAGTTGATTATCGCTCTGTACCTTTGATAGTCTAGTAGAAAGTTTATCTATCTTAAAGTTAATTTCTTCAAATCTGTTAGTTAAATTTTGAAACTGGGTTTCAATCTCTGATAATTTTAATAAATGTCTAGTTAAAACATCCTCAGCATTATCATTTAATTCATGTGAGTTATTTGATAATTCATTGTTTAATTTACTCTCAGAATAAACTGCTTTTTCTAAAGTTTTGATATCATTTTGAATAATTTCTAATATTTCTTTGAAATTATGGTTGTCGGAAAAAGAGTTAGACGACGCAAGAAATAAATAAAACAAAATATAATTAATTATAAATATAATTTTTTTCATTAAACTTTTTATTTGTATGAATAATAATGGCAAAATAAAGACCCTAGATTTAAATCTAGGGTCTTAAATTATTAATTTTTTTATCTTAATTAGCTTTAACTGAGACTGATCTTCTATTTTTTGACCATGCTAAAGGATTTGAGCCAGAATCCACTGGTCTCTCTTTTCCATAACTAATTACAGAAATTCTATCTGAGGAAATTCCATATGTCATCAAATAGTCTTTTGCAGCATTAGCTCTTCTTTCACCTAATGCTAAGTTGTATTCTCTTGTTCCTCTTTCGTCAGCGTGGCCTTCTAAAACAATTGTAATGTCTGAATTCTTTCTTAACCATGCAGCTTGTTTTCTTAAAGTATCTCTAGAAGCAGTTGTTAAAACTGACTCATTGGTTGCAAAGAAAACCCTGTCTGGGACACCACTTGCTAAATATTCTACAGTGTCTGTACCAGTATATACGTCTCCTTGCATCTGAGAATCTACTTTTTTAGTTTGTGTTGCACATGCAGACAAAACAAAGCTTAACAGAAATGCTAGGAATACGTTTTTTAAAATTTTGTTAGATATCATACTGCTCCTTAATTAATTGTCTAAATCCTTAAATTTTAATTTTTTCATAACTAAATAGATCTTTCAAGCATAAAAATCAATTGAATTAATCCAATATTTTATGTCCAAATTAGGATTAATTACTCAATAATGATGACCAGGAAGGGTCTGAACCATCAGTTTCTGTTGGTACCTGTCTCTCATTATAACCAGTTAAATCTATAGACCAAAGTTTTGCTGAAAATCCTTTACCCTCACTATTAGATTTTGTTTCTCTATAAAAAATTAGTACTCTTCCATTTGGAGACCATGATGGTGCTTCTTGATAATAATTTTCAGTTAGCAATCTTTCTCCACTGCCGTCAGTTCTCATAACACCAATATAAAATTTACCTTTATGTAATTTTGTAAATGCTATTAGGTCACCTCTAGGAGACCAAACTGGAGTTCCATATAAACCTTTTCCAAATGAAATTCTTTTAACATTAGAGCCATCACTTTTCATAACATATATTTGTTGAAATCCACTTCTATCAGAATTAAATGTAATAAATTTTCCATCTGGTGAATAAGATGGAGACGTATCTATTGATGGATGATTAGTAATTCTGTTTACGATACGATTTTCCAAATTCATTGTATAAATATCGGAATTGCCATCTTTAGCAAAACTCATGATTATTTTTTTTCCATCAGGAGAAAATCTTGGAGCAAATGTCATTCCTGGAAAATCTCCGACCACTTCCTGTATCCCAGTTTCTATATCCAATAAATAAACTCTAGGTAAATTTTTAAAATAAGATAAGTATGTAACCATTTGGTTTGTGGGATTAAATCTAGGAGTTAGAACTAACTCGTTTCCTAACGTTAAATATTTAGTATTAACACTATCTTGATCCATAATAGCAAGTTTCTTGATTCTTTTTGTTTTTGGACCCTGTTCAGCAACATAAATTATTCTTGTATCAAAATAACCCTTTTCACCAGTTAGTCTCTCATAAATTTTGTCTGATATAATATGACCAACTCTTCTCCAGTTTTCTGGCACAGTTGTAAAAGCTAGCGCCATAAGTTCTTTAGCAGCAAGCACATCCCATAATCTGAACTCTACTCTTAATTTCTCATCTACAAATTTTACCTGTCCAGTTATAAGTGCTTGGGCTTTAATTAATTTCCAATCTTCAAATCTCGGTTTTAAATGTGCCACATCAGGATTTTGTAAAAAAGCATTTTTTTCTAAAGGATTAAATAACCCAGTTCTTCTTAAATTGTTTTCAACAACTTCAGATATTTTCTCTCCTAATTTACTAATATTTGTTTCATTTTTGAGCTCTTGTTTGGTATCACTGTCTGAAAATAGAGGAGAAACAGCAATTGGAAGTGGATTTAGATTTCCTCTAGTAATATCTACTTCTATTAGAGAATATGCATTGTTTATATTAAGTAAAAAAAATAAAATAAAGAATAGATTTTTTTTCATCACCCCTCTAACATTTCTCTTGCATCGAAATTTAATTGTAAATCCTTCCATCTTTCATATCCAGTAGATGGAACTCTCAAAGGTTGGCATAGCTGAATTGCTCTTAAAGCGCTTTCTGCGAGTACCTTATAAAAATTTTGACCAGGTTTATTCATTCTTGCATGATCTAGTATTTCAGAATCAATTATTGTGCCATCTGGTTCTAATTTCAATTTAATTCTTACCATTAAATTTTCGTTGTAAGGTAGTCCCAAAGGTATACTCCAGCAACCAAATATTTGGGCTTTTAATGCATCTTCTTCACTTAAAGTTAATCCTACATTATTTAATGATTTATCTTGAGATTGAGTAATTTTATTAGACTTTACATTGGTTTCAGCTAAATTTTCTTTAGACTTATCAATTAATGCTGCAATATTTGTGGGATCAAAGATTTCTTTTTTTTCGAATTCGGATACTTGTTTCACTTTTGTGTCTTCTACTTCAGGATTTTGCTTATCATCTATTTGTTTAATTTTTTCAACCTTTTGGTCTGGCATTGGAATTGCTTCAGGTTTGATTTTTTTAATTTTTTTTGGAGGTGCTTGCTCTGATACAAGTTTTTTTTCTTCCTCTTTGATTTTCTCAATTATTTTTTTTGCTTTAGGTGCAAAAGGAATATTTGTCTTCTCAGAAATTTGAATTAGCTCGACAGATATTAATGGAGGCAAATCTAAAGGTTTTTTAGCGACAAAAGGTAAACTCACAATCGTTAAAATTATTATTAACGCATGAAAAGCTGATGATAATAGAATACTTTTAGACACATTAACGCTCTTTATAAGGCTCGGATATTAGAGCAACTTTTGTAAAACCAGATCCGGAAAGCATGCCCATAATTTCAAGAACACGACCATAATTAATTGTTTTATCTCCTCTCACATAAATTCTAGTATCCGTTCTGTTTTTTGAAACTGCAAGAATTTTATCTATTATATTATCATATTCAACTTTTGACTCTTGGATATAGATTTCTCCTTTAGAATTAATGGTAAGTGTTAGTGGCTCTTGTTCTTCAGGCAATGTGTCTGCTGAACTTTCTGGCAAATCAACTTGAACACCAACTGTTAGAAGAGGAGCTGTAACCATAAAAATTATCAATAAGACTAACATTACATCAACAAACGGTGTAACATTAATTTCACTCATTGGTTCTCTTGATGATCGTTTAAGATTAAAAGCCATTTAAATTATAGATATAAATCTTTTTGAAAAATTTTCCAATTTTTGAAAATATTTTTTAGAGTCATTGCTAAATTTATTATATGCGATAACTGCTGGTATGGCTGCTAATAAACCAAGAGCAGTCGCAAACAATGCTTCCGCTATACCTGGTGCAACAATAGCTAAACTGGTATTTCTTGAAATTGCTATTGATTGAAATGAATTCATTATTCCCCATACAGTTCCAAATAATCCAATAAAGGGGGCTGTAGATCCAACAGTTGCTAAAAAAGTATAATTTTTCTCTATAATGTTCATTTGCTTTTCTATATTTGATTGAAGTGTACTTCCTAATCTCTCAGATAAATTTGACTTAGATCGTGTTTTAATTACAGATTGCATTGTTACTCTGAAAACTTTTGCCATTGGGTCGTCTATGTTAGCCGGTAGATTGTTAAAAAATGTTTCTGCCGATTTCGATTTCCAAAATTTTTCCTCAAATTCATCAGAGGTCTTATTTATTTTTTTAAATAATTTATATTTGTCAAAAATAATTGCCCAAGAATAAACTGATGCTGCAATTAAAATAATTATTACTGATTTAACTATGATATCTGCTCTTAAAAATAATTGAACTATTGAAAAATCTGTACTTGTTAAACCAACGGCTTGTGATGCAATATCTGCTTCCATAAAACTTTATTCACACTAAATTGTGTCATCAATTTGACTTTAGTAATATAGGTATTAATTACTTAAATGTGTATTATTAAAAAAACTAGCTATCAAAATTGCATCTGCTTTATTATTATCCTTTTTTTTTGATAGTTTAGAGGATATTTGAGGAAAAATTTCTATTGCTTTAGTTCTACTTGCCTCTTTTTCTGTCTTAATCAGATTAAAATATTTCTTCCATTTCGCAGGTCGAACAAAATACATTGGTAGTTGCATTGCAGAACAAATTCCCTTAATCACACCAAATGATTGACCAAAATTAAACATACTGGTCACACCTTGTCCAGGCATTGCAGATACCTGTTCTATAACAACAATAATTTTTTTTTTATCTATATTTTTGATTTTTAAATTTATTTCGTTATAGATTTGGGAGCCATTCACTTGTTTTTTATTTTTTTTGCCGTCTGCCATAAATGGCATATCAATTACATCTATCACACTCCCATTCTCAAAAAAACAGATTGCACCTGAAATACCTGGGTCAATACTTATTATATACATCTTCTAATCTATAAATTTTAAATTTGTATAAACATTTTGAACGTCTTCGTTATCCTCTAAACTATTTATAAAATCATATAAATTTTGTTTTTCGTCTTCCTTAGGAATAACTAAATTAATTGGTATCCATTCAATTTTTGTTGATATAAAATTTTTGATTTCAATTTCCAATTTTTTTTTAACATTATAAATTTCATTTTTTTCACAATGAATTTCATAAATATCATCTTTAATTAATAAATCATCAATTCCTAAATCTATTACATAATTGTATAAGACATCTTCTTTGATCTCATTGATATCAAGCTTAATAACTCCGATTTGTTTGAAATTATGAGAAGCAGATCCTTGTGAGCCTAAGGATCCACCATTTTTTTGAAAAAGTGTTCTAATATTAGAAGCTGTTCTATTTTTGTTGTCCGTCAAAGCCTCAACTATACATGCTACATTATTAGGACCGAAGCCCTCATATCGTAAATGTTCGAAATTATGGTCTTTTGATAATTTTGATTTATCTATTGCTCTCTCTATATTATCTTTGGGCATATTAGCAGATCTAGCAGATTGAATTGCTGATCTTAATCTGGAATTTGTGTTTGGATCTTTATCCCCTAGTTTTGCAGCTACTGTAATTTCTTTTGATAGTTTTGAAAATATTTTAGATCTAGTTTTATCAACTCTATCCTTTTTATGTTTTATACCTGCCCAATGAGAATGTCCCGCCATTAAATTTCTTATTTGTGCTCCCCGCTAAAAATAAAACTCTCAGCTTTTTTTGCTAATCCACTATTATCGTCAGCATCTACGATAACTCCACATAGAGAAGCATTTCCATTCGATGGAAAGTTTTTATCTGTAGTTTTTCTTAAAAATCTATTTAAAGATATTTCTTTATTCATGCCTATTACAGAATTATAATCTCCACACATGCCTGCATCTGTTTGATAAGCTGTTCCTTTAACTAATATTCTACAATCATTAGTTGGAACATGTGTATGAGTACCAACAACTAAAGTCGCTTTACCATCAAAAAAATGTCCTATTGCCATTTTTTCACTTGTGATTTCACCATGAAAATCGACTAACAAAAAATCATAGTCGGCTTTTAATTTTTTATTATCTAAAAAATTTTTTGAAACATCAAAAACGTTTTCACACTTTTTCATGAAAACATTTCCCATCAAATTAAGAACACCAACTTTGAAACCTCTTTTTGAATTAAAAATGTTAAAACCTTTACCAGGTAGATCTCCAGTGAGGTTTAAAGGTCTGAGTAATCTTTTCTCATTTTTAATAAAATCATAAGTCTCTTTTTGATCCCAGATGTGATTTCCAGTTGTTATAACATCAACACCTGATGATAATAATTCACTCATAATGTTTTCGGTTATACCTACTCCGCTATCAAAGGAATTTTCACCATTAACAACTACAAAATCAATTTTTTTTTTTATAATTATTTCTGGTAAATTTTTCTTTAATTTATCGCAACCGGGAAAGCCAACTATATCACCTAAAAATAAAAATTTCATTTGTAAAATTTATTTTCTGTAATAACTAGATCTAGTTTTTTGTCAAAATTATTAATCGGAATTTTATTAACTTTTTGAAAAGAGAAAGCAAAGCCGATTGATTTAAAAAGCTTTTTTTTTTCTAATTTGGCTAAATATCTGTCGTAATATCCTCCACCGTATCCAATCCTATACAGTTTGTCGTCAAAAGCTACTAGAGGAACAAATAAAATATTAGGTAATAGAATTTTACTCTTAAAAGGTTCTGGTATCCCATATTTATTAATTTTCATTGGAAATTTAAATGAATATTTATAAAACTCCATATCATTATTATTTTTAATTACTGGGAGGCTTATTTTAATTTTTTCATTCTCGAGTTTTTTAAGTATATTTAAGCAGTCTATTTCATAATTTACCGGAATATAACCACCAATAACTGGTTTTACACTATTATTAAAAATAAAGTCTTTAATAATATTAAAACTAATTTTTTTTAAAGGATCAAACTTTTTTTTTCTTATATTTAAAATTTTATTTCTAATATCTGATTTTTTCACTTTTATCTATCTAATGATGAATTGACATCAATTTTCTTAATAAAATTTTCTAATTTGTTTGTAGTGTCTTCAATAATAGAGTTATAATTATTTTTATTTTTTTCAATTTCAATTTCTAATTCTTTTTGTTTTTCGTTTAATAAATGTATTTGAATATCTTTATTTTTTTTAAAATCATAAACTAATGATTTTAGTTCTTTAAATTTATTTTTTATTTCATCGATTTCTTTTTTTTTTTCATTTATTCTTTTTTTAGTTTCATAATACTCATCTAGAACAGTTATAGAGGTTATTAATAACAATTTGTTCTCACCTATGTTTCCAAGAGTAGTTTTCAATTTATTAAATTTATTGTTTAATATGTTTGATAGCTCATCAAGATGTTCTTCTTGTCCATCCTCGCAAGACAATAAAAAATCTTTACCATTGAAGTTTATGTTTACATTTGCCATTTATCTATTTCATCAATTAGAATATCCGTTTCCTGATTTAATTCATCAATTTTCTCCTCGAATTTCTTTTCTTTTTTACTTTCTTCTTTTCGCTGTTTATTAAAATAATCTAATTTAACCTTTAATTGTTCGTACTCATTTTTCATAAAATTATATTTTTTCACTAATTCTGTTTTTTCAATTTCTAATTGATTTTTTTTGTTTTCTAACAGTTTAATTTCTTTAGAGTTTTTAATAGTTAATATCTCAAAATTTTTCAATTTTTCTAAAGTGTCTAGTAATTTTTTTTCTTTCTCATTAAAGGAATTCATATATATAACTATATTAATAAATTGAATCGTCTTAGTCTATACAGGATAATTTTTGAAAATTGATAACAAAGATTTAGCAAACTCAATCAGATTTTTGTCGGTAGATGCCGTACAAAGAGCTAATTCCGGGCATCCAGGTATGCCTATGGGCATGGCAGATGTGGCGACAATTTTATTCAAAAACTTTATTAAATTTGACCCTGCAAATCCTAGCTGGATTAATAGAGATAGATTTATTTTGTCAGCAGGACATGGCTCAATGCTACTGTATTCGTTATTGTATCTAACGGGTTATAAAAGCGTCTCTTTAAAGGATATAAAAAATTTTAGACAATTAAATTCTATATGTGCTGGTCATCCAGAGTTTGAGCAAAACAGTGGTATCGAAACAACAACAGGTCCCTTAGGACAGGGAATATCAAATGCTGTAGGTTTTGCATTAGCTGAAGAAATTTTGAAAGCTCAATATGGTAAGAAAATAATTAATCATAAAACTTATGTTTTAGCTGGTGATGGATGTTTGATGGAAGGAATAAGTCATGAAGCGTTAAGTCTTGCAGGCCATTTGAAACTAAAAAATTTAATTTTGTTATTTGATAATAATTCAATTTCAATAGATGGACCAACTAGTTTGGCAGTTTCAGACAATTATAAAAAAAGATTTAATAGCTATGGATGGAATTACATTAGTATAAATGGTCATAATTTTAAAGAAATAAACAAAGCTTTAAAAATAGCTCAAAATTCAAAAAAACCAATTGCAATCTCATGTAAAACGAAAATTGGATTTGGTTCTCCAAACAAAAGTGGCAGTGCTTCGGTGCATGGTAGTCCTCTTGGTAAAGAAGAGGTAAAATTAGTTAGAAAAAAATTGAGATGGAAATACGATAGTTTTGTTATTCCAAATTCAATTATTAGAGAATGGAGAAAAATTGGTAAAAGAAATTCTAGAATATCTAAAAAAGAAGTTAGGAACTTAAAAAGAGTTTATAAAGAAAATAACCTATTAAAAAAAAATAATTTTTCAATAATGAAATTCAAAAAGGAATATTTGAAAACTTTAAAACCTTTAGCAACAAGAAAATGCTCTGAGATGTTTTTAGATATTATTTCAAATTCCAAGTTGTTAATAGGTGGTTCTGCAGATTTATCCGGATCGAATAACACTATGACAAAAAATCATAAAATTATTAAGCCTGGCGAATTTATGGGAAACTATATTCATTATGGCGTAAGAGAACATGCTATGTGTGGAATAATGAATGGATTATCTCTACATAGTAATTTAATTCCTTACGGTGGAACTTTCTTAATTTTTAGTGATTACTGTAAACCATCAATTAGATTAGCTGCGATGATGAAAAAAAGAGTAATTTATGTCTTATCTCATGACTCAATAGGTTTAGGTGAAGATGGACCAACGCATCAACCAATAGAACAATTGACTAGTCTAAGGTCAATTCCAAATTTAAATGTATTTAGACCAGCTGATTTAATTGAGACATTTGAGTGTTGGGAACTAGCTTTAAAAAATAAATATACTCCAAGCGTCATAGCTTTAACTAGACAAAGTGTTAATCCTGTAAGAACAAAACTAGAAAAGAAAAATAAATGTTCATTAGGAGCTTATGAAGTTTATAGATCATCAAATCGTATTAAACTTACAATACTATCTTCTGGATCAGAGACTAGTTTAGCTTGTGAGGTTAGTCATAAATTAGCCACAGAAAATATTTACTCAAAAGTTATATCGATGCCTTGCCAAGAAATATTTGACAAACAGAGTGAAAAATATAAGAAAAAAATATTAAAAGAGACTCCTTTGGTGGTTTCTATTGAAGCATCTGAAAGTGCTTTTTGGAAAAAATACACAAGTAATAATGGATTAAATTTTGGAATAAATAGTTTTGGTAAAAGTGCACCTTATAAAAAAATATACGATTATTTTGGCCTAAATTCTAAAGAAATAATTAAGACGATAAAAAAAAGATTATGAAAATAAGAATAGGTATAAATGGAATGGGAAGAATAGGTAGAATGATTGCCCGTTCAATTCTAGAATCAAAAAATAAGAACTTAGAGATAAAACATATAAATAATAGAACTAGTGCTGAGCAATGTTCAAAGCTAATTAAATATGATTCAATCCATGGAGAGTTTAAAGCAGATGTTAATTTTAGAAAAGATAGCTTAATATTAAATAAAAAAAAAATATTCTTCACTCAAGAAACTGATTTAAATAAAATTAATTGGGGAAAATCTAAAGTGGATATTGTTTTTGAGTGTACAGGAAAATTTAATTCTAAAAAAAAGTTGCTCCCACACTTAAAAAATGGCGCAAAGAAAGTTATAGTTTCGGCGCCATGCAAGAATGCAGATAAAACAGTTGTATTTGGTGTGAATGAGGCCCAAATTAATAGTAAAGATAGAATAATATCTGCAGCTTCGTGCACTACAAATTGTTTAGCCCCTGTTGCTCATGTTCTACATAACAATTTTAAAATAGAAAAAGGTTTTATGACTACAATACATGCATTCACTTCGGATCAGAGAATTCTTGATAATTCTCATAAAGACCCCAGAAGAGCCCGAGCTGCAAGTTTATCTATTGTGCCAACATCAACTGGGGCATCAAAGGCCATTGGTGAAATTATACCGTCATTAAAAGGAAAGCTAGAGGGGGTAGCTATGAGAGTCCCAACACCAAATGTTTCGTTAATTGAATTTATATTTTGCACACAAAAAAAATTAGCTATAGAAACTATAAATTCAGCCTTTAAAAGATTTAGTACCAAAAATAAAAAAAAAATTTTAGATATTACTAATGAAGATTTAGTTTCAATTGATTTTAATCATAATCCTGCCTCCGCCATTATAGATGCAAATTTAACAAAAGTAATTGGGCAGTATATGGGAAAAATTTCAGCATGGTACGACAATGAATGGGGCTTTTCCAATAGAATGATCGATATAGCTGAATTTATTCATAAAAAATCTTCATGAAAAATATAGAAGATCAAGAAAATCTTTCTGGAAAAATAGCATTACTAAGACTTGATTTAAATGTGCCTCTAAAAAATAAAGATATTTTAGATGAGACAAGAATTGATAAAATTATTCCAGTAATTAATTTTTTACTGAACAGAAAAACAAAAATATTAGTAATATCTCATGTGGGTAGACCAAAAGGTAAAAAAAATAATGATCTTTCTCTAAAGCCTATTTGTTTAAACATAGAAAAAAAAATAAAAAAAAAAATAAAACTTGTTACTTCTAATTTATATGAAATAACAAAAGATAAACTATTTATGCAGGAGGAGGAGATAATTTTTTTAGAAAATATCAGATTTTATCGAGAAGAAGAAATTAACGACTCTAAGTTTGCTAAACAAATTGCAAGTTTGGGAGATTTTTATGTAAATGATGCTTTTTCATGCTCTCACAGAGATCATGCTTCAGTTTCCAAAATTACAAAATTTTTACCATCATATGCTGGATTACAACTGCAGTCTGAAATTAATGCGTTAAAAAAAATAACATCTGATATTGAAAGCCCAATCACTTGCATAATTGGTGGATCTAAAATATCAACAAAAATAGGATTAATTAAAAATCTAACAAATAAATTAGATAATTTGGTTTTTGTTGGCGGTATGGCAAATAATATTTTAAATTTTAAAGGTTTTAAAATAGGCAAATCTATAAAAGAGGACCATTGTAATAATATAATCGATGATATTTTTATAAACGCTGAGAAAAACTTTTGTAAAATATATTATCCAGAGGATGTGTGCGTTGGTAAGAATTTTGATAGTCATTCTGAGATTAAAAGTCTTAAAGATATATCGAAAGAGGATATAATTTTAGACATCGGACCAAAAACAGTAGAAAAAATAAAGAAAATTATAGAAAACAGCAGAACTGTCTTTTGGAACGGGCCTGCTGGTTACTTTGAAAATGAAAATTTTGAGAATGGAAGTTTGCAAATTTGCAAAATTATTGAAAATAATACAAAAAATAAATCTCTTTATTCTGTTGTTGGTGGTGGTGATACAATTGCTGTAATTAACAAAACAGGAAGTCTAAATAATTTTAATTTTGTTTCAACCGCTGGTGGAGCATTTTTAGAATATCTTGAAGGTAAAGAGCTACCTGGTATAAAAGCTTTAAATTAAAATGTCAGAATTGAATAATATAGCCTTACAAATCATATCTAATGGAAAAGGTATACTGGCAGCTGATGAAAGCACTGGGACAATGACTAAGAGACTAGAAAGTGTGGGTGTAGAATCCTCAGCAACAAATAGATTGTCATTTAGAGAAACGCTTTTTACTGCTTCTAATATGTCAAATTGTATAGGTGGTGTCATTTTGTATGACGAGACAATTAATCAAGAAGTAAATAAAAAAAAAATTCCTGAAATTATTTCTGATCAAGGTACGTATCCTGGTATAAAAGTTGATACAGGTGCAAAAATGCTTGCAGGATCAGAGAATGAAAAAATTACTGAGGGCCTAGATGGATTAAGAGAGAGATTAAAAGTTTATAGTAATTTGGGTGCAAAATTTACAAAATGGAGAGGTGTTTATTTTATTTCTAAAGAATACCCAAGTAAACTAGCAGTCTATTCAAATGCACATGCGTTAGCTCGTTATGCTGCACTTGTTCAAGAGGCAAATATGGTTCCAATTGTTGAGCCTGAAGTACTAATGGATGGAAATCACTCTGCAAAAGAATGTTATGATAAAACATCAGTTGTGATTAAAAAATGTTTTGATGAATTAATTTTTAACAATGTTGACTTAACAGGTATTATCTTAAAGCCTAATATGATACTCGCTGGAAGTAATTCTAAAGAAAAAATTTCAGGGGAAGAAGTCGCAAAGTTAACAGTTGAGTGTCTTAAAAATTCAGTGCCACAGGAAGTTCCTGGAGTAGCATTTTTATCCGGAGGTCAGTCGGAAATCGAAGCTACAGAAAATCTTAATTTGATAAATAAATATAATACAACTGACTTTATTATGACTTATTCATATGGTCGTGCTTTGCAACAAAGTGCTCTTAAACACTGGTCAAAAAATATTAAAGATATCAAGGGAACTCAAAAAATATTCAACCACAGAGCAGAAATGTGCTCTCTTGCTTCTCAAGGCAAATGGAGCAATGAACTTGAAAACAAATAAAAAATTCATATATCTATTATCTCCAAGTAAAATAAAAAATAATAAATTTTTCCTAGATCTTGTTGAAGTATTATCTACAAACAAAATATCTTTTTTTCAGTTAAGATTAAAAGGTAAAAGGCACAAAAAAAGTTTAAGTATTGCAAAAAAAGCAAAAAGAATTTGTAAAAAATTTAACGTCAAATTTATAATAAATGATAATCCTTATTTTGCAAAACAAATTGGTGCAGATGGATGTCACTTAGGACAAAAGGATATGAGTCTGCAAAAAGCTAGAAAAATTTTAAAGAAAAAAATAATTGGAGTTAGTTGTCATAATTCAATTAAGCTAGTAAAAAAAGCAACTAAAGACGGAGCCGATTATGTGGCATTAGGTTCTTTCTTTAAATCTAAAACAAAACAAAATGCACTTAGATCCAAGTTTCAAATTATAAATAAGGCTAAAAAGGTTTCTAAATTACCTATAGTTTGCATAGGAGGAATTACCGATAAAAATTACAAGAAACTTATATTGCATAAACCAAATTTTTTAGCTATCTCCAATTATATTTGGGGTAATTCTAAGTTAAAACCAAAAGAGGCTGCAAAAAAAATTAATTTATGAAAATTAACGCTAACGAAATAAAAGTTGGAATGTTACTCGAGTATAAAGGTGACCTTTGGGAAGTTTTAAAAACTCAACATGTTAAACCAGGTAAAGGTGGAGCATTTAATCAAGTTGAAATGAAAAATTTAAGTAGCGGAACAAAATTAAATGAAAGGTTCAGATCGAGTGAAAATGTTGAAAAAGCTATGATTGAAGAATTAAAATTTTCCTATTTGTATGAGGATCAGAATAGTTTAATTTTTATGGATTTAAATTCTTTTGAACAAATAAGTGTAGGAAAAAAAATTATTGGAGATAAAAGTCTTTTGTTAAGTGAGAACCTTGAGGTAACTATTAGATTTCATAACGAAAAACCAATATCTATAGAATTACCAAAACATATTGATTGCGAAATAATTTCTACAGATGCAGCTATTAAAGGCCAAACAGTTTCGTCCTCTTATAAACCAGCAATATTAAATAATAATTTAAAAGTTCAAGTTCCACCTTTTATAAATTCCGGAGACAAAATAACTATTGATACTAGAACATTAGAATACGTCAAAAAGGTTTAATTATGAATTCTATTTCCCCTAATTTAAATCTGATGATTAAAGCATGCGAAAAGGCGTCTAAAATTTTGATAAGAGATTTTGGTGAATTAGAAAATCTTCAAGTCTCTAAAAAAGGACCGAAAGATTTTGTAACCAATTCCGATAAAAAAACTGAAAAAGTATTAATAAATGAGTTGACTAAAAATAAAAAAAAATACTCTATACTTTCAGAGGAAATAGGGTTTATTAAAAATGATGATAATGATTACATTTGGGTCATAGATCCTATTGATGGTACTACAAATTTTCTTCATGGAATTCCACATTTTTGTATTTCGATAGGTTTAAAATTTAAAGATGAAATAATATCAGGAATAATATTTGATCCTATAAAAAATGAAATATTCTATGCAGAGAAAAATCAGGGAGCCTTCTTTAATAATCATAGAATTCGTGTTTCAAAAAGAAAAAATCTAGATGAATGCCTATTTGCAACTAACAAAAATGGTTTATTATCTACAGATTTGAATGCTAGGATATTTGGTAGTGCTGCACTTGATCTAGCATACGTGGCTTCTGGAAGAATAGATGGATATTTTCAAAATGGTTTGAATTTGTGGGATATCGCTGCAGGAACTTTAATAGTAAAAGAAGCTGGAGGTATAGTTAATAATTATGATTTAGAAAAAACAAATAATATAAAATTAGTTGCATCTAGCGAAAATATTAACCAAAAAATGCTAAAAAGTCTGAATAAGTTTTAATTGTTTTTGTCAAATCTTTTGTTATAAGTCGCGATATGAAAAAAAAAATACACCCAAATTATCATAAAATTAAAGTCGAGATGACTGATGGAAGTCAATTTGAGACAATGTCGACTTGGGGAAATGAAAATGATGTTTTAAAACTTGAGATAGATCCAAAGTCACATTCTGCTTGGACCGGTGGTAAGCAAAAATTACTTGATAAAGGTAGAGTGAGTAAATTTAATCAAAAATTTAAAAATTTTAGATCTGAGAATAAGTAATGTCTAAGGCACCTTTAATGCCAATGGCAACCGCCCTTTGGTTAGTTGAGAATACAACTTTAACTTTTAAACAAATCGCTGAGTTTTGTAAAATGCACGAAGTTGAAATACAAGGTATTGCAGATGGTGAGGTTGGCAAAGGAATAGTTGCGTATAATCCGATAATGTCCGGGCAATTAACAAGAGATGAAATTGAACTTTCTTCAAAAGATGAAAGCAGACCTCTAAACTTGAAAACTGATGATATTGATTTTGAAGTTGAAGAAAAAAAAATTAAAAAATATGTACCTTTATCAAAAAGACAAGATAAACCTGATGCAGCTTTATGGTTAATTAGACAACACACATCTCTTAAAGATTCTCAAATTTCAAAATTAGTCGGAATAACAACAAATTCTGTTTCATCGATAAGAAATAAAAGTTATTGGAACTATAATAATTTAAATCCTAAAGATCCTGTTGCTATGGGTTTATTTAATCAAAAGGATTTAATTCTTGCCTTAGAAAAGGCCGAAAGAAGGATTAAGAGAGAGAAAAAAACTAAAGAAAAGTTAAATTTATCAAGAAATAATAATTAATAATTAATAGACAAATTATATTTTAGATGTTACTTAATCACTTTTTTGGAGGTTGCTATTAAAATAGAGGTTAAAGATAATAACGTTGAACAGGCTCTTAGAGTTTTAAAAAGAAAACTTCAGAGGGATGGTTTTTTTAAAATTGTTAAATTAAAAAATAACTATGAGAAACCTTCGGAAAAAAAGAAAAGAATACTTCAAGAAAATATTAAAAGAGTAAAAAAACTTAACAAGTTAAGAAATAGAATTTAAAATCGCGGGGTGGAGCAGTCTGGTAGCTCGCAAGGCTCATAACCTTGAGGTCGGCGGTTCAAATCCGTCCCCCGCAACCAATTATTTCAGTTTAAATTTAGATTTTCTGCTATCTAGCAAAAAAGCCTTCACTGTTGAAATAGTCAGAGTTGAAAAACTATTTCCAAACTTTTTAATTTTTTCAATTATTGATGGTGGTACGGTAATGATATGACAGCCTAACTGTTTTGCCCTGGTAAAATTGTAAGCTTCTCTAGTACTAGCCCATAATATTTTAACGTTTTTATAACTTTTAGCATAATTTAAGCTTTTTTTAATCTCAGGTATTGGGTCCTTACCAGCATCAGACATTCTACCTGCAAATATTGATATAATAACTTTAGTTTTTTTATCTATCTTATTTAAAATTTTTTTAGTTTGCTTTGCAGTGTAAACGGCGGTTATATTTAGTTTTACTTTTTGCTGGTTAAGCTGTTTAATTACACTTCCGGTGAATTTCCCTTTTGAGTTTACAATTGGAACTTTGACATAAACATTTTTTCCCCAGCTATTTATTTTTTTTCCTTGTATAATCATATTTTTTTCGTCATCTGCAAAAACTTCAAAAGAAATAGGTTTTTTTGTTATCTTAAGTAATTCTTTACAATATTTTTGATAATTTTTTGCTCCTGCTTTTCGCATTAAACTTGGATTAGTTGTAAATCCATTAACAATATTTTTTTTGTTATAAATTTTTATTATTTTTTTGTCTGCTATATCGCAATAAATTTTAGTCAATTTATAGACTCTTTATTATATCTTCAGTCATCTTTTTTGCATCTGCAAATAACATTAAGGTATTATCTCTATAAAAAAGGTCATTATCTATGCCTGCATAACCAGGTGACAAACTTCTTTTTACAAATAAGACTGATTTTGATTTCTCTACATCTAGTATTGGCATACCGTAAATAGGAGATTGTGGATCAGACTTTGCAACTGGGTTAGTGACATCATTAGCTCCAATGACATATGCAACATCACAATTTGCAAAATCATTATTTATTTCCTCTAATTCGAAGACTTCATCGTATGGGACATTAGCCTCAGCTAATAAGACATTCATATGACCTGGCATTCTTCCAGCAACAGGATGAATTGCGTATGTTACTTTAACACCATTTTTTTTTAAAGCATCTACCATTTCTCTTAAAGCATGCTGCGCTTGTGCTACAGCCATGCCGTAACCTGGAACAATAATTACTGAAGATGCATTCTTCATTAAAAATGCCGCGTCATCTGAGTTTCCGCTCTTAACTGGCTTTTGCTCTTTTGAGGATGACTTAAGTGACTCCTCTGTAGCTCCCCATCCACCAAGTATCACATTGAAAAAAGATCTATTCATTCCTTTGCACATTATATATGATAAAATCGCTCCGGATGAACCAACCAAAGCACCTGTAATTATTAAGGCACTATTCTCAAGCGTGAAACCAATACCAGCGGCTGCCCATCCTGAATAAGAATTTAACATAGATATTACAACTGGCATATCTGCACCACCAATTGGAATAATCAATAAAATACCTACTAAAAATGAGATCGTTATTATTGTCCAAAATAAATTATTATCTTGCGTCACACATAGATAATAAATTAAACCCACAAGAGATAAACCAAGTAGTAAATTTAAATAATGTTGTCCTACAAATGTTATTGGCGATCCAGACATTATTCCCCTTAACTTTAAGAAAGCGATGATGGATCCTGTAAAAGTTATTGCGCCTATCGATGCTCCTAAAGACATTTCAATTAGGCTAGCAATTTTAATACTACCAACTGTTCCAAGACCGAAAACCTCTGGATTTAAAAATGCGGAAATGGCAACAAAAACAGCGGCTAGTCCAACTAAGCTATGAAAACCTGCAACTAACTCTGGCATTGCTGTCATAGGAATTTTAAAAGCGATAAAGGCTCCAATTGACCCACCAATAAGTAGAAAAACAATTAGATAAAGGAAACCTGTTGAGAAATTACCTACAGACAAGATAGTAACACTCACAGCGATTGCCATACCAACAATACCAAATAAGTTACCTCGTCTTGATGTCTCAGGTGAAGATAGGCCTCTTAATGCTAATATGAATAAAACTCCTGAAATTAGATAGAAAATCGCTAATATATTTGCTGTCATTTCTATTTATCTTTCTTTTTCTTTTTATACATTGCTAACATTCTTTGTGTTACAAGGAATCCTCCAAAAATGTTTACTGCTGCTAAAACTATTGCTAAAAAACCATAAATATTTGAAACCTCAAATATTTTAATATTATCTCCTGCTAATGCTGCAATTATTGCTCCTACAATTATTACTGAAGAAATTGCATTTGTGACAGACATCAAAGGCGTATGTAAAGAGGGTGTTACACTCCAAACTACATAGTACCCTACAAAAATCGACAAAATAAAAATACTTAATCTAAATATAAAGGGATCTATTTCCATACTATTTAACCAATGTTTTACTTACTATCTCATCCTCTAAGTTTATGTTAATTTTTTTATTATCTTTATCATAAAGATTCAGAACAAAATTAAACAAATTTTTTGCGTATAAATTTGAAGCAGATGTTGGTAATTTATTTAAAATTGTACTTTCACCAACAATTGTAACACCATTTTTTTCTATAATTTTGTCAGCCTCAGTAAATGCAGCATTTCCACCCTGTGATGCTGCTAGGTCGTAAATGACCGAGCCAGGTTTCATATTCTCAATCATGTTTTCTTGGATGATTTTTGGAGCCTTTTTACCTGGAATCAATGCAGTACATATTACTACATCAATTTTTTTAAGTGTTTCCGCAAGAAGTTCCTCCTGTTTCTTTTTGAATTCTTCAGAGGCTTCCTTAGCATAACCCCCTTCGGTTTCTAAATTTTCAGCACCCTCTACAACTAAAAATTTTCCTCCTAAACTTTCAACTTGTTCTTTTGAGGCTAATCTAACATCAGTTGCAAAAACTATTGCCCCCATTCTTTTAGCAGTTGCTATTGCTTGTAGCCCTGCAACTCCTGCACCAACAACTAGTACTTTAGCTGCAGAAATTGTTCCAGCCGCTGTCATCATCATTGGTATTGCCTTTTTAAACATAGCAAAAGAATCTACAACTGCTTTGTAACCTGCAAGGTTTGCTTGCGAAGATAAAATATCCATTGATTGAGCTCGAGTTATTCTTGGTAAAAGTTCCATAGAAAATACATTTATTTTCTTATTTGAGATACTACTAATTAATTCTTTATTTGATGAAGAGTTAAAATTGCCAATTAATATTTTATCCTCTTTTAGAAGATTGGTGCTTTTTTCATCAAGTAAATTAAGTTGTAATATTATATTTGACTGATCTAAAACATTTTCACGGCTGTCAATTTTACATCCTTCGTCTAAAAATTCTTTGTCCATGATTCCAAGATGAGATGCTAGATCTTTTTCTATCATTACCTCAAAACCATTCGAAATATATTTTTTTGCTATTTCTGGTGTAATCGAAATTCTTTTTTCTAATTCTTTGTTTTCTGAAACTGTCCCAATGATCATAGCTTATTTTTGTCTTGCTTTAAATTTTGGATTTTTTTTATTTATTATATAAACCCTGCCTCTTCTTTTGACTAGTTTTGAATTTAAGTCTCTTTTTTTTAAGGATTTTAGTGAGCTTGCAATTTTCATTTTTTATATCTTTTAATAAATGAATTTATATAGTCTTTCAATTGTATTTTACCGTATCTCTTATGAACTTTATTGTTATATGACAAATTGGTCAAAGCTGACGCATACCTCTCGCCGGCTCTTTTAGGTAAAAATTTGATCTTTGCTTTAAAAATTTTTGCAACTTGCAGTATTGAGTAAATTTTTCTATTAGAGATACTATAATGAAGACATTTATTATTTTTCCAAGCCTCAAAACAAGTCTGAATTGTGTCATCGATATGAGTAAATCTTCGTGTTTGTGATCCCGGTCTAACAACGGTTAATGGTTTTTTTTTAATAAAACAATTTTCGAATATACCAATTACAGTTGCCATGTCGCCTATTTTAATTTGCCTAGGTCCATAAACATTGTAAAAATATATAACTTCAAATTTAAATTTAAACCACTTTTTTAAATTTTCTAAGAGTTCCAAATTTTTTGCTTTAGTAAAAGCATACGGCGATAAATTTTTATCTTTTCCTAAATTTCCTAAGCTTGCAGATGTGGCTGAATAAATTAGTTTTATTTTATTATCCAAACAAAACTTAAAAACTTCTTTAGTACCAATGGAATTAGATTCATAGCATTTATCAAAGCTTTTAAAACTTTGATATATTCTTGCAAATTCTCCAAAATGAAAAATTGTATGTATATGTTTTTTATATTTACTTAGTAACTTATGAATATTTTTTGTATCACCTATAATATATTTTATTCTTTTGTTATTTAAATGATTTCTTTTTGAACCGCTTGAATAATTGTCTAGACTTATTAATTTAAATTTAGTTTTTTTTATGAGAAATTCCAAAAGGTTTGTTCCAACGAAACCAGCTCCACCTGTAACAACTAAAATTTTATTCATTTAGATAAGCCTGGCAACGTCCTACTCTTCCGTGTCTTAAGACAAAGTACCATCGGCGCAGAAAGGCTTGACTTCCGAGTTCGGAATGGGATCGGGTATTACCCTTTCGCAATAATCACCAGGCATGCAGTTTATATATAAAAAAAAATTATTGTAAAGCTTGTTATTTAATAAAAAATTGGCACCTTTTTAATAATATCTTGTATTAATAAATAACATTTATAAAAATATAAATTCTATTATGAATTTATTTTTATCAAGTAATAAAAATTTAATAATTCTTAGTTTTTTACTAGCTATATTACCAATTAGTCTACTATCAGGATCATTAATTATAAATTTAATTACCTCAATAATATCAATTATTTTTATTTTTGAATTACTTATTAAAAAAAAATTAAATTTTCTAAATAACTGGAGTTTCTATTTACTTTTATTTTTGTGGTCATCATTTTTGATAAATTTAATTTTTAGTCAAGATAGCTCCTTAAGTGTTTTTAGGACCGTGGGATTTGTAAGGTTTATTATTTTAGTTCAGGTAATAAGGTATGTATTTTTAGCAAATGATACAAAGTACAAAGAATTAATATTAAAATCTTGGTTGTTAATATTTTTAGTTGTAAACCTCGATCTTCTAATTGAATATTTTTCAGGAAAAAATATATTTGGTTACAAATCAACTATAGACGGAAGATTAGCAAGTTTTTTAGATGATGAACTTAAGATTGGAGGATATTATTTTGGATTTTGCCTGCTATCTTTAGCAACAGTCTATAGTTATTTTAGAAGAGATTACAAAACTATTTTTGGATTTGCGATATCATTTTTAATAATAGCTTTTTTAATAGGTGAAAGATCAAACTTTATAAAAATATTATTTTCGATATTATGTGTTTTATTTTTTTATTTTAAAGAACATAAATTTAAATTAGTATTTTTATCTTTAATTTGTGCGATTATTTTTAGTACAATCATTTACCAAAACGAAAATCTAAAATATAGATACTTTTCACAATGGAATAAAAATAATGTTAAAACAAACATTTATTTTACACATTATAAAACTGCGATACTTGTTTTTAAAAAATATCCTATTTTTGGGTCAGGTATTAAAAATTTCAGGATTGAAGTAAAAAAAATTATTGAGGAAGAATTTAAAGATGATGATAACTATAATAACTCGCACGTAATAACTACACATCCACATCAAATTAATTTTGAAATACTTTCGGAAACAGGTATATTTGGTTTAACTTGTTTTTTGATATTTTTTTTAGTCACTTTTATTTTTGCTTTCAAAAAAATATTAAAAAAAAATGATTTTTTTTTAATAGTTTCAACAATTTTTTGTCTTATTTATATTAATCCTATACTACCATCTGGAAGTTTTTTTACCACTTATGGAGCAACAATTTTTTGGACAAACTATGGTGTTATGGTTTCTTATTTGGGCTCTAAGAAGAAATTAATAAACTTAGTTAAATAGAAGTCTGGTCCTTTTTTAAATTCAATCTTAAATATTTTTAAAAGATACTGCATATAATTAAAAGCCTCCATTCTTTTTATCCACCACTTTTTTCTATATTTTTTATAATTTGATGTGATCCCATTAGAATTAGTATTATAAATTGTGTAACTTTGTTTTACAAAAGAAAATTCTTTCTTTAGATGTGAATATATCGAAATTCTAGCATCTATCTCTAAATTAGGAAATTTTTTTGGCAAAATTACCTTTAAAAAATTTTTAAAGTAGGTTTTTCTTACTGCTATTGTGCTTGTTGGAAAAAATCTTGGCCAAACTGTTTCAATACATTTTCTTTTTTTTAAAAATAATTTTTTTTTAGTAGAACTATCAATTGGTGTATCTTGAATAAAGTTTAATTTTTTATTTTTTTTAAATAATTTACAAATATTTAAAATTTTATTTTTTTTATATTCGTCATCACTATCTAACAAAAAAATTATCTCCCCTCTTGAGACTTTGATCAATTGGATTATAGCATATATTTGATTTAGTGGCGCGGATTTAAACATTTTTTTTTTATTTTTTATTAATTTAAAATTTTTAAATTTTTTAATCTCAGACAAAGAATTATCTGTGGAGCAGTCATCAAAGATAATTACTTCTTTATCTTTAAAACTTTGATTTTTACAGGAATTAAGAGTTTTTTTTAGAAATTTATCTTTATTAAAGTTAGTAATTAGAACAGATGCAAACACTTTTTTCATTAACTTATTTATATATTATATTTTAGATTAACCAATATTTGTAATTTTGTTTTTTATTATCTATAAAGAATTTATTTTATGATGACAAAAAAAATTTCATTAATCATACTTTTAAATTTAGTCATTTTTTTACTTAAATCACAGAGTTTATCATTTGAGAATAAAATCATTGGTGATAAAAATTTTTTTCACGAATATAATTCAACTAATAACGATGGAACAATCAATGTCATTGTTGAAATACCTGCGGGAGATAATGATAAGTGGGAATTGTGGAAAAAAGACGGTTCTATTCGATGGGAATTTCAGAATAATAGTTTTAGAAAAATTAAGTACTTGCCATATATATCTAATTATGGATTTGTACCACAAACATTATTCTCTAAAGAGATAGGCGGAGATGGAGATCCTATTGATGTTATTCTATTAGGCGAAAGATTAGAAAGAGGTTCAGTTATTAAAAGTAAAATCATAGGAGTAATAAATATGAAAGATGAGGGCAGGCTTGATAGTAAAATAGTTGCGATAAATCAAAATAGTTATGTTTTTAACTCCTCAATTATAAACAATTTTAATGATTTGAATAGAAATTATCCTGGAGCGTTAGAGATAATTGAATTATGGTTTCAAAATTACAAATTAAATAATAATATTTTAATTAGCGGTTATGGCAATGTTAATGATGCAAAAAATTTAATTAATAAGTCAAAAAAACCATATAAGTTAATAAAAGGGTTTTGGGAGAATAATAAGAAATAGCAATGGAATTAGGAGTTCAAAACTTAGATAATTTTAAGGACTTTTTTTTAAATCAGTCTGTTGAAATAGATATATTCAGTTTTTTAATTTCGCTTTTGCTTTCAGCAATTCTAGCTTTACTGGTTAAGTATGTATACTTAAAATGTGCAATGACCTTAAGCAACAAAAGTTATTTTTCTGATCTTTTTGTCCCTTTGTCGATAACTACAACACTTATAATAACAGTTATAAAATTTTCATTAGCATTATCTCTTGGATTGGTAGGGGCTTTATCTATTGTAAGATTTAGGGCAGCAATTAAAGAACCAGAAGAACTAATATATCTTTTTTTAATTATAGGTATTGGTTTAGCATGTGGTGCTAATCAATATATTGTGGGAATTTCAGCAACAATATTTATAATTATAACATTATTTATTTTTAGTAAATTCAGAAGATCAGATGTCCATATGTCTGACACAAAAAATATAAATGTTTTGCAGCTAGAGATTAAAAACAAATCTATAAGTTTACAAAAAATTTTAAAGATTTTAGAAAAGGATACCAACTATCTAAACCTAAAATCATCGACGATATTAGAAAATACAGAAGTATATTTATTTTGGGTTGAATTTAAAAATAAAAAGGCAGAATTGAAATCAATTGATCGAATTAGAGATTTAGACCAGAAAGATATCATCGCATCATTTTATTCAAATGAAAATTTAAGTGAATAAATGTTAATAAAAAAAAAAAATTCATTTAAAATTATTAAAAGTAAATTATTTGAAAGTATTAAAAATTTAGTTTTATATTTATTTTGTTTTCAAGTTATAATTTTTCTAGTTGTTTTTTTTTGGTATCAATTAAGTCCTATAAAAAAGATTCATACACCTGAAAAAATTATAAATTTAATATCATCTGTAATTTTCAAAACTACAGGTATAGAGGCAAAAAGATCTACAAATTACATTAATAGTTACTTGAAAAGTATTTATTATAATCTTGTACCACCTAAAATTCCTAAGCTTTATCTCAATTTAAATCAAAAGTCTGTTATCGCTCTTGAATTCCAAAGACAAAATAGAGCTAATTTTGAAAATCTAGATAAAGAGGACAGAAGTCTTGTTGAAAAATATGTAAGTGGAACTTTATTATATGAAAAATCTGAGTACCCAGTGAAGTTGAGAGTAAAAGGCGATAGAGAAATTCATTTTGCTGAGCCAAACTTTACTTCATATAAAATTGATATAACCTCTGAGGATAGATTTAATGGCTTAGAGGAATTTTCTATCCAAAAACCTATAGCTCGAAACTATATTTATGAATATATATTTCAAAAGCTAAGTAAAGAGTCGAAAATAATTTCATTAGATTATTTAGTAGTAAATTTTTTTGTAAATGGAATAGATAGAGGAATTTTTGTTATTGAGGAAGGATTTTCAAAAGAACTTTTGGAGAAAAATGGAAAAAGGAATGGACCAATATTTGGAATAAACGATAGACAGGGAAGAAATTTTCCTGAGATAATTTTTGAAGCTTACTCAGAGCTTGATTGGTATATAAACGATCCAGATAAAATTAAATCAGGATATTCAATATTAAATTCTTTAAAAGAAAATAAAAATTATTATGAAAATTTTATCAATTGGGATGAGTGGGCAAAATATTTTGCAGTCTCTGATTTGCTTGAGGCTTATCATGGAGTTCTACCAAGAAGTGCCAGATTTTATTATAACCCAATAATAGGTAAAATTGATCCAATTAGTTTTGATGGTCACAAAGGGACTGGAGATTTTTCAAATTTTATAATATTGGATTTTTTAAATAAAAGATCAAGTTGTTCTTGGATCTGTGATGAAAGAGATTGGTTTTTAAAGTTTTTTCTAAAAGATGAAAGCAATTTACGCAATGAATTTATAGAAAAATATCTTGAACATTTGGATTTAATAACTGAGGAAAGTTACATAGATAATTTTTTGAATAAATACCAAACAGAAATAAAACTTTATAACAAAGCTTTTTATAAAGATTTTTCAAAAGTTGATAAGATATTTTGGAAAGGTATTGCCCCTTATATTTACGATGACAAATATTTGTATAAAAGAGCTAAATTTATTAAAAATAAAATAAATAATATTAATTTTGACGAGTTTATTTTTTCTAAGAATGAAGACAAATTAATTATAAAAGGCTTCTTAAACTCTACACCAGTAAAAATTATTCCAAATTGTGGAAAAGGGGAAGATTTAAAAAAAGTATATTGGGTATATAAAAATTCTACAATAAATTGGAATAAAAATTGTGAAAAAATTGTAATTAGTGATTTTAATAATATTAGTAAAAAAATTAATCTTTATAATAACCCAAAATTAAACATAAATTATTTTCCAATAGATCTTGCAAGTTTTAAATCTTTTGAGGACACAATAAAACACATAAAAAAAGACAAATTAATAATACCGGTTGAGGAAAATATTAAAATTAAAGAAAACACACTGCTAAATAAAAACTTGGTACTAAAGTTAAAAAAAAATCAAAATATTTATTTATCAAACGGCGCGTCATTGGTTGCATTCGGGGATTTACAAATAGAAGGAAACAAAAATAATAAATCAAAAATTGAGGGTTTAAAACCAGAATACGGAAGCTTAATACTAAAGGGGAATACAAATAATATTTCAAACACAATATTTAAAAATTTAAAGGCACCAAATTTAAAAGGTTTTAGTTTATATGGCGCTGTAAACTTTATTAATAGTGAAAATTACATAAAAAATACGATTTTTGAAAAATCACATTCTGAAGATTTTGTGAACTTTATTAACTCTAAAACTGAATTAGAGAATATTGAATTAATGGATACGATCTCAGATGCAATAGATGTTGATGCGGGCAAATTAAACTTTATCAATTTAAAGTGTAAAAACATAGGAAATGATTGTTTAGATTTTTCTAACTCGGAAATAAGTGGTAAAAATTTTTTTTCAGATAAAGTACAAGATAAATCTATAAGCGTAGGTGAGAAGTCTAAAGTTGAAATTAAAAACTTAAATCTGGATAATTCTGAAATAGCTATAGCCGTTAAAGACAGTTCTAAAGCAAATGTAACTAATATTAAAATAAATAACAGCACTGTTCCATTTGCTGTTTTTGTAAAAAAAAGTGAATATGGACCAGCCTCTTTAAAAGTTAATGATCTAATTTTAAATAATAGCAATGATGTCTTCTTAGTAGACAAAATTAGTACGCTTGAGATTGATGGAAAAAGAATTTTAGGTAATCTAGAGGGAGAGAATATTGAGGGGATGATGTACGGAAACTTATATGGAAAACAAACAAATAGATAAAAAAATTAGAAGATTTGAGAGGAAATACATTGAAAGAAAAAATAATGCTTACTTATTCAAAAATTTTCTAGTTACAAAAAGATTCTATAAAAAATATGATAAACGATTAGTTAATTCATTATATTTTGATGATTTAAATTTTTCATCCTTTAAAGATAATGTTGATGGCAATACTCGCAGAATTAAAGCAAGAATTAGATGGTATAATGAAAGTCCAGATTTTGTAAATTTAGAGATTAAAAATAAAAATGGTTTTCTTGGTTGGAAAGATACAATAAGACTTAAAAATATTTACAATATTGAGGAAAGCCTAAGAAATTACCCCAACAGCCAATTAGAAAATAATTTAAAAAAAATTTTTAAAAAAAATGTGTTTCCTGTCATCAAAACAAAGTACTTAAGAGAATACTATGAATATGGACATGGTAGTATTAGAGCTACCATCGATACTCAACTAGAATTCTTTAGCATTAGAACAAATTTTAAAATAAATTATGATAAAGAAATAATGGAATTTAAATACCCAGCTTCACATGACCAGCTATTCAGAGATCACATTATTCCAAAGAATAATTTTCGATTTCAAAAATTTTCAAAATATGTTGTGGGAGTAAATTTATTAAGCAGAAACCTTCTTGTATGAGATTTAAATAAATATTAATAGAAAATTTTATGACAGATTTAACTATAATTATTCCAGCAAAAAATGAAAAAGAGTCACTTCCAAAAGTTTTGCAGAGTCTTCAGAAACTTAATCACAAGGTAATTGTATCTTTGCCAAAAAATGATGTAGAAACTAAAAACTCTATAAAAAATTTTAAAGTATTAATTCATGAACAGATGGGTAAAGGTTATGGCAATTCAATCATAGAAGGAATAAATAAATGTTCTACAAAATACTTTTGCATATTTAATGCTGACGGTTCTTTTGAAAATAAAGATTTAGAAAAAATGTTAATTAAATGTGAAAATAATGATTTTGTATTTGCATCTAGGTACCTTGAGGGTGGAGGCAGCGATGACGATACCATAATTACATTTATCGGTAATAAGATTTTTTCTTTTCTAGGTAAATCGCTGTTTTCTCTTAATTTAAGTGATATTTTATATACTTATGTATTAGGAAGGACTTCAAAATTCAAAAAGTTAAACATTTCATCAAATGACTTTAGGTTTTGTGTTGAATTTCCTATAAAAATTGAAATATCAAAAATGAATTATATAAGCATTCCTTCTTATGAAAAAAAAAGAATAGGTGGAAATAAAAAAGTGAATGAGATAAGAGATGGTTTTTTAATTTTGTCAGAGATAATAATATTATTTTTTAAGTCTAAAATTTTTAGAAAGAAAATAATAAATTAATAAATAAAAGCTTAAATTATAAATAATTGTAATTACTAATATAATAGAGTGAAAATAGTAACTTGTAGCAATATATATGGAAGGTATGTTCAATAGAATTATTATAGAACCAGATATAGTATTTATCCAATCGACCTTAATTGAAGTTTTTGACCTTAAATATCTGAAAATTAATTGATGGAGATGCAATTTATCTGCAGATGATATTTTGTTTTTACTTAGAAATCGTCTTAACAAAGAAAATAGATTTTCAAATGCAGGATACCATAGCATGTTAGCAATATAATAAGGAGATATAAAATTTGTATCTTGATGGATTTTGATCAATATAAAGCCGACTGTGATAGATAACAAATAAGATCCACTATCCCCTAAATATACAATTCCAAAAATATTAAAAAAATAAAAAATTATAGTTATTGTTAAAAGTAAATCGACTAGATCTTTAATGTCATCACTTATATCTATCTGATAATTTGAAATATAAAAAGCAGAAATTAATACCAATATAAAATATCCAGATAGCAATCCATTTAGACCATCTAAAAAATTACCACCATTAACCAACACAGCAAAACAAAAGATTGTAAAAAAATAATTAAAATAATTTATGTTTAACAAATAATCTATAAAATCAATATTAACTCCTGTAATATTAAGTTTTTCGAAGTGTACTAAATAGAAAATAATGCCGATTTGGAAAAATAATCTTAATCTTGGGCTAGAAATAATATTTTTATCAGAGAGTATACCAACTAAAAAGATTGAGATAGATGCGAATTTAAAAAAAAGTAAGTTTTTTGGCAAAAATATCAATAAAGAGATAATAATAAATACTCCTCCGATTAATATGGGAAATTTATTTGCTTTACCAAGTTTTTTATGGTCCGAATAATTAATGTCTTCTCTTAATATTTCATATTTTTTAGATATAAAATAGATAAATATAAAAAATATTATTAAATATAAAATATAGTTTATATTCATTTATTAAATTGATTTAGAACAACTTCTCTAAGACCATTTGCTAAATTTATTTTTGGTTTCCAACCTAATTTTTTTATAATATTTGAGTTAAGATTTTTTTTATAAGTTCCATCAGGAAATCTTTTATCAAATTTTATCACTCCCGTGTAATTTGAAAATTTAGATATCATTTTTGCTAAATTAATAATTTTAATATTCTCTCCAGTACCAATATTTAAAATTGGCATTTTACCTCCAAAAATTCTTTTCATTTTTTTTGAAGAAACATTTAGACATTTTAAAATTGCTTCTGCTAAATCATCAGAGTGAATAAACTCTCTAATTGGTTTTCCGGTTCCTAATAATTTAACACTTTTTTGAGATTTTTTTTTTGCCTCAACAAATTTAGAGACCATTGCGGGAATTACGTGACCATTTATTTTATCGAAATTATCATTATTTCCATAAACATTTGTTGGCATAAGACAAATAATGTCCATTTTAAAATCATTAAATAATGCCTCGGAAAGTTTAATGCCAGATATCTTGGCTATAGCATAACATTGATTTGTTTTTTCAAGCTCCCCGGTCAACAAACTACTTTCAGAAATCGGATTTTTAGCAAATTTAGGATAAATACAAGATGTTCCTAAAAAAATTGTTCTTTTAACATTTTTATATAAGGCAAGTTGTAACAAAGAATTTTGAATTTCAACATTTTCTATAAAAAAATCTTTTTGATTTGTACTATTTGCTATAATACCTCCGGCTCTGGCTGCGGCCATAATTAGATATTCAATTTGTTTGTTTTTAAAAAAGTTTTTAACTTTTTTAAAATCTCTTAAGTTTAGCTCTGATTTATCAACGGTTATGATATTTTTATAGCCTTTGTTTTTTAAGAGATTTAGTAAAGAATTTCCAACAAGCCCATTATGACCTGCTAGAAAAATATAGCTTTTTTTTTTCATTTTTTTTGATTTAATTTAGCTAATTTAATATCAGAATCTAGCATGTCTTTAACAAGATTTTTTAAATTGTACTTTAGTTTATATTTTAATATTTTCATTGCTTTCTTCGGGTTTCCCTTTAGATAATCAATTTCTAATGGTCTATAGTATTTTCGATCAACTTTGATTATTAATTTCTTTCTCTTTCCAGAAACTAAATATCCTTTTTCGTTTAAACCACTACCCTTCCAAATAATTTTCAAATTTAAATATTTGCAACATTCATTGATAAATTCTCTAACACTTATTGCTTTACCAGTCGCAATCACAAAATCATCAGGCTTTTTTTGTTGAATAATTTTCCATTGAATTTCAACATAATCTTTTGCATGTCCCCAATCTCTTTTGGCATCAAGATTACCTATATAAAGTGTTTCATCAAGCCCACACACTAGCTTTGCAAAAAACATGGTTATTTTTCGCGTCACGAATGTTTCTCCCCTTCTTGGACTTTCATGATTAAATAGAATTCCATTTGAAGCGTGAAAGCCATAAGCCTCTCTATAAACTTTTGTTATCCAAAAGGAATATAATTTTGATACACCGTAAGGTGATTTAGGAACCATAATAGAATCTTCAGTAAAAGAATTCTTTCCAAAAGTTTCTCCAAATAATTCTGATGTGCTAGCTTGATAAAATTTACATTTTCTTAAATTCAAGAACCTCATTGCCTCTAGTATTCTTAGAGTTCCTAATCCGCTAACCTCAGAAGTGTATTCAGGTATTTCAAAAGAGTGCCCAACATGACTTTGTGCACCCAAATTATAAATCTCATTTGGTCTAACATGATTAATAATATTTACGAGACTATTTGAGTCACCCAAATCTCCATAATGCAGAAAAAAATTTTTAGTTTTATGAATATCTTTATAAATGTGATCTATTCTATTTGTATTAAATGTTGATGATTTTCTTTTAATACCATGAACAATATAGTTTTTTTTTAGAAGAAATTCTGCAAGATAAGATCCATCTTGTCCCGTAATACCTGTTATGAGAGCTTTTTTTTTCAAAAATTGATCTATTTAAATAATTTATTATATCCTAGGACTAATACACTATAAACAGATAATATTAAATTTTTTTTTTGGTAAAAATAATATAACTTAAACGCATCTAAAATTTTCTGTAAATTATTTGAAGAAAGTGAATTTTTGGACAATCTCCATGAAGATAAAACCATAGGAATATGTGATAACTTTATACGCTTTTTTAAAAGATTTAACCATACAGCAAAATCCTCTTGAGTTCTTAGATTGGGAAATTTTATATGATTTAAAATTTTTTTATTAATCATTACAGTACTAAGTCCTATAATATTTTTTTTTGAAAGTTGATCATACGACGGGTCATTATATACATACCTTTTTTTTATCAATTTATCTTTAAAATTAATAATATCATATGAAGTAAATGAGAACGATGCTAAATTCTTTTCCATAAATTGTATTTGAGTATAAAGTTTATTTCTTTTCCATAAATCATCGGCATCAATGAAAGCTATATATTTGCCTCTACAATATTTAAAAGCTTTATTCCTTGATTTTGATACACCAATATTTTTTTTATTTACAATAATTTTTTTTTTTTTAAACTTTACCAGCAAAAGTTTAATTAACTGTAAATCATTTAAACTTTCATCGTCATAAACTAAAATTATTTCATAATTTTTATACGATTGGGAAAATATTGATTTCAAAGTTTTTCTAATATATTCTTTTTTATTAAAATATGTAATTACTATTGAAACTAAGGGATATTTACTCATTTTCTTTTATAAAAGAAGTAATTATTCTTTTTTTTTATTTCTAAGTAAGAAAGATTTTTAATACAAGTTGAAGGCACATTCCAACATGATGAATTATTTATTATTTCATAGAAATATTTGTTTTCAATTAACATTTTATTATATTTAACTTCATCTACCCAAAAAAAGGGGAAATTTGAGAAATTATGGTGCTCATTTATACTGAGATTTAATTCTTTATTTAATCTTTGAATATTTTTTAAATTAAATATAAAAATTGCTAAAATTATTAATACGTTGATCTTCTTTATTACATTTTTGCTATTAAAATTAATCCTCTTCGCTAAGAATAACGAAATTGGTACAATTAAAACTAAAAAAACTATAGTGTAACCAGCATATCTTAAGGAAGGAAAATTAAAGAACCATAATAAAAAAACTATCAAAATAGATAAATAGCTTATAATTACAGGTTTAACATTAAAGTCTAAATTTTTTTTAATTAGAAAATTTTTTTTTAAAAAAAAAGTAAATATTAGACAAATAAATAAAACCACCAGAATATAATCTGAAACTTTTGTAAAAAAATATTTTTCAATCCAATTGTCCACCCAATTAGTTCCTGAAATATATTCCTGGTGATTAGAAATCCCATAGCCTGCGCCTACCCCTGCTTTTGACCAAGCCTTATAATGAAGATTTAAACTTTTTATTGTACTCTCCGAGATCGACCAATCAATAGTATCGGTTAAACATGTAAATGTTACAGGATACAAAAAACACCCAGTCGCTGTAAAATTAAAAAAAAAAACAGAAATTATACAAAATAAACATACAAGAAAAAATTTTATATCCGATATGTATTTTATAATTTCATTTAGCTTAAATAAATATATGAATAATATTATTGGTATAATTGCATATATTGCATATAAAAATTTTGTTGTGATAGCAAAAACAATAAATATAAGTGAACACGAAAATATTTGTTTTTTTTGGTCAGTATTTAATTTCTTTGAAAAAGAAAAAGAGGCAAATATAAAGCCTAATAGAACCAAGAATTGACCCAAATAATCAGCTCCATATTCAGATAACCTGTAAAATTTTACAAGATAAGTAACAAAAGCGATGGATATTATAATTTTGCTAAAAGTATTTAAATTATCTTTATTAATTAAAATAATTAGTCCAGAGAAGAAAAATACTTGTAGCAAAAAGTTTGTGATATTGAATAGATAAATATTTACAAATGGTAAGTAAAAAACTGAGTTAATTAGAAATATTGATGAAATATGTTTAAAACCATGATTTAGATTACCTAATCCAAATTCTAGTTTATAAGAGGAGAATTGAAGTGAATTTGGTAAATGATAATAAGGAAAATCTTCATTAGTTTTAGATATTATAAAACCTAAAAATAAACAAACGAAAACAATTAAAATTTTATTTAAATGTTTTTTTTCAACTAAACCTCTAATATAATAATTATATAAGAATAAAATTCCGATTAATAAAATTATAGTATTATGTATATAGTTGTGAGGTAAAATTAAATGAGTAGTAGCAGAAATAATATACAAGAAAAAAATGCCTAATAGTCCTTTAAGTGGTAAATTTAGATAATTATTTTTTTGGAAAATTTTACCAGCGAAAATCAAACCATAACCTATGGTACTCAATAAAATAAGCAAACTTAAAATAAAAAATATTAAAGTGTTCAAAATCATTATTAGACTAAATAACCAGATAAATGTTTATAGTGATTAAAAATACTAAATTTTCTGCTTAATTTTAAATTTTCTAAGACTATTTTACTATTCTTTGAATTTTTTATATAAACATCAAAGTTTTTCAAAAAACTATTTCTGTCATTATTTTTGAAAATTGTTCCATTTAAATTATTTTTAATGATTTCACGTGGACCTGGTTTAGCATCTGATGAAAATACCGGTGACCTACAAAATGCTGCCTCTATTAATACAAAACCTGGGTCTTCCCATAACGATGACAATATAAAACCTTTGGCTTTTTTAAAATAAGGAAATACATTTTTTATATATCCTAGAAGTAAAATATTGTTTGATAATTTATTGTTTTTAATAAAACTATTTAATAAATTAAAATTTTCTCCTTCCCCTATAATAAACAATTTTATTGTTGGATATCTTTTTACTAACTCTTTAAAACAATTACAAAGAAATAAAAAATTTTTTTGATTTGTCAGTCTTCCAATCGCAACATAAAAGTCTCCTTTCTGATCTATTTTCTCCTTTATTTTACTATTTACTTTGCTGACATGAATAATAGGATCAAAAAGAATTTTTAATTTTTTTTCATCACATAAATTTAAACTTTTTAGATAATTATTGGTTGCATTTGTTGGACATGTAATCAAATAAATTTTTTTAAATGCAAATTTCCATAACAACTTTCTAAACATATTCAATCTTGGAAGTCCTGAAATCCTTAATATAAATTTTGTCTTAAAACTAAATAAAATCAACAAAATTAAAGGCAATGATGTAATTAGGTGAATGACAATATAGTCAGGTGGTTTTTTTTTTAGAATTTTAAGCAAGGGTAAAAAGCCCAATATAAAAAAAATTAAATATGAGACTCTACTAGAAACTTTCCCATACTTTGGCAAATATTTAGTGATATTTATATTATAAAAATTTAATAAATTTATTTTTTTTTGCCTTATCTCAGAAATATTTTGGTTAAATTCTCCAAAAAAGTTCATAATAGTAGCATCAAACTCTTTGCTAAACTTATTTAAACTGTAAGCTGAATTTATAACAGCCTTGCAAGTTGCTATAGGCGTAAGAAAAGGTGACCAATAATAGACTTTTTTTAGTTTCAAATTGTTTCTAATTTGTAATTCTAGTGTATTAGTAATATGAAAATATATCTTTTAAAACAAATATATTTAAAAAATAATTTGAATGAGTGATTTTGATTATAAATTAGACAATTTTTTATTTCCATTAATAAAAGAGATAGACAATCCAATTATTTTGGAATTAGGAGTCCAAAATGGTAGATCAACAAAAAAATTTTTAGATATTTGTAAAAAAAATAATGGAGAACTCTTCTCTGTAGATATAGATGATTGCTCAAATGTAACAAAAGATAAAAATTGGCATTTTTTTCAAACAAGAGATGATAATTTTGAATATATAAAATCTAAGATCCCAAAAAAAATTGATATTCTATTTATCGACACCCTTCATGAAGCAAATCATGTTAAAAAATTAATTTATGAATATTATCCTTTAATAAAAAAAAATGGATTTATATTTATTGATGATGTCTCACATTTGCCTTATTTAGAAAGTAAAGAAAGAAATAATTTTTATTGTGAGATAAATAATAAAGAAACTTTTGATTTATTAATTTCGATATATTCAGAAAATAAAGAAAACTTTGATTTGAATTTTACATTTGTTTCATCTGGATTAGCAATTATAAAAAAAAAGACAGATACTAAACTTTTTACTTATAAAAAAATCAGTGAAAGAAGTTTAAGTTTTAAAAATTTTTTTAGAAAATTATGGATAAAAATGAAAAAAAATTAATTTTATTCATGCCTTCTATGGAAGGAGGCGGTGTTGAAAAAAATTTTATTATTATTGCAAATTATCTAGCTAAAAATATTAAAAATATTTCTCTAATAACGTTTGATAAAAAATTTAATAAAAGATTCGATAAAAAAATTGATATAATTAATTCTAATTATTCAAATAAAAAAAAATATTCAAAATATTTTAAATATTTTATTTCACTTTATTTGCTTATAAAAGAAATTCGTGGTTATAGGGAAACTCTTATATTTTCCTTTCAAGCAAATATTTATGTGATTATATTATCAATATTTTTTAATTTTAAAGTAATTACAAGATCTAATTCTTCTCCTTCCGGTTGGGGAGGAAATATAATTAAAAAAAATCTATTTAAGTTTTTTTTTAAATATGCACATAAAATTATTGTAAACAGTAGCCATTTTAAAAAAGAATTTCAAAATGTTTTTAATATAAACACTGTATTGATTTATAATCCATTAGATAAATCTCAAATATTAAAAAAAAGTAAAAAATTTTTGAATTTTAAATTTTTTGATGATTCAAAGAGTCTAAAAATAATAAATATTGCTAGATTTACTAATCAAAAAGATCATATAACTCTTTTAAAGGGTTTTGAGTTAATAGTTAAAAAAAAAAAATGTAAATTGTTAATAATGGGATATGGAAAAAATAAAGAAATTATAAAAAACTTTATAAGACAAAAAAAATTGAACAATTATATAAATGTAATTGACTTTCAAGATAATCCATACAACTATCTAAACAAAGCGGATATATTCGTGTTAACTTCCAAATTTGAAGGATTGCCAAATGTTCTCCTTGAAGCGCAAGTTTTAAAAAAATTTATCATTTCATCTGATTGTCCAACAGGTCCAAAAGAAATATTGAAAAGTGGTAAATATGGGGACCTATTTGATGTTGGTGATTACAAAGACTTAGCAAAAAAAATTTTAAGATTTAATAAAAAGTCAAAAATCTATAGATCTAAAATAAAGTTAGCATATAATAGTTTATACAGATTTGATTACTCAAATAATTGTAAAAAATATTTAAATATCATACGTGAAAGTTTATAATATTAACAAATTAAAAATAATTTAACAAAAATGACAAAAAAGAAGATTAACATTAAATTTAAAAAGATACTAAATGACTTAAAAAGAAGACCTGAGGATGCTGCTTCAGATTTAGGTTTAACAAAAAAAAAAATTTTAGAAATATTAGATGGAAAAAGAAAATTAGAGTTTGATTTAATTGAAAAAGCTGTGAAAAAGTGGCCTGTAAATTTTAATGAATTTTTCAGTGTAGAGGACGACACTAAAAATGGATACAAAATTTTCAAAAATAAAGCTTCAAATTCTACAGAAAGAAAAATGTACAGAGCTGGTTATCCTTATTATCTTTATAAAGATACAGTAATGAGTAAAGTTTCAACTTTTAGACCTGAGTGGATTCAACAATTAAAAATTGTTAAAAATTCTAACCCAAATAATGTTGGTGTAAGATTTAATAATGGGCATTTCCTTCACCAATTTACTTACTTTATTGGGCCAGTAAATTTCTACTATAAAATTAATAACAAGAAAAAAGTAGTAAAAATGAATACTGGTGACTCAATGTATATTTCTCCATATATTCCGCATTCATTCACCACACGAGAAAATAAGAAAAATGTTTTAGGGAATATTTTAGCACTTACTTATGCAGATAAATTAAATACAGAGTCATTAAATGAGTTTTCTGCAATTGGCTATGAATTAACAAAAAGATTTAATTTAAATCTAAAAAATAAAGTTAACGCATTTAAATCTTCACTTCTTTACCATTTAAATAATTCATCTATTTCAAAACAAAACTTTTTTGAATTATCAGGAATTCAATTAAAAGAAATTTTTAAAAAAAAAAAATTACCTAATAGCAATGTAATTAATAGAATAGCAAATATTCTAAAGATAAATTCTAGAGATTTATTGCCTCCAATACAAGATCATTATGTTAAAATACAAAAATATAACAATAATAGATCTTGGTATTACCCATCAATGAAAAAAAAAGAATTTTTATTTGTGGAGCTTACCAACCTTGCACATTTACCAATGTCTAAAGCATTTGAACTAAATATTCTTAAAGAAAATAAAAATACAACTGAATTTATGATACCAACTCACCAATACCTTTATAATATTGGTTCTACAACAATTGACATCACTTTCGATAAAAAGATCAAACAAAAATTTGATCCTGGCGACTCTATTTATATCAAGCCTAACTTGATCTATAAGTTCAAAGGGAAAGGTAAAATTTTAATTCTTAGAATTGGAGGATCTATATCCTCAGATGCTTTATACCATTTATCTTGGCTTTCACAAAATAATCTTAAGAGATTATTAAATGATAATAAACCATGGTTTAATAAATAATCATCATGAGGAAGAAAGTTTTTTTTGATCTAAAAAGACCTTACGTTTTTATTCCGATGAGTGCTGATTTTTTTCACCATGGTCATGTAAACCTTTTAGTAAAAGCAAAAAAATTTGGAAATATCATTGTGGGTCTTATGACTAATGCTGGTATAAAATCCTACAAAAAAAGATTTCCATTTTTTAATTACTACCAAAGAAAAAAAGTTCTTGAAGAAATTAAATGTATTAAAAAAATTATTCCTTTAAACGGACTAGAATATGCTAAAACTGCAAAAAAATATCAACTTGATTATTTCGTACATGGAAATGATTGGGTAAAAGGACCACAATCTAAAGAACGTCAAATTTTGATCAGGACAATGAAAGAATGGAATGGAAAAGTTTTAGAATTTAAGTATACTAAAAATGTTTCTTCAACAAAAATTAAAAAAAAGTTTAACAAAATCAAATAATGAAATCATCAAAAAAAATTGTTTATGTACCTTTAGCTGTTGATTTTATTAATGATGCTCATATTAAAATAATTAATGTAGCCAAAAAATATGGTGAGGTTATAGTTGGTTTGTTAACTGACAAGGCAATAGCCAAATACAAAAGTATTCCTATTATTAATTATGAAACAAGGGAATTAATGGTAAAAAACTTAAAAAATGTATCTAAAGTAATCCCAGATAATTCATATGATTATATTGAAAATTTAAAAGCCTTAAAACCTAATTTTCTTGTCCATGGAGATGACTGGAAAAAACAAGGTTTTAGAAAACACATACGACCAAAAGTTATTAAAATTTTAAAAAAATGGAATGGTAAATTAATTGAACCAAGATCCACCAAAAATATATCAGTTACTAACTCAGAAAAAAAAATAAAAGATATTTTTGATAATACAGAAAATAGAGTTTCAAAATTAGCTAGATTAATAAAATCAAAAGAGATTGTTAGAGTTTTAGAGTCTCATAATTCATTAACAGGCTTAATCATAGAAAATCTAAAAATAGAAAAAAATAAGAAAATTGAGGAATTTGATTGTATGTGGTCTTCAAGTTTGACAGATTCTGCAACTAAAGGAAAGCCTGATAATCAAGCTGTAGATTACTCCTCTAGGATATCATCATTAAATGATATGCTTGACGTAACCTCTAAACCATTAATATTTGATGCTGATAATGGTGGTCAATTTGAACATTTATCTTTTTTGATAAGATCTTTGGAGAGAAATGGTGTTTCTGCTATTATAATGGAAGATAAAGTAGGATTAAAAAAAAATTCATTATTTAAAAATCAAAAGGATGCTAAACAGGATACACCAAAAGCGTTTGCAAAAAAAATTAAAAAAGCTTGTACTACAAGAAAGTCCAAGGACTTTCTTATTATTGCTCGTATTGAAAGTTTTATCCTTGGAAAAGGCCTGAAAGACGCTCTTAAAAGAGCAGAAATTTATTCGAGAGCTGGTGCAGATGCGATATTAATCCATAGCAAAGAAAAAACTGCTAAGGAGATTTTTTCATTTTCGAAAATTTTTAATAAAAGTAAATTCTCTAAACCCTTGATAGCTGTACCCTCAACCTACTCAAAAGTATATGAAAAAGATTTAATAAAAAATGGTTTCAAAATTGTTATTTATGCTAATCATTTACTAAGAGCTGCTTTTCCAGCTATGGAATTTACTGCAAAAAAAATTCTTGAAAATACTAGATCTTTTGAAATAGAAAAAAATATAATACCTATCAAAAGGATTATAAATCTTATAGGTAATGATTAAAATTGATTCATTAATTAATGTATTAAAAAAAAATAACTCTGATTTTTTTACTGGAGTTCCAGACAGCGTCTTAAAGGAACTTTCATATTACCTACAATCAAATAAAAAGATAAAGCATATTATAGCTGTGAATGAAGGTGCTGCAGTTTCAATTGGAATAGGATATTATCTGTCTAGTAACAAAATTCCTATCATTTATATGCAAAATTCTGGCTTATCTAATGCTTTGAACCCTCTTATTTCTATAGCGCATAAAAAAGTATATTCTGTTCCACTTATACTGGTGATTGGCTGGAGAGGTTCACCTCAAATTAAGGACGAGCCTCAGCACAATGTAAAAGGTCAAATTACAGAACAAATCCTTAAACTCTTAAATATAAAATATACAATTATTAGATCAAAAAAAGACATTATAAGATTTGATAAACAAATTAAAAAAGCCAAAAAAAGTAAATCAACTATAGCTTGTTTAATAGAACAAGGAACTTTAGAAAAAAATTCAAAAATAAACACCAAAAAAGAATATTATAAATTGGACAAAGAATTTTTTCTTAAAACTTTGATAGAAAATATTAGTGATAAATCTAAAATTATATCTAGTACTGGCTATAATTCGAGAGAAATAATGTTTTTGAGAAATAAATATAAATTATATAATACCAAAGATTTTTATATGGTTGGCGGCATGGGACATACGTCTTCTGTAGCTCTCGGTCACTCTTTATTTAACAAAAATAAAACTATATGCATTGATGGAGATGGTTCTTTTCTTATGCATCTGGGCTCAATTAAAACTGCTGGAACTTTTTCAAAAAAAAATTTTAAATATATCTTACTAAATAATAACTCTCATGATTCTGTTGGAGGACAATGT
>CACEKE010000003.1 GCA_902560075.1 uncultured Pelagibacteraceae bacterium
TTCTCAATTGAAAATTTTTCGTTAATTAATAAATATTTTTTAATTTTTTCAATTTTTGACAAATTATTATTAATTTTTTCAATTTCTTCTTTAATTTCTACTTTATCTAAATCTTTGTTGTCATCATCTAACACTAACAATGCAATTAAATAAGGTTTGTTCTCTCCAAACACAATTGCTTGATCGAAAAGATTTGAATTTATAATCTCATTTTCAATCTTTAAGGGACTTATGTTGTCACCTCCAGGTGTAATTATAATATCTTTTTTTCTGTCAGTTATTTTAAGATAATTTTTTTCAAAAACTCCAATATCTCCTGTGTGCAACCATCCGTCTTTCAAAACTTTATTGGTCTCTATTGTGTTATTCCAATAACCCAACATAACATTTTCACCTTTGACTAATATTTCTCCATCCTCAGCTATTCTGACCTCATTTCCTTTGAATGGAGGTCCTACTGTATCAACTCTTATGTCGTCTATTGGATTACAGCTTACCACCGGTGAAGCCTCTGTTAGACCATAGCCTTGTAAAGTAGGCAATCCTATTGCATTAAGAAAATAACCAACTTCTTTGTCCAGGGCGCCACCACCTGAAACAAAAGTCTTAAGAGACCCTCCAAATTGGGCTTTAATTTTTTTTCTGATTATTTTATCTAATAGAAAATCTTGAATTTTTTCAAAAAAATTCAAGGGTATTTTTTTATTTTTTTTTAAACCTAAACTGATTGTTTTGTTTATTAAAACTTTTTTAACACCTTTTATTTTTTCAAAATTAGAATTTATCTTTTGAAATAAGTTTTGATAAAATCGTGGTACAGCTGTCATAATATCGGGGGAACAGTCATTCATATTCTTTATCAATTTTTCAATACTTTCTGCATAAAACACTTTTGCATTTACACTAATTTGAACAAACTGGACCGTATGCTCATAAGAATGAGAAAGAGGTAGCCATGTAAGAAATTTCGGATTGTTATTTTTAATTAGCGGATTTAAAAGTTCAATTGCTCCCTCGCAGTTATTTAAGATTCCACCATGACTTAACATAACACCTTTTGGATTTCCTTGTGTCCCAGAAGTATAAATTATGCAAGCTACATCTTTTCTATTCAGATTAGATGTAAGATTAAAATTGTTGTCTTTTGTTTCAATTATTAAATTATTTATATTTACATAATTTTTAGAATCTAAATCTTCTATTTTTTCAAAAGAAAATATTTTTTTTATAAATTTTTTTTTTTTAACTATATTTTTTATCTTATTAAATTGTTCATTGTTTGAAACAAATATAACTGATGGGCTGCAATCATCAATAATGTACTCATAGTCTTTCTCAATATAAGTTGTATAGGCTGGAACAGTAATTGATTGTGAAAGCATGATTGACAAATCAGAAATAAACCACTCAGGTCTGTTTTCAGATATAAGTAAACATCTGTCACCTTTTGTAACAAATTTGCTTAGTTCTGTAGAAAGTATATTAATTGAATTAAACACCTCTGACCAACTATAATTTTTTTTTGGTTCTTTAAGATTTGTTAACAGAATTTCATTCTTATCTTTTAGTGACGAATATTTTTCAAAGAAAAGCTGATTTAGATTATTAATATTTTTTATGTTCATAATATTTTGGTGGGCAAAGAGAGAGTCGAACTCTCACAGTATTGCTACTATTGGATTTTGAGTCCAACGCGTCTACCAATTCCGCCATTCGCCCATGCATTAAATATATTAATATTTAATTTAAATAGTATAAAAAGAATATCACAAAATAAAAGTAAATATGTTTAAAGAGCTTTATAATAAAACAATTAAATTAGCAGGACATAAAAGTTCTAAATTAATACTTGGAATAATATCATTTATAGAAAGTTTTATTTTTCCAATTCCACCCGATGTGCTGATTATTCCAATGACCATAGCAAAAAAAAATGACTGGATTAAAATAGCTTTTGTAGCAACTACAGGATCTGTTTTAGGTGCTTTACTTGGATATTTAATTGGTTTTGTTTTCTTTAATGAAATTGGAATAAAAATTTTTGAACTATATGGTGTAGACAATACCTACTTTTTAAAAGAAAAGTTTTCTTCAGAGGGCGGTGTAATTGCTTGGATGACTCTTTTAGCAATTGCAGGATTTACTCCTGTTCCTTTTAAACTTTTAACGATAACTAGTGGCTTTGTAGGTTTCAATATTTTTTACTTTTTAATAGTTTCTGCTATTACAAGAGGTACAAGGTTTTTTTTAATTTCTTTTTTAATTAGTAAATTCGGTTCTGCTATGAAGGAAATAATCGAAAAAAAACTAATTAAAGTATCAATTGTTATAAGCATTATAATTATAATTGTTGCTTTTTTAGTTTATAAATTTTTAAAAGGATTTATTGTATTATGATTAAGGACTACATAGATGAAAAAAAATTCTTTTTAATTATATTCTTAGTAAGTATTTTTTCTTTAATAAGTGCTGTGTACATTGAATATGTTTTAAAAGTTTATCCATGTAAACTTTGTATCTATCAAAGAATACCTTTTATATTATCTGTATTTATTTGCTTTTTTGGGTACAATTTAAACGACAAAACTATTTGGCTTTTAGCATTAGTATGTATTTTTACTTTAAATGCCTTTTTGTCAGGTTATCACGTAGGTATAGAAAACTCAATTTTTTTAGAATTTAGTGGATGTACGAATGACAGCTTAAATATTCAAGATAAGGAACAGTTATTGAACAAATTAAAGGATATAAATGTTTCCTGTAAAGATGTTGTTTTTAAGATATTTGGATTATCCCTTGCGACGATAAATTTGATCATTTCATTGACTATAATAGCTCTTGGAATTAATTATTTTAATCATGCAAAAAACAAATAAAAAAAAACTTGAGGAATTTATAAGAGTAGATCACGCAGGTGAAAGAGGTGCGATTAAAATTTATGAAGGACAACTTTTAGCATTAAATACAATATATAAAGATAACCAATTGAAAGAAACAATTGAAGAAATGAGAGAGCATGAGAGAGAGCATTGTGATTATTTTGAAAATGAAATAAAAAAAAGAGAAATTAAACCTACTAAGTTTCTTCCATTATGGGATTTATTAGGTGTGGGTTTAGGTTTTGGAACTACACTGCTTGGTAAAAAAGCTGCAATGTTGTGTACCGCCTCTGTAGAAGAAGTAATAGATAAACATTATCAAGACCAAATAAATCAAATTAAAGACGATGAAAAAGAATTAAGGGATAAAATCATAAAATTTAGAGAAGATGAACTACATCATAAAGATATTGCATACGAAAAAGGTGCATCTAAAAAAGGATTTTACTCTATATTGGACAAAGTTATTAAAACTGGTTCAAAAATTGCAATAAATATATCTGAAAAAATATAATTAGGGTTCTAACTCTACATCCCAGTATAAATAGTCCATCCAACTCTTATGAAGAAAATTGGGTGGAAAGTTTTTACCATTTCTGTGTAAATCTTCAGTACTAGGTCTGAAAGGTTTTTGACTTAAAATCATTCCCGAATTTTCATAAAGTCTTCCCCCTTTTTTAACATTGCAACTAGAACATGCCGTTACAACATTATCCCAATCAGTTTTACCGCCTTTTGATCTTGGTAGTAAATGATCAAAAGTTAATTCACTCTTACTACCACAATAGACACAACTGAATTTATCTCTTAAAAAAACGTTAAATCTTGTAAAGTTTGGATTTGATAATGGTTTCACAAATGACTTAAGTGCTATGACACTAGGAAGTTTCATACTAAATGATGGACTTCTGATGACTCTATCATAGTAGCTTACTATAGAAACTCTATCTAAATAAACAGATTTAATTGAGTCTTGCCAACTCCATAATGATAACGGATAGTAACTTAAAGGTCTATAATCAGCATTAAGCACTAAAGCAGGGCATTTTTCTAGTGACAAACTTTCGTCCATTGTAGATATCATTTCAAAAGACTAACCTAAATAAAATAATAATTCAATGTTACAAATTAAAAAAATTAATTATTTAAATTTTCTTTTATAAAATTTATAGCCATTGAAGAAGCTTCTAATGGTATATTATGATCACAGTTATCTATCATTTTTGTATCACAATGAATTTTATTTCTGATTAGAAAATCTTTTGCATCGAGAAGATTATCAGGAGTCACAACACTATCTAAATTACCATGAATTAACAAAATTTTAGGCTTAGAACTTATCCTTTCTGATAGATTTTTTTTGTTTATTATTTTTCCAGAAAAACCAACTAAACAATTGAATGGTATCTTTGAAGTAAGAGCAACATTTATTGCCATCATACACCCTTGACTGAAACCTGATAAGCAAATATCAGAATTCTTCAGTTTATATTCTTTTTTAATCTCTGATAAAAAATTATTAATTCTTATTTCAGCATTTAATGACTGATTTAGAATATAATTTTCATCATCTATAGATAAATCAAACCACTGAAATCCTGATGGGTTGATTTTACACCTCTCATGACCATTTGGGCATATGATTACAGTATTTTTTAAATGTCTTTTCCAATTATGTGATAGCATACTTATGTCGCTACCATCACCTCCATAGCCATGTAATAGTACAATTGCTTTTTTTATAGCCTCATTTTCTTTTGGTTTTATAGTAATGCTATCTAAACTAAAATTTTTCATTTATTTATTCAGTCAAAATTTTTTAACCATTTAATAAGTTTTTTATCTTCAAAATCTACACTGCCTAAAATTCTTGCAAATTCCTCACCTTTTTTGTTAATTAATAAAGTTGTGGGTAAACCTCTTAGCAAAAGTTTATTTGGTAACTTCATGTCAATATCGTGATAAATTTTTAAATTTTTTATTCCTACTTCTTCAAAAAATATTTTGGACTTAGAAATTTTTTCACTACCAACATTAATTGGCAAAATCTCTAAGTTGTTAAAATTTTTTTCACTGGATAATTTGTCTAATGATGGCATTTCTTCTCTACAAGGGGCACACCAAGTCGCCCAAAAATTAATAATTAAAAATTTATCTTTAAAGTCATTCAATTTCATCAATTTATTATTGATGTTTTGAAATTCAATGTTTTCAAGTTTTTTAGGTTGTTTGTGTAAAATTAGATTTTTAATTTTGGGGACCTCTATTGAATATGCTGAACTTGATGATATTAAATATATAAAAATAATAAATAATTTAATAAACAATGATTTCATCAAAAAATACTTATCATGACAAAAAATAAAAACAACACGTCAGTTTGGAACACGAGAATAAAAAAATCCTCCTCACTGTTTCAAAAAGTAGGGAGTTCAATAAGCTTTGATAAACGACTTTTTAAAGAGGATATACAAGCCTCAATTGCTCATGTGGAAATGTTGTTTAAAAAAAAGATAATTACTTTCAAAGTCAAAAATAAAATTATTTTTGGACTTAACAGAATCAGAAATGAAATTGTCAAAAAAAAACATAAATTTGACAACAAAGATGAAGATATTCATATGAGTATTGAGAAAAGGTTGTTTGAAATTATCGGAGAAGATGCTGGATATGTTCATACGGCAAGATCTAGAAATGACCAAGTCATTACGGATTTAAAGTTATGGATGATAAAAAGCACTAATGAAATAATTAAGTTATTAAATATTTCGTCTAAATTAATAATAAAAATTTCTGAAAAAAACATTCATACGATAATGCCCGGCTTTACACATTTAAAAAATGCACAAGCTGTTTCATTCTCACATTACATGCTTGCCTATATAGAAATGTTTTCTAGAGATAAAATACGATTTAAGAATAATTTAAAAAATTTAAAGGAAAATCCATTGGGTGTAGCTGCTTTAACAGGTACATCATTTGACATAGACCGAAATTATACTACTAAAAAACTTGGATTTACAAATCCTACTAGAAATTCAATTGATACAGTATCAGATAGAGATTTTGTAACAGATTTTCTTTACTCGGCTTCGTTATGTTCAATGCATATATCAAGACTTTCTGAAGAATTTATTATTTGGAATTCGGATGCATACAATTTGATATTTTTAAATGATAAGATTGTTACTGGTTCGTCTATTATGCCTCAGAAAAAAAATCCTGACCCGCTAGAGTACTTAAGAGGAAAAACAGGAGGAATTTATGGCAACCTTTTCTCTATGCTTACTATTTTAAAAGGTTTACCGTTATCATATTTTAAAGACTTGCAAGATGACAAAAAAATAGTTTTTGAAGCTTTTGATAATTTGAAAAATTGTATTTTAGTTATGAATGAAGTTTTGTCTAACTTTAGTGTTAACAAAAAACAAATGACTAATCTAACGAAACAGGGTTTTATTACAGCGACGGATCTAGCGGATTATTTTGTGAAACAATTAAAATATCCCTTTAGAAAAGCGTATATATTAACTGCAAAAATAATAAATTTTTGCGAAAAGAATAAAAAAAATCTACAAGATTTAACTTTGAAAGAAGTGCAAAAATTTGAACCTAATATTAAAGCAGATGTATTAAAAGTTTTTGATTTAAATATTTCCATTAAATCAAAAAAATCTTTTGGTGGAACTTCTTTTGAAAATATAAAAAAAATGATAAAGTCTTATAAAAGGGATTTGAAATGATTAAAAAGTTAATATTCGTTATCATTGTTTTAAATTTGGTGTTTTCTTGCGGAAAAAAAGGAGATCCTGAATATAAGGAAAGCAATTTTAAAGTATTGAAAAAAATAGTAGTTACTTAATGAAATATAAAAATGGTCATTTTTATATAGAAAAAGTGAGTGCTAGCAAGATCGCAAAAAAATATAGCACTCCAACCTATGTTTACTCATTTGAAAAAATTGTAAATAATATTAAAAAATTTAAAACAAATTTTAAAAAAATTAATCCAATAATCTGTTTTTCAGTAAAATCTAATGCAAATCTGGATATTCTAAAAATTATTAAAACTCATAATATAGGCGCTGATGTAGTATCAAAAGGTGAAATGATGATGGCTTTAAAAGCCGGTATAGATGTAAAGAAAATAGTATTTTCAGGTGTAGGAAAAACGTCAAATGAAATTGATTATGCAATTAAAAAAAATATACTATTAATAAATGCCGAGTCAGAGGATGAAATTATTAATATCGAAAAAATTGCTAGAAAAAATAAGAAAAAAGTTAGCATTGGCATTAGGTTAAACCCTGATATTGACGCAAGGACAATAAATAAAATTTCGACAGGAAAAAAAGAAAATAAATTTGGTGTTGATATTAATACTTTTAAAAAAATAATTAGAAGCTACAAAAATTCGAAATTTTTGGAGTTCAATTGTTTAAGTGTTCATATTGGTAGTCAAATAACTAGTCATCAACCCTATAGAATAATGCTGAATGTAATTCAAAAATGCTTGAATGAATGTAATCATAAATTCAGATTTATAGACCTTGGTGGTGGTATGGGTATTCAGTACACTAAAAATGATAATTTACTAAACTATAAAAAATATAGCTCTATGATACAAAAATTTTTAAAAAAAAATAAAGTTAAAATAATCTTTGAACCAGGAAGATCTATAATAGGTAACACTGCAATTATTTTAACCAAAGTTACGTATATAAAAAAAAGTGGAAGAAAAATTTTTATAATTTTAGATACTGCAATGAATGATTTTATTAGACCTGCCTTGTACGGTTCAATTCATAGAATACTTCCCTATAAAATTAGCAAAAATAAAATTATTAAAAAACATGAATTTGTTGGACCTATTTGCGAAACAACTGACAAATTCTTAGAAACTTCAAGTTTTCAGAAACTTACAAATGGTGATTTAATGATTATTTGTGATGTAGGCGCATATGGAATGGTACTATCATCAAATTATAATCTAAGACCTGCTTCACCAGAAATATTGGTTAAAGGCTTAAAAACCATAGTAATTAAAAAAAGACAAAAAATTACTGATTTAATTTAACAAATAATATGATTAGAGGATTTTTTTTTAAATTTTTTTTTTATTTGGGTTTTGTTTTAATATGTATTATTTTTTTACCATCGCTAATAATGCCAAGCAATATTGCATCATTTGGTGGTAAGCTATCAGGTTATTGGGCAAAATTTTGTTTAAGAACATTTTTATCAACAAAAATAATTATTAAAGGTCATGAAAATATTGATAGAAGTAACAAATTTTTTATTGCTTGTACCCATCAATCCCAATTTGAAACTTTCTTTTTGCAAACAATATTTGAATCACCTTTTTTTATTTTAAAAAAGGAATTAATAAGAATTCCAATATTTGGTTTATTTTTAAAAAAAATAGGATGTATAGAAATTACTAGAAACAAGATTAGCAAGGATAATGTTGATTTTTATGAGAGAGTAAAATTATCAATACATAAGAAAAGTAGCCCTTTAATAATATTTCCACAAGGTACAAGATACGATGTGAAAGAAAGACCAGATTTTAAAAAGGGAGCTTCAAGAATTTATAATTTAAATATTAAATGTCTTCCAGTTGTTTTAAATTCAGGATCAGTTTGGCCTAAAAAGGGTGTAATGAAATCAAATAAAAAATTGATAGTTTCAATTTTAAAACCTTTTGAAATTGGATTAGAAAGCAATGTTTTTTTGAAAAGTTTACAAAATAAAATGTATGAAGAGTTGGATAAGATAAGCTAGCCTTTCATTGGCATTACGACATAAATACTATCAAAATCTGAAGGATCTTTTATTAGAGCGGGCGATCCAGTATCTTTCAAAAAAAATTCAATTTTATCACCATCTAATTGTGAAGCGATGTCTAAAAGATATCTAGAATTAAAACTGATATCTAACTCATGGTCAAACTTAACATTTAAATTTTCATTGCCATCTCCGCTATTGGTATTGTTGACTGATAAATCTAATTTATCCTTTGATAATTTAAACTTTACTCCATCTTTTTTATCTAATGAAACTGAAGCAACTCTATCTACTGAATTTAAAAATAATTTTAAATCTATTTCTAATTTTTTTTGGTTTTCTTTAGGAACAACTTGAGTATAGTTGGGAAATTTACCATCAATTAATTTTGAAATTAATACACTGGTTCCAACTTTAAACTTAATTTTTGATTTAGTTGTTGATATTTTTACATCGCCATTATTATCCTCTAATAGAGAACAAAGTTGAAATATTGTTTTTTTTGGTAGTATGAGAGATTCAATTTTCACTTCATCTTTTAGTCTTAGTTTTGATATAGACATTCGATGACTATCAGTTGCAGCTGCAGTTAAATAACTGCTGTTGTTTATGCTTGTTATATGTAAAAAGATGCCGCTTAAATAATGTCTTGTTTCATCAGATGATATTGAAAATTTACATTTATTTAGTAATTTAAGAAGACCCTTTGAATTTATTTCGAATTCTTTTTCATTAAAATCCTCATCGGTGACAGGGAATTCAGTTGAGCTTATGCAATTTAAATTAAATACTGAATTTTCCGATTCTAAATTTAGTTTGGAGTCATTAATATTAGAAAAATTAATTTTCCTCCCAGATGAAATTTTCCTTATTATATCATACATAATTGATGAAGATGTTGTAGTTTTTCCCTCCTCTTGTATTTCCACATTCTCGATTTCATGAATAAAAATTACATCTAAATCCGTAGCTGTAAGTTTTAATTTAGAGTTTGAGGCATCCAAGAGTACATTTGATAAAATTGGTAATGTGCTTCTTTTTTCAATTACTCCCTGACAATAATTAAGGGATTTTTGAATATCTTGTTGATTTACACTAAATTTCATTACTCTTATTTAATAAAATTTGATTTTTTAAATTATCAATGTTGGTATTAAGTTCACTATCAATTTTTTTAAGTCTTTCAATAGTTTTTACAGAATGTATTACAGTTGTATGATCCCTATTAGCAAATGCCCTACCTATTTCTGGTAACGATTTGGATGTCAATGACTTGGCTAAATATATTGCTGTTTGCCTAGGTCTTACCAGGTATCTTGACCTTCTAGATGATAACATCTCATTTTTACTAATTTTAAAAAATTTGCATACTTCAGTTTGTATAACATCCATTGTTACCTTATTTTCTGGAATACTTAGTAGATCTTTCAAGATGACTTTTGTTTCTGCTAAAGAAGGCACTTTGTTATAAATTCTTGAAAATGAAACTATTCTATTTAGAGCACCTACTAGCTCTCTGATACTTGTTTTAATTTCAGTGCTAATAAAAATTTTTATTTCTTCAGATATTTCTATACTATTGGAATTGAGATATTTTAATTCATCTGATTTAATTTTAATTATTTTATATCTTAATTCTTTATCAGGGTTTTGGATATCAACAACAAGTCCTCCAGAAAATCTTGATTTTATACGCTCTTGTATACGAACCAATTTACTTGGCGGGCGATCAGCTGAGACTATGATTTGTGACCCTTTATCAAGTAAGGCATTAAAAGTATGAAAAAATTCTTCCTGCATTGCTTCTTTTCCATTCATAAATTGAATATCATCGATTAACAAAACATCTGCATTTCTAAAGTATTCCTTAAATTTTACCATATCATTTGATTTTATAGATTTTACAAATTGATACATAAATCTTTCTGCTGGAATAAACATAACCTTGTTTATATTTTTTAGTTTTAGACCTATTGCATTCAATAAATGAGTTTTGCCCATACCAACTCCACCGTAAATATAAAGAGGATTATAATGCGAAATATCATTTGAAACTTTTTTTGAAGCTTCAAATGCTAACTTGTTACTTTCTCCTATAACAAAGTTTTCGAAATTTTTATTGGGGTCTATTCTATTATATTGTAAGTAACTATCCTTTAAAAAGGATATGTTTTTATTTTGTAATGATTTTAAATCTGTCTTATTTTCAGTAAGTTTGCTGTCCTTCACTTTGTCGATGATAAATTCAACTCTAATTATCCCTTTTTTTTGAATTTTGATTATTTGTAAAATTTGATCTAAATATCGCGAGGTAATCCAATCTCTAATGAATCTAGTTGAAACTGAAAGGAGTAAATAATTTTTGTATTCCTCAACAAAAACTATTTTCTTTAACCAACTTTCAAATATCTCACTGCCGAATTTTTCTTTGAAAACTATTTGAACATCTTCCCAGTTAATTTTTTTAGATATTTGATCTGAATTTTGAATTAAATTATTTTTCATGGGATAATTGAGTTAAGACTTTGGAAATAATTATTCAATAAAATTATTTTAATTTTAAAAAATATTTGAAATCTGCAATTGTAAAATTTAAACTAGAATTCAACTAATAGTTAACCTAAAATTAATTTAGTACAAAAAATATTACTTAAAGATTTTTTGTCTCAGACTATATATAGATGCAAATAATTATTTTTTATTTATATTTTGTGTCAAATTAAAAAGAAATATCTTCTAAGTTGAAAAGCTAAAAGTAAAAAAAAAATTTAATGTGAAAAATCCGCTGGTATTAAGACTACTTAAAGTTGTTTGTAATACCTAACTAAAGGTTGTTTATTTTTTTTGTTATTCTTGAAATATTTCTTGACGCATTTTTCTTTTTAATAATGCCTGTTTTGGCTATTTTCATTAACTCAGAATTAAGTTTAGGCAAAAATTTTAAAGCTTCATTTTTATCTTTTTTTTCTAACAAAACATTCATTTTTTTTATAGCTTTTCTAAATCTATTTTTTCTTGATTTATTAACTACTGTTTGTTTAGAAATTCGCCTAATTGTTTTAATTGCAGATTTTGTATTTGCCATAATCGCGAACATATAACTTGGTATTTATAAGTGGTCAATAAAATAATAAATTTATTTTTGACAGATATTACAATAGAATGTTGATCTATTAGAAATATTAAGTTTTTTAATTTTGTTTTTACAACTACTATTGGGACAATTTTCTTTCTCTTTATTATAAACCTTAAACTCGTTTTGAAAGGACCCAGTGTTACCATCTGAGTTTTTAAAATCTCTTATAGATGATCCACCCTTTCTAATAGCTTTATTTAAAATGAATTTTGTTGATATGATTATATTACTGATTTCTTTTTGGTTTAAGCTATTTACTAATCTATTTGGTCTAATTTTTGAATGGAATAAAATTTCGCTTGCATAAATATTTCCAATTCCTGAGATAATTTTTTGATCTAATAATACATTTTTTATATTTTTTTTGGATAAATTTAATTTTTTTTTCAAGTATTCTAAATTTAAATTTTTACTCAATGGTTCACAACCATTTCTGCTAAAGTAATTATTAAAAGTTCTTTTATTTTCAAATATTTTTATAAATCCAAATCTTCTCGGATCGTTATAAATTATCTTAAAGTCTTTAAAATAAAAAATTAAATGATTATGTTTTTTACCTAACACAGGAGAGTGATAAAAACTCAAATTTGTTTTTTTATTTTCAAATTTATTTTTGACTATGTGAAGCGTTCCTGACATACCAAGATGTATACAAAAAAAAGTATAGTTATCTAATGAGATCGTAATATATTTAGCTTTTCTAGAAATATTTAATATTTTTTTACCTTTAAGTTTTTTTTCAAAGTTTTTATCTACTTTGTATCTAAGGTTTCGATTATTTACTTTAACTTTTAGTATTTTTCTTAAATATACGCTTTTCTGGAGTGACCTTTTGACGATTTCTACTTCTGGCAATTCTGGCATTTAATATTATATTACCATTTTAATAAAATTATGACCCAAAATTTACAACAAAATAGATCATTCGTCGAAAATGTTTTTAGCACGGTCTTTGAAAGATATGATGTAATGAATGACTTAATGTCTTTTGGAATGCACAGAATATGGAAACAAAGATTACTAAACATTATGCGACCATCAAATGATCAATCTTTGATTGATGTAGGATGTGGAACAGGTGACATATGCGAATTATTTTCTAAACATACAAACAAAGACACAAAAATTTTAGCAGTTGATCCAAATATTAATATGATTGAAAAATGTAGAAAAAGATTAGGCCATCTAAAAAATTTAGAATTAAAAATATGTAACGGAGAAAAATTGAAAGTTAAGGATAATAGTTTTGATTTTTATACAATTAGTTTTGGTCTAAGAAATACAGCAGATATTGAAAAAACTATATCAGAAGCTTATCGTGTGCTAAGAAAAGGTGGTCGTTTTTTTTGTTTGGAATTTTCAAAAATTGATAACGAGAATTTGGATTTTGTTTACAAACAATATTCCAAGATAATTCCAAGAATCGGTAAATATGTAGTTGGGGATAGTAAACCATATGAATACTTAATTAAAAGTATAGAAAATTTTGTAAACCAAGAAGAGTTATTAGATGTTTTAAAAAGTAAAAATTTCAAAAATTGTAACTATGTCAATTTAAATGGTGGGATAGTTGCTATACATTATGGTTGGAAAATATAATGATAAAAAAAATTGTAACCCTATTTAAAATAGCGAGAACCCTGGCATTATCAGATGCCTTAGATGTTATTTACAAAATACATCAACCACCACTTAGTCTTAAAATTTTTTTTAAATTATTTTCAATTAAGTTTTCAAAAAAAAACAAAGAAACTTCGAATTTAAGTGACGAAGAAAAACTTTGTAATTCAATTCAAAATATGGGTACTAGCTTTATAAAACTCGGCCAATTCTTATCCACAAGACCTGACATTATTGGGGAGAAATTGTCGAATAAGTTGGAAAAATTACAAGATAGAGTTCCTGCATTTCCTTTATCAGAAGCAAAAGAAATATTGAAAAGAAATATTGGTGAACAAAATTATAATTTAGTTATAAATATTAGTGAACCAGTAGCAGCTGCGTCTATTGCACAAGTGCATAAAGCACAAATAGATGATAACGGGACAATTAAAGATGTTGCTATAAAAATTTTGAGACCAAATATAAAAAAGATTTTTAATGAACAGATTGATGCACTAATGCTTTTTGCTTATTTTATTGAAAGCACAATTAAAAGCACAAGAAGATTGAAACTTGTTGAAGTTGTATTTTTATTGAAACAAATTACTAATCACGAGATGGATCTTAGATTTGAGGCAGCTGCAGCAAACGAATTTGCTGAGAATACTAAAAACGATGTTGGATTTAAAGTTCCAAAAATTTATTGGAATTTTACAAGTGAGGAAGTCCTTACACTAGATTGGATTGAGGGAGTTTCAATAAGAGAGAAAAACGAATTAGAGAAGAAAAATATTGACATTAAAAGTATAGCGAATGATGTGATTCAGCATTTTTTAAGACACGCAGTTAGAGACGGGTTTTTCCATGCGGATATGCATCAAGGGAATTTATTCGTAAATGAGAATGGTCAGATTGTACCTGTTGATTTCGGGATTATGGGTAGAATCGATAAGATTAATAGAAGATTTCTTGCTGAGATTTTATATGGTTTTATAAAAAGAGATTATAAAAAAGTTGCAGAGGTTCATATTCTAGCAGGACTGGTACCTAAAGATACTCAAGTTGAATCTCTTTCACAAGCCTTAAGATCTATAGGTGAGCCAATTTTTGGACAGAAAGTTAAGGATATTTCAGGAGGGAAATTATTAAAACAATTATTTGATATTACTGATAAGTTTAATATGCAAACTCAACCTCAACTTTTGATGTTACAGAAAACTATGGTGGTTGTAGAAGGAGTGGCAAGAAAATTAAATCCAGATACCAATATATGGGATACCTCTAAACCAGTTTTGGAAAAATGGTTAAAAGAAAGTAAAGATCCAATAAATAATTTTAAAGACACGATTAAGGATACAGCTGAAGCATTAAAAAGACTACCTGAACTTCCTGAGATAATGGACAAAGCTAATCAGGCATTAACCTACTTGTCTAGTGGACAGATACCACAAACCTCGACATCTTATTCTGCATTTAAAGAAAAACAATTAGAAATTAAATCATTTAGAAATCAAAGTATTATTGGTATAATATTTCTTGTTTTTTTTGGTATCATAGTATTTTAATCTAGAAATGAATTATTTAAATAATAAAAAAGTACTTCTTATTATATGTGGAGGAATTTCTGCATATAAAAGTCTCGATTTAATAAGATTGCTAAAAAAAAATGGATCTAGTGTTAAAACAATTCTTACTAAATCTGCAGAGAAATTTGTTACGCCTTTATCAATAGTCTCATTATCGCAAGAGAAAATTTATACAGATATATTTGATTATAATAATGAAGCTGAAATGGATCATATATCGCTATCAAGGTGGGCTGACATAGTTTTAATCGCCCCTGCAACAGCAAATACTATAGCAAAACTAAGTAATGGAATAGCCGATGACCTTGCTACTACGGTTGTTTTAGCCTCAAATAAAAAAATCTTTTTAGCGCCAGCGATGAATGTCAGAATGTGGGAACATATTTCCAATAAACATAATGTTCAAAAAATACGAGAGTTTGGATACAATGTAATAGGCCCAGATATAGGTGATATGGCTTGCGGCGAATATGGTGAGGGAAAAATGTCGAGTGTGGAAGATATTTTTAATGAAATTAATAATTACTTTAAAATCATTAGTAATAATAAAAAACTAAAGGCTTTAGTGACTGCAGGTCCCACTGTAGAGCCAATTGATCCTATAAGATTCATATCTAATAGATCAAGCGGAAAGCAAGGATATGAAATTGCAAGAGCATTAGCTGACAATGGATACGATACGACTCTTATAACAGGGCCAACAAACCTAAAAATTCCCTCCAATTTAAGTGTAATAAAAATTAATACTGCCGATCAAATGCTTGAACAAACATTAAAAAATTTACCAGCTGATGTAGCTATCTTTTCTGCTGCCGTTTCAGACTTTAAAATAGATAACTTTAGTGAGTCTAAAATTAAAAAATCACAAAATATGAAGTTAAACTTAGAAAGAAACATTGATATTCTGAACCTGGTATCTAAACATAACTATTTAAGACCAAAATTGGTAATTGGTTTTTCAGCAGAAACAGACAATCTCGAGAAAAATTCTAAAATTAAATTGAATGAAAAAAATTGTGACTGGATTATTGCGAATGATGTAAGTAACAATGATATAGGTTTTAATTCAGATTTAAATGAAGTTTCAATATTTTATAAAAATAGAAAATCAGAAGTCATACCTAAAATGAAAAAAGCTTTGTTAGCAAAAGAAATTGTAGAGAAAATTAATCAAGAATTAAATTAATAATATGATCAAGGTTATGATTAAGAGACTTGATCCTAATGTTGAGATGCCTGAATATAAAACCGCAGGGTCTTCAGGTGTTGATTTAATGGCGAATTTAAATGAGAAAATTACTCTAAAATCTGGAGAGTCGTGCATTGTACCTACTGGACTATCTATCTCTATACCTAAAGATTGCGAAGTGCAAATTAGGCCAAGATCAGGGCTAGCAGCAAAGTCTCAAATAACAGTTTTAAATACGCCTGGAACAATTGATAGTGATTATAGGGGTGAACTTAAAATTATTCTTTTTAACCATAGTAAAAAAGAATTTATTATAAATAATAAAGATAGGATTGCACAAATGGTTCTTGTGCCTATATTAAAATTCGATTTTCAAGAAGTAGATGATTTAGATAATAGCGTAAGAGGATCTCGCGGGTTCGGTTCGACAGGTAAATGAGTTTTAGATTAAACAAATACCAACTTGAAAAATATTCAAGACAAATAATATTGAAAGATGTTGGTGCCTTAGGTCAAAAAAAAATTATTAAATCAAAGGTATTAATCATAGGGATGGGTGGTTTAGGTTGCCCTGTTGCAGAATTTTTAACAAGAGCGGGCATAGGAAATATAGGTATAGTTGATTTTGATAAAGTTGATTTATCAAATATTCATCGTCAAAGTCTTTTTAATTTAAAAGATTTAAAAAAATCAAAAGTGATAGCGGCAAAAAATAAATTAAACAAAATTAATACTCAAACTAAAGTTAAATGTTATAATTTAAAACTAAATAAAATAAATCAAAGTAAAATTATTAAAAGATATGACTATATCGTTGACGGATCTGATAATTTCGAAACCAAACTTTTAATAAATGATTTTTGTAAAAAATATAAAAAATTTCTTGTTACGGGAGCTATAAGTAAATTTAATGGACATATTTTTAGTTTTGATTTTAAGAATAAAAATACTCCCTGTATAAGAAGTTTTTATCAAGAAGAAAATATGTCAGACGAAATACTAAACTGTGACTATGAAGGGATTTTAGGTACTGTTGCAAGCACGATAGGATCAATTCAATCTAATGAAATTTTAAAAAAAATATTGAATATTGGTAAAAATCTTAACGGCTATGTACTAATTTTAGATTTATTAAATTTAAATTTTAGAAAAGTTAAATATAATAAAATTAAAAGTTTTTAGTAAATGTGGTTCAAAAAATTTTTAATATTCACTTGCTTTATCTTTGTTTTCTCAAACCATGCATATTCATCTGAAAGTTTTTTCTTAATGTTAAAAAATAGCAAAGTAAATGTTAGGTATGGCCCAAGCTTTGACTATCCAATTAAGTTCATTTATAAAAAAAGATTTCTCCCAGTTGAAATAATTGATAAGAAAGAAAATTTTAGACGCATTATTGACCACAAAAAAAATAGCGGTTGGATACATATATCTCAATTACAAAAAGTAAAATCTGTAATTACATTAAACGATATTAATATTTTTAAAAAACCCTCTAAATTTTCAAAACCAGTTGTAAAAGTTAAGAATGGAAGGCTTTTATTAATAAAAAAATGTGAAAAGAGTTGGTGTAAAATTGAAACGGGTAAATATTCAGGATGGGTTGAGGCCAGAAATCTTTGGGGAAGAAATTAAATTAATTCTTTTTTGAGAATTTGCTGGTCCAGATTTTATCAAGCACAAAGTACCAGATTGAATTAGCTAATGGCTCAACTATTGCGTCCGTTAAAGCTATCATAAAGGAAACATCAGCAATTAACATCAAACATATTATTGCGATAGCAAAATGTCCAATTGTATAAATTAGAGTTCTTAATAACGAGCCTCTATTATTTTTAAATATACTTTTACTAGTTTGAAATATGCCTTGTGTAAGCTCTACCATAACAAATTAATTTATTTTTTTATCAAACCTATCAAGATTCATTACTTTTGACCAGACTTTTACAAAATCTTTTATAAATTTTGCGTTTGAATCGTCTGAAGCATAAACTTCGGCAATAGCTCTTAATTGTGAATTTGAACCAAATATTAGGTCCACCCTCGAACCTTCCCAAATAACTTTATTTGTTTTTCTATTTTTACCCTGAAAATATTGCTCTTTATCGTCTTTATCACTCCAAGTAATGTTCATGTCCAATAAATTTTTAAAATAATCATTTGTTAGTGTGCCAACTTTTTTGGTAAAAACTCCATAATTTGATCCATCAAAATTTGTGCCTAAAACTCTCATGCCTCCAAATAATACAGTCATTTCTGGACCTGTTAATTGCATCAATTGTGCCTTGTCAATTAACATTTCTTCTGGTGAAGTTGTTGATTTGCTTTTATGATAATTTACAAACCCATCTGCTTTTGGTTCTAATAAATTAAATGAAAAGACATCTGTCTGTTCTTGTTTTGCATCACCTCTTCCTTGCATAAACGGAACTTTTATTTTATGTCCAGATTTTTTTGCAGCTTTTTCAACTGCTGTATTTCCAGCTAAAACTATTAAATCTGCTAAAGAGACATTTTTGGTTTTTTTATCGAATTTGTTTTTAATTTTTTCTAAGACTTTTATTACCTTATCTACCTTTGCAATTTTATTTATATCCCAATCTTTTTGTGGCTGTAGCCTTATTCTGGCACCATTCGCACCACCTCTTTTATCTGAGCCTCTAAAAGTCGATGCGGAAGCCCATGCCGTTGATACCATTTGAGAAATTGATAAACCTGATTTTAAAATTTTGTTTTTAAGAAAATTTATATCTTTGGTATTTAATTTGTATTTTTGCTTTGGAACAGGATCTTGCCAAATTAAATCTTCTTTTGGAACATCTGGTCCTAAGTAACAAACTTTTGGACCCATGTCTCTGTGAGTTAATTTAAACCATGCTCTTGCAAAAGCATCATGAAATTCTTTTGGATTTTTATGAAAATGTTGTGTAATTGGACCGTAGCTAGGATCTACTTTTAGAGAGATATCTGTAGTTTGCATCATTGGAGGATGCATCTTGTTTTTATCATGAGCGTCTGGAACCATTTTAATTTTTTGGCCATTTTTCTTAGGTGTCCACTGATGTGCTCCCGCAGGACTTTTTGTAAGTTCCCAATCATGTCCGTACAAACAATCTAAGTACCCCATATCCCACTTGATTGGATTTTGTGTCCAAGCTCCTTCAATACCACTGCTTATTGTATCAATACCTTTTCCGCTTTTGTAGTTGCTATTCCAGCCAGTTGATTGTTCATGAATTTTCGAACCTTCTGGCTCAGGTCCTTTATGAGACTCTGGTGCCGCTCCGTGAGATTTTCCAAAAGTATGACCACCTGCCACTAGTGCTGCCGTCTCATAATCATTCATTGCCATTCTTCCAAAAGTTTCTCTTATATCATGAGCTGCTAATAAAGGATCTGGATTGGCGTCTGGTCCTTGTGGATTAACATATATTAAACCCATATGTGAAGCTCCGAGAGGTTGTTCTAGATCTCTTTTCCCGCTATATCGATTTACTCCAAGCCATTCTTTTTCAGATCCCCAATAGATATCATCTTCGGGTTCCCATATGTCTTCTCTGCCTGCACCAAAGCCAAATGTTTTAAATCCCATAGAGTCCAAAGCAATATTACCAACCAAAATAAATAAATCAGCCCAAGAAATTTTGTTTCCATATTTTTTCTTTATTGGCCACAATAATAATCTTGCTTTATCTAAGTTGACATTATCTGGCCAACTATTTAAAGGTGCAAATCTTTGATTTCCTGTTCCTGCTCCACCTCTACCATCAGCAGTTCTGTATGTACCAGCTGCATGCCAAGCTAATCTTATAAATAATGGACCGTAATGACCATAGTCAGCTGGCCACCAGTCTTGAGAGTCAGTCATTAGATTATGTAAATCCTTCTTTAATTTTTTGTAATTTAATTTTTTAAATTCTTTTTCATACTTAAATTTTCCATCCATAGGACTGACTAAGTTTGAATGCTGACTTAAAATTTTTAAATTTAAACTGTTCGGCCACCAATCCCTATTAGATGTTCCTTTTCCAGTAGGATGTTTTGGAGGTGTTCCAGCACCAGTAAACGGACATTTTGATTTTTCTTTTAGAATTTCACTACTCATACTTAGATTATAACTATTCTAAAGTAATAATCAAGAGAGTTGCGGCAAATTTAACTTAAATTTTATAATTAATTATTCTGAACTTTAACTAATACTTCTATTGATTTAATCTTCTTACCAGGAATTTTTTTATTAATTTTAACTGGTTCTACTTCACAATCATGAATGTCTATTAATTGATTCTTATCCTCATCATAAAAATGATGATGGTCAGAAACATTTGTATCATAATAACTTTGTTCAGAATTTACTGCGATCTGCTTTAAGTATCCTTTGCCTAAAAATGCATGCACCGTATTATATATTGTAGCTAAAGAAATTTTCTCGTTTGTTTTTTGAGCAACAATTTTTGAAAGATCATTAATCGAAAAGTGAAAGGTTTCTTTACCACCGAATAAAATTTCACAGATCTTTATTCTTTGCTTTGTTGGCCTTAAGCCAGAATTTCTGAGTTTTGCAACAAAATCAAGGTTATTACTCATTATAAATATACTTATCTTGAAGAAATTTATATTAAATTATGCCATAATCAAGTACTAAGATATTTTGTTAATGAAGAAAAATTCCTTCAATTATAAAGAGTTAATTAACTGTGCTAATGGCGAACTTTTTGGACCTGGAAACGCAAAACTTCCTTCTCCGCCAATGCTTATGTTTGACAGAATCACAGAAATTAAGGAAAATACAGGAGAATTTAAAAAGGGTATCATAAAAGCTGAATTAGATATTAAAGATGAACTTTGGTTTTTTGATTGTCATTTTAAAGAAGATCCAGTAATGCCAGGTTGTTTGGGTTTAGATGCAATGTGGCAATTGGTTGGTTTTTATTTAGGATGGCTTGGTAACCCTGGTAGAGGAAGAGCTTTAGGAGTTAATAGTGTTAAATTTACAGGAGAAGTTCTCAAAAACTGCAAAACTGCTTTTTATCAAATCGATATGAAGAGAATACTTATTAAAGAAGGTACAACAGTAGGTCTTGCAAACGGAATTTTGATGGCAGATGGAAAAAAAATTTATAGTGCTGAAAATTTAAAAGTAGGATTATTTAAATAATGAAAAGAGTTGTTATCACTGGAATTGGTGTTGTTTCTTGTTTGGGAAATAATCAAGAGGAAGTTTATCAGTCTTTATTGAATTCCAAGTCAGGAATAACTTTTTCAGAAGAGTACAAAGAGTACAATTTAAAAAGTCATGTACACGGTAAACCGAATATTAAACTTGAAGACCATGTTGACAGGAAATTTATAAGATTTATGGGCCCTGGATCTGCTTATAACTATATTTCAATGGCAGAAGCAGTGAAAGACTCTGGATTAGAGGAAAAAGAAGTTAGTCATATTTCTACAGGGATGATAATGGGTTCCGGAGGTCCTTCAATCGAAAATGTAATATTAGCGGCAGATAAGACAAGAGAAAAAAGTCCAAAAAGAATGGGTCCTTTTGTAGTACCAAGAACCATGTCAAGTACAGCTTCAGCTACTTTGGCTGTACCTTTTAAAATTAAAGGTGTTAATTATACAATCAGCTCTGCTTGCGCAACAAGTGGTCATTGTATTGGAAATGCGATGGAATTAATTCAATTAGGTAAACAAAATATTATATTTGCTGGTGGAAGCGATGAAGTTCATTTTGCTATGACTGCTATGTTCGATGCAATGACAGCTCTTTCTTCAAAGTATAACGATACTCCTGAAAAAGCCTCTAGACCTTACGACAAAACTAGAGATGGATTCGTGATATCAGGAGGTGGAGGAGTTTTAGTATTAGAGGAATACGAACATGCAAAATCAAGAGGAGCTAAAATTTATGCAGAGATTACTGGTTATGGTGCTACTTCAGATGGATACGATATGGTAGCTCCATCTGGTGAAGGAGCAGTAAGATGTATGCAAATGGCGTTAAGTACCTCTAAGAACAAAATTGATTATATTAATACTCATGGAACCTCGACACCCGTGGGTGATATAACAGAATTGAAAGCTGTGGGAAAAGTATTTAATGATTATAAACCTAAAATAAGTTCAACGAAATCACTAGCGGGCCACTCACTTGGTGCTACTTCTGTTCATGAAGCGGTTTATAGTCTAATTATGATGAAAAATAATTTTATTGCAGCTTCCGCTAACATTAATGATATGGACAATGAAGCAAAAAATTATCCTATTGTCACAAAAGTAGAAAAAGGCATTAATTTAGATTCAGTTATGTCTAACAGTTTTGGTTTTGGAGGAACAAACGCAACATTAGTTTTTGAGAAAGTTTAAATTATGAGTTTAATGGAAGGTAAAAAAGGTCTTGTTATGGGTGTTGCAAATGAAAGATCCATAGCCTGGGGAATAGCGCAAAAACTTTCTGAGTCTGGGGCAGAACTTGCATTCACTTATTTAGGAGATGCATTGAAAAAAAGGGTTATTCCATTAGCAGAAAAATTAAACTCAAATTTAACATTTAGCTGCGATGTTGAAAAAAAAGATGAAGTTATTAAGTTATTTGAAGATATAAAATCAAAATGGGGACAAATAGATTTTGTTGTACATGCAATAGCGTTTTCAGATAAATCTGAATTATCAGGAGAATATCTTAATACATCAAGGGAAAATTTTTTAAGAAGTATGTTAATTTCATGTTTTTCTTTTACAGAGGTTGCTAAAGAGGCGTCTAAAATTATGAATAAAAATGGAAGTTTGGTAACACTTAGTTATGAAGCAAGTAAAGCAATTCCTAACTACAACGTTATGGGTGTTTGTAAAGCAGCTTTAGAGGCAAGTGTCAAATATCTGGCAAGAGATTTAGGATCAAAAGGTATGCGAGTAAACGCTATAAGTGCTGGTCCAATAAAAACACTTGCAGCATCAGCAATCGGTGATGCTAAATTTCTGTATAAATGGAATGCTGATCATTCTTTTCTAAAGAGAAATGTAGATAATATGGATGTTGGCAATTCTGCTTTATATTTATTAAGTGATATGGCAGGAGGGGTTACTGGTGAAATTCATTATGTAGATGCAGGTTATAATAAAGTGGGAATGCCAGATCCAAAAAATATCTCTTAGATAATGTCCAAAAGATATAGTGGAAAATCATTTAAAGACTCGAGTGTTAAAAAAAAACCTAGGCTATCAATTAAAGAAAAAAGAAGATTAAAAAAGGAAAAAAAGAGAAGAAATTAATTTAACAACAGCTGCAACTTTTTTTTTCTTTTTTTTCAACTTTATCTTGGTTAACACTATTATTAATTTTATTCTCTTTTAGTTCAACAGCCTTTTTTTCTTTTAAAATTTTGTCTTCAAAGTATGCATAAAGAGATGGAAAGCCTAGTTTAGTTGCTTTCTTTTGCTCATAATTTTTTCTTCCTTTAAGATTTTCAATTATTTTAATAATTTCTTCGTTTTGCATTTTAATTTTCTTAAATTGCTGCTTGTTTTATAGACAATTTAACTTTTCCCCTATCAAAGCCTATTACTTTGACTTTTACTTCATCACCTTCTTTTACTACATCTGTTACTTTTGCTACTCTTTTATCTGCAAGTTCAGAGATATGCACAAGTCCGTCTTGTTTTCCCAAAAAGTTTACAAATGCTCCAAATTCCATAATTTTCATTACTTTTCCATTGTAAATCTTATTCAATTCAGCTTTTGCAGTTAAGTCTTTAATCATCTGCATTGCTTTGTTCCTAGACTCTTCATCTGGTGCTGAGACAATAACCTCTCCGTCATCATTTACATCAACTTTGGCTCCAGATTTTTCAACTATTTCTCTTATTGTTGCTCCACCTTTTCCTATAACAGTTGCTATATCTTTTTTATCAACATTTATTTTTTCCATCTTAGGAGTATGTTTTCCTACATCGTCTCTAGATTTAGATAAAGCTTTGTTCATTTCACCCAGTATGTGAATTCTTCCATCTTTAGCTTGTTTTAAAGCTTGCTCCATTATTTCAAATGTTATACCCGTGATTTTTATATCCATTTGAAGAGAAGTTATTCCATCTTTTGTTCCGGCAACTTTAAAATCCATATCACCAAGATGATCTTCATCACCTAAAATATCAGATAAAACACTAAAATCATCTCCTTCTTTTATCAATCCCATTGCAATTCCAGCTACTGGCTCTTTAATTGGAACGCCAGCATCCATTAATGCTAGTGATGAGCCACATACTGTTGCCATTGAGGACGATCCGTTAGACTCTGTTATTTCAGATACTATTCTAAATGTATAAGGAAAACTTTCTTTCGGAGGTAGCGAAGACCTTATTGCTCGCCATGCTAGCTTACCGTGTCCAATTTCTCTTCTCCCTGTTCCAATTCTTCCTGTCTCACCAACTGAATAAGGGGGAAAGTTGTAATGAAGCATAAATCTTTCTTTCTGTAATCCTTCTAAACTTTCGATTTTCTGCTCATCATCAGATGTTCCAAGAGTTGTTGTAACTATAGCTTGTGTTTCTCCTCTTGTAAAAAGAGCTGATCCATGGACCCTTGGTAGAAATCCTACTTCACATATAATTGGTCTCACATCAGCTAAACCTCTTCCATCTATTCTGTTTTTATTTTTTAGTATATCTGTTCTTACTATTCTTTTTTCTAGATTTTTAAGTTCTGAATTTACATCTAGATCCGTATAATTTTCATTTTCTTCAAAAATTTTTTTAGCTTTGTCAGTTATTTCAGATATTTTATTAGATCTCTGTTGTTTATCTATAGTAGAGAATGCTTCTTTTAATTGATCAGTAAACTCTTCTTCAAGTTTTTTAGTTATTTCAGAAAGATCCTTTTTTTCTAAGATCCAATCAGGCTTCTTGCATTCTGCTGAAAGTTCATCTATCATATTAATTATTGGCACAAAACCTTCATGTCCAAATTTTACTGCATTCAACATTTCTTCTTCAGTTAATCCATTGGCCTCAGACTCAACCATTAAAACCGCTTCCTTGGTACCTGCTACTACCAAATCTAATTTTGAGTTTTTTAATTCCTCTTTTGATGGATTTAAGACGTATTTACCCTCTATAAATCCCACTCTCGATGCTCCAACAGGACCTAAGAAAGGCATACCAGATATTGCCAATGCCGCAGATGAGGCAATAATAGATAATATATCTGCTTCATTCTCTTTGTCATAAGAAATTACTGTTGGAAGAACCTGCACTTCATTTTTGAACTCATCCGGGAACAAAGGTCTTATTGGTCGATCTATTAATCTTGATATTAATGTTTCACTATCAGTTGGTCTTGCTTCTCTTTTAAAATAACCACCAGGTATTTTGCCTGCTGCATAGTATTTTTCTTGATAATTTACAGATAATGGGAAGTAGTCAACATCGGGATTAACTTTTTTTGCACCAACTGCAGTTGCTAATACTACAGTTTCTCCACATGTTGCAATTATTGCTCCATCTGCCTGTCTTGCAATTTTTCCTGTTTCTAAAGTTATTTTTTTTCCAGCAATTTCTATTTCTTTTTTTATAATTTTAAACATTTATTTCCTTAGATTTAATTTTGACAATACTTGTTTGTAAGCATCATTTTTATTTTTTTTGAGATACTCTAATAATTTTTTTCTCTTATTAACTGCTTTGAGCAAACCTACAGAGGAATGTTTATCTTTTTTGTTGTTTTTTATATGATTTGATAAATTTTCTATTTTATCCGTAAGTTTTGCAACTTGCACTTCGGAGGATCCAGTATCCTTTTCGTGAATTGCTAATTCTTTTTTTTTATTCATTAATTCCTTTTACTTATTTGTTTGTTTTATTAAGTTTTCGATTTTCTCTGCATAGTCAAAAGATTCATCCTTAACAAATAAAATTTTTGGTAAAAATTTCATTGCTACCTTTTTTGACAAAACTTTTCTTATTACAAATGAGAATTCTTTTAGTTTATCAACTGCTTCATTCGAGTCTTTACCACCTAGCGGTAAAACAAATGCTTTTGCCGTTTTTAAATCCGGACTCATTCTTACTTCTGTAACTGTTATTTCTTTTGTTTCTAGATTTGGTAGTTTTGCTTCATCTCTAATAAAAATCATACTTAAAGCCTGTTTTATCATTTCTCCAACTCTTAATTGTCTCTGCGAGACGGGCTTACTATTTTTCATTGTATAGATCTTTCAAGAATTTTTGAGTTGTAAACCTCAATAATATCCTTTTTCTGAAAATCACTAAAATCCTTTAAGGTAATACCGCATTCAAGTCCAGCGGAAACTTGCTTGGCTTGGTTTTTTTCCCTAAAAATAGACCCTATTTTACCATTAAATATTATACTGCCATCTCTAATAACTCTTGCACTAGAGTCTTGTGTTATTTCACCCTCTAGGACCTTAGAACCAGCAACTTTACCTACTTTTGAAACTTTAAATATTTCAAGTATTTCAGCAGAGCCTATTATTTTTTCCTCAACATCAGGTGTTAGCAAACCTGACATTTTATTTTTTATAAAATCAATTACTTCATAAATTATATTATATGAGTTGATAGATATTTTTTCTTGCTCAGCTAATTTTTTAGCTTCTTTTGTCGGTTTTACGTTAAACGCTATTAATATTGCACTCGAAGCTTTAGCTAATGTCACATCTGTCTCGGTAATCATACCAATATCAGATAATATTATTTTTGGCAAAACCTCATCATGTTTGATTTTAGATATTGCATTTTTGATTGCTTCAGAGGATCCATGAACATCTGATTTAATTATAATATTTAACTCTTCTATTTTATTTTCTTTAAATACAAATTCTTTATTTATTATAGATATGGGCCCTTTCCCTTCTTTATACTCTTGTAATCTTGCATCACTTATTGATTTGGCTTCTTTTTCATTTTTTAAAACAATAAAATCGTCTCCAGCTTTAGCAGCTCCATTAATGCCTAAAATTTCTACAGGAGTTGCTGGTAACGCTATATCCACACTATCACCTTTATCATTAACTATTGCTCTTACCTTACCCCATTTTAGGCCACTTACAAAATAGTCTCCTTTTTTTAACGTTCCAGCTGTAAGTATAGTGCTAACAACAGGTCCCCGTCCGGTATCAATCTTCGATTCAAGCACAACTCCTTTTGCAGACTTTTCAAAATTTGTTTTTAAATCAAGCATCTCTGCTTGAAGGAGAACAGCTTCAATTAATTTATCTAAATTTTTCTGAGTTTTTGTTGATATCTCGACCATTAGAGTATCACCTGACATCTCCTCTGAAATTAATTCATATTCAAGTAATTGATTTCTTACATTTGAAGGATTTGCTTCTGGCAAATCACATTTGTTAATCGCAACTACAATTGGTACCTTTGCAGCTTTAGCATGTTGAATTGACTCTACTGTTTGTGGTTTTACACCATCATCTGCTGCAACAACTAAAATTACTATATCAGTTAATTTTGAACCTCTCGCTCTCATTTCTGTAAAGGCTGCATGGCCAGGAGTATCTATAAAAGTAATATTATTATTTTTATAATTGATTTGATAAGCTCCAATATGTTGCGTTATGCCACCGTATTCTCCATCAATAACTTTCGTATTTCTCAATGAGTCTAAAACTGATGTTTTGCCGTGATCAACATGCCCCATAACTGTAATAATTGGAGGTCTATTTTTCAGATTTTCGTTTTTATCCTCTATAATCTTATCAATAATCTCATTTGTTTTTTGTTCTCTTAACGGTGTATGACCAAACTCTTTTACAAGGTATTCAGCTGTATCTTCGTCTATTGTATGATTTATTGTAACTGTTAGACCTATACCTAATAAATGCTTAATAATATTACTAGATTGCTCTGCCATTCTATTAGCAAGCTCTCTTATTGTTATAACCTTAGGAATTTTTATTTCTCTTTTAATGTGTTTGATTTCATTTTTTAAATCTGTTTTTTTTAATTCTCGATTTTCTTTTAATTTAGCTCTTCTAAGTGATGCTATACTTCTTGATCTTGAACCTATTTCTTCATCACTTAGTGCTCTAGATAGTGTTAGTTTGGTCTCTCTCTTATTTGTACTAAGTTTTCTCTTATTTATATCCTTGGGTACAGGCTCACCTTTAAGTCTTTTAGTAGCTCTTTGTTCAGCTAATTTCCTTTTATCAAAATCCGACTTGATATTTCTTTGATCAATAAATGAATTTTTATTTGATATTTGTCTTTCTTGGGTTTTAAAATTGTTGTTACTTCTGTTTATTTTTTGATTAGATGGTTTTCTTAGTATTCTTCCAGCTTTTCTCTCAATAAATACTGCATTTTTTGATTGTGATTTAGCCTGCTCTATACTGCTTAAAGTTTTTCTTGAAGAACCAGTGATTGATAATTTTAACTTTTTTTTTTCCATTCCTCATGCCTCAAACTTTGTAAATCTTATCTCTTGCAGACATTATTAGTTCGTCAGCTTCTTTTTTTGATAAAGCAAAATCTTCTAAATATCCTCTAATTTTAACTTTTTCGCCTTTAATTTCATCTAAGCTTCCAGTCAATTCATCTGACGCTAAGTCAGCAAAATCACTTAATTTTAAAATATTTTGTTCTCCTAATGTAACTAACATTCCTGGAGTAAGTCCTTTATGGCTAATCAGATCGTTCTCTACACCTAAATCTTTAATTTTCTTTGATATTTCCTCTAGATCTTTTTGGTGATATTCTTTTGCTCTATCTATTAATTCTTTTGCTGTTTCATCCTCTATTCCCTCAATTTTTGAAAGTTGTTCTTCAGTTGTGTCCTTTATTTCATCTATTGTTGAAAAACCCTCTGCAACAAGTAATTGTCCCAATGTTTCGTCTAACTCTAAATTTTTTATTAAATTTTCAGTTTTTTCTTTAAAGTCTATTTGTCTTCTCTCAGAATCCTCTTGATCGGTCATTATATTTATTTCATAATTTAAAAGTTTTGTTGCTAGTCTGACATTTTGACCTCTACGACCTATTGCTTTACTAAGATTTTCCTCCGTTAAAATGACGTCTAGTTTTTTATTTTGTTGATCAACATTTACTCTCAATACTTCTGCTGGAGACAGTGCGTTAGATACCACGATTGCCGGATCTTCAGACCAATTTACAATATCAATTTTCTCACCTTGAAGCTCGTTTACAACAGCTTGAACTCTGCTACCTCTCATACCTACACAGGCTCCAACTGGGTCTAATGATGTATCTATTGCTTTTACACATATTTTAGCTCTACTACCAGGGTCACGTGAAGAAGATTTTATTTCTATGAGTCCATCATAAATTTCGGGAACTTCTTGAATAAATAATTTTTCCATAAACTTATGATTTGCCCTTGAAAGAAATATTTGTTGACCTCTTTGTTCTCTTCTTACATCTAAACAATATGCTTTAACTCTATCACCTGCTTTAATATTTTCTCTAGGTATCATCTCAGTTTTTTGAATTATTGCTTCAGTACCACCCAAATCTACAATTACGTTCCCAAATTCTAATCGTTTTACAATCCCACTCAATATACTATCTTTTTTATCTTTAAAGTCGTTGTACTGTCTTTGTCTTTCTGCCTCTCTAACACTAAATGAAATTACTTGTTTTGCTGTTTGGGCAGCAATCCTACCAAAATCAAATGATGGCAATGGCTGAAGTATTTCATCACCAATTTTCTTTTCCTCATTTTCTTTATTAATTGAAATAGCTTCTGTTAATCCTATCTCCAAATTTAAATTCATTGGTTTTTCTACTATTTTTAATTTTCTGTAGATTCCAATATCTCCATTGTCTCTATTAATTTGAACAGTTATTTCATTTTCTGATCCAAATTTTGATTTAGCAGCTTTCGCTATACCACTTTCCATTGAGTCAATTATTAACTCTTTATCAATAGATTTTTCTAAGGCTACAGCCTCAGCAATCCTTAACAATTCTAATTTATCTGCTCTTCTATTTAACATTTTTATTACAAAAAAAAATGGGCCGAAGCCCATTTTGAAATTTCAACAATGTTAGTGAAATATAGATAATTTTTTTAATTATTCAATATATATTACTTATTAAAAATATTAGATTTATCCGTCTTTTCCCAAGAAAATGAGCCATCTGTTTCTGCAACCCTTCCAAAATGACCATAGGCTGCTGTTTTCTGATAGATTGGTTTATTTAAACCTAACATTTCCCTGATTCCTCGAGGACTTAAATCAAAATTCTCATTAATTAATTTTTCTACATGTCTATTTTTATCTTCATCATTATCAAAAAGATCAACATAAATTGATAGAGGTTTAGAAACTCCAATAGCATAAGCAAGCTGTATCAAACACCTTTTTGCTATTTTTGATGCAACTACATTTTTTGCAAGGTATCTTGAAGCGTAGGCTGCAGATCTATCTACTTTTGTTGGATCTTTTCCTGAAAAGGCTCCTCCACCGTGCGGTGCTGCTCCACCATAAGTATCAACAATTATTTTTCTGCCAGTTAGTCCACTATCTCCATCTGGTCCACCTATAACAAAATTTCCAGTAGGGTTTACATAAATTTCTTCCTCTTTTAATTCTCCTAATAAGTTTTTAGGAATAGATTTTTCAATATAAGGTTTTACAAGCTCTCTCACTTTTTTTTGATCTACATCTGCTGAATGTTGTGTGGAAATAACAACAGATTTAACTGCTGCTGGAATTCCGTCTCTATATTCAATTGTTATTTGACTTTTTGAGTCTGGTTCAATATTTTTTAATTTTCCAGATTTTCTATCTTCTGCCATAAGCCTTAATATTTTATGTGAATAATGTATCGGTGCGGGCATTAATACATCTGTTTCATCGCACGCATAACCAAACATAATACCTTGGTCTCCTGCTCCTTCATCTTTATTTCCAGATGAGTCAACGCCCATTGCTATATCCGATGACTGAGCGTGAAGATGACTCTCTATTTTTGTTTGTTCTTTCCAACTAAACCCATCCTGGTCGTAACCAATATCTTTTATACATTCTCTAACATTATGAATAAGTTCATCATTATTTACTTTTGGACCTCTAACTTCACCGGCTAACACTACTTTATTTGTAGTCGTCAATGTTTCGCATGCTACTCTTGACTGAGGCTCTTTAGATAAAAAAGAGTCTACCACCATATCTGAAATTCTATCACATACTTTATCTGGATGACCTTCGGATACTGACTCGCTTGTAAATAGGTAGTTTTTTTTCATTATAGGTCCTTTCTTTTTAAAAATGAAGCAAGCGTAATATAAATTAAAAGAAAATAAAAGAAGATCTTATTCCCTTGGTCAGAGAAAATAGTTTCTTTGATAAATTTGACATTTTTAACTTCTATAACACCACTTTGAGTTGATTTTATTTTATCTTCAATTTTACCAACAGGATTTATATGAGCAGATATACCGTTATTAGATGATCTAAATAAATTTTTACCTTCCTCAATAGCTCTAAATATTGAATGAGAAAAATGTTGTTCGGGGCCTATGCTATTACCAAACCAACCATCCTCTGATATGTTAATTATGTAATCAAAATCTTTAGATTTTTTATTTAATTTACCTGTGTAAATTATTTCATAACAAATCAAAGGCAAAAATTTGTATTTTCCATCACTTATAAGTTCCCTTTCTAAAGAATCAGAAAATGAGTTATATCCTTGAGTGATTTTTTTTAAACCTAGCTTACTTAAAAAATTCTCAAAAGGTAGAAATTCGCCAAAAGGTACTAGATTATTTTTATCGTATTTTGCAAGTACATCTAACTTATTATTCAATAAGACCAAAGAGTTAAATATTTTAAAATTTTCAGTTCTATTTATGCCTAATATTATTTTATGATTTTCTGAAAAATTTTTATGAAATATATTTTTATAATTATTTAAATCCTCTAAATATATACTAGACAAGATACCTTCTGGAAAAATAAACATTGTTTTTATATCTGTTTCTGGACGACTGATTTTTATTATTTCATAGATTTTATTTATTGGACTTTCATCAGAAAAATACCTGTTAAGTTGTATTTTTGGTGAGACAATAACAATTTTCGATTCAAATACTTGATTTTTTATGTTCGAAAATTTCTCAATTCTTTTTAAACCATAAATATTATTTGTCACTAAAGCAATAAATATAAAAAGGAAAAATAAAATCTTTATTTTTATGTTATTTCTAAAAAATATTAATGATGGAAGGACAAATAAAGTAATAGCAAGTAAATTTAAGGAGTAAGTGCCTATTAGGGACAAAATTTGAATAGAATATGTTAACTCTGATAAACTAAAAGCAGTTAGGTTCCATGGAAAGCCTGTTAGAATTGTTCCTCTTAAATATTCGACAAATGATATGACGCTCGCAAAATATAATATTGATGAAAAATTATAATTTAGCCTAAAGAAGGACAGAACTAAAAAAGATATACCATAAAAGATTGATAGAAATAAGGGTATTAGAATTAGAGATACAGGTATTAAAAATTTAAAATTGTCGTCAAATTTTAAAGAATTAGATATCCAATATAAATTTGAAAAAAAGTAACCGAAACCAAATAATAATCCGAAAATAAATAAATTTTTTTTATTACCATTTAGAAAATTGAAAAAAATGAATAGTAAGGAGTAAACAAAAAAATTTATAATGAAGTAATTATAAGGTGGTAGCGCAAATGATGAAATAACCCCAAGCAAAATACTGAAAACAAAAATAAAGGACTTATTTTTTTTTATTTTATTTTTAAATTGTACTTTCAATGTAATTTAATATTTTTTTTTCTAGTTTATGCATTTTTTCAAATTCTCTTATTTTCTTGTGGTCATATCCAAGTAGGTGAAGATAACCGTGAACCCACATCTTATCAAACTCATAGTTAAAATTAGACTTCTTCGAGCGCTTATTCACTATCTCATAACTAATAGCAATATCACCTAAATATCCTATTTTTTTTTTTACAATATTTATAGGAAATGAAAGAACATCAGTCGGTTTATTTTTTTTTCTAAATCTTAAATTTAATTGTCTCATTTTTTCGCTATTAGTTAAAAATATTGAAATCTCTTGTACGTTAGAGGTTATTTTAAATTTATTTAATAATTTATTAAATTTTTTTTTTAAGTAATAATCGGGACGCTTAATTTTTTTTTTCCAAATAATTTTATCTAAAATAACATTGACTTTTATCATTCATTATCTGAATCTTTGTTATAAGCTTTGACTATTTTAGATACTAAAGGGTGTCTGACAACATCTTTGTAATCAAAATCAATAGTTGAAATTTCATTAATATCGCCGAGGATTTTTTTAGATCTTTCTAATCCTGATAAAGATTTGTTGGTCAGATCTATTTGAGACGGATCACCATTAATAACTATCTTAGAATTTTCGCCAATTCTAGTTAAAAACATTTTTATTTGTGTATCAGTAGCATTTTGCGCCTCGTCTAAAATTGCAAAAGAATTTTTTAAAGTTCTTCCTCTCATGAAGGCTAATGGTGCAATTTCTATATCTCCAATTTCGATTTTTTTTTGTATTTTTTCATAATCCAAAAGATCGTATAATGAATCGTATAATGGTCGAAGATATGGATCAACTTTTTCTCTCATATCACCAGGTAAAAATCCAAGCCTTTCTCCCGCCTCAACTGCAGGACGGGAGAGAATTATTCTTTCAATTTTTTTTTCAAGAAGCATTGTGAGAGCAACAGCTACTGCAAGAAAAGTTTTCCCTGTTCCAGCGGGTCCTGCTGAAATAATTATATCTTTCTCATTTAAAGCTCTCACATAGTTTTTCTGTTTTTCAGATCTTGGTATTACTGATTTTTTTGGTGTCTTAATAATATAATCAATTTTATTTGATTTTGTTTTATTCTCATTTATCATAAATTTAGTAATGGATGAATGTACATCTTTTTTTTCTATTGATCCATTTATTAAAAATTGTTCAGACAAAAAAGTAATGGCATTCTTAATTAACTCATTTTTTTTAGAACTTCCTTTGACAGATATAGAATTTCCTCTTGTATAAATACTAGTTTGGGTAATATTCTCTAATTCTTTAATATTACTGTTAAACTCACCTACTACACCTGATAACAATTCGTTACTATTAAAAATTATACTAAGCGTGTCATTGTCAGAATAAACAACTTTGATATTTGATTTAATATTTTGAATTATATTTTTCAATTATGCAGCTTTATATTTTAAACTTGTTATTTTTCCAAATAAAGTATTTTGATTATAGTTGTCAATATGAACATTAACTAGCTTACCAATGTGTTCATCTTTCCCATCTATTATCACAGAATTTAAATACTTATTTCTCCCAAACAGTTTATTTTGGGATTTTATTTTATTTTCAACTAAAACATTGATATTCTTTTTTACTAGACTTTTGTTTGTGTTTATTTGATGAGTAAATAAAATTTTTTGTATTTTTTCCAATCTATTTTTTGCTATCGCTTTATCTACTAAATTTAAATCTGCAGCTCTAGTTCCAGGTCTTGGACTAAAAATAAAAGAAAAAGAATTTATAAATTTAATTTTTTCAACCAAGAGAAGTGTTTCTTCAAAATCTTTATTCTCTTCACCAGGATAACCAATTATAAAATCGCTTGAAAATTTTATTTCATCATTAATTTTTATTATTTTTTCATATATTTCTAAATATTGTTCAACAGTATGCTTTCTATTCATTGCATTTAAAATTTTATTTGATCCACTTTGGATTGGTAAATGTACGAATGGCATTAATTTATTACAATTTTTATAGCAATCAATTAAATCATCCGTCATATCTAAAGGATGTGAGGTTGTATATCTTATTCTTTCCAACTCTGAATATGTTTCAAGTTTTTTGATTAAGTCAGACAATCTAAATTCTTTCGAATTATTTTTATCAGAATAAGCATTTACGTTTTGTCCTAATAACGTAATTTCTTTAACTCCATTTTTTATAAGTTGTTCTGCTTCGCTGATTATTTTATTAAAAGGTCTAGAATATTCAGGCCCCCTTGTGAAAGGCACAACACAAAAATGACAAAACTTATCACATCCTTCTTGTATTGTTAGAAAAGATGAAACTTTGTTACTATCATTTTTGATTGTATCAAAATGTTTAAACTTTTCTATGGTGTCAATTTCCGTTTCCTCTAAGTGATCTGACTTAACATGTTTTTTAACCAAATCACTAATTTTATGATAAGCTTGAGGACCAATTACTATATCAATATAAGGTTCTCTTTTAAACATTTCTTCATTTTCAGCTTGAGCAACACATCCAGCAATTATTACAATTGGCTTTTTTTTATTCCTAAAGATTTTTCGTACTCTTCCAACTTCGTGATATACTTTTTCTTTAGCCTTATCTCTAATATGGCAAGTATTTAATATATAACAGTCTGCATCACTTTGATTATCTGTTTTTTCGAAATTAATGTTTTTTAAAGAGTCATAAATTCTATTAGAATCGTATTCGTTCATTTGACAACCAAATGTCTTAATGTAAATTTTTTTTTTCATTTAAGTTATTTTTTTTTAACGCCGTATAGCTCAAGCTTATGATCAACTAAATCATAGCCATACTTTTCTGCAATTTTTTTTTGTAAGTTATGAATATCGTTATCGCTGAACTCTATTATGTGCCCAGTCTTAACATCAATTAAATGATCATGGTGACTTTCTCTAATCTCCTCGTATCTCGCTTTACCACCCTTAAAATCATGTTTAGTTAGTATACCAGCTTCCTCGAAAATTTTTACAGTTCTATAGACTGTTGCAATACTTATTTTTGGGTCAATTTTTGATACCCTATTATATAATTCATCAACATCTGGATGATCGGCCTCACCGTATGTTTCTTTGGACTCCGACATTACTCTAGCAATAACTTTACGTTGATCCGTTAATTTAATACCTTTTGCTATGCATTTATCCTCAATTGTGTCTGACATATTATTATTTAACCCGAATATATAGGATTTATCAAGTTTTTCGTTAAAAAACCTTTTTCTGATAATTCAAGTAGTTTTTTATAATCATTGTCTTCAATTTGATTGGAAGAAAAACCATACAAATTTATGTTGTTTGACATAGATAATGCTTTACACGATACAATCGATGACCTTATGCTTGAAAATTTTCCAGGTCCTATATTTACATATAAATTTTTTATTTCCTCCAATTTGAAGTTATTTTTTTCTAAAAATTCAAATATAATTATGCCCATCTTGTCAAAGTTTTCTTTAGTATTAGAATATTCGTTAGTATAAGATTGTTTATTTGTAATGATTTTTAAAAAAACTTTATCTTTTGCAGCGTCCACTATTAAGTTCATAATTATAATAATATTACTATCAAAATCACAAGCAGTTGGAAATACAAACAAATCTTACTCTAAAGATGAAGGGATTGTATCTATTATGTATCATAGATTCAACGAAAACAAATATCCATCTACGAATATTCAAATGGAAGTATTTAAAAAACACATTAAAATTATTGAAAATAATAACTTGGATTATATTATACCATCAAATTTTTTAGATAATTTCAATAAACCCAAAAATAAAAAAAAGGTATTAATTACCATAGACGATGGATTTAGTTCATTTTACGAAAATGCTTGGCCATATTTAAAAAGTAAAAAAATTCCATTTATTTTGTTTATATCTACCGAACCTGTTGGATCAAATGGTTATATGACTTGGGAACAGATAAATGAAATTGATAAGGAGGATTTTGTATTTATTGGGAATCATTCACATAGCCATGAGTATTTACTTAACATTGAGCATGAAGAATTCATCAAAGACATAAAAAAATCAATAGAAATTTTTAAAAAAAAATTGGGATATAACCCTAAATATTTTTCATATCCATTTGGTGAGTACAGCCTAAAACAAAAATTATTTATAAAAGAAAATTTTGAAATTGCATTTGGCCAACATTCTGGGGTAATTGATGTTAATAAAGATAAATTCGAGTTGCCGAGATTTCCAATTAATGAAGAGTATGGTGACTTAGAGAGATTTGATTTTTTAACTAAGTTAAAACCATTAGAATATAAAAAAGTTAATTTAAAGGATAATTACGTATTACCATCAAATAATCCCCCAAAGCTCTCAATTGAATTTTTTGAAAACCAAAAAAATATCCAGAAAATAAATTGTTTTTCAAATGAGGGAAATAAATGGGATAAAACTAAAATTAATTTTATTGAAAATAAAATGTTTGTAGAATTTAGGGATAAATTTACTTTTAGACGAGGTAGAATAAATTGTTCAATGAAAGATGAAACAGGTTGGAGATGGTTCGGTCTGCAGTTTTCTATTAAAAATTAAATGTTTTCTTTAAGATTTTTGCTTAGTGGTAGTATTTTGGCTTTATCAAAGTCTTTAAGATTATTTTGTAAAATAATCTTTTTTAGAATTTTTGTATACTCCTCACCTGTCTCCGCATAAGAATTTAGATAATTTGCAAGTTCTAGACTATTGAGTGGTTCATCATTATCTCTTTGAATAGCTCTAACTTTTCTAAACTCTTTGTAACTCGAATGTGTATTCAGATTCCTCTGATAAGCTCGTACTGAAGCTTTAAGAACACTAAATGCCATTACTTTGTGTTTGTCATTTTTATCAGAGCCAGCTGGTTTGATACCCTCTCCAGAATAAGTCCATTGACCAAAAAGTGCATTTCCCTCAATTGCAAACCTTGATGTTCCCCATCCTGTCTCTTTAGCTGCTTGAGCTATCGCTAGTGAAACAGGTATCTCGTCCATTCTGACTTTAAGGGTGGAAACGTCTTTATTTACTACACCATATTGTTTAAATTTATTATTTAACCAATTTTTTTCCGCTTTTGAATTTATGTTTTTATTCAAGATTTTAAAAAGTGTACTTCTATCTCTTCTGATCCTGTTATTTTCACTTAAAATTAGAGGCAAAACAATCTTTATAAATAATTCTTTTCTTTCTTTGGTGCTCTGTATTTGCTTAAGCTCGACCGGCAACATTCCAACCTCGAAAGGTTTTACAATATTTTCTATTCTCACAACTTCCAAAGTATAATTTTTATCAAGAAACATTTGATTCAAAGTTGAAGCTTCAATTCTAACTGACTTCGATGGCCCTTTTTTAAATTCTATGTCCTCGACTAAATGTCTAGGATCTAAACCATCATCAACAGAGTTTTCTGTGATTAAAGTCTCGCCAGATAAAACTTTCTCAAGATATTTCTTAGAGTAATTTTCAATGACTGCTGGTTTTTCAAATTTGTCTACGATTAATTTTGAACTCAGTGGCAACGAAAAAAATATTGATATTAAAACTAAACTAATAATGCTAGTAAAAATTAAACTTTTATAATCTTTATAAAGTGATTTATTTTTTAATTTGTAAACTTTAAAACCTTTTTTAATTAAGATTTTTTTTAACTGATTCGTCGACATAGATTTGTATATATTTACCATAAAAATAAATAATTTTCGTTAAATTGATATAACTTCCTTGACTTCGGGAATATAATGACAAAGTAGATTTTCAACACCTTTTTTTAACGTAAGAGTTGAACTTGGACACCCTGAACAACTGCCTTTTAACTTTACAGTTACGACGCCCTCAGAAAATTTTTGAAAAACTATATCGCCACCATCTCTTGAAACCGCGGGTCGAATTTTAGTTTCGAGCAAATTGACTATTTTCTTTTCAAGTTCACTTAAATTTTCAGTTTCATTTTTAGATTCCTCATCCTGAATTACACAGTCATTACCTTTAGAATAATAATCATTTATATAAGAAATAATAATATGTTTTGCCTCAGACCATTCTATACTATTCTTTTTATTAACAGATAAAAAATCTTCATAGAGAAATACGCTTAAAATTCCATTTATTGAAAGTATATTTCTTATAAGCTCATTATTTGTATCTTTTAAGTCTAAAACCTCGACAGGACCAATCTTTGAAACTTTTTTTCCAGGGATAAATTTTAAAGAATTTGGGTTCGGTGTATTTTGGGTCTGCACAAACATGAAACTTATATAGACGTTATTTTGTAAAATTAAAGATCTAATTGTTGTTAAAAACCAATAATTTTCTTTATCTCACTAACTTTTTTTGATGAAATTGTATCAGCTTTAACATTTCCATCTGTTAATACACTATCAATAAAAGTAAAATCTTTTTTAAGCTTGCTCATTTCAAGAGATATTGGGTAAATTTTTTCAATTGCTATTTCTGAGAGTTTTTTTTTAAATTCAGAAAAACTCTTTCCTGAAAATTCTTTGATTGTTTTATTAATTTCTTGATTATTTAATGAAGAATAAATTCCAAGTAAATTTTTAGCCTCAGGCCTATTTTCTAATTCCTTAATGTTATCTGGCAAAGCCAAAGTGTCAGTTTTAGCTTTTTTTATTTTATTCTCAATTTCCTCTTTTGAATCATTTAAGTTTATCCTGCTCATTTCAGATGGATCAGATTTGCTCATTTTTTTGGTTCCATCCTTTAAACTCATAATTCTAGCAAATTCCTTTTGAATCATGGGTTCTGGTATTTTTAAGAAATCATTTGAGTTGAAGTCTAAATTAAATTTTTGAGCAATGTCTCTTGTCAATTCTAAATGTTGTTTTTGATCTTCACCAACTGGAACATGTGTTGTATCATACAGCAATATATCAGCAGCCATTAGAACAGGGTAAACATATAAACCAATACTTGCTTTCTCTTTATCTTTTCCAGCCTTTTCTTTAAATTGCGTCATCCTATTTAACCAACCCATTCGTGCAGAACACCCTAAAATCCAAGAAAACTCAGAATGTGCAGCGACCATTGATTGTTGAAAAATTATACTTTTTTTGTGATCAAGACCGCTTGCAATAAATGCTGCTGTAGTTTCTCTAATGTTAGCTTTTAATTTACCTGGGTCTTGTTTTACTGTGATCGCGTGCAGGTCTACCACGCAATAAATGCAATCTGTATTTTTTTGATTTTGAAAATTTACAAAATTTTTTATGGCGCCAAGATAGTTTCCAAGATGAAGATTTCCAGTAGGCTGAACTCCAGAAAAAATTTTTTTACTCATGATTTAATAGTTTAATTTAATATCAGACAATTTGAAAGCTTTTGTAAAAATTGATAACAAAATGTATGAGAATAAAGTTATTATTACAATAATTATCATACTGGGAAGTTTATAATTACTGTTATAGATTAAGCTATCTGAAAAGTTACTTATCATAAAATAAAAGAAATAAGAGGATATGAAAACTATACACATGATTTTAAGTAATGATAAGATTAAGTTTAATTTTACATTATAAAAACTTTTTTTGTTTAAATAATAAAATAATAATAATACATTAATCCAAGAAGATATTGTTGTAGCAATAGGAATTATTATAAATCCAACTTCTTTAAAGAAAAAGACACTTATAACGATGTTAAATATTACAGAAACCAAAGAATAATAAAAAGGTATTTTTGTATTTTGTCGTGCAAATAAAAAAGATGAAAAAATTTTTATCAAGGCAAATGCTGGTAATCCAAAAGCAAAATAATATAAAGCTCTAGCGGAATTTTTTACACTTGCCTCATCAAATGAACCATATCCAAATAGACTTGAAGTAATTTCTTCAGATGCAATTATTAAAGCAAACATCGCTGGTAAACTTAAGAATAAGCTCAATTCAACTGATTTATTTTGTATAAACTCAATTTTTTTTTTATCTTTAGATTGAATATATTTACTAAGACTAGGTAACAGCACAGTACCAATTGCTATGCCTGCAATTGCTAAATTTATTTGGTAAATTCTGTCAGCATAATATAAATATGAAACAGCATTAGCCTGAAATGATGCTATAATAGTCCCTACTAATATATTTATTTGGGTAACACCAGAAGAAAATATACTTGGTATTAGTTTGTTAAAAAATATTTTAACTTTTTTTGTGATCTTAAAATCTAATTTTAATTTTGGTAAAAAATATTTTTTAACAACATTAAAAAGTATAATAAGTTGAACAATACCAGCAAAAGAAACTCCATATGCTAAATAAATTACTAGAGTATCATTTTCGTGTTTTAAAAAAAACAAGATAAATATTAATATTATATTCAATACTATCGGAGTTGCTGCAGCTATTCCAAATCTATTATGAGAGTTTAATATAGCAGAAAAAAAAGATGCTAAACTAATAAACAATAAAAAGGGAAATGTGATTCTTGTAAGTAGTATAGTTAACTCAAGTTTATCACTACTTTCATTAAATCCTGGAGCAATTACAAAGATAAATAAAGGCATCAATAGCTCTACAACTAAAGTTATCAACAAAAGACCTAGTAATAAAAATTTAAAAATATCGTTAGAGAAATCTTCAGCATTTTTTTTTGATCTGACCATTTCTGATGAATAAATTGGGACGAATGCAGCATTGAATGTTCCCTCTGAAAATAGCCTTCTAAATGTGTTTGGAATTCTAAACGCAACAAAAAAAGCGTCAGCAATTGGACCCGATCCCAAGTTTATAGCTATCAGAAAATCCCTTAGATAACCCAAAATCCTACTCAATATAGTATAAAAACTAAAGGTGCCGGTTGACTTAATTAGATTCATAAATCATATTAGTGATAACTTAGTTCTATTTTTATATCTAATAAAAAAATGAAAAAAAAAAATATTGAGCATTATTCAGATAAGGAAGCATTAGATTTTCATAATAGTAATAAATCTGGCAAGATTGAGATCATATCGTCGAAACCAATGACCACCAAAAGAGATTTGGCGTTAGCATATTCGCCAGGAGTTGCAGCACCTGTAAAAGCTATATCCGCAAATCCTGAGCTTGCTTATGATTATACAACAAAAGGAAACCTTGTGGCTGTAATAAGTAATGGTTCTGCGATACTTGGATTAGGTAACTTAGGGGCTATTGCCTCAAAGCCTGTAATGGAAGGAAAGGCTGTACTGTTTAAAAGATTTGCAGATATAGATGCTATTGATCTTGAAATAGATTCAAACGACACAGATGAGATTATTAATTCTATAAAAAACTTTGCAAAAAGCTTTGGTGGGATAAATCTTGAAGATATAGCTGCTCCTGCTTGCTTTATTATAGAGGATAAATTAAAAAAATTATTAGATATCCCAGTCTTCCATGATGATCAGCATGGTACTGCAATTATTACATATGCTGCATTAATGAACGCATTAGATATTCAAAAAAAAGATAAAAAAAAAATAAGAATTGTTGTAAATGGAGCTGGAGCATCAGCAATGGCTTGTACAAATTTGCTCCTCAAGTCGGGTGTTAAAAAATCAAATATAATAATGTTAGATAGTAAAGGTGTAATTAACAAGAAAAGAAAAAATCTTAACAAATGGAAGTCTTTCTATGCATCCAACACTAAAGCTAAAAATTTAAAAGAAGCAATAAAAGACGCAGATGTTTTTTTAGGTTTATCTTCTGCAGGCGTATTAAGTAAAGAAAATGTTATTAGCATGTCGAAAAATCCAATTATTTTTGCTTGTGCTAATCCTGATCCTGAGATTACTCCTGAGGAAGTAGAGGATGTAAGAAAAGATGCTATTATAGCAACAGGAAGATCTGATTATCCAAATCAAGTGAATAACTTAATAGGTTTCCCTTACATTTTTAGGGGCGCCTTAGATGTTAGGGCCAAAACAATTAATGATGAAATGAAAATAGCAGCGGCAAATGCAATTGCATCACTTGCTAGGGAAAGAGTTCCAGATGAAGTTGTTGCAGCTATGGGTGGTGAAAGGCCTAAATATGGTAAAGAGTATATAATTCCATCAACTTTTGACCCTAGACTTATTAATGTAATTCCCGTTGCTGTCGCAAAAGCTGCAATCAAAACCGGTGTTGCTAGAAAAAAAATAGATAATTTTGATTTATATTCTGAACAACTTAAACAAAGACTGGACCCTTCGGTTACAATTATGCAAGGAATTAATTCTCAAATCAAAAAAACTCAAAAGAAAGTTGTTTTCGCAGATGGGGAAGATGAAAATACATTGAAAGCTGCGATAGCTTTTAAAAATAGTGGATTAGGTATACCAATATTAGTTGCGAAAGACAAAGTTGTGAAAGAGAGACTTAAAGATATAGGTTATAGTGAAAACTTTAATATCGAAATTATAAATTCTACAAAAAAAAGTTTAAGAGAAAAATATTCTAATTATATATTTAAAAAACTACATAGATCTCAAGGACTTTTGGAAAGAGACTGTGATCGTCTAATTAGAAATGACAGGGTAATATGGGGTTCTTGCATGGTTGCATGTGGAGATGCAGATGCAATGGTAACTGGAAATACGAGAAGATATGGACAATCTTTGCAAAAAATTATCAAGGTAGTGGATCCTAGACCTGGAGAAATTATGTTTGGATTAAATATGGTTGTTAATAAAGGCAGAACTGTTTTCATTGGAGATACAAGTGTTCATGAGTACCCTTCATCAAAACAATTGGCTGAAATAGCAATTTCATCTGCTAGAGTAGTTAGACTTTTCGGTTTCACTCCTAAAATTGCATTTTTATCTCATTCTACATTTGGTCAACCCATGACTAGTCGTACTAAACATATAAGGGATGCTGTAGAAATTTTAAAAAAAATGAAAGTAGATTTCAAATTTGATGGAGATATGCAACCTGATGTGGCACTTAATGATGAGTACAAAGAATTATATCCTTTATCCGATATTGTTGGAAATGCTAACGTATTAATAATGCCGGGTCAACATAGTGCTGCTATATCTTATAAAATTATGAAATCAATGAGCAGCGCGAAAGTTATTGGACCACTCTTAATTGGTTTAGGTGCTGCAATTGAAATTGCACCTTTAAGATGTTCAACATCGGAAATCTTAAATCTAGCATCAGTGGCTGCTTACTCGGCGGGTGTTATTGATTATAACAAAAAGAATTAATCTTTTTTAATTCTTAAGTCTTCGACTAATAGAATACTAGTTATTACATCTTTTACGTCTAAGATTTCTTTAGCTTCCTTAACAATCTCATCTTTTTCGTCTTCAGATTGGGCTATTCCATATACATAAATAACTTTTTTAAAAGTATCTATATTATAGTTAACTGCTTTGATTTTTTTATTAAATATCATTGCAGATCTAAGTTGAGAAGTAATTAAAATATCTTTTGCTGATTGCTGAAAATTAAATTCCTCTTTAATTTTTAAATCGTTTTTAACAGATCTTGCTCCCTTTGTTTCCCAAGCAAGTTTTGTTATTTGTAATTTTTCCTCAGGGGTATCAATCTTTCCTGTTAGAAAAATTCTTCCATCTAGGACTTTTGTCTTAACATTAAGTAGATAGTTTTTGTTCATGGCAACTAATCTTGCATCTAGACTTTTGTCCATAATAGAGTCATCAATTTGTGTTCCTAAAGTTCTAGGATCCATAGCTATAGATACACCCGTACCAAAAACTCCAGTAGAAGAGGCCCCTATGCATCCTGATAATAAAAATAAAATAATTAAATTTAAAATATATTTATTTTTCATTTTTTATTTCAAGGCAGTATTTGTATATTTCTGATTTTGATATTTTATTATCATTATCTAAAATTTTTAAAATATCTTTTATACTTAATTTTTTTATTAATATTTTTATTTTGTTTTTATCAGATTCGGAAAGATTTCCTGAGTAATTTTTGATTTTTTTCTCTTCAGAAATCACAATTGTTATTTCACCTTTTAAGGTATAATCGTTCTTATTTAAATCTTTAACATCGCATCTAAAGTATTCCTCATAATACTTGGTAATTTCTTTACAAATAACTATTTTTCTAGAGTAAAAATATTTCTGAATTAATTTACAAATTTTATTAAATTTTTTTGATGATATAAAAAATACAATTGTAGAAGATATGCTTGATAAAAATTTAAAATCTTTTTCGATTTCATTTTTTTTATCAGATATGAAACCATTAAAGAAAAAATTACTTGAAAAACCACTTACCGATACTGCTGCTGTAACTGAAGAGGGTCCAGGAATTGGAAATATATTTATTTTTTTTTTAACGCACTCCTCGATTATTAGCCTGCCTGGATCAGATAACGCAGGTGTGCCCGCATCTGATACCAATGAAACAATTTGACCTGAATTAAGTAATTCAATTATTTTTTTTATGTTTTTGGTCTCGTTAAACTTATGGTTCGAAATAAGTGTTGATTTGATATTAAAATGGCTTGTTAATTTTTTTGTTACTCTAGTATCCTCACAAAAAATATGTTTGGAATTTTTTAATACCTCTATTGCTCTAAAAGTAATATCGCCAAGATTTCCAATAGGAGTAGATACGATATATAAACCATTTTTAAACTTATTTTTGTCTATTTCTGGGTGCATAATAATCATCAATATATTATTAGATTGGTCATGAAAACTTTTAAAAAAATAATTTTAATTTTTTTTGTCATTTTTGGATTTAACAAACAAGTTTTTTCATCTGAAATAATAAATATTGGACTTCTTGTTCCTCTTTCAGGGGAATATAGAGATATCGGAAATTCTATAGTTAACTCTATAAGACTAGCACTAAACTCTATAGATAATAAAAGAATTAAAATATTGCCAAGAGATACAAAATCAGACCCAACTGAGGCTTTAAAAGTTGCTAAAGAATTATATACAAACTATGGTACAAAAATTGTTATTGGACCCATTTTTAATTCTAGTACAAAATTCTTATTCAATTTACCTGAAGTAACCTTTCTTTCTTTTACAAATAAATTAACAAATAATAAATCCAATGTAATAAGCGCAGGTGTAAACGCAGTCTCCCAAATCGACGCGATAAAAAAATTTCAAGAAATAAATAATTTAGAAAGAACTTTTTTCTTAGTACCCAATAATGATTTTAAATTAGAAATTGAAAATGCGATTTCAAAAACGAAAATAAAATTAAAAGATAAATTTGTTTACGATTCTGACCCAACAAAATTAACTGCACAGATCGAAAAAATAACAAGATATTCCCAAAGAAAACAAAATTTAATTGATGAAATTAAGAGATTAGAAAAATCAAATGATCCAAATAAAGAAGTTAAAATCGAAAAATTAGAAAAAAAAGATACATTGGGTGGTATTAACTTCGACTCAATCGTAATCGGTGACTTTGATGAGAATTTAAAAAGTGTAGCTACATCTTTGCTTTATACTGATGTTTCCTCAAAAAGAGTTAACTATATTAGTCTCAATCAATGGTTTGATAGAAGTTTATTAGAGGAAACGTCTTTGCAACCAATATTTTTTCCATCTGTTAATAAATCAAACTACGATAGTTTTATTAAAGATTATAAAAAAGAGTTTGATGATACTCCTAATCAAATTTCATTTTTAAGTTATGACATATTGGGACTTGTATATTATTTGCTCTTACAAAATAATTTTGAAATAGACAATAAAATATTTACAAAAAAAAATAAATTTAAGGGTAAAATTGGAGTTTTTAAAATCAACAAAAATAATATTACACATGATCTAAGTTTTTATTCTGTTGAAAATAAAAAATTTAAAAAAATTTTCTGATTTTTTTAAATGCTTTAAATCTATGATCAATCTTATGTTTCATTTTAGGTCTCATTTGTCCAAATGTAATTTTTTTTCCTATTGGAATAAATATTGGATCATAGCCAAATCCTCGACTCCCTAATTTTTTTTTAGAAATCGTTCCTTCAATTTTACCAATTACACTTACAGTTTTGAAACCAGGTCCATAGATTGATAATGCACATTTAAACCTGGCTTTTATATTTCTCTTTCTCCAATTTTTATCTTTAAGGTTAATTTTTTTAAACACTTTTTCTATAGCCGAATTAAAATTATTTTTTTTTCCAGACCATCTTGCTGAATAAATCCCAGGTGCTTTATTTAACAAATCGATTTCGAGACCAGAGTCATCAGCTAAGCAGATCTTACCTGTCAGTTTGGAGTAATATTTTGCTTTTAATAATGCATTACCTTTAAATGTTTTACGGGTCTCCTTGGGACTTTTAGCTGTGATGTTTTTTAAACTCAAAACTTTTACTTTTTTAGGAATAAGGTCTCTAATTTCTCTTAATTTTCCCTTATTATTTGTACCAATTAATATTTCTCTAATTTTTTGTCTTTGCATCTAGAAATTAATAATTTACTTACCATATAGATAACTATGAACAAAGAAGAAACCTCAAAAAAAGAAGATAAGTCTAACGATACCAAAAATAATCAAACTGATAAAAAAAACATAGACCAACCGGAGAAAGAAAACGCAGAGGAAGCTAAAGAACTCTCTTTAGATGAAAAAATAAAGGAGTTAGAAGAGAAAATTGTTAGACTTTACGCGGAAATGGAAAATCAAAGAAGACGGTATGATAAAGAAAAAGATGAGGCCTTTGAATACGGTGGTTTTTCTTTTGCAAAAGAGGCATTAAATTTATTAGATAACCTAGAACGTTCGAAAGAGTCACTTAACAATGATGAGACTATAAAAGATCAAGATATTTTAAAAAAAGTAATTAGTCATTTAGATATTATTTACAAAGATATGCTTTCAATATTCAAGAAAAATAATATTGAGCCCATAAAATCTATAGATCAAAAACTTGATCCAAATTTACATCAAGCAATGATGGAAATTGAGGATAATTCGAAAGAACCGGGTACTATTGTGCAAGAAATACAAAAAGGATTTTTAATGAAAGATAGACTTTTAAGACCATCTTTGGTTGGAGTATCAAAGAAAGAAGTCCGAGAGGATCTTGAGAAAGCAGAAAAGCCTCAAAAAAACGAGGAAATACAATGAAAAATTTAATTTTTAGAATATCTTGTACTGCGAAAATTAACACTTATATGAACTTCAGACACGATATTATATGAGCAAAGTAATTGGAATAGATTTAGGAACAACAAACTCTTGCGTAGCCGTTATGGAAGGTTCGCAAGCTAAAGTTTTGGAAAACGCCGAAGGTGCGAGAACAACTCCTTCTGTAGTAGCATTTACTGACAATGATGAAAAGTTAATTGGACAACCAGCAAAAAGACAGGCTGTTACAAACCCAGAAAATACAATTTTTGCTGTTAAGAGATTGATTGGAAGAAATTTCAATGATGCTTCGGTTAAGAAAGATGTTGAGACATCACCCTTTAAGATAATTAATTCTGAAAAAGGTGATGCTTGGATAGAAGCAAAAGGACAAAAATATTCTCCTTCACAAATTTCTGCTTTTGTTCTTCAAAAAATGAAAGAGACAGCAGAAAAATATCTAGGTCAAGAAGTAAACAAAGCAGTAATAACTGTACCTGCGTACTTTAATGACGCGCAGAGGCAGGCGACAAAAGATGCTGGAAAAATTGCAGGTCTAGAAGTGCTTAGAATTATCAATGAACCAACTGCAGCATCATTAGCTTATGGACTTGATAAAAAAACAAATAAAAAAATTGCTGTTTACGACTTAGGCGGTGGAACATTTGATGTTTCAATTCTAGAACTTGGAGACGGTGTATTTGAAGTAAAATCTACAAATGGAGATACATTTCTAGGTGGTGAGGATTTTGATAATGCAATAGTTGAATATTTATTATCTGAATTTAAAAAGGAAAATGGTATTGATTTAAAATCAGACAAATTAGCTTTACAAAGATTGAAGGAAGCAGCGGAAAAAGCAAAAATTGAATTATCTTCAGCTGCTCAAACAGAGATAAATTTACCATTTATAACTGCTGACAAAACAGGTCCAAAGCACATAAATTTAAAAATGACTAGAGCAAAATTAGAGGCTTTAGTTGAAGATTTAATAACAAGAACTATTCCACCATGTCAAACAGCTCTTAAAGATGCCGGCTTGTCAGCATCAGATATAAATGAGGTAATATTAGTTGGTGGTATGACTAGAATGCCAAAAGTAATTGAAGAAGTTAAAAATTTCTTTGGCAAAGAGCCAAATAAAAGTGTTAACCCAGATGAAGTAGTTGCTATGGGAGCTGCTATTCAAGCTGGAGTTCTTCAAGGTGATGTGAAGGATGTATTGTTACTTGACGTTACTCCACTTTCACTTGGTATTGAAACACTAGGTGGAGTATCTACAAAATTAATTGAAAAAAATACGACTATACCAACAAAAAAAAGTCAGGTATTTTCTACAGCTGAGGATAATCAGCCAGCTGTTTCGATAAGAGTTTTACAAGGTGAGAGAGAGATGGCTTCAGATAACAAAATTTTAGGTAATTTTGAACTAGTTGGTATTGCACCAGCTCCAAGAGGGGTTCCACAAATAGAAGTAACATTTGATATAGATGCAAATGGTATTGTTAATGTTTCTGCAAAAGATAAAGGAACAGGAAAAGAACAAAAAATTCAAATTCAAGCTTCAGGAGGACTTAGCGATGAGGAAATCAATAAGATGGTTAAAGAAGCAGAATCTAATAAAGAGGCAGACAAAAAGAAAAGAGAGGCTGTTGATGCAAGAAACCAAGCTGATACATTGTTGCACTCAACTGAGAAAAATTTAAAAGATCATGGTTCGAAAGTTTCTGATGCTGATAAGAAAGCTATTGAAACTGCATCTGCAAATTTAAGAAATTCTTTAAAGGGTACGGACGTTGAAGATATAAAAAAAAAAACACAAGATTTGGTTCAGGCTTCTATGAAATTAGGTGAAGCAATATATAAGTCGCAACAGAATACAAAGCCAGGAGATACACCTAAAGAAGCAAAAAAAGAGGATAAGAAAGACGAAAATGTTGTTGATGCAGACTTCGAGGAAGTAAAAGACGAGAATAAAGAAAAAAGCGCCTAAGCTAGCAACAATTTGTCTGTAATTAGTTATGGCAAAAAGAGATTACTACGACGTCTTAGGTGTTGATAAAAGTTCAAGCGCAGATCAAATAAAATCAGCTTACAGAAAGTTAGCAGTCAAATTCCACCCAGATAAAAATAAAGGTGATAAAGCTGCCGAAGAAAAATTTAAAGAAGCATCTGAGGCTTATCACGTTCTCTCTAATTCTGAAAGAAAACAAAATTATGATAATTTTGGTCACGCAGCTTTTGAAAACGGAGGAGGTGGAAGAGGTGGTTTTAGTAATTTTGATTTTTCAGGAAGTTTTTCAGATATATTTGAGGATTTTTTTGGTGAAGGATTTGGTGGAGGTGGCAGAAGATCTAGAAAGTCAAATTACCGTGGATCAGATTTAAGATACGACTTAACAATTAGTCTTGAAGAAGCATACTCAGGAAAAAAACAAGATATAAAATTTACCACTTCTGACAAATGTGAAACATGTAGCGGTACAGGCTCAAAACCAGGATATAATGCAGGATCTTGTTCTATGTGTGGGGGTCATGGTCAGATTAGATCTAGTCAAGGATTTTTCACTGTTCAACAAACTTGTCCTCAATGCTCAGGTTCTGGAGAGGAAATTACACACCCATGTTCCTCATGTAGTGGGCAGGGGAAAAAGCAGGCTAGTAAGAGGCTATCTGTTACTATTCCTAAGGGTGTTGATGATGGAACAAGAATAAGGCTCGCAGGAAAAGGTGAGGCTGGCTCTAGAGGCGCAGGCAATGGAGACTTATATCTTTTCATTAACGTAAACTCACACGATCTATTTAAAAGATCAGACGAAAACTTATTTTTTGAGTGTCCAATATCAATAACTGATGCTGCATTAGGATCATCAATAGAAATTCCCACTATAGATGGAGGAAGAGCGAAAATTAAAATACCGGCAGGAACACAAACCGGTAAACAATTTAGATTAAAAGGTAAAGGAATGCCATATATGAGAGGAAGTGGCATTGGAGACTTGTATGTTCAGGTCAATACAGAGGTACCAATATCCCTTAATAAAGAACAAAAAGAGTTACTGGAAAAATTTAGAGAAATCGAGAACGATAAGTCAAACCCTAGTATTAAACAATTTTTCAACAAAGCTAAAAATTTTTGGAGCAATTAATTACATATAATTAAAAAAGTTAATTAATTTTGACAAATTAAATTGTATATATTGCTAAATAATTTTTTAATTATAATTATATGATAATTTGGTTAGCTTCATATCCAAAAAGTGGTAACACCTGGTTGAGATCTTTTTTAGTTTCGTACTATTTTTCAAATGATGGTAATTTTCGTTTTGAAGATTTAAGCAGAATTCCTGACTATCCAAATAAGATTTTCTTTGATGAAAATATTGATATTAAAAATATCAAAAAAGGTGAAATATATAACTATTGGGAAAGTACACAAAATAATATTCGCAAAAAAAATAAGGCCAAATTTTTAAAAACTCATAACTCTTTAAAACCGATAAATAATATTCCTTTTACTAAAAGTAAAAATACTCTTGGTGTGATCCATATTGTTAGAGATCCAAGAAATGTTATCACTTCAATTAAAAACCATTTTGGATTTAGTGATTACGAAATTGCATTAAAATTTATGCAAACTGAGGGTGCTTATATGGAAGGAGAAGATAATGCTAGATATGCAATTATAGACTCTTGGAAAACTCATTTTATATCATGGATGAAAAATCAATCTTTAAAAAGAATATCGATTAGATATGAAGATTTAGTAAATTATCCTGAAAAAGAGTTTACTAAAGTCGTAGAATTTGTTGATGCCCTATTAAATATAAATGTAGGGTTAAATAGAGATAAGTTTATTAAATCTTTGAATTCAACAAAATTCGATATTTTACAAAAAGGTGAAGAAGTGGGAAAATTTAACGAAAATGTCATTAGAAATGACAAAAAAGTAAAATTTTTTAATATGGGGCCAAAAAATAATTGGAAAAATGTATTACCGAAAGATATTCAGATAAAAATGAATAATTATTATAAAGAAGATTTAAAAAATTTAGGATATGAGGATAATTAATGGCCAAAATTAATCTAGCAATAACAGGTTGCCTTGGCAGAATGGGTAGACAACTTATTAAAACAGCGGTTAAAGATAGATCTGTGAAAATAGTTTCACTAACGGAAAACATATTTTTAAACAAAAAGATTTCGGGCATCTATATTGAAAAGAATAGTGAAAAAGCATTCCATAATGCTCATGTCATAATCGATTTTACAAGTCCTAAATGCACATTTGAAGTTTTAAAGATCGCGAGTAAATTAAAAAAAAAAGTTGTAATTGGTACTACTGGTTTTAGTAAAACAGAGGAAAATCATATAAAAAAAATTTCTAGGAAGATATCAATTTTGAAAGCAGGAAACATGAGTTTGGGTATAAACTTATTAATGTTTTTAACAGAAATAACTTCAAAAACTCTTGGGAACAACTATTTAAGTAAAGTATTTGAAGTACATCATAAACATAAAAAAGATCACCCCTCAGGAACAGCATTGATGTTAGGAAAGGGAATAGCTAATGGAAAAGGTAAAGATTTTTATAAAATTATTGGAAAAAAATATTTAAACAAAAAGGCTTTTCCTTATGGAAAAAAAATTAATTTTAATTCATTAAGAAAAGGTGAGATTATAGGAGAACACGAAGTTAGATTTTCAAGTGGCAAAGAAATAATTACTTTAAATCACGAAGCTTTTGATAGATCCTTATATTCAGAGGGAGCTTTAGAGGCCGCAAAATGGATAAGTTCTAAAAAATCAGGACTATATTCAATGAGAGATCTTTTGAACCTTAAATAATGAACAATGTTCAAAAAGCAAAATTAATATTAAAAATTTTAAATAAAATTTATCCTAAAACACCTGTTCCTTTAAAACATAGAAATATTTTTACACTTCTTGTATCTGTACTTCTGTCAGCACAATGTACTGATGTTAATGTTAATAATGTTACAAAAAATATTTATCCAAAATACAATAAACCAGAGCACTTTGTTAAACTTGGCAGAAAAAAAATTGAGAGATTGATAAAAAGCATTGGTATATTTAGAGTTAAAGCAAAAAGTGTTTACAATTTGTCAAAAACATTAGTTGAAAAGTATGGAGGTAAAGTTCCTAAAACGTTTGAACAACTAGAGGAGTTGCCTGGAGTAGGACATAAAACTGCTAGTGTTGTGATGTCTCAAGGGTTTGGCTACCCTGCATTTCCAGTAGATACTCATATCCACCGATTAGCTCAAAGATGGGGTCTAACAAATGGAAAAAATGTTATTCAAACTGAAAAGGATTTAAAAAGATTATTCCCCAAAAAAAATTGGAATAAATTACATTTACAAATCATTTATTATGGAAGAGAATATTGTAAAGCCAGAGATTGTTATGGAATAACTTGTAAAATTTGTACCACTTGTTATCCTACAAGAAAAAAACCAATTATAACAAAGAAAGCATAATATGAAAATTTTAGGTATAGGTAATGCTATTGTAGATGTAATTTGTAAAGTTGATGAAGATTTCTTAGATAAGAATAAACTTACAAAAAGCACGATGAAATTAATTTTTGATGAAAAAGAATTCAAAAATTTGTTATCAAATTTAAAAATTGAAAAGACTGTGTCTGGTGGTTCTGTAGCCAATTCTGTAGTAGGTTTATCTCAACTTGGAAATAAAGTTGGTTTTATTGGAAAAGTTTGTGACGACGATCTAGGGGCTAAATATGAGGAAGGTTTAAAAAATGAAAATGTTGAGTATTTTTACTCAAAAAAAAAAGAGGAGTTGCCTACTGGAACTTGTTTAATACTTGTAACACCTGACTCAGAGAGAACAATGTGCACATTTTTAGGAACTGCAGGTAAAATAAATGAAAATGATGTTAATTCTGATATTATTACAAATAGTGAAGTAATTCTTTTAGAGGGATATCTTTGGGACGAAGGCGACCCGAAAAAAGCTTTTGATAAAGCTATAAGTAGTGCAAAAAAAGTTGCTATGTCTTTATCTGATCAATTTTGCGTTGATAGACATAAACCTCATTTTCTTGATCTAGTAAAAAATAAACTTGATATAACATTTGCTAATGAACAAGAAATATTATCTTTGATTGACGCTAAAAGCTTCGATGATGTAATTAGCTTTGGTAAAGAACTTGGAAAAATTATTGTAGTGACCAGAGGGGACAAAGGGGCAATAGCTATAAAAGGTAATGAGGTTTCTGAATGCGGAATTAAAGAAGGTTTAAAGGTTGTGGATTTAACTGGAGCTGGAGATCTTTTTGCAGCAGGTTTTCTTCATGGTTACATAAATAACTTATCTTTAAAGGATAGTTTAGAAAAAGGGACAGAAATGTCTGCAAAAGTGATCCAGCAGATTGGGGCTAGACTATAGATAGCTTTATTTTTTAATTCTTTTAAAACTTCCTTTGCCTTTTTTAGGTTTTATAACCTTTTGACTAAATTTTCTTGAAGTTAATGTCTTAGCAGTAAAATTCCTTCTTTTTTTAAATTTTATAACCATTATCAGTGCTTTTTATAAATGTACTGTCATTAAAAAAATCCTTAATTTTTTTTCTAAGTCTATAAACATGTGTTTCGACTGTGTGTGTTTCAAGTTCAGAGGAATGTCCCCAAACATTTTTCTTTAAACTTGAAATAGATACTTCTTTGTTTGAATTTTTTATAAAAAATATAATTTCAGTTTCTTTTTGTGTAAGTTTAAGTTTTTTTTTACCTATTTTTAAAGCCCTGGAATTTACGTCTAATTGATAATCATTTATGTTAATTTTAGATTGTGTAACAAAGTTTTTTTTAAGAAGAAATATATTAATATTTTCAATAAGATTGAAAACTTTAATAGGAAAATTAGATAAGATAATATTGTTATCTCCTTGAATCTCACTTATTTTATTCTCAGAAATAACAACAAAAGTTTTTTTTTTATCACTTATAATATTACTCAGTTCGAGTTCATCTAATGAACTTTGAAGCTCAAAATTTAATAAATCATTTATTTCATGTAAAATTTCATATAATGTTGGAAGTTTGTATATTAGTACAATCGTTTTACTCATTGTTTAAACATTATGATATTAAAATTAATAAATAAAGATACCTTAATAATTGATGAATTTAAATTTAAGTGTTGCATTGGTAAAAATGGTTTAAAAACCAGCAAGATAGAGGGTGACAAAAGCACACCAAAAGGCAAGTTTGAGCTAGGAACTCTATATTGGAGAAAAGACAGAATAAATAAAATAGAGACAAGTCTAAATAAAAAAATAATAAAAAAAAATATGCGTTGGTGTAATGATATAAATCATTCAAATTACAATAAAGAGATTACAAATAGACGAATAAAATCTGAAAAATTATTCAGAAAAGATAACAAATATGATTGCTTTATTTTAATTAAATATAATTACAATAGGCCAATTAAAAACAAGGGTAGTGCAATATTTCTGCATTTGACAAAAGACTATAAAAAAACTGCTGGATGTATAGCGGTCAATAAAAAAGATTTTTTTATAATTGCTAAAATATTAACTAAAAAAAGTAGAATTATAATTTAATTTCTTTTACCAAAAATACTAGAGCCGATTCTTAGAAAGGTAGAACAATATTTTATTGCTTTGATATAATCGTTTGACATTCCCATACTTATCTCTTTTAACTCAAGACTATCATTTAATTTTTTTAATTCTTTAAAATAATCCTCTGGATCTTCATCAAAAGGAGGTAAGCACATTAAACCTAGAACTTCTAATTTCATACTTTTACAAAAATCTAATAATTCCCTTGTATGATCTATGTTAATACCTGATTTTTGTATTTCATTTCCTAAATTAACTTGTATAAAAATTTTTATTTTTTTGTTAACTTTAGATTCCTCGTCTGCAATTTTTTGAGCAATTTTTTTACTATCTACAGAATGAATATAATCAAAGATTTTCACAGCAAATTTAACTTTATTTGATTGTAATTTACCCAGCATATGTAATTTAATCTTTTTATTATTTTGTTTAATATTTGACCACTTCTCTAAAGCTTCTTGAACTTTATTCTCTCCATAATGAAAATGTCCAAAATCTATTAAGTGTGAAATATGTTCAATTTTGAATGTTTTTGATACTGCAATAACATTTGGTTCGTAATCTCCTATATTATTTTTAATTATTTCCTCTTTAATTTCTTCTTTGATTTGAATAAGATTTTGAACAGTTTGATGCATAATAAATTTCTAAAAAAATATTACTTTATTAACAAATTCAATAAAAATCATTTAGAAAAATTGGACAATAGTGTTCATATTATTTACAGAAATTACAAAAATCCACTTAATATAAAAATATTAATAAATTTGAGAAATTTTTGCAAAAAAAAAGGAATAAAGTTGTATTTATCTAATAATTTTAAGTTAGCTCTTAAGCTTCGACTGGATGGTGTTTATTTGCCCTCATTTAATAAAAATACTAGATACAACTGTTTTAAGTTTAATAAAAATTTCGATATTATAGGCTCAGCACACAATTTGGCAGAATTAAATATCAAGATAAGACAAAGAGTAAAAAGTATTTTTATTGCACCTGTATTCAAAAAAAAAAGATTTAAGCTTGGTATTTATGGTTTCTTAAAGTTAAGGAATTTTACTAATCAAAAGTTGATCGTTTTAGGTGGTGTAACAGAAAAAGAAATGAACATGATAAGTTTCCTAAAAGCAGGGGGTTTTGCTGCTATTAACTACTTCCAAAAAAAAAGGCCCCTTTAAAAAAAGGGGCCTTAAATTTATTTAACTATTTATAACTTAGAATGCAAATGCGATTGTAACTTCTCTGTAAGCATCGTTACTTGCATCTGTTCCACCTACGTTATCAGTTGAGTTAGAAATACCAGTGATAGTCATACTTCCCATTGTGTAAGAAGCTGAAACACCAGCTGATTCCTCGTCAGCACTACCAGTGCTTCCAAAATCAACATCATGAGTACCGTAAGATACTGATAGATTCTCATTGATTGCGAATGATACACCTATTGCATCTGAGTCTTGGTCGCTTGATGTACCAGCTTGGTCTAGTTCAGATCTTTGGAACGCAGCAGTGATACCACCAACTGTATATTTCACAAAGAATGTCTCTAGGTCTTCATCAACTGAGTCTTCACCTAGACCATATCCAAGTTGTAAACCATCCATTAAGCCATCATATGTTATTACCGCAGATGAGTCTGATGATCCGCCTGAACCGTCGTTCACGTATGCAACACTAACACCGAAACCACCAAAAGTACCAATATAATCTATTGAATTAACTTTTGAGTGCATTACGACACCATTGTCGACTGTGTCAACATCATCCCAAACTTCTTCACCAGCAGTTGGAATTACTGAGTCGAATGCCGGAATACCAGCAGCACCAGCACTGTTACCAATACCAATCGATCCCATATCACCCATGTCAATCATTACTGATGTAGATGAAAATGCAGCATCTGTCATTGTGTATGTGTATGACATTGTCATACCGTTGTCTAAGTCACCAGATCCAGAGAATGTAATCCCTTTTGATGTACTGAAACTGTTTCCAGTTGTTTCATCTTCATCTTGTGACTTGTAAGTCATCTTCGCTGAACCAGATACATCTAATGCACCCGCGTAAGCAGCAGAAGTAACTAAAGATCCTGCTAATGCAGTTAATCCTAGTTTTTTTAAGTTGTTCATAAATTTACTCCTAATTGTTAATAATTAATTATAAACATGCCATTTCTAACAAAACCTATCTAAAATATGAGTTTTTTTTTGTCTTTTTGTCTATAATTTTAAATATAGTTGCAAAAATACATCACCTAAATTACGCCTAATTTATAGGTTTTTTTTGATGATTCATTATTAATTGCTTATTATTAAAAAAATATTAGAACAATTTCAATATTTTAGCATTATGAAATACAAAAAAACTTTTGTTGCATCAATTTTATTATTATCTTTTTTATACTTTCTAAATTCTTGCGGAATTTATAGACCTGTAAGCGCTAAAGAATACCCGCCTGACCCTGCAAAAAGAGTTGCAAAAAATATAGAGGAAGGTCGAGGATTTAGGTTAATGGGTGGTGATAAAAAAGGTGGAACTTTTGACTTTGCGAGTTCAAACGAGTTATGGAGAGCAAGTTTAGACACAATAGATTTTATGCCCCTTGCTTCAGCTAATTACAGTGGTGGTATAATAATTACAGATTGGTATAGCGACGAGGGCAATTCTAATGAGTCGATCAAAATCATAATAAGATTTCTTACAAATGAAATTAGATCTGATGCATTAGAAATTAAAATTTTTAAGAAAGATTGTGACACCAATCAAAACTGCAGTATGTACGAAGAACAAGGTGAAATAAACCTAGAAATAAAAAAAAGTATTCTTAAAAAAGCTGCTTTATACGAAAGACAAAAAAGAAAAAATAATAAAAAATATAAAGGACCAACCTTTGAAGGAAAAGGTAAAGAGGGTGGCGGCCTGTTCTAGTTTCTTTAACTAAAGTGAATAGATATAATTTTAAACTTGTTGAAAAAAAATGGCAAGATCATTGGAAAAAAAATAATACCTACAAATCTAGAATAGATAAAAATAAAAAAAAATTTTATTGTTTAGAAATGTTTCCATATCCATCTGGAAAAATTCATATGGGGCATGTTAGAAACTATACTATTGGTGACGTTCTATCACGACATAAGATTTTACAAAATTATAATGTTTTACATCCAATGGGCTGGGATTCATTTGGCATGCCTGCTGAGAATGCGGCTAAAGAAAATAAGTTAGATCCAAAGGTTTGGACGGAAAAAAATATATCTGTAATGAAAAATCAGCTACAAATGTTGGGTTTATCTATAGATTGGGACAGAGAAATTTCAACTTGTTCAGAAGATTATTATACGCATCAACAGAATTTCTTTTTAGAAATGTATAAAAAAGGTTTAGTTTATAGAAAAGAGAATTATGTAAATTGGGACCCGATTGATGAAACGGTTTTAGCAAATGAACAGGTTATTGATGGTAAGGGGTGGAGATCCGGAGCAGTAGTTCAAAGGAAAAAGTTAAATCAATGGTTTTTTAATATTTCTAAATTTTCAGAAAATTTATTAGACGAACTAGATAATTTATCGAATTGGCCAAACAAAGTTAAAACTATGCAAAAAAATTGGATTGGAAAATCCTTTGGATGTGAGATAGATTTTAAAATAGAAGGAAGCCAAAAAGTAAAATCGATAAGATGTTTTACTACAAGGCCAGACACACTTTTTGGCTTTTCATTTTTAGCATTATCTGTAGATCATCCAATATCAAAATATTTTGAGCATGATGAAAAATTTATCAATTTCAGAAAAGAATGTTCGAAGACTGGTACTACTGAGGAGTCGATTGCCCAAGGAGAAAAAATTGGGTTTAAAACTAATCTTATAGCCGTTAATCCATTCGATGAGGAAAAAAAAGTCCCTGTATTCTTTGCTAACTTTGTTTTAATGGATTATGGTTTCGGAGCTGTTTTTGGATGTCCTGCTCATGACCAAAGAGATATGGATTTTGCTCTTAAATATAAATTAGAGATTAAGACTGTTGTTAAACCATTTGATAAAGACGAAACCTTTAAAGTTAAAGAGAAAGCATATGTAGATGGAGGTGAGATAATTAACTCAAAATTTTTAAATGGTTTAAAAGTCCCAGAAGAATCAATTATTAAAACTATTAATATTCTTGAAGAAAGGAAGCTAGGGGAAAAAAAAATAAACTTTAGATTAAAAGATTGGGGTGTTTCTCGACAAAGATACTGGGGATGCCCTATTCCTATAATGTACGACAATACAGGCAATCCTCACCCTATACCAAATGAGCTATTACCGGTTAAATTGCCAGAAAATATTGATTTAGATACAAAGGGAAATCCACTAGACCATATAAAAGATTGGAAATTCATTGAATACAACGGAGAAAAATTCACCAGGGAAACTGATACCCTAGATACTTTCGTAGACTCATCGTGGTACTTCCTAAGATTTTGTTCCCCTAATGAAAAAAATTACGGTTACAACGATGATGAAATAAATTATTGGATGCCAGTTGATCAATATATAGGAGGTGTTGAACATGCAATACTTCATTTGCTTTATTCAAGATTTTTTATGAGAGCTATAGGTTATAAAAAAGATAATTTTAAATTTAATGAGCCGTTTCAAGGATTATTTACTCAGGGAATGGTATGTCACGAAACATATAAAGACGAAAAAGGAAATTGGTTAAGCCCTGAAGAAGTTGATACAAAAGATGGTAAAAAATATTTTGTAAAAAATAATTTAGAAAATGTTGTCACAGTAGGACCATCTGAGTCCATGTCGAAGTCAAAGAAAAATACTATAGATCCAGAACAAATAATTAAAAATTATGGAGCCGATGCGGTAAGATTATTTATTTTATCTGATAGTCCCCCGGAAAAAGATATACAATGGTCTGAGCAAGGTATGGTAGCCTCTTACAAGTTTATACAAAAATTATGGGTTCTTCACGGAAAAATTAAAAATAAAATAAATAATAAATCGAGTAATTTAGACTTAGAAAATAACTTTGAAAGATTTATAAACGAAACAATAAGTAAATTTGATTACAATTTAGAGAAATTTAATTATAATGTTTTAATTGCCAGACTTTACGAAACATATAATTTTTTAAGCAATATTTTGGAAAGTGAAATTAATGGTGAAATTTTGTTTAAAAATTATGTAAAAATTCTAACTATTCTTTCACCCATTATACCTCATTTTGCAACCGAGTGTTTCGATAATTTAGGTATAAACAAAATTCCAAATTGGCCAGAGGTAGACAAAAATAAGACTAAAGTTGATAAAGTAAATTTTGTAGTTCAAATAAACGGGAAGAAGAAAGGCACAATTTCATCAAAATACAATATTAACGAAAAAGATCTTTTAGATCAGGTTACAAATGATAAAAATTTAAGTAAACTGATTGTAGGAAAAGAAATAAACAAAAGTTTTTTTGTTAAAAACAGATTAATAAATATATTATTAAAATGATTAGATTTGCACAACATTTTATTATTTTCTTATTTTTAGTTTCTTGTGGATTTCAATCCATATATGTGAGTGATAAATCGGACTTTAGTTTTAATAAAAGTAACGCTCTTGGAGAAATAAAAATTTCAAAAGATATTATTAGCAATTTAAGTGGTCTTAAAAAAGACGACGGAAAATATGAATTAATAATTGAAACTGCTTTTAAAAAAGAAATCACTTCAAAAAATAAAAAAGGCGATCCTGAAGTATTTGATATGAGTTTAAATGTAAATGTGACATTAAAAAAAGATAATGATATTTTAAGAAATAGGTTCAGAGAAAAACTTAGTTATAACAACTTAAAAAGTAAATTTGAGCTCAAACAATATGAAAATAATTTAAAATCAAATTTAGTTCAGGAGATAACACAGGATATATTAATTTATCTTAAATCTATTTAATGATTATTAAATTTTTCGAAAAAGAGAAAATTGGAAAAATTGATTTAGATTTTTATTTAGTTTATGGTGATAATGAAGGCCAAAAAAAAGAGGTTTTAGAAAATATTTTAAAAGACTTTAAGGGATTAACACAAAAATATGATGAAAAAGAACTACTAGAAAATAAAAATGAGTTTCTATCAAGTCTTTTAAATCAATCTTTTTTCGAGGATAACAAAGCATTTATAATATTTAGATCTACCGATAAATCACTTGAATTTATTGAGGAGATTTTAGAAAAGAAAATAACTGATACAAAAATAATTTTACTGTCTGAAAGATTAGACAAAAAATCCAAAATTAGAAACTTTTTTGAAAAAGGTAAAAAAACCGGATGTGTGCCTGTTTATCCAGACGATAACAACGCTCTATCAAAAATTGCAACTTCGCGTTTTAAAGAAAACCAGATATCTGTTTCTAGAGAGTGCATAGATATGATTGTTCAAAAATCTAGCGGGGACAGAAATAACTTAAAAAATGAAATAGATAAAATTATTTCCTACTTAGATAAAAATAAAATTATCAAAATCGATGAAATTTATAAAATTGTAAATTTATCTGAAAATTATAGTGTCAGTGAGTTAGTTGATAATTGTTTAAGCAAAAATTTAAATAGAACAATTAAAATCTTGAATGAAAACAATTATTCGACAGAAGATTGTATATTAATTATAAGAACATTAATCTTAAAGTCTAAAAGACTAAGCAAAATATTAAAAGATTACGAAAATAATAAAAATCTGGACAAAATTATATCAGCCTATAAACCTCCTATTTTTTGGAAAGATAAAGATGCTGTCAAAATGCAGGTTAAAGCATGGAATTCAATAAAAATTGATAATTTAGTATTTAAAATAAATGATCTTGAATTATTAATTAAAAAGAATTCATCTAGATCCTTAAATATTCTGTACGATTTTCTAATTGATACTGCTAAAGCAAAAATTTAATAGTTTGCTTTTACAACCATAATTAATCTATTTAGCTGATCTAAATCTTTGTAATCAAATATTAAATTTCCATTATTATTTTTTTTATTATTAATACGTACATTTATACCAATCTTATCTTTTAAAGAGTCCTCTAAACTTGATAAATTAGGATCTTTTGATTTTTTTGAAATCTTGCCACTATTTCGAATTGATCTTATTAAGCTCTCTGTTTGTCTTACAGACAAATTTTTTTTAATTATTGTCTTAGCTAAAAATAAATTATTTTCTAAACCTACTAATATTTTACAATGGCCTTGTGAAAGCTTATTTTCTATGATCATATCTTTTATCTCTTTTGGTAAAGTCAAAAGTCTTAAAGAATTAGATATATGTGATCTACTTTTGCCTATGAATTTAGCTACCTTTTCCTGATCATAATTAAAATTGTCTATTAATTTTTTATAACCCTCAGCCTCTTCAATTGCATTTAAATCTGATCTTTGTACATTTTCTACAATAGCAAACTCTAGTGATTTTAAATCATCAGCCACAATTTCAACAATTGGAACTTCATGCAATCCAGCATTTTGAGCTGCTTGCCACCTTCGCTCTCCAGCTATCAATTCATATTTATTTTGCTCTTTAGACTTTCTGACAATTAAAGGTTGGATTATACCTCTTTCTTTTATGGAGTTTGTTAAGTCTGATAATTTTTCTTTATCAAAATTTTTTCGAGGTTGAAATTTATTTGGCAATATGGAACTTATAGAAATCTTATTTTTTTCAGTCTTAATTTCATTATCACCAATTAGAGATGATAGACCTCTACCTAAACCTTTTCTATTTTTAAAGGGGTTCATCATGCAGCACTTTCAACTAATTTGTCTTTATTTAAAAACTCATCTGTTAAGTTAAAGTATGCTTTGCTTCCTGGGCAAGCTTTATCATATATCAATACTGGTACTCCATGCGAGGGTGCTTCCGATAGTCTGACATTTCTTGGGACTATAGTTGAGTAAACTTTTTCTCTAAAAAAATTTCTAGCTTCCTGCTCAACCTCATTTGAAAGTTTATTTCTCTTATCATACATCGTTAAGAGTATTCCTTTAATCTCTAGGGATGGGTTTAGATTAGATTTAATTCTCTCAATTGTTTTCATTAGTTGAGTTAAACCTTCAAGAGCAAAGAATTCTGTTTGCAAAGGCACTATCAATGAATTCGATGATACTAGTGCCATAATTGTTAAAAGACTAAGTGATGGAGGACAATCAATAAGGATATAATCATAAAATGCTCTAGAATCATTTAAAATAGAGGCTAATTCATCCTTTAATTTAAAGGCTCTACGATTGTCCCCTGCAGTCTCGACCTCCAGTCCCGACAAATCTACATTTGAAGTTACTAAATCAAGATTCTCCAATTTAGTTTTTTGGATTACCTCAAAAATTTTTTTTGTACCATTCAATACTGAATAAATTGTTTGATCAGAATTTTCGATATTTGACAAACCTAATCCTGTTGTTGCATTTCCTTGTGGATCTAGGTCAATAACAAGAATTTTTTTTCCTTTCATTGAAAGTCCAGCAGCCAAATTTATAACTGTTGTTGTTTTTCCAACGCCTCCCTTCTGATTTATGATCGAAATAATTTTGTTATGCATTTTTTTTTCTAAGATTAAAAATTTTAATTATTAATGACTCTTTGTTGGTTAAACTTTTCTTTTTTTCATAATTAAAAATCCATTCTCTACTAGCTTCCTCTAAAATTTTATTTCCACTTTTGCCTAGAAATAAAATTATATATTTAAACTTTTTAAAATTTTTAGTTGCCAGTTCAAATACTACTGGTAGCGGTTTAAATGCTCTTGATATTATTATGTCCGTTTGTATATTTTTTTCATTGAAGATATTTTTTTGATAGACTTGTGCATTTAGTTTAAATTTTACGTTCATTTGTTTTAAAAAATTACTTTTATGAAAGCTCTTTTCGTAAAATATTAGCTTAAATATTGGTTTTTTAGATTTCATTAAAATGCCAATAACTATCCCAGGTAAACCGGCACCAGAACCTAAATCTGTACATGATAATATGTCATTTTTATCAACATAATCAATTATTTGTGCACTATCTAATATATGCCTGTTAATTATGTCTTTTTCACTATTTTTACTGATTAGATTTATCTCTGAATTTTTTAACAATATTGAGGCCCTAAACATATCTAGTTCCCTCAATGTTTCACGTGAAACATCATATCCAATATCTTTTAAATTTCTTTTTATAATTTGCGAATCAATCAAGCTATATGCTTAATAGACTTTCTTTTAAGGTGAGACAACAAAATATATACAGCTGCTGGCGTTACACCATCAATTCTCAGAGCTTGACCCATTGTTTTTGGTCTAATTTTTTTAAATTTTGATTTAATTTCATTTGATAGTCCTGAAAAATCGTCATAATTCAAATTTTCTGGAATTATTAAGTTTTCATCTCTTTTAAATGCCAAAATATCAGCTTTCTGTTTTTTTAAGTAACCTTTATAATGTGAGTTAATTTCAATTTGTTCGTCAATTTCACGTGAAACATACTGTATTTCAGGCCAAATTTGCCTGATTTTACCCATATTGACCGATATTTGACTGAGAATTTGGGTAGCACTTCGATTAATTCCATCTTTTGCTATATTAACTCCATATTTTTCCGCTTTTGTAGGTGAAATTTTTAAATTATCCATTTTTTCTTGGATTTCAGTGAGACTTTTATTTTTATCCAAGAATATTTCTTTCCTTTTTTTATCTACAATTCCTAAATTTATCCCTTTTTCTGTTAATCTTAGATCAGCATTATCTGATCTAAGAGAAAGTCTATACTCTGCCCTTGATGTAAACATTCTATATGGCTCAGCAACACCTTTTGTTACTAGATCATCAATCATAACTCCAATATAAGCCTCAGATCTATCCAATATAAATGGTTCCTCCTTTTTAAAGGACAAAGCAGCATTTATTCCTGCAATTAAACCTTGGGCGGCTGCTTCTTCGTAACCTGTCGTTCCATTAATTTGACCTGCTAAATACAAATTTTTTATTTTTTTTGTCTCTAAAGTTAAAAATAGCTCTCTAGGATCAATAAAATCATATTCTATAGCGTAACCAGGTCTTATTATCGAAACGTTCTCTAAACCATTGATTTTACTGCATATTTCATATTGTACATCAGTTGGTAGAGATGTTGAAATACCATTTGGGTAAATAGTATTATCATCTAAACCTTCTGGCTCTAAAAATATTTGATGTCTTTGTTTATCAGAAAATTTTATTACTTTATCCTCTATAGAAGGACAATATCTCGGACCAACCCCTTTTATGTTTCCAGAATACATTGCACTTCGATTAATATTTTTGGAAATTATTTTATGAACTAATTCGTTAGTGTAAGTCATACGACACGAAACTTGTTTGTTAAAGTTTTTCGATGTTAAGAAAGAAAAAAAATATGGATCATCATCTGCTTTCTGTTCTTCTAAATTTTCAAAATTAATCGTTCTTGCATCAAGCCTCGGTGGTGTTCCAGTTTTAAGTCGACCAATTTTAAATTGATATTTTTTTAATTGCTCACTTAATCCTGTAGTAGGTTTTTCATCATATCTTCCCGCCGGAGTCTTTTCATTACCTATATGTATGAGACCGTTTAAAAAAGTTCCAGTAGTTAGAATTATCTTAGAAGATCTCACTTCTTTACCAGAAAGAGTTTCAAACCCATTTATCTCATTATTATTGAAAATAAACTTTATAACAGGGTCTGAAAAAATGCATAAATTACAATAGTTTACAAGTATTTCCTGCATATGTTTTTTATATAGTGATCTATCACTTTGTGTACGGGGTCCTCTTACAGCCGGCCCTCTACTTCTATTAAGTAATCTAAATTGGATACCAGATTTATCGGCCACCACTCCCATAACACCATCCAATGCATCTATTTCTCTTACTAGGTGACCCTTGCCGAGACCACCTATTGCAGGATTACATGACATCTCTCCAATTGTATCAAAGCTATGAGTAAATAATGCTGTATTAACACCAAGTCTTGCTGAAGCTGCAGCAGCTTCACAACCAGCATGTCCACCACCAATAACTACTACATCAAATGATAAATCATTTTTCATATAAGTAATTTATTATCGATCTTAAATATTACAAGAAAACAGTGGAATTTTTTTAAAAATCCTTAATTTTTAACAACTATTTACCTATACAAAAGTCATTAAATATTGAGCCTAATATCTCCTCAACATCTACTTTACCAACTATCATTCCTAGGTGCCTTATAGCTAATCTTAAATCTTCAGCAGCTTTATCAAATTCCTCTTCTTTTTTTTTAATTTCAAAATTGTCCAAATTTTCATAACATTGAATTAAATGTTGCCTATGCCGTTCACGAGTAATTATTGTATCGTCCGTTGTAACAAACTTGTTTTTTAATTTATTTCTTATTTCTGAAATTAATTTATCAACATTAGTCTCTTTCATTATTGAGACATATATTGGATCAAATTTACTTAACTCTTTTTCTATATTTTTTGTTCCAAGGTCTGATTTATTTACAATTAAAATAGTTTTATCAGAATTCACTAAACCTTTCAAAACACCAGTAAAATAGCCACTTTTTGGCTCTATAACTACAATATTTAAATCAGCGTTTTCAGCTTTTTTTAAAGCAAGTTTAACACCCTTTTTTTCTATTTCATCTTGCGCATCTCTTATACCAGCCGTGTCCGACATTATAACTGGATATCCGTCTATATTAAGATGTGTTTCAATTACATCTCTCGTAGTGCCTGCAATTTCTGAAACAATTGCCACTTCCCTCTTAGATAAGTAATTCAGTAATGAAGATTTTCCTGCATTAGCAGGACCTAATATAGCTATTTTAAATCCCTCTCTAATCCTCTCGCCAACTTTTTGATCATCTAGAGCTTTTTTAATTTCGTTTTTTACATCATTAGATGTTTTGTGAATTTCACTTAGTATGTCTTTTGGCAAATCTTCCTCCGGAAAATCTATTTTGGCTTCCAAGTTTGATAATATTTTTACTAATCTTGATCTCCAACTTTCAAATTTTTTTCCTTGAAGACCTGACATAATATCGATAGCCTGTCTTCTCTGAATCTCAGTTTCTGCTGAAATTAAATCTCCAATACTTTCAGCCTCAAGCAAATTAATTTTACCGTTTTGAAACGCCAATTTTGTAAATTCACCAGGTTCAGCCAGTCTACAATTTTCAAATTTTGACAGCGTGTTCTGAATTTCATTAATTACTGCTAGGCTTCCGTGAATATGCAATTCGATAAGATCTTCACCTGTGTAGCTCCCAGGTCCAGGAAACCATAATATAATACCCCTATCTATTATTTCATCACTACCGAATTTTCTTATATTTCTTAATGTTGCAACTCTAGGGGTAGGGATTTGCTCATTTGTTATGCTCTGTATAATATTAAGAGCTCCTTCACCAGAAACTCTAATAATTGCTAAACCAGATAGTCCTGGACCAGAGGACAAAGCATAAATTGTCATAAAAATAATATATATATGTTTATTATTCTAGCATAGAAAACATTTTGCTTAGATTGCTTTCATAAAATTTATTTTTATCTACTGATGAAGAATATATCGGTTTTCTAGCTTGGGCTACACTAACGGTCTTTATAGGGGTTTTTGTTTTCTTATGATGATTAAGACAAGCAGGGTCAAACTCGAGATTACAAAAATCTAATAAATTCTTAATTTCGTTGTCTTTATCTTTTATAAGTTTTTCATAGTTTATTTCGTAAATGAATTCACCAATAGCTTCATTCCAAAAGTTCATTATATCCTTATATAAATTATAGTAGTTAGCTATATTTTCTTGTGTATAACTCCAGTTCATATCTGTTGATGCAAAACTATTTTTAAAAATAGATAAGCAAATATCTCTTGAATTTCTGGTGCAATGAATAATTTTAGAGTTTGGAAAAAAAATTTTAATAAAACCTATCCATCTAAAATTTTGTGGCGCTTTATCTGTAATATAATTAGACTTTACATCGTGTAAATTAAGTAATTCGTAATAATCATCATTCAGTTTTGTTCTTTCAGAAAATATATCCTCCCTGACAGTTTGTTCATTCAGCATATCATTATTAAAAAAATTTTTTTCTATCGATTTTTGTAAATATATTAATTCACCAGCACCAGATACTTTTTTATGAGAAGCAATAATTTGTTCAACTAATGTTGTACCCGATCTAGGCATACCACAAATAAATATTATATTTAAATCTCTGTTTTTATTTATAGTATTTTTAAAATCAACATTTTTAAAAGTATTTTTAATTCTTTTAAATTTATTTATTTCTTGTTCAAAATCGTAATTTATAATTGTATTCTTAATTTCATTTGCTTTTCTAATGTATTCAAAAGATTTTTCATATTGTTTTAAATCTTCATATGCTTTACCAATCGCAAAAAACAAATCAATATATTGACTATCTGTTAGAGATTTTGATTTAGAGAGTTCTAACATATCATTTAGATGAGTTTGGTCATCTTGGTAATTTATAATGCCACTTAATAATTTATGGGCTGACATCATATTAGGGTTAATTTTTATTATAATATTTATAGTCTCTTTTGCTTTATCGAAGTTACCAATGCCCTGATAAGAGCTCGCTAAGCTTAATAAAATTGTTGTATTTGTTTGATCCTGAGATAATGCCTTAGTATAAAATTTTATAGCGCCATCATAATCATTAAACTGTTGTTTTAAGTTACCATAATTATTAAGACATTTAACATTATTAGGATTAATTTTAAGAATATCATTATAAAGTTTTTCTGCTAAATCCAATTTTCCTAATACTTTCAGAGAATTTGCAAGATTATTTTTTGCAGCTAGATTTTTTGGATCTAAGTCGATTGCTTTTTGAAAATAATTTACCGACAATTTAATTTTCTTAAATTGTTGAAGTGCAAGACCTCCAAGATTGTGTAGGAACGAATTATTAGGATACTTTTGAATTAATTTGTTGCATTGTGAAATTGCTAGTTCAATATTTTTTGACTGAATATTGTTCTGAATTTTTTGTATTTCTTTGTTTAAATCCATTTAAATAATTTAATCAATAAACAATGAAATACAAAATAAATTTAGGCGGGTTTGTTCATTGAATTGAAAAATTCAGCATTATTTTTTGTATTTTTTAATTTAGAATTTATAAATTCAACTGCATCCATTGAACCCATAGGAGCTATTATTCTTCTTAACACATTCATTTTTTGCAAATCATTTTTACTAAAAAGCAACTCTTCTCTTCTTGTCCCCGATTTTGTTATATCCATAGCGGGAAAGATTCTTTTCTCTGAAATTTTTCTATCAAGAATAGTTTCACTATTACCTGTCCCTTTAAATTCCTCAAAAATAACCTCATCCATTCTGCTACCTGTATCAATTAATGCGGTAGCAATTATCGTCAAAGATCCTCCCTCTTCAATATTTCTTGCAGCACCAAAAAATCTCTTAGGTCTTTGAAGCGCATTGGCATCTACACCTCCAGTTAAAACTTTACCAGAGCTAGGAACAACAGCATTATAAGCTCTTCCAAGTCGTGTTATAGAATCTAGCAAAATTACAACATCTTTTTTATGTTCCGTTAATCTCTTTGCTTTCTCTATGACCATTTCAGCAACTGCTACATGTCTCTGTGCTGGTTCATCAAAAGTTGAACTTATAACTTCACCTTTTACGGTTCTTTGCATATCTGTAACTTCCTCAGGTCTTTCATCTATAAGTAAAACCATTAGGTAACACTCGGGGTGATTTGCTGTGATGGAGTTAGCAATACTTTGCAGTATCATTGTCTTACCAGCTTTTGGTGGGGAGATTATAAGTGATCTTTGTCCTTTTCCAATTGGGCTTACTAAATCAATTAATCTGGGTGTTAAATCAGGTTTTTTTTCGATCTTAGTAGTTTCAACTTCCATTACTAATTGTTTATTTGGATACAGTGGTGTTAAGTTATCGAATGCAATCTTATGTCTAACGTTCTCAGGCGCACCAAAATTGATGTTGTTTACCTGCAATAATGCAAAATACCTTTCTCCTTCTTTTGGAGCTCTAATAGGACCTTCAACAGTATCTCCTGTTCTTAAACCAAATCTTCTTATTTGACTTGGGCTGACGTAAATATCATCAGCGCCAGGTAGATAATTAGACTCCATTGCTCTAAGGAAACCAAAACCGTCCTGTAACAATTGCAAGACACCGCCGCCTGTTATTTCCTCGCCTTTTTCTGCTAATTTTTTTAAAATCGCAAAATAAATTTCTTGTCTTCTTAAAGTACTAGCATTTTCTATTCCGAGCTTTTCAGCTTCAGAAATAAGGCTTTCAGATGTTTTGCTTTTAAGATCTTGTATGTTCATATTGTGGGGTGGTTTTTATTAGATATGACTAATATATATACAGTTACAAAATTTTCAACCCTAGAAGGGCTTTAAAATAGCCAAAAAAACAATCAATATTAGCAGAACAGTGGGTATTTCATTAGCAATTCTAAAAAATTTTGAACTTTTGTTGTTATTATCGTATTTGAACCTTTTCAAGCACGAGCCTAAATAAAAATGATATATTGTTAAGAATATAACAAGCAACAACTTCATATGCATCCATCCTGCGCTTAAAAGCGATGAATTTTTATGAAACATTATCAAAGCAAAAATCCACGAAAGCACCATCGCGGGATACATTATAAAAAAATAAAGTTTTCTCTCCATTGTTTTAAATATTTGTGAAACACTGAGATTTTCCACATTCTCAACGTGATAAACATAGATCCTTGGGAGATACAAAAGGCCTGCCATCCAAGAAATAACCGCAATTAAATGTAATGACTTTAAAACTAAGTAAGAATCTATCATTTATAAGTATTTTTTTACTAAATTAGCAAATAAGTTTATATGGTCATCATTATCGTTCAAACATGGAACAAAGTCAAAGTTCTTTCCACCAGATCCTAAAAAGCTTTCTTTTCCTTCCATTGATATTTCTTCTAGTGTTTCAACACAGTCAGAAGCAAAACCTGGGCAAATAACTAATATGTTTTTCTTATCCTCTTTAGGTAACTTTTCTAGAGTTTTGTCAGTGTAAGGTTGTAACCATTCCTGTGGTCCAAATCTTGACTGAAAAGTCGTCATGATTGGAATACTAGTCTTTATGTTTTCAGAAATTAGTCTTGTCGTCTTATGACAATAGCAATGATATGGGTCTCCTTTGTCAAAATATTTTTTTGGAATTCCATGATAGGACGCCATGATAATATCAGGCTTCCAGTTAATTTTACTAATTCTATCTTCAATAGATTTACATATTGCTTTAATGTACAAAGGATCAGACTCATAATGCGGTATTATTTGAAGACTAGGTTGCCATCTCATTTTTGATAACGATCTATAAACCTCATCACACACTGTTGCTGTCGTCGCTGCCGCATACTGCGGGTAAAGAGGTAATACAATTAAATTCTCACACCCCAAATCTTTTAAAGAATTTATCTTTGATCTTATGCTTGGATTTCCATACCTCATTGCAAAATCTACAACAATATTTTCATTTGAAATTTTTTTATGTAATTTATAGGATTGCATTTCAGTATAATGTCTTAAAGGGGACATGTTTTTATTTTTCATCCATATTTTTTTATAAGCCTTGGCAGTTTTTGATGGTCTAAAGGTTAAAATAAAAAGATTTAAGATTATTTGCCAAATAAAAGGATTAACCTCTATCACTCTTCTATCAGATAAGAACTCTTTTAGATATTTTCTTATATCCCACCAATTAGTTGAATCTGGTGTTCCTAAGTTAATGAGCAATACTCCTGTCTTTCCAAACTTAACTTCTGGATGTTCGTTTTTCATTTAATAATCTTTTACAATATTTACCAAATAATCTACCATATTTGGATCTGTCTTTGGAAGGACGCCATGGCCTAAATTAAAAATATATGGGTAGTCTTTAAAAATATTTAATATTTTCAAACTTTCAGATTTAAGGGTTTCTTTGTCTGATAAAAGGAATTTAGGGTCTAATCCTCCTTGAACAGGAATATCTATATTTTTTGAGATGTAATTTATATCTACATTATAATCAATGTTTACGGCACTAGGATTAACTTCAGATACATATTCTTTATAGTTTACTATTTCTCTTGGAAAACATATCGCTGGAACACCAAGGGACTTTGTAAACTCGACTAAATCAGCTGAACAATCATATATTATAGATTTAATATCACCTTTAGCCGCAAGACCTGCCCAACTATCAAAAATTTGTATAACTGTTGCTCCAGATTTAACTTGTTCTCTAATGTGAATTTTTAAATAGTTCGTTATTATTTTAGATAATGATTTTTTTTTATCAATATTATGAAGATCATTTGATAATTTTTTTTTTGGTGACTGACGGTTTAACATATAAATTAAGATTGTCCACGGTGCTCCTACAAAGCCTATAAGACTCTTATCTCCACCCTTTAAGGATTTAGATAGATTACTCATAGATTTATAAACAGGTTCAAGATTTTTTTTAAAATCCTTCTCGGTAACATTATTTAAATCTATATCATTAATATCTCCTAACATAGGACCAAAATCTTTTTTAAATTTAACTGACTGACCTAAACCATAATGTAGCATTAAAATATCTGAAAAAATAATTGCGGCATCTAAATCAAACCTTTTTAAAGGTTGGAGGGTTATTTCAGGAACCAATGTTTCATTTAAGCATAACTCTATGAAGTCTTGGTTTTTTGATCTAATTTCTCTAAATTCAGGTAGATACCTTCCTGCCTGTCTCATCAACCATATAGGTTTGATTTTGACATCTTTGTTTTCAATAACTTGTTTTATTTTCTCCATTTATAAATATATATATAAGTATTTAACTTTATTAGTATTATGTATTGTGAATTAGTTTAATTATTATTTTTTCACAACTTATAAACTCTTTATAAAATAAACAAATGTGAAAAAATGTTGTTTTTTAAGGTTTATAAGACAATATTAAATTTTATAAAAAATAATGTATTGTTTTATACAATATCTAAAACATTGTTAATAAGAAGATGCTAATTATAATAAAATCTATTAAATGACACTAAAAGCAAAATTTAAGTTATTTTGTTAAATTTTATACATGAAGAATACACATGAAATATTCCTAATATCCGACTCAACCGGTGAAACTATAGATAGAATTTTTACAGCTTTAAAGGCTCAATTTAAAGATTTTTCTTACAAAACTCAGCAGTTTTCATTTACTAGAACAGAGAATCAAATTTCAGAAATATTAAAAGAGGCCAAGACAAAAAAAAATATAATTATTCTTTATACTTTAGTAGATCAAAAGCTTGCCCTATTTTTAAATAAATTATCGAAAAAAAATAGCATTCCTTGTTTTGGTGTTTTAGGAGAATTAATAGAAAATTTCTCAAAAATACTAAATAAACAATCTTTAAATATTCCAAGCAGGCAACATAAATTAAATGAAGAATATTATGAACGTGTAGAAGCAATACAATTTACTATGAGACATGACGATGGAAACGATGTTAAAGATATAGAGGAATCTGACATAATCTTACTCGGCGTAAGTAGAACAAGCAAAACACCTACATCAATATATTTGGCCAACAGAGGTTACAAGACTTCAAATATTCCCTTAGTCAACGAAAACTCTATACCAGAAAAAATAAAAAAAAATAAAAAAAAAATTTGTGTCGTTGGGCTAACAACCGATCCAGAACGTTTGATTGATCTTAGAAAAAACAGATTGAGATCTCTAAAAGAGAATGAGAAAACAGATTATACGAACTTAAAAAAAATATCTGAAGAAGTAAAAGCTGCTAGAAAAACATTTAAAAAATATAAATGGCCAGTCATTGATGTTACAAGAAAGTCTGTGGAAGAAACAGCAGCATCTATAATTAAGATACATGAGATAAACAGTAGAAATGAATAAAATTATCTTAGCCTCTAAAAGCAAAGTAAGAAAAAACATCCTTGAAAATAATGGTATACTTTGTGAGGTCCAACCATCAAATGTAGACGAAGAGCCTGTAAAAGAAAGTCTTATTAAAGAAGGAGCTTCTCCGGAAATAGTTTCAAAAAACTTAGCAGAATTAAAGGCTAATAAAGTTAGTAACAGCAACCCAGAAAAAATAGTTCTAGGAGCGGATAGTGTAATAGATCTACAAAATAATATAATCTCTAAACCAAAAGATAGACTAGAGGCAATGGAAATTTTAAAAAAACTCAATAATAATAAGCATTATTTAATAAGCTCGCTGTGCATTTCAAAGAACGGATCAATGATCTGGAACCACACAGATAAAGCATTGTTAACTATGAAAAAATTTAGTGATAAAGAGTTATCTGAATATCTTTCAAAAATAACGGATGAAAATTTATTTTCTTATAATGTGTATCAAGTTGAAGGAGAGGGTAAAAATTTATTTAGTAATATAAAAGGAGATAAAGACACAATTATGGGTTTGCCGATTCGTGAATTAAAAAACTATTTAAATAATTTATAATGTTAGTATTAGTTTGGTTCGTCGTTTGTATAATATTTGCTTTTGTCCAATTAATTTTGGGAAGCTCGGGCCATGCTTTAGAAGTATTTGCAGTATTAACTGCAATAGCTTTATTTATAATCCATAAGTTAAAAGGCAAAATTCGAATACAAAAATGAAAAAATATTTTGTTATTGGCAATCCAATAAGTCATTCTCTTTCACCAAAGCTGCATAATTTTTGGTTTAGAAAACATAATTTAAATGCGAAATATGAAAAATTACTCTTAGAAAAAGACAACCTAAACAAAATAGTTCAAAAAGTTAAAACTGGCGAAATATCTGGATTGAATGTAACAGTTCCATTCAAACAGTTGATAATCCCTTTTTTAGAAAAATTAAGTCCAGCAGCACAAAATACACAATCAGTCAATACAGTATATTTAGAAAATAATAAATTAGTGGGTCATAATACAGATATAGCAGGTTTTGAATTAGCTATTAGACATATTAAATTTGATACATCAAATAAAAATGTTTTAATTCTGGGTGCTGGTGGAGTTGTTCCTTCTGTAATAAGTGCTTTAAAAAATTTAAATACTAAAAATATTTTCTTAATGAATAGAACTAAAGAAAAAGCCCAAAAAATCAAAGAAAAATTGGAATATATAGAGGTCGTTGATTGGGGGGATATTAGAGATTTTGATATGATAATTAATGCAACCAGTCTCGGGCTAAATAAAGAAGATGACTTAGGTTTAAATTTTGAAAGTATAAAGAAAAAAATTCTTTTTTATGATTTGATTTACAATCCTAAAGAAACCAAATTTCTTAAGAGCGCAAGACAAATGATGCATATTGTAGAAAATGGTAAAATGATGTTTATTTATCAAGCTCACCAATCTTTCACATTATGGCATAAAGTTATGCCTAATATCGATAAAGAAACAATAACAATTGTAAGCGAATGATAATCATAGGTATCATAGGAAAAATTGGATCAGGAAAAACGTACATTGCTAACAAAATTACTAAATTTAACTTTAACGCTGATAAAGAAGTAAATAAAATTTATAAAAAAAATAAAAAGTTTTATAGTAGGATTAAAAAAGTATTTCCTAATCAGATCTCAAAATTTCCAATAGATAAAAAAGAATTACAAAGAATTGTAAACAAAAATAAAAATAATTTAAAAAAATTAGGTAAAATAGTCCATCCAATTGTTAGATCTGAATTAAAAAAATTTTTGAAAAAATATTCTAAGAAAAAAGTAATAGTACTAGATATTCCCCTATTGCTCGAAAATAATATCAAGATAAAAAATATAATTTTAGTTTATGTTGATGCAAAAACGAATGAAATAATTAATAAACTAAAAAGTAGAAAAAATTTTAATAAAAAAACTTATAAGATAATGGCTAAAAATCAGCTACCATCTGCGTATAAGAAGAGAAGATGCAATTTTGTAATTAGAAATAACTTTAAAAAAGAGTTTGTTATCAAACAATTAAATGAGTTAAAAGTAAAATTAGGAATATAATGAAAGAAGTTATCTTAGATACAGAAACTACAGGCTTATCTGTAAAGGAAGGTCATAGAATTGTTGAGATAGGATGTATAGAATTAGATAATTTAATTCCAACTAAAAAAATTTTTCACTGTTTTCTAAATCCGGGAAGAAAAGTTTCAGAAAGTGCATTTAAGGTGCATGGTTACTCTGATGAATTCTTATCTGATAAAAAAAGTTTTAAACAAATATCTGAAGACTTTCTAAAATTTATTGATGGAAAAAAGATTATAATTCACAATGCAGAATTTGATATTTCTCATATTAATAATGAGTTAAAATTAATTGGGAAAAAAGAACTAGACAATAGTAATGTTGTAGATACTTTAGCGTTAGCAAGAGAAAAATATCCTGGATCAAATGCAAGTCTTGACGCACTGTGTAAGAGATTTCGTATTGATAATTCAAGAAGAGAAAAACACAATGCTTTAATCGACTGCGAATTGCTATCAAAAGTTTATATAAATTTATTAGATCAAAAAGAGCCATCTTTAAATTTTTCAACACAAAATATTGTAGAAGAAAATTTAAAAAATATTAGCAATCAAGATTATTCAAAAAAAGTTGTACCAATCTCTAAAGAAGAATTCGAACTACATAAAAGTTTTATTAAAAGTAAAATGAAAAAAAATTATTTCTAGTTTAATTTATCACTATATAATTTCTCAAAATCTACTTTTTTTTCGAACTTAATATTTGGATAACCAGATTTATTTATTAGATTTACAAATATGGTTTCTAATTCTGGATAGACTTCTTTTTGGACATCACAGAGTAATATTTTACCAAGCTCTTTTTTGTCATTCACACCTTCTTCGATTTTGACAACAGATGCATAATCTATTTCAAATACAGATTTTTTTTCATTAGTGCTCTTGTCTCTGAATGATAGTTTTGTGCTGACTTCTATCATTTTATTTTTTAAAGGTTTTGAAGATATATCAATCCCTAGTTGGTACTTATCAATATTTTCTCTTACAAACAAAAGTGTTTCTGCATCCGGAGTTTCTATGGAAAGATCTTTTATGAAACTTAGTATAATCTCGAATTTTTTATCCATTTTTATTTCTTGTCATCCAAATCTTCAGACTCTCCCTCAATAATTTTATCATTATAATTTTTTCTTTTGGAATAATTTTTTGATATTTTCCCAAATAACAACTTTCTTGTAGGAGGGAATATCATTATCAAACCCAAGAAATCAGTAGCAAAACCTGGGATTATTAAAAGAATAGCTGCAACAGCTAGAGCAGCACCAGAAATTATCTCATAAAGCGGTAATTCATTTTTAATTAGTTGGCTTAATCCTGATTTTAAAGTGTTAAAACCCTCATATCGGGCGTACCATACACCAAGTATAGCAGTTACAAATATTAGAGAAATGGTATTGAAAGCTCCTATTTGCGATCCAATCTCTATAAATAGATAAATTTCAATAATTGGTATTAAAATAATTAGAATAAGCGCTGTGTTCATTTGTCTTTAATGTAAATTGTCAGTTGAAATTGTCTAACATAATAAATATTATAATTATATGAGTTATAGTTTTGAATACATTGATATTATACTTTTAGCAATGATTGCTGGTTTCATATTTTTGAGGCTAAGAGGGATTTTAGGAAAAAAAACAGGATATGAAGAGGATATTACAACAAGCTTTCCTCATGATTTTCAGCCTAAAAAAGCCGAAAAAAAAGTAGATATAAATTCCTTCGATGATGCACAAAAAAAGGAGTTTTTAAAAGGTGCTAATATTGCATACGAAACAATTATAACAAACTTTTCTAAGGGAAACCTTAAAGATATTAAAAATTTACTAAACAAAGAAGTTTATGACGAATTTAATGATGCAATAAAAGAGAGAGATTCAAAAGGCTATACTTCTGATACAACCTTTATTGGTATCAATTCATCAAATATAAAAGATCACGAACAAAAAAATAATTTTCTAGAGGTAACAGTTGATTTTGTTAGTGAAATAATTTCATCTATAAAAGATAAAGAAAAAAAAGTAATTTCTGGCGATCCTGATAAAATTAAAAAGGTTTATGATACGTGGAAATTTCAAAAAGATGTTACGACTAATAATCCAAATTGGTTATTAATAGACACTCAAGTTTAATTGAACAATAAAATTTCAGACAAAGATAAAAAAGACTGGGAAAATTTTATCAAAAGCAATGAGAGATTAGAAGACAAAGATAATAAAATTTATAAAAAAAAACCAAAATATGAAGAGACTTTAGATTTGCATGGTTATGGGCTCAGAGATGCAAATATTGCAGTTAAGAATTTGATAATAAACTCTTACAATAATGGTATTAAAAAATTAAAAATTATAACTGGGAAAGGAAACCGTTCAAATAATATAAAAGACCCTTATAAATCAAATAAATTAGGAATTTTAAAATATTCAGTACCTGAGTTTATTCAGGGAGAAAAAGAATTAGTTGATATGATAAAAAAAATAGATCACGATGATATCCAAAATTTAAATAGTGGAGACTTTTCTATTTACCTAAAAGTAAAAAAATAATGAAAATAGATATAAAAAATAAAACAAATGATCTTAACGAAAAAATAAAAAAAAATATTTCTAAAAATAAAGAAAACTTATTTAAAGTTAAAGAAAATTTAGAAAAAAAGATAAAAAACTTTTTTGATTGGGTTAAAGGTGCTGAACTAGTTGAACTTGAAAAATGTGATACAAGCGATGATCCTGTAAGACCTGAGCTAAGCAACGAATTTAGAACAAGTTTTGGAAGAAAAATTTATGGTGTGAAATACCAAGGTGAAATCCATGCCGTAATGTGTTTTGCTTTTACAAATAATATTCCCAAAACTGTAGATGAATTGGATCTATTAAGTAAAGACGCATTTTTGCAAAGTGCACATAGAGATCAAAATGTGGGTAAAATTGCTATCGCCTATACCGTTTGGTCAAAAAAAAAAGGCGGAGGTAAACTCATTGTAAAAGAAGTTTATAAAATGATTAAAAAGTCAAATCATTTAAATAGATTAGTTACACTTTCACCATTAACTGAAATGGCTCGGAAATTTCATCTTAGAAATGGTGCCGTTGAGTTACAAGTGAATGATGAAACTCAAAACTTTGAATATAAAGTTATAAAATAAACTTAGATAAATCAGTATCTTTAGTTAATTCACCTAAATTTTTGTTTATATACTCTGAGTCTACTACAATTTTTTCTCCAGCCTTATCAGTTGCGGTAAAACTAATTTCATCTAATACTCTTTCAATAATAGTATGTAATCTTCTCGCACCTATATTCTCTACTGTTGAGTTTACTTCCATGGCAATATCGGCAATTGTATTTATACCGTCTTCTGTAAATTCCAATTCGACTTTTTCAGTTTGAAGGAGAGCTTTGTATTGCTTTATTAAACTGTTATCAGGTTCTTTAAGTATTCTTTTGAAATCTTCACTAGTTAGTGGATCAAGCTCAACTCGGATAGGGAGTCTTCCCTGTAATTCCGGTAACAGATCTGAAGGTTTTGCAAGTTGAAAAGCACCAGATGCTATAAATAAAATATGATCAGTTTTGACAGGCCCATATTTAGTGCTAACAGTTGTACCTTCTATTAACGGCAATAGATCTCTTTGAACACCTTCTCTTGAAACGTCACCACCAACTCTATCTGTTCTTGCAGAAATTTTGTCTATCTCATCTAGAAAAACAATTCCATTATTTTCTGTAGTATTTTTGGCAGACTTTATTATTTTATCTTGCTCTATAAGTTTATCTGACTCCTCATTCATTAGAATTTCATAGGATTCTTTTACTGACATTTTTTTTCTTTTTGGCTTACTGCCCATAGATTTTCCAAGCATATCTGAAATATTAATCATCCCAATATTTGCTCCAGGCATTCCTGGAATTTCAAATGAAGGCATACCTCCGCTTTCACTCACAGCAATTTCAATCTCGTTATCATCTAAATCGCCACTTCGTAATCTTTTTCGGAAACTCTCTCTTGTAGCAATGCTTGCTTTTGGACCAACTAATGCGTCTAGAACTCTTTCTTCAGCTAATTTTTGTACTTGAGCTTTAACTTCTTTTCTTTTTTTAACTTTCTCCATTGAGATTGCTATTTCTAATAAATCTCTAACTATTTGTTCAACATCTCTACCTACATAACCTACTTCGGTAAATCTTGTAGCTTCTACTTTAACAAAAGGAGCTTCAGCAAGTTTTGATAGTCTTCTTGAAATTTCTGTTTTACCTACACCTGTTGGACCTATCATTAAGATATTTTTAGGTAAAACCTCATCTTTCATATCTCCAGTTAATGCTTGTCTTCTCCATCTATTTCTTAAAGCTATTGCAACTGCTCTTTTGGCTTTATTTTGTCCTACCACAAATCTATCTAGTTCTGAGACTATTTCTCTTGGCGAAAGAGAAGTGGTTAAATTTTCTTTTTCCTCTTTTTTATCTTTAGGTTTTAAAGTTGTTACGTTTGATTTTTCCATTATACTTTTTCAATATTTAAATTATTATTTGTGAATACACATATATCAGAAGCTACTTTAATTGCTTTTTTTGCAACGTCTTCTGCGGACATATCGGTATCCATTAAAACCTTTGCAGCCGCTAATGCATAATTTCCACCCGAGCCTATTCCTATAACATCACCTTCTGGTTCTAAAACATCTCCTGTACCAGAGATTATAAAACTCTTTTCTTTATCTGCCACAGCCATTAAAGCTTCTAATCTTCTCAGATATTTATCAGTTCTCCAATCTTTTGCTAATTCTACAGCAGATCTCGAAAGATTACCTGCATGTTTTTCTAATTTTGATTCTAATCTCTCAAATAAAGTTAGTGCGTCAGCTGTTGATCCTGCAAATCCAGCTACGACATCTCTTTTTTCAATTCTTCTAACTTTTTTAGCTGTGCTTTTAATAACAGTATTCCCCATACTAACTTGTCCATCGCCCGCCACAACTACGTCATTATTTTTTCTTACTAATACAATTGTTGTCATGACTATTAGATGGAGATTATTTTTTATACTTCAAGGGGACGAGACTATTATTGATATAGCGAGATAATCGCTATATATGTTGTTTAAAAATGAAGAGAAAAGCTAAAATAAATAGAAAAACAAAAGAAACCAACATATCTGTTGATATGAATATTGATGGTAAGGGTAAATATAAAATTGATACTGGAATAGGTTTTCTTAATCACATGCTTGAACAATTATCAAAACACTCTTCAATTGATATGAATATAAAAGCTAAGGGAGATACTCATATTGATCTTCACCATACAACAGAAGATTCTGGTATTGCAATTGGCGAATGTTTAAAAAAAGCATCAAATAAATTCAAGGGAATTAGACGTTACTCCCACGCTTTAATACCTATGGATGAAGCTTTAACAAGAGTAGTAATAGATGTTTCAAATAGACCTTATTTAATTTGGAATGTAAAATTGAAGGTTGAGAAACTAGGGGAAATGGATACAGAGCTTTTTAAAGAGTGGTTTCAGGCATTCTCTCAGTCAGCAGGAATTACTTTACACGTAGAAAATATTTATGGTGATAATAGTCACCACATTATCGAGTCGTGCTTTAAAGGCCTAGCTAGATCATTAAGAACTGCAATGGAGATAGATCCAAGAAATAAAACAGCTATTCCATCCACAAAAGGTTCTTTATAAAATTAAAGAATTAATGAAACTATCTATTGTTGATTACAAATCAGGTAATATAAGTTCTGTCATCAATTCGTTTAAAGAAGTAGCTAAAGATAAAGTAAATATTGAAGTCACATCTGACATTAAAAAAATAAGTTCAAGTGATAAAGTAGTTTTGCCAGGACAGGGTTCTTTTAAAAGTTGTATTGAGGCTTTAAATAATATCAGTGGTCTAGTGGATGAACTGAATGAATTCGCGATTAATAAAAAAAAACCACTACTAGGTATTTGTGTAGGTTTACAAATGTTCGCTGATGTTGGCTACGAAGAAACAGAAACAAAAGGTTTAGGCTGGATATCAGGAAAAGTATCAAAAATCGATAATCAGAACGGAAAATATAAACTTCCTCATATTGGTTGGAATGAAATTAATATTGTAAAAGATAGTAAGATTTTTAAAAGTATAGAAAACAATTCTCATATGTACTTTGTTCATAGTTATGAGTTTATACCTACTGATGATAAAGTTATTTCATCAACTACTGATTATTCAACAAAAGTAGTTTGTTCAGTTGAAAAAGAAAATATATTTGGAACACAATTTCACCCAGAAAAAAGTGATAAAACTGGTCTAAAATTAGTTAATAATTTTATAAATTTATAAATGAAAATTTTTCCCGCGATAGATATTAAAGACAAAAAATGTGTAAGATTAGTTAAAGGAAACTTTGATAATAAAACCGAGTATGAAATGTCCCCTGTTGAACAAGCTCGTAAGTATAAGGATAGCGGTTTTAAAAATTTACATATTATAGATCTAGATGGAGCTTTAACTGGTGAAACAGTAAATTTAGAAATTATTGAAGATATAGTTAAAAAATTCGATATTAATATAGAAGTGGGTGGTGGTGTAAGAAACTTCGATAGTATTCAAAAATATACCGATGCTGGTGTTGAAAAAGTTATATTAGGAAGTGCTGCGATCAATGATAAGGAATTTTTAGAGAATGCCTGCAACAAATTTCCAAATAAAATTGCTTTAGGCTTAGATGCTAAAGATGGATATTTGGCTGTTTCTGGGTGGAAAAAAAATTCTAATTTTAAAACTTTAGATTTTTTAAAAGAAGTAAACGAATATGGAGTATCAAGATTAATTTATACAGATATTAATAAAGATGGAATGAAAACAAGCCCGAATTTTGAAGGGACTGAAAAAATAGCCAATACTTCAAATTTTCCTGTAATAATTTCAGGAGGTGTTTCATCAATAGAAGATATAAAAAAAGCAAAGGAGCTAAACAACAAGAACATAGAGGGCATAATAGTGGGAAAAGCAATTTATGATGGAGATATAAAACTAGAAGATTTAGCAAAGGAGATTGATGCTTAAAAATAGAATAATACCTTGCTTAGATGTCAAGAATGGTAGGGTTGTTAAAGGAATAAATTTTGTTGATTTACAAGATGCTGGAGATCCTGTTGAGCAAGCTAAAATTTATAGTGATGGTGGCGCAGATGAAATTTGTTTCTTAGATATTACTGCTTCTAATGAAAATCGAGATACAATCTACGAGGTTGTTAAAGAAACTTCAAAAAAATGCTTTGTGCCTTTAACGGTAGGGGGCGGCGTAAGAAATGTTGAAGATATTAATAAACTACTAAACTGTGGTGCAGATAAGGTATCTATAAATACCGCAGCAGTACAAGATGCAAATGTAGTGGTTGAAAGTTCAAAAAAATTTGGATCGCAATGTATTGTTGTCGCTATTGATGCTAAAAAAAATGGAGACAAATGGGATGTATACACTCATGGCGGAAGAAATAATTCAGGATTAGATGCTTTAGAGTTTGCCAAAAAAATGGAAGATAGTGGAGCAGGAGAACTATTAGTTACTTCTATGGATAGAGACGGAACTCAAATTGGGTATGATATTGAACTAATGAAAAAGATATCAAAGAAGGTTAATATTCCATTAATAGCATCGGGAGGTGTAGGTAATCTTGATCATATGGTTGAAGGCATAAAAGAAGGAAACGCCAGCGCTGTTCTTGCAGCTTCAATATTTCATTATGGAACGCATTCTGTTATAGAAGCAAAAGAATATTTAAATAGCAAAGGAATACCAGTAAGAATTTGATGTTAAAAACTTTAGAGGAATTGATAGAATTAATTAGAGAGAGAAAAAAAAGCTCTGATGAGAGTTCATACACTAAAAAACTACTTCATGATAAAAATCTTAGCTTAGAGAAAGTTAAAGAAGAAGTTGGTGAACTTATAGAGGCAGTTGATAAAAATACTAATACTGTTCACGAGGCTGCAGATGTTTTATACCATCTGATGGTATATCTAGAGGCAAATAACATAAATATAGAAGATGTTATGGCCGAATTAGAAAAACGTAAGAAATAACTTCATTAATTTAATAATATTTGCTACAAATCTAATAAAAATTAGGTTTATTGCGGATTGCCTGATTAAATAAATCTATAATTAAATTATGAGTCATAAATATTATAAACCCGCAAATTCAAGATTACATAGAAGTGAATTAGCAGTGCCAGGCTCTGCTCCTAAAATGTTTGAAAAAGCACTTAATTCAGATGCTGATTACGTTTTTTTAGATTTAGAGGATGCTGTCTCACCAAATGATAAAATAGCTGCAAGAGAAAATACGATTAAAGCTCTAAAAGAGATTAATTGGAGAGAAAAAGGAAAAACAATATCAGTGAGAATAAATGGATTAGATACGCACTATATGTATCGTGATGTAATAGACATTGTAGAACAAGTTGGAGATAAAGTAGACACAATATTAATTCCTAAAGCAGGAACTGCTAGCGATGTTTATATGGTTGATTGTTTGTTGACACAGATTGAAGAGAGTAAAAAAATTAAAAATAAAATCGGTTTAGAGTGCCTGATAGAAACAGCACTCGGAATGTCTAACATAAAAGAAATTGCAACTTCTAGCGAAAGATTAGAAGCACTTCATTTTGGTGTTGCAGATTATGCGGCAAGTTTGAGAGCAAGAACAGTAGTTATTGGAGGACTAAATCCAGATTATCCTGGAGATCAATGGCATCACGGTTTATCTCAAATGGTTATGACTTGTAGAGCTTATGGATTAAGAGCTATAGATGGACCATTTGGAGATTTTAATGATCCTGATGGATATACTCTTTCTGCAAAAAGGGCTGCAGCGATAGGAATCGAGGGAAAATGGGCAATTCATCCTTCTCAAATCGAATTAGCAAACCAAGTTTTCACACCTCCAGAGGCAGAAGTAAAAAAAGCAAAAAGAATTATAGATGAACTCGATAAAGCTGCTAAGGAAGGCAAAGGTGCTGCTCAATTAGATGGTAGAATGATAGATGCTGCGTCAGCTCGTATGGCTGAAAATATAGTTAACATAGATAAACTAATTCAAAAAAAGTAATATGGATATTCACGAATACCAAGCAAAAAAACTATTAGCTGAATTTGGAGTTGTTATTCCAAGAGGTGGAATTGCCTACAGTCCAGAAAACGCTGAAAATAAAGCTCGAGAAATTGGTGGATCTAAATGGGTTGTTAAAGCACAAATACATTCGGGAGCAAGAGGTAAGGCTGGAGGAATTATTTTATGCAACTCTCCTTTAGAAGTTGCTCAAGCAACTGATAAGCTTTTAGGAAAAAAATTAGTTACAAATCAGACAGGACCTCAAGGAAAAATAGTAAATAGAATTTATGTTGAAGAGGCAACAGATATCAAAAAAGAGTTTTATTTAGGCTTAGTTTTTGACAGAAGTTCTGAAAGTATAATGGTCGTAGCTTCCACAGAAGGAGGGATGAGTGTTGAGGAAATATCAAAAGAAAAGCCAGAGAGTATCATAAGATCAAAAATTGAAGTTGCAGTTGGTATGCAAAAATTTCAAGCTAGAGAAATAGCTTTTGGTTTAGGGGTTGCTCCTGAATTAATAAATCGAACAGCAGATACGATTATTGGTTGTTACAGGGCATTTAGTGAGCTAGATGCAACCATGGTTGAGATTAATCCTTTAGCAGTTTCTGGCCAAGGGCAAATACTTGCCCTAGATTGTAAGATGAGTTTTGACAATAATGCATTATTTAGAAGAAACCAAATATCTGAACTAAGAGATAAAACACAAGAAAACCCTAGCGAGGTTTATGCATCAGATAGAGGCTTAAATTATGTAAGTTTAGACGGCAACATTGGAAATATAATTAATGGTGCAGGTCTTGCTATGGCGTCGATGGATATGATTAAATTGGCAGGTGGTGAACCCGCAAACTTCTTAGATGTTGGAGGAGGAGCCACACCAGAAAAAATAGTAAAAGCATTCAAATTAATTTCAATGGACGAAAAAGTAAAAGTTATTTTAGTTAACATATTTGCTGGTATTAACAGATGTGATTGGGTAGCAGAGGGAATAGTTCAAGCTTTAGATAAAATTGAAATAAATGTTCCACTTGTGATTAGACTAGCAGGCACAAATGTAGACAAAGGAAATAAAATTTTAAGAGAGAGTAAAATTAAATATATTGAGGCTAATTCACTTGAGGATGCAGCGAATAAAGCTGTAAAAATTTTAAAATAATAATCATGGCAGTTATAATAGATAAAAATACCAAAATTATAATCCAAGGGTTCACAGGTAAAATGGGTACATTTCATGCGGATGAAATGATTAAATATGGATCAAATGTTGTTGGAGGAGTAACTCCAGGTAAAGGGGGAACAAAACATTTAAATCTTCCAGTTTTTAATACTGTAAAAGAGGCTGTTGATAGTACAAATGCTACCGCCTCAATTTTATTTGTTCCGCCAGCATTTGCAGCCGACTCAGCTATGGAAGCTGCTGATGCGGGTATAAGAACATGTGTTGCAATAGTTGATGGCATCCCATCCCATGACATGATAAAAATTAAAAGATACATGAGAAGGTATTCCAAATCTGAGAAAATGAGTTTAGTAGGGCCCAACTGCGCAGGAATAATAAGTCCTGGTAAATCAATGTTAGGTATTATGCCTGGACATATTTATAAAGAAGGAAGAGTTGGAATAATTAGCAGATCTGGAACTCTTGGATATGAAGCTGCACAACAATTAAAAGATCTTAATATTGGAATTTCAACAAGTGTTGGGATTGGTGGAGATCCAATAAATGGAAGTTCTTTTAAAGATATAATTGGTAAATTTGAGGAAGATGATGAAACTGATGCAATACTAATGATTGGAGAAATAGGAGGTCCTCAAGAGGTTGCAGCTGGAGAATTTGCAAAACAAAATATGAAAAAACCTGTTATAGCTTACATAGCAGGTTTAACCGCTCCAAAAGGTAGGGTAATGGGTCATGCTGGAGCGATAGTCTCTGCCTATGGCGAAAGTGCGGTTGAGAAGGTTGAGATTTTGAAAGAATTTGGAGTAACCATCTCTAAGAATCCTTCAGTGATGGGAGAAACAGTAAAAAATGTTTTAAGCAAAAAATAAACGAGTTGAAATGAAATATGATGACAATAACATTTTTGCAAAGATCTTAAGAGGTGAAATACCCTGTAAAAAAATTTACGAGGATAAATATGTTTTATCTTTTCACGATGTTAACCCACAAAAAAAAGTACATGCATTAGTAATTCCAAAGGGCAAATATGCGAATTTAGACGACTTCAATCAAAATGCCTCTGACGAAGAAATTGTTGGTTTAATAAAAGGAATAACAACAGTTGCCAAAAAACTAAATATTTCTGTAGAAAATGGAGACGGGTATAGAACTTTAGCAAATATCGCTGAAAATGGGGGGCAAGAAGTTCCTCATTTGCATTTTCATCTATTTGGAGGAGAAAAAATAGGTAAGATGGTATCTTGAAATGATTGAAATATTTAGACAATACCTTGAGATAAAAAGTTTAAACGAATTAAATGATGTAAAAAAGCCTGATGAAAAATGCAAAATTGAAATTTTAGAAAATCCTGACTTTCAATTAAATAAATTTTTTTATAAACAAATTGGTAAAAATCATAGGTGGATTGATAGATTATCATGGACTGATCAAAATTGGAGAAGCTATTTAGACAACAAAAATGTCAAAACATTTATATTAAAGCATGATCAAGAATTAGCTGGTTACTTTGAGCAAATTTTTAACACTGAAAAAAATGAATATGAAATAGCTTATTTTGGAATTTTGACTGAATTCAGAAATAAAAAATATGGATCGTATTTATTAGCTTATGCAATTAAATCATGTTTTAAAAAACATATTAATAGGGTTTGGGTTCATACGTGCTCATTAGATCACAAAAATGCAATTTCCAACTATTTATCAAGAGGAATGAAAGTTTTTAAAAAAGATATTATTAAAATTTCTGCCTAGTTATTTTTAGGTAGTTTGAAAATGTCATCTTTAATATTTTGATTAACTTTTAAATCATAAATATAAGTGATAGTTAAATTTTGGTAAATGTCCTCAGTTTGCCAACCAATTAAATTATAATTATTTTTATCAAAAAAAATATTTAATGTTTGATTATTCTCTTCAATAGAAAACAAAAAAAATTTTTCGTCGATTAAACTCCCATTTAAAATTCTCATTTTTCCTAAAATGTATTTTTTGTCTAAGAGCAGATTTAATGCAGTATCCTTTAATGAGTATCTATAATATTGATTATTTTTATCACTTTTAATAACTAATGAACTTCCATTTGATACTAAAACTTTATTAAATTTAAAATTATATTTACAATAAATTTTTTTTGGAAAAACTATTGAACAATTACCGGTTTCGTCCTTACCATTTATAGTTTGGGTAAATTCAAAATTTAAATTTTTGATCTCACTAAAAGTTTTAATTATTTCATTTTTAATAGAACCAAGGGACTTTGTTGAAAATAATATTAAAAAAATTAATAATAAATACTTTTTCACTTTAGCACTTCTCTTTTGCCAACATGATTAGCTTTGCTTACCTCACCCCTTGCTTCCATGGTATCTATAATTCTTGCTGCTCTATTGTATCCAATTTGCAACTTTCTTTGCAAAAAAGATGTAGATGCTTTTCCCTCAGATTTTATGATTTCAAGAGCTTGGTCGTATAATTCGTCGTTGTTTTCCCCATCATTATCATTATCTTTTCTCTCTCTTTGATCTGCAAAATTTAAAATTTCGTCAATATAATCAGGTTCAGCTTGAGATCTTACAAAATCATTCACTTTGTTGATTTCTTCATCAGATACAAAAGGTGCGTGTATTCTAATAATTTTATTTGCAGAGGACATATAAAGCATGTCACCTTTTCCTAATAACTGCTCTGCACCTTGTTCACCAAGAATAGTTCTACTATCAATTTTAGAACTAACTTGAAATGATATTCTTGTAGGAAAATTTGCTTTTATAGTTCCAGTTATTACATCCACACTAGGTCTCTGTGTTGCCATTATTATATGAATTCCGGACGCTCTTGCCATTTGTGAAAGTTTTTGAATATATCCCTCAATTTCTTTACCAGCCACGTGCATTAAATCAGACATTTCATCTACAACTACAATAATGTAAGGCATTGGTAATTTGTGTTTTTTGTTGTAGCCATCAATATTTCTAACACCATCGCGCGTCATTAATCTGTATCTGCTTTCCATTTCTTTTACTACCCAACCTAAAACTGAAGCAGCTTTTTTTGCTTCAGTTATTACTGGACACAACAAATGTGGTAATCCTTCATATGTAGACAGCTCAAGCATCTTAGGATCTATTAAAATAAATTTACATTTATCTGGAGGGTGTTTAAAAAGTAAAGAAAGTATTATAGTATTTATACAAACTGATTTACCAGAACCTGTTGTGCCAGCTATTAAAAGATGAGGCATTGAGCTTAAATCACCAACTATAGGAACTCCTGAAATACTTTTTCCAAGTGCGATTGGTAATTTATACTCTTTTCTTAAAAAGTTAGGATTAGAAATTATTTCTTTTAAATAGACATCTTCTCTTGAAACATTTGGTAACTCTATACCTATTGTGTTACTTCCTGGAATTGTTGAAATTCTAGCCGATTCTGAACTTGTGTTTCTTGCAATATCTTCTGATAAATTTATTATTTTTGAAACTTTAACACCAGCAGCTGGTTCGAACTCGTTCAAAGTAACAACTGGTCCTTTGTTAATTTTTTTAATTTTTCCTTCAACACCAAAATCTAACAATATTTTTTCTAAAAAATTTTCACTTATATCTAATTCATTTTTAGGTTTATCAACATTATTTTTTGGTTCACTCAATATATTATCTTTTGGTAATTTAAATGTTATCTTTTTATTTTTAGTTTTTTCATTAAAAACGAAATTCTCTTGTGTTCTAGTCTCATCATTATCTAAAACCTCTTCTTTATTTGTAATTGCTTCAATATCAGTATTGATTAATTTTTCTTCTTTTTTTTTAAAAAGCATTAATAAACTACTTATCAATTTAGGTAACAATTTTAATTTAAAGTTAATAGAGATTAAAAATATTAACAATATTATTATAACTAAAAAGTAATAAGCAATTATTTGGTTTATTTTAGTAAAATCATGTAAAAATGAATTATTTAAGTAGCTACCAACAAACCCACCATTGCCATTTATTGTTAACCAAAATGTCTCATTATAGAAAAAAGAAAAAAAGAATGAACCTAAAATTATATACAAGATTGTATAGAATAAGTTTTGCAACAAAATAAATATTTTCTTGGATCTAAAAATATAGATACCCGTAAAAATTAGAGTTACAGGTATCAAATAAGAGATAATGCCGAAAGATTGAAAAAAAATGTCAGATGTATAACTGCCTTTAAAACCTAACATATTTTCAATTTCTTTTTCACTATTAAAAATAAAATTCGGATCTTCTGGAGAATATGAAGCAAAAGAAATTAATAACAAAATGGAAAAAATAATTAAAATTATTCCAAATATTTCTATAATTCTTTTTATAGTAAAATCAGCGCTTTTCTCAAATATATTTTTTATATTCATATTTTCGACTCAGAATGTCACTTTGTATCATTTAATTTTTACTGATAAAATTAAATTTATTTATGAAAATATCCATAATAGGAAATAATTTAACTGCGCTAGTTTTAGCAAAAGTACTACTTAAAAAAAAAATACAAGTGGATTTATTTTATGAAGAAAATACAACAAAAAATCTAAAATCAGTACGCACTATCGGCATAACACAATCTAATGTATTATTTCTAAATAAATATTTCAAAGGTATTGAAAAAATAGGTCACAAAATTGATAAAATTTCAATTTCAACTGAGCGTCAGAAAAACGATTTATTAAATTTTGAAAACAATAGCAATTTTAAATTTGCAGTATTTAAATACGAAAATATTTATAAATTTGTTAAGTCTTCTTTAAAGAAAGAAAAAAATTTTAAAAGTTTTAAGACTAAACTTGATAAAAAGTTAGTTCAAAAAAAATATTTATTATCCTACGACCTGGTAATTGACATAAATTTAAGAAATACTTTATCAAAAAAATTCTTTTCAAGAAAAATTAAAAAAGATTATTTTAGCAGGGCATACGTAACTATTATAAATCATAAGCAAATTAAAAATAATATTGCAAAACAGATATTTTCTTCTTCTGGACCTTTAGCATTTTTGCCAATTTCAAATAATAAAACTTCATTAGTGTACTCAATTTTTGATAACAATAGTTCAAAAATAAATGAGGAAAAAGTAATTAATTTGATTAAAAATTATAATACTAAATATAAAATTACTAGCTTTGAGAAATTTGAGAGTTTTAAACTACAATTTTCTTTACTTAGAAATTATTTTAAACAAAATGTTCTAGCCTTTGGAGATCAAGTACACACTATACACCCATTAGCTGGTCAAGGTTTCAATATGACATTAAGAGACATAAAGTATTTTTTAAAGTTAATAGATGAGAAGGTCAAATATGGTTTAAGCTTAGATAGTTCGATCCTTAAAGATTTTGAAAAAAATATTAAATATAAAAATGTAATCTTTGCTAATTCAATTGATTTTATTCATGAATTTTTTAAATTTGAAAAAAAATTGCCAAAGGGATTATCTGAAAAATTATTTATTTACTTTAATAAAAATAGTGCGTTTAAAAAATATATTTCTATTTTAGCTGACAGAGGTTTTTAATTCAAAATTATTGAACAGTGGTATTGCTAAATTTGTCGAGAATGTAGGTGTGTAATATTTCCTCAAGTTTTTCTCTTCTTTTATTTAAGTTTGCGGCCTCTAATAATATTTGTTTTTCTTCCAGAGAAAATGGTGATGCCATTGATAAAGTATTAATTGTTTGATCTAAACTTTGTTTTTGAAGATCCTTCCAATTTATAACATAGCCTTGTCTTTTAAATAAAGTTTTTAAGTTTTTAAGTATTTTATCTAGATCAGAAAAATTCATTTTTTCTTTTATCTCACTCACATCCTGACTATAATAATTAAAATCTACCTGACATTTCCTGTAGAGTCTTTCGTGATCAACTTCATTTATAATGTTAAATCTAGAAATTCCATTAATGATTATTAAGTATCGGCCATCTTCGGTTTCATTAAAACTTGTAATTTTACCAGCACATCCTGTTTTATAAAGATCTGGTTTATCTTTGTTTCCAGTTTTTCTTGGCTGTATCATTCCAATAATTCTGTCACTTTTCATTGCATCATCAATCATCTGAATGTATCTAGGTTCAAATATATTAAGAGGCACGGTAGTTTCAGGAAAAATAATAAAATTTGATAGAGGAAAAATTGGTATAATTTTTGGTAAATCTTTATTATTGTTCATGTTTAAATTTAACAAATTTTATGGAATTCATCCAGTGATGAAAAATATTATTTTACGTAAATTATTTTTTCAATTATGATAAAATATAAATAAAAATGCGGGCATAGCTCAGTGGTAGAGCGTCTCGTTGCCAACGAGAAGGTCGTGGGTTCAAGTCCCATTGCCCGCTCCATTACAGGAGGAAAATGACTGATTTATCAGAAAAAAAATGTATACCTTGCGAGGGTGGAATACCTAGCTTTGATTTAAATGAGATTCATAAATATTTAAAAAAGGTAGACGGGTGGGATGTAAAATCCGAAAATAATGAAAGTTATTTTTTAATAAAAGAATTTAAATTTAATGATTTTTTAGAGAGCCAATCTTTTATAAATAAAGTAGGAAACTTAGCTGAAAAGGAAGGACATCATCCCGATATTTGGTTTGGATGGGGATACGCTAAAATAAAAATATTTACTCATGCTATCAATGGATTACATGAGAGTGATTTTGTTCTTGCTGCGAAAATTGATAAAATAAACTAATGTCTAAAATGTCTTGTTTTAGAAAAAACTAAAATTATTCCAAGTTTATTAGCAAACTTAATAATTTCATTGTCATTAATTGATCCAGAGGGTTGAATAATAGCTTTAACACCAGATAAAACAAGTTCCTCAATGCCGTCTGTAAATGGAAAAAAAGCATCAGAGGCAGCATATAGTTCATCTCGCTTATGATTTTTATTTTGACTTCTAAGTTTATTTATAGCAATTCTGCAGCTATCGACTCTACTTGCCTGTCCAGACCCTATTCCTACTGTAGAAAAATCTTTGGTAATTACAATTGCATTAGATTTGACAAATCTGCATACGTTAAATGCGAACATTAGATTATCCATAATTTTTTTTGAAGGTTTAATTTTTGAAACGACTTTAAAATTATTTAAATTAAAAGGTTTTAAGTCTGTTGATTGAATTAGTAAATTGTTAAAATTGCTAGTAAAATTTGAGAAATCCTTAATTCTAAAACTCCTTGAATCAATAATACGTAAATTCCTCTTTTTTTTTAATTCCTTCAAAGCTTTAAAATCAAAACCATCTGCTAAAACAATCTCAAAAAAAATTTTATTAATTTCTTTTGCAGTTTTTTCATCTAACTTAAAGTTACAAGAAACTATTCCTCCAAAGGCACTTGTTGGATCACAAGATAAAGCAGACCTAAAACTATTAATTTTACCTTTGTTAATAGACACTCCGCATGGATTTGCATGTTTAACTATTACAGTCCCCAAGTTTTTTGGAAGTGATTTTGATATAAGAAGAGCAGAATAAATATCATTATAATTATTATAGCTTAACATTTTGCCGTGCAATTGTTTGATCTTCTGATTTTCATTCAACGAATAAATCGCCCCTGTTTGGTGTGGATTTTCTCCGTATCTTAACTCTTCAACTTTAGTTGATACAATTAATTTTTTTTCAGGATAAATATTTTTTGAAACTTTAGAGAAATAATTAAAAATCGAGGCATCATAGCTTCCAGTTTCCATGAAAGCTTTCTCAGACATCTTTCTTCTAAAAGTTAATGAGGTAGATCCTTTCCTCAATTTCAATTCATTTAAAAAATTTTCATAATCATCACATGATGATATTACAGTCACATTTTTGTAGTTTTTTGCAGCAGCTCTAACCATAGTGGGCCCACCCACATCAATATTCTCAACAATTTTGTCGTTATTATTTGTTAATTTTAAAAATTTATCGAAAGGATAAAAGTTACAAACTACCAAATCTATTTCCTCAAAATTTAGATCTTTAAGATCTTTCATATGTTTTTTATTATCTCTATCACTTAAAATTCCAGCATGTATCTTAGGGTGAAGTGTTTTCACTCTACCATCTAGTAATTCTGGAAAATTTGTAAATTTCGATACTTCCGTACATTTATAACCATAACTCTTTATTGTTTTATAAGTTCCCCCCGAACTTATGATTTTAATTTTATATTTAGATAAAATTTTAATTAAAAATTTTAATTTTGATTTGTCGCTTACTGATATTAGTGCTGTTTTAATTTTTTTATTCATATTTTCTGGAATATCCAATTTATACTTTCATCTTCCTCAGAGGTTTTACCATATATATAAATATTTTGATTTTCTGAATAATTGTTTTTTTTTCCAAAAAATAAGCCAGTTTCAAAATTTATATTTTGATTTTCACAAGTAAATTTCCATCCTGCATTTTTCATGTCTATTAAAATTGTATTACCATCAATGGTTTTGGTAACTTTAGTCCCCGGATACATATGAAATCTTATCTCAAAAGTTACTGACTTGTGATTTTTCTTTTTTAAAAGTCTGTCTAAACCATTGATTACAAAATCTTTATTGGATATTTCAATTTTTCTACTATGTATTACACCATATCTTTTTAAATAACCATCATGTGATCCCTCTAATGTCCATTTATTGTTATCAGATTCTACTTTTTTTGAAATAATTTTAAAATTTTTATTTACAAGTTTTTTACTGTTATTTTCAAAAAAAAATTGAGAAACCGAGCTGTTATCAAGTGTTAAAGTTGAATGTGAAGCTGTAGATCTAGATATATTGTTTAGTTGATGATCTATTTTTTGAAAATAACCAGAATTACATATTAACTTCTCGCCTAAATAACCCAATTCAAAAGATAAGGGACCAGACTGATAATTTTGAGAAAATTGGTTTTCAGGTGCTTTACCTAAGTCCATAATTATAGACATCTTTTTCCCTTTCAAAAATCCGTAATCACCTATTATGTTTTCATCACACTTAAATTTATAACCATTACTTTTTAAATATAAATCAAAGTCACTATTGTTTGTCTCGTTGTTTCCATTAAATAGAAAAGAGGTATTTGAATTACCAATTAAATAACCATAACCACGCCCTAAGTAATAAATAGTTTCATCTAAATAGTCTGGTATCTCGTTTTGTGAGTCTTTAAGTAATTCTCTAATTAAAATTAGGTACTTAAGATAAAATACTAATTGTCTCAAATTTCTTGATTTTGGGAATAGATCTTTATCTAAACATTTATTAATTATTTTTCTTAATAAATTAAAACCATAATTTCTCAAATATTCATCTTGATAACACAATCCTCCTAAAATTATTGCAGCACAGGATATAATTTTATCATCTAATGTCTCAGATTTATTAATTTGGTTAATAAGATGCTTTAATTGCTTTCTTATAATAAAGTTAAATTCAATTTTAAAATCATCATTGCCATCTTCATATGTCAATTTAGAATTACTCAACCAGGAAATAACTCTTTTTGATAAAACATCTATTTCCCATACTTGATCATTATATTTAGAATTTTTTTCGATCCAGCTTTTAATTATTGATTGAATAATCTCATTTGAAGATTTTAAATCTACTGAAAAAAGCCAAAAGAAATTATGTAACTTTTTATACGATCTATCATTTATGTTATAATTTTTCCAAATTATATTTGTATTTAAAGTTTCAATATTTATTTTTTCTTTATCGTGCTTAATTATGCTGTCGAATGTAGATAGATTTGGTCTGTAAATTAAATTTTTTTTTTCTAATTTTGATATTCTACTGTCATAATATGATGTATTTAGATAAAACTTTCTTAACTCTAAATTTATTATATTTTTAAAATATTTAAAAAAATTTATAGAATTTTTTAACTTCATTCTAGATTTTCTTTAAAGTTTCGATATTTTTTTTTAAATCTCCATTATTTTCTTTAAATATTGTAGTACCCGATACTAGAATATTTGCACCGGCATTTATAACCTCTTTTGAATTTGTAAAGTCTATCCCACCATCTACTTCTATCTCAAATTTAAAATTATTTGTTTTTCTTATATTATCTAATTCACTGATTTTATTTACTACTTCAGGAATGAATTTCTGACCTCCAAATCCAGGATAAACACTCATGATTAAAACTAAATTAATGTCTTTAAGATAATTTTTAATCAGACTTATTGGTTTGTCTGGATTTAAAGAGATACCAACTTTTTTTTTCATATCTTTAATATGATTTATTGAACTGTCGAGATTGTCTGTAGTCTCAGGGTGTATGGTTATAATGTCTGATCCTGCATCAGCAAAATCCTTTATATACTTGTGAACTGGTGAAATCATAAGATGAACATCAAATGGAATATTAGTAAACTTTCTCAAGGCTTTTATTACAGGCGGACCAATTGTTAAATTAGGAACAAAATGACCATCCATCACATCTACATGAATTAAATCAGCACCGGCCTCATCAAGTCTTTTTATTTCCTTTCCCAGCTCACTAAAATCAGCAGATAATATAGATGGAGATATTTTTATTTTTTTCATTGATAACTAATACACTAGTATCAATATTTGTTTTTTTTTTGAATTAATTTTTACCAAATATTTGGTATATTTGTGTTGCTATCTCACTCTCGAGTGGAAAAGACAACATCCCCATTACAGAATAACCCATTAAGTAAGGCATTAGGTAAAAACGGAACATATAAAAAAACCATGCAACATAGAGGGGAACTAGAGGAGCAACAATAAAAGACGGTGTTATAAATCTAAACATTCTTATAAATGGATCGGTCATTTTAACAAATACTTTCATAAAAAAAAATTCTGAATCCTGTCTCTGAAAGATATTCATTGCAACCCTTCCAATAAGAGTCCACATAATAACTCCTAATATATAATCAATTAAATAAATTAAAGGATGAAAATTTGCACTCATGAATTTTTAAAGGGGCGAAATAAACTCGCCCCTTTTTTATACTATATAATTTAGTGTTGTTTTCCTAGTACAGTTTTACCGCTAGGTACTCTAACTTCGTCAACCATCTTCTGCGTAGCAGAATCTGGCGCTTTAGTTATCAAGCTTACTACAATCATTGAAACTAAGCTTACAAGTGATCCGACTATACCGAAAGTTAACTGCGTAACTCCCCAGAAGCCAGCCCCACCGTTTCTTACCCAAATTAAGTAAGCAGAACCTGATATTAGACCTAACAACATTCCTGCAACAGCACCTTGTGCATTCGCTCTCTTCCACCATACTCCGAGTACTAGTGGGAAGAATAATCCAGACATCGCAAAGTCAAATGCCCATATTACCGAACCAAGAATACCCTGAATTTCAAGAGCTGCAATTGTTGCTCCAGCAAAACCAATTATTACAAGTAATACCCTTGCTACAATTAATCTTTTAGCTGTTTCAGCTTTCGGATTAATCATCTTGTAGTAAATGTCATGCGATAAAGCATTTGAAATTGCAAGCACTAGTCCATCTGCAGTTGACATGGCAGCAGCCATACCTCCAGCAGCAACTAGACCTGAAATTACATATGGTAATCCAGCAACCTCTGGTGTTGCTAATACAACGGCTTTACCACCCATGAAAAACTCGTTTAACTCAAGTGTTCCATTTCCATTAAAGTCGCTTACGAACATTAGATTAGCTTGGTTCCAGTTTTGATACCAGTCTATAGCCTGAACATCTGCAATCGATTTACCAATAATTCCGGTTGGTAGATTTGGATCCATCAAAGAAAGTTTTGATAAAGTCGCTAACATAGGTGCAGAAGAATATAGTAGGAATATAAAGAATAAAGACCAACCTACTGATCTTCTAGCTGCTTTCACACTTGGAGTTGTAAAATATCTCATCATTACGTGAGGTAATGAAGCTGTTCCAGCCATCATACAAACTGCCAATGAAATAAATTTCCAAGGTGTTGTGTTAACATCAGAGTGAGCTTTAGTTATACCAGCTAAACCTTTTGGTACTGTAGCTAAATCAGCTGCTGAGTTTTTGATAGTTCCTAGACCAAATTGATTTTCAAGTTCCGCAATTCTAGCAACCTCATCTGCTAACATAAAGTGCGGGAAGAAACCAGCGCCTATTTTGTTACTAATCCAGAACACCGGTATTAAATATGCAATAATTAATACAATGTACTGAGCAACTTGAGTCCAAGTAACTGCTCTCATTCCACCAAGCATTGAACACATCAATATACTTGCTAAACCGACGTATACAGCAATATTAAAAGGAATATCTAGTGCAACTGATGCAATAGTTCCTGTGGCATTAATTTGAGCTGTCACGTATGTGAATGAAGCAACCGTTAAAACGATCACCGCAGATAATCTTGCCATGTTTCCACCATATCTAGTTCCGATAAAATCTGGAACTGTGTAACATCCAAATTTTCTTAGGTATGGTGCTAATAAAGATGCAACTAAAACGTATCCACCAGTCCATCCAACTAGCAGAGCCATATAACCATAGCCTTTGAAGTATATTCCACCTGCCATAGCAACAAATGAAGCACCAGACATCCAGTCTGCTGCAGTCGCCATTCCATTAAATACAGTTGGAACCTGCCTTCCAGCTACGTAATAAGCGTCTACTTGAAGTGTTCTTGATAAGTATCCGATTAGTGCATAGATTAAAACTGTAAATGCAACGAAGAAAATTCCTATCATCTTCGCAGACATCCCAGCTTGTTCCGCAATTGCCATAAGAATTATGAAACCAAGGAAACCCCCTGTATAAATTCCATAAACTTTTGGCAAGTTGTCTATAAATTTACCTTTAATCATTAGTCATCCTCTCTCTCGGTGAAACCAAACTCTTCATCGATTTTCTCTTGTCTGCCTGCAAACCAAAAAATTAAGATTACAAAAATTCCAAGAGAACCTTGACATGTAAACCAATACGTTAAAGGATATCCAAATGGTTTAATGCCAGAAGCGTTCATTTCAGTCGCGAAGAAAAAGATGCCAATTGAGAAAACAAACCAAATTGCTAATGTTACAAAAAGCAAATTTCTTGTTTTTTCCCAATGTTGTGCTTGTTTTGACATTTTTTTCCCTCCCTATAGGTTAAAAGAATTTACCATACCCATTATCAGATTTATTGGAACCCCTAAAAAAGCTACAAATTGTGTTATTTTTAGCTTATAAAACAACCTTAAGTAGTCAAATGGTTCTAAAATACAGATTTAATCTAAAAGACATCAAACTTGAGGATTTTAAAGTTTATTTGCTTGCAATGTTCAAAGCTATTTTACCAAAGAAAAAAATCAACAATTTGGATGATTTAGAGGATTTTGTACAAAAGAAATCTGCATGGGTTACTCAGGTTACTCTTTATGGATATTTAAAAACTAGAATGGGAACTAAATATGTTTTGCATTTTGATAATGAAAAATTTCTAGGATCTATAAACAAAGCAAAATGGAATATTTACTATGTGGCTTTACAGGATATGATATTTTATTCGCTCTCTTATTTAAACATTACAATAAATTTTCAAGAAGGTGGACACGCAAAAAATATTTATAATTCTATTTTAGAAAGAGAAAAGTTAAATGGGATGCCAGAAGAAGTAATTGAAAAAGCAAGAAAATTATTTGAAGAAAGATATCATAATATTGATTGGAAAAAATACTCTAATGATTTACCTTTTAATAAAAGTGCATTAGCACTTTATGAATGGGCTCCAATAGCAGAGGAATTAAAAACATTAGACAGAAAAATAGTTTTAAATTCTATGATACTGAAATGGGATAACATTAAAGAAGAATTTCAAAAGCTAATAAATTTTTAAATATTTTTTCTTTCGCTTACTAGGCTCTTTACTACTGAAGGATCTGCAAGTGTAGTTGTATCACCGAGTTGATCATGCTCATTTGCTGCAATTTTTCTCAATATCCTTCTCATTATTTTTCCAGATCTTGTTTTAGGAAGTCCGGGTGAAAAATGGATTAGATCTGGTGTAGCTATAGGTCCAATTTGCTTTCTTACCCATAATTTTAAATCTCTTTCAAGTTCTCCATTTGGTTCTTCACCTACATTAAGAGTTACGTAGCAATATAAACCGTTACCTTTAATATCATGAGGATATCCAACTACTGCGGCTTCTGCCACTTTAGGGTGAGCTACAAATGCACTTTCTATTTCGGCTGTACCTAAGTTATGGCCAGAGACAATTATTACATCATCAACTCTGCCTGTGATCCAATAATATCCATCTTTATCTCTCCTACATCCATCTCCAGTAAAATATTTACCATCAAACTGTGAAAAGTAAGTGTCTATAAATCTTTGATGATCACCATAAACAGTTCTCATTTGTCCAGGCCATGATTGTGCAATACACAATCTGCCTTGAGCTTCACCTTTAAGAACTTTTCCATTTTTATCAACTAATACAGGCTTAATTCCATAAAAAGGCTTTGTCGCTGAGCCAGGCTTTAAATCTATAGCTCCAGTTTGAGGGCTTATCAAAATTCCTCCAGTCTCAGTTTGCCACCAAGTGTCAACTATTGGGCATCTAGAGTCTCCTACAGTCTTAAAATACCATTGCCAAGCCTCAGGATTTATTGGTTCGCCAACAGTTCCTAGCAATTTAAGTGATTTTCTTGAGGTTTTTTTTACTGGTTTATCCCCCTCTCTCATTAATGCTCTTATTGCAGTTGGAGCAGTATAGAAAATGTTTACTTTATATTTATCGATAATTTGCCACCATCTCGAACTATCTGGATATGTTGGTATTCCCTCAAACATAATAGTAGTAGCTCCATTAGATAGAGGCCCGTAAATTATATAACTATGTCCTGTAACCCAACCGATATCCGCGCTACACCAATAAATATCTTTAGACTTATAATTGAAAATATATTGGTGAGTCATAGACGCATAAACCATATAGCCCCCAGTTGTATGTAATACGCCCTTAGGTTTGCCCGTCGAACCAGATGTATAAAGTATAAACAACGGATCCTCTGCGCTCATTTCTTCTGGTTCGCAATTTGAAGAAACATTTTTAATCATATCGTGATACCAAACATCTCTACTTTCGTCCCAATTAATTCTATTTCCAGTTCTTTTAATAACTATACATTTTTTTACTTTAGGACATTCAACTAATGCCTCGTCTGTTATTGATTTTAAATGAATAGTTTTACCGCCTCTTATGCCCTCATCCGCAGTTATTACGTAATCAGACTTACAATCATTTATTCTTCCAGATATACTATCAGGCGAGAAGCCACCAAAAATTATAGAATGAATGGCACCTATTCTTGCGCATGCCAGCATCGTGTAAGCAAGTTCGGGTATCATAGTTAAATATATTGTAACCCTATCTCCCTTTTTAACTCCTAACTCTTTTAACCCATTTGCTGCTTTAGAAACTTCTTGATGTAACTGTTTGTAAGTAATTTTTTTTTGAACCTTAGGATCATCACCGACCCAAATAATTGCAGTTTTATCTTTATTTCTTTTTAAATGTCTATCGATACAATTTGCTGAGGCATTTAAAGTTCCATCATAAAACCATTTAATGTGTACATCTGATTTACTATATTTAACATCTTTAATTTTCGTGTAAGGTTTAATCCACGTAATTCGCTTACCTTCCTTTTTCCAAAATCCGTCGTTATCTTTCAATGATTGTCTATACTTCTTTTCGTACTCAGACTTATTGACTGTAGCTTTTTTAACCCAATCTGTTTTAACTTTATAAATAAGTTCTTTTGGACCCTCAGTATCTTCAATTTTTTTTAATTTAATTTTCTTTTTTCTTTTTGATTTAAGAATTTTTTTTCTTTTTTTTGATTTATTTTTTTTTTTATTTTTTCTTTTTTTATTAGACTTTTTTTTCTTTTTTTTTGGCATAGTATTTTATTTACTTAATCTTACCCATCTTCAAAATAATTTTCCAGCATTTAGTATCTATTGGCATTACTGATAATCTGCTCTGTTTTATCAATGCAAGGTCTTTAAGATCCTTGTTTTTCTTAATGTTTTCTAGGGTTACACAGTTTTTAAGTTTATTAACAAAAGCAACCTGCACCGCAACAAATCTCTTTTTTTTATCCGTTGGATCAATAAATGCTTCTTTTATAACTTTTACAATTCCAACAATTTCCTTACCTATGTTTGAATGATAGAAAAAACATAAATCACCTACTTTCATTTTTTTTAAATTATTAGCCGCTTGATAATTTCTAACCCCATCCCACATCGCACCTTTTGATCCTGCTTTCATTTGCTGTTCAATAGACCAAACATCTGGCTCAGATTTAAGTAACCAATATTTCATTATATTTTAACACCTGCGCCTTTTAAAAATTTAGCATTTTCATCTAACTGCCATCTTGGTCTTGCTTCCAAGTCGTGGCGATCGAAATTCTTTGATTTAAATTTTTCTAGACCTACCATTGCAATCATAGCTGCATTATCACCACATAAATCTAAACTTGGAAAAAATACATTAAAATTATTTTCATTACTTATTTCTTCAATTTTCTTTCTAATATTTTTGTTAGCAGCAACACCGCCAGCTACTACAAAATTTTTACTATAATTATTATTAATTTTTAAATATTCATTAAATGCTACTTGTGTTTTTTTATAAATAATTCTTTCAATCGTATTTTGAAATGAGGCTGCTAGGTCATATTTTTCTTGTTCGGTTTTAATGGTACGGGATATTTTCAGAACTGCTGTTTTTAATCCTGCAAATGAAAAATTACATCCTCCTTTATTAATTATTGGCATCGGTAATTTAAATTTATTTGGATTTCCTTTTTTGGCAAGAATTTCAATTTTTGGACCACCGGGAAATTCAATACCTAAAAGTTTAGCAGTCTTGTCAAATGCTTCTCCTAAAGCATCATCAATTGTCGTCCCCAGTCTTTTGTAATCACCAAGCCCGTTAACACATAAAAATTGGGAATGTCCCCCTGAGATGAGCAATAACAAATAAGGATAATCTAATTTAGTTTGTAACTTTGGACTTAGCGCGTGTCCCTCTAAATGATTTACACCTATCAAAGGCTTATTTAAAGATAAAGACAAAGCTTTTGCAAAATTAAGACCTACAGACAAGCATACAATTAATCCAGGGCCAGCAGTAGCAGCTACTGCATCAATATCATTTAAACTTTTTTTACTTTTCATTAAAGCTTCTTTTACAATTAGATCAATTTTTTCAACATGTGCTCTAGCTGCTAAATCTGGTACAACACCACCAAATTTTTTGTGAACATCAAATTGACTAGACACAATATTTGAGAGAATTTTTGGTATACCTGAACTATCATCTTGAATAATGGCTGCAGCTGTCTCGTCGCAACTTGTTTCTATTCCCATAATTAAAGCATTTTTTGACATAAATTTTTTTTCTTAAATTCAACGATTAAACTATAACAATGCAATATAAAGAAATTTATGAAAAGAAATAAACTTTTTATTGGATCTAGAGCTAGTAAATTAGCACTAATCTATGCAAATAAAGTTAAAAATGAAATCTCAAAGCATTATAATAAAGAAATTATTATAAAAGATATAAATACCACAGGAGATAATAAGATTGATATAAGATTAAGTGAATTAGGTGGAAAAGGTTTGTTTTCAAAAAATATTGAAAATGAACTTTTAAACAAAAATATTGATTTAGCTGTACATGCTCTTAAAGATCTTCCTTCTTTTGATACCGAAGGTTTGGTAACAAATTGTTTTTTAAAAAGAAATAATTCTAATGAGGTGATGATTAGCAACTCTAATAAAAAGTTGAATGATCTAGTTCCCGGATCTATTGTTGGCACATCTTCATTTCGTAGAGAATTTCAATTAAAAAGAATTAGAAAAGATTTAAACTTTAAACTCATTAGAGGTAATGTTGATACAAGAATAAGAAAATTAAAAAATGGTGAATATGATGCTATAATTCTTGCAAAGGCAGGTTTAAGTTCTTTAAATCTAGACAAAGAAATAACTCAAGAGTTTTCCAATAACGACTTAATACCAAGTGCTGGACAAGGAACCATTGCAGTACAGTGTAGAAAAGATGATGTAGAGATAATAGAATTACTAAATAAAATTAACCATGAAAAAACAAGTATTTGTGTAAAAGCTGAAAGAGAAGTACTTAAAGTTTTGGATGGGGATTGTGAAACTGCAGTTGGCGCAACATCAAAAATTGTTAATGATAAAATATATTTATCAGGTGAATTATTTTCAATTGATGGAAGTAGAAGATATTTTTATGAAACTAGTAAAAAGTTATCGGATTTTCATATGGCCGGCGAAGAGGTAGGAAAAAAACTTAAAGAAGAGTCTCAAGGGAATTATAAAAAATAAATGCACATAATGTTAACAAGACCCTTGGAGGACTCGAAGGAATTAATAATTAAATTTAAATCATTGGGTTATGATGTGTCTCATTTACCAGTAATTAAAATAATAAAACAAGAAATAAAAAATATAGATTTACTTGAATTTGCTGGGATAATATTTACTAGTGCAAATTCTGTTAAATTTCTTGATACAAAAAAACTTAACAAATCTATATATTGTTTTTGCGTAGGGTCGGCTACAGAAAAAGAGGCCTTAAACAAGGGTTTCCAAAATGTTTATGCGGCTGATGGCAATGTCAATAATCTTAAAGAAATCATAATTCAAAATTACAATAAAAAAAAAGGTAAGTTACTTTATGTAAGTGGAGAATTAATAACTACAAATCTTCACAAACAATTGATAGATGAAGATTATCAAGTTGAAAGAATTGTAAATTATAACGTAGAGCACATTACTGAATTAGACCTAAAATTCATTGATCAGTTAAAAAAAAATATGCCCAATATCATATATGTGTACTCTCAAAATAGTGCAAAAAGCTTGCTCAAAATTATTAAAAAATATGAACTTATTGACTATTGGATGAATACTAACTTAATGTGTTTAGGTGAAAAAACATCTTCAGTTTTAAATGAAATAAAATGGAAAAAAATATTTTTATTTAATCCTGGAGAGGAAGAATTTTTACTATATAAAATTTAATTATGGAAATTTTTGAGAATTTTAAAGAACTGTTTTTATCTGTTTGGAACAAAGGAATAATTGGTGTCGACTTTGTGCAAATCTTAATAGGTCTTGGGATATTTTTTATTTTTTTAGTATTTAGAGGTTTAATAAGTAAGTTGATAATCAGAAAGCTTGAGATCATTTCAAAAAGAACAACCAACAAATTAGATGACACTTTTGTAAAAGCTATGGATGGTCCTGCAAAGTTTTTGCCAATAGTTCTTGGTTTCTTTTTTGCTAGTTATTACATCACCTTCGCAGAGGATACCAGATCATTTGTAGATAATGTAAACAGAACCTTGATTACAATATTATTATTTTGGACAATCCATCAAATTATAGAACCAATTTCTTATGTTTTAAGTGGTCTAGATAGACTCCTTACAAGAGAGCTAATAGGCTGGATTATTAAATCACTAAAAATTTTAATTTTTATTTTAGGAGCTGCAGCAGTACTTGAATTGTGGGGTATTAAGATTGGTCCAATTATTGCAGGTCTTGGTTTATTTGGAGTAGCAGTAGCACTTGGTGCTCAAGACTTATTTAAAAACCTTATTTCCGGGATATTAGTTTTAGTTGAAAAGAGGTTTAAAATTGGAGATTGGATTATTGTAGAAGGAATTATAGAGGGAATAGTTGAAAGAATTGGTTTTAGGTCAACAGTAATTAGAAAGTTTGATAAATCTTTGGCAATAATTCCAAATTTTCAGTTTGCTGAAAATGCTGTGATTAATGTAAGTCAAAAAACAAATTGGTTAATTAGTTGGACTATAACACTTCAGTACGATTCAACAATTGAACAGTTAAAAAAAATAAGGGATAAAATTGAGGACTATATAAACAATCATGAAGATTTTAATACTTCAATAGGAGTGTCTGTAAGAGTCGATAAATTTGCAGATAGTTCAATTGACATGTATGTAAGATGTTTTACTAAAACAAATAGATGGAGTGAATACCTTAAAGTTAAAGAAAGATTAGCACTCTCAATAAAAGAAATTGTAGAGGGACAAAAAGCTTCTTTTGCTTTCCCAAGTCAATCAATTTATGTCGAGAAAAAATGATTGCAATATTTTACTTAACACTTCAAATAATTAAACTTTATAGCTACGTAGTAATTGCAAATGTTGTTATAAGTTGGTTAGTTGCTTTTAATATTTTGAATACTTCAAATAGAATTGTATATTCAATTTTGGAATTTACTTATCGTTTAACAGATCCTATTTTAAATAAAATTCGAAGTTTTTTACCAAACCTGGGTGCATTTGACATCTCTCCAATTATACTTCTATTGTTGCTATGGTTTATAGAAATGTGTATGAAGATTTACGTTGCACCAATGATTTTTTAAATACCTATGATATTAATTGATGGAAAAAAAGCTGCTGCCGAACTAAGAAATGAACTCAAAAAAGAGGTAGCAGAACTTAAATCTAAATATAATAAAGTTCCTGGACTGACTGTAATATTAATTGGTGATCTAACACCTAGTCAAATTTATGTTCGTAATAAAGAAAAATCTGCAGTTGAAGTTGGTTTAAAATCAGATGTAATTAAATACCCAGATACAGTTGATGAAAAAACAGTTCTGGAAAAAATTACTGAGCTTAATAAAGACGATACTGTATCAGGAATTTTAGTTCAACTACCTCTTCCTAAACACATAGATAAACAAAAAGTTATAGAAACAATTCATCCTAGTAAGGATGTGGATGGTTTTCATCCCATGAATGTAGGAAATTTATCATCTGGTTATGATAGTTCAGTTCCTTGTACACCGTTAGGGTGTTATTTGCTTATAAAAAAAATTGAGCCAAACCTAAATGGTAAGAAGGCCGTGATTGTTGGTCGATCTAATTTAAATGGAAAACCAATGACGCAACTACTACTAAAAGAAAATTGCACAGTAACTATCACTCATTCAAAAACTACAGATTTAAAAGCCGAATGTCTTGAAGCAGATATAATTGTTGCTGCTGTGGGTATACCAGAGTTAGTCAAAGGAGATTGGGTAAAAAAAGGAGCAATTGTAATTGATGTTGGAATTAATAAAACAGATAAGGGTATAGTTGGTGATGTAGACTTTGATCAAGTTTCAAAAGTTGCAAGCGCTTTAACTCCTGTACCTGGCGGTGTTGGTCCAATGACAATTGCATGTTTATTAAAAAATACTGTTGAGTGCTTTAAAAGGTCACAAAAATAAAATAATATTTATTGATTTCTTATAAGTGGATAAACCTTAGGACTTAAATATTTATAATTTGTGGACATTATTAAAATTAAAGTAATTGCCCCAATGCCTAAACCAATATTTATAATCAATTTTAAATTTAGTCCCCATGTTAGATTAAAAATATCTTCTATTACATAATAAGACCCAATAATTGCAAATATAATTGCTATTAGAATTATTGAGGAGAAGACTAATAAAAATTCAATAATAACAGAAATTATCACTTCTTTTCTTGAAAAACCTAATATTTTAAAAATTAAATTTTGAAACTCTTTAGTTTTTCCTTGAACAATTACAGCACTAGAAATTACAATTAAACCAATAATTATTGTGATTGAAGAAATTAATATTACTGCAACAAATACTTTATTTAATACATTTGTTACTTTTGATAAGTAATCTTTTATTTTAATTATCGATAAACTTGGTAACGCTTTTAATAATTTTGTCTCTTCAAATTTATTTTGATTTGAAAACTTAGCAGTAGCCAAATATTCATGAGGTATATTGCTTGCAAATTGTGGATTAAATAACATTGCAAAGTTTATTGACAGGTCACGGTAGTCAACAGCTCTAAAATTTTTGACTTCACCCTCTATCTTTTTTCCATAAATGTTAAGAGTAAAAATATCTCCCAATTTTACATTAAAATCTCTGGCTACTTGAGCATCTAAAGATATTTGCAATTTATTTGGCTGAGTCAAATCCCACCAAACACCCTCAGTTAGAGGATTATCCACTGGAATTTCATCAGCCCATGACGATCTTCTCTCACTTTCAATGACCCAATAGCTGTTATTTTGAGGTGATATATAAGTTTTCGGATCAATACCATTAATTTTCTCTAATGCATGAGAGACGATTGGAACGACCTCAATATTAGCGTTATTATCCATTTGTTTAATTTTTCTTAAAAAAGTTTCACGTTCATTATTTTGTATACCAATGAAGAAAAAATCTGGGGCAATTTCGGGTATAGACTTAGAAACTTCTCGTTTAAAATTTTCTCCCACCAATGCTAAAGTAAATAGTAATGTTACACCTAACCCTAATGACATAATTGTTATTGGGGTAATACCTTTAGATTGGGTAATATTTTTTATACTGACTTTAAAAGAAATATTAGGATGATTTTTAAATTTATTTAAAAATAATATTATTACTTTAGATAATAAAAAAAATATAAACAAACAAATAAAAAAAGCACCAAAATATGCCAGACTAATAATAGGTTTGTCAGAGCCAAATATAAAAATCGAAATTAGTATTGATAAAAATATTAAGCTTATAGCAGATGACTTTTTTGTATATTTAAATTTTAAACTTTGGAATACATTTCTAAATAAACTTGATGCTTTTACTTTTTCTATGGCATTTATTGTTGGTATAGAAAAAATGGCAAGCACTAGTAGTCCTACCAAAAAAATTCTTGTAAAATTTAAAAATGAAAAGATAGGTTCGATATTTAGACCAAGATTTTCACTTAAATAAAAACCGACAATAGGAACTAAAAAAAAACTAGATACATATGCACATATGCAAACAACAATAAGTAAAATAAATAATTGAACATAATAAATAGATTTAATAATACTCGAACTAAATCCTAATGCTTTTTTGACAGCTATCGACATATTATTCTTGTTTACAAATGACAGCAAAGTATTTGAAATCCCAATACCTGCTATTAGCATTGCGCTAATTGATACGAGAGACAAGAATTGGGAAAAGTTATTTATAACCCTTTTTAGCCCACTTGCTGAGTTTTCTGGGTATCTGATTTGAACTTTATCATCTTTTTTAAAAATTTTAATTATATTGTCTCTTGTTGTTTTTATATTATCGTTTTGTTTAAATTTAACTTTATATTCGTAATTTAAAAAACTGCCTAGATTATTTAATTTTAAAAGATTTAAAGTTTGTTTTCCTGCAATAGCAAAATCTCCAAATGCCACAAAGCCACTAACATCTGGTACAGATTTTATAATTCCTATGACAGTGAATATTTGATCCTGAATTTTTATTTTTTCATTTAAGTTTAAATTTAAACTATAAAAAATATTTTCATTTACTAATATTGTATTTTTTTCTTTGTGGATCCTAGATAAAGCTCCTTTAGGCTCATGACTAACATCTCCATATAATGGGTATTTGTTGTCAACAGTTTTAACTCTTACAAATAAAGTTTTATTTTTTTCATTTCTCGTGGTCGAAATCATTGTACTGAATTCAACCATTTCAGAAACAATTGCGAAGTCCTTAACTTTATTTATTAAATTTAAATCACCTTGAAATCTGTTGTAATCTAACTCAAGATCCCCTCCTAGCAACTCCCTTGCATTATCTCTTAATTCCTTTTTCAAACTATCTTCGATAGTTAAAATTACACTAAGAATAAAAAGACTAATAAATAATGTTAGGACAATGCTTTTAATTTTAAAACAATTTCTACTTAAATCTTTTATTGAATATTTAAATATTAATTTTAAGTCTGAACTTTTAGGAAATTTTACCATCTATAATTTTGATTTTTCTTTTTGATTTATTTGCAAGTTTATGATCGTGTGTTACCATAATTAAAGATGATCCTTCCTCTGCTACATAATTAAATAGTATTTTTGATATCATCAGAGAATTTTCACTATCTAAGTTGCCAGTAGGCTCGTCAGCTAAAATTAATTCTGGTTTCATAGCTATTGCCCTTGCAATGGCAACTCTTTGCTGTTCCCCCCCTGACAATTGACTTGGCAGGTTGTTAAATCTATTTTTTAATCCAAATCTGTATAATAATTCTTTAGCTTGACTGTTAGGGTTTCTGAACTTATTTAATTCTAAAGTTAATGCTACATTTTCTAAAGCAGAATAATTAGGTATTAAATAAAAAGATTGAAATACTATTCCTATATTTTTTCTTCTAATTTCTGAGATTTTATCCTCTGATAAATTCGTAAAATCATTATTATTAAAATATATTTTCCCAGAAGTGGCTTTTTCTAATCCACCTATAAGCATTATCAAACTTGTCTTTCCTGATCCGCTCTCCCCTACAATTGATATAGTTTCTTTTTTTTTAACAGTTAGGTTAATATTGTTTAAAACTTTTAAATTCTTTTTATCATTTTGATATTTAAGGTTAACATTTTGTAATTTAAGAAGTGTAGTCATGAATAAAATATTTTTTATTAAAATAATATTGCTCTGTCTAGTAAGCATAAAAGTCTATGCAAAAGAAAAAATCTTACTTTTTGGGGATAGTATAATGGCTGGATATGGCCTACCAGCCGAATATCATTTATCAACCGTTTTAGAAAATGATTTAACTTCTGAAGGTTATAATTTTGAAGTTATTAATGGCAGTGTATCTGGTAGTACTTCAGCAAATGGATTGAACCGTGCAGAATGGAGTTTATCTGATTCTGATATAAGTTTAATAATACTATGCCTTGGAGCAAATGATATGCTTAGAGGAATAAATCCAGATGAGACAAGAACAAACTTAGAAAAAATAATACAAATTGCCAATAAAAAAAAAATTAAAATCATTTTAGCAGGAATGTTAGCTCCAAATTCACATGGTAAAATCTATAAAAAAAAATTTGACAATGTTTATCCTCATTTATCAGAAAAATATAATTTACCATTAATACCTTTCTTATTAAAAGACGTAGCATTGAAACCTGATTTAAATTTAAATGATGGGATTCATCCAAATAAAAAAGGTACGATAATTATAAGCAACACAATAAAAAATAAAATTTTAGAAAACATATAAATATTAATTTAAAAATATGATAAAAAAATATCACCATTTAAAAGATGGAAGCTTCAGAAATCCAGAGGGATCTCCAGTAAGAGATATGAAGTTCAATTGGAGTTACAGAATATTTAATCAAGAAAAAAAAAAATTAGATATGAACATTCCTAATGAACACGTAATTTCCAAGGATACGGTGATTAAATCACTTAAAGAAAATGAAAACAGTGATTACATTTTTTGGATTGGCCATGCTACTTTTTTAATCAAATTGGGAAATACAACCATTATAACTGATCCAGTTTTTGAGAAAAATATGGGACCTTTAATTTTTGGTCCTAAAAGATACGTAGATCCAGCTATTGAATTAGATGAATTACCTAAAATTGATTTGTTTCTTTTGACACACAACCATTATGATCATCTTAGTACTAGAACTATACAAAGATTCCCTTACAAGAAAGCTAAAGTTGCTACTGCTTTACAGCTCGGAAAATATTTTACTAAAAATGGATTTAACGATGTGACTGAATTGGATTGGTATGACCAAATAAAAGTTAATGATTTAAAAATAACATTTGTGCCTGCAGTTCATTGGTCAAAAAGAAGTCTTTGGGACACTAATAAAACTTTATGGGGTAGTTTTTTAATTGAGTATAATGGAAAAAAATTTTTCTTCGCATGTGATACTGGTTATGGTGGAATTTATAAAGATCTAGGTAAAAAATACGGTCCTATTGATCTAACCTTTATCAATATCGGAGCTTATAATTTTTATCCAATGGCGCCAAAAAAAGACAAATCTATTTATCATACAAATCCAGAAGAAGCTCTTAATATTGGACAAGATTTAAAAAGTAAAAAAGTTTTAGGAATGCACTGGGGTACAGTAGTACTCTCGTTAGAGCCTATTATGGAGCCAGGCGTGAGATTTAAAAATTCTTCAAATCAATATGGATATCATCCTGATGATGCGATAACATTTAAGATTGGTCAGTTAGAGACTTTAGATAATATCTTAAGCTAATCTTGATCGGCCACCATCTACTGCAATTACTTGACCAGTAATCCATGAACTATCTTCAGAAATTAAGAATTTAGCAAGTGAAGCAGAGTCTTGCCCTTCACCAATCCTTTTTAAAGGATGTGCTTTTGCTATTCCATCTGCGATTGCAGAATTTTTTAACATCGGTTGAGCAATTTTAGATTTTGTTAAACTTGGAGCAATACAATTTACCCTTATATTTGGAGCAAACTCTGCTGCTAGACTAATTGCAAGCCCTTCAACAGCTGCTTTTGCTGATGCTATAATAGAATGGTTTGTAAAACCTCGATGAACAGCCGCAGTGGAAAAAAGAACTATTGATCCTTTATTCTTTCTAAGACTATCTTGAAAACCTTTTATAGCCTCAACTGCAGAATAAAGATTTAGTTTCATGCATTTATTGAAGTCTTCTTCTTTTGTCATTCTAACAGGTTTTAAATCTATAGATCCTATGCAATAAGCAATTCCTTTTGCCTCTGGTACATCGGACTTAACCTTCTCCATAAATCCATCCTGCAGAACATCAGCTACAGTAAAAGTACAACCCAATTTTTCTGCGATCGGTTTAACCTCATCTTCATTTCTAGCAACTAAATGAATTTCAGCTTTATCATTTGCAAGCTTCTCTGCAAGACTAGAGCCGATAGAACCTGTCGCACCAAAAATAATATATTTTCCTGACATAAATTTTTTTTTAGTTATATTAACATTATGAAGTTATTTTTTATACTTGGAAATCAATTATTTCCACCAAAATACCTAGATCGCTACAAAAATGATCACCTATTTTTCATGGCAGAGGATCTAGAGCTTTGCACGTACGAGAAGCACCATAAGCTTAAAATATTACTATTTTTATCCTCTATGAGATCCCATTCAGATGAATTAAAAAAAAATAAACTTAAAATAGAATATTCAGATATCGAGAATAAAGAGTTCGGTAAAAGTTATACAGAAAAATTAAAAAAAATTATTAAATCAAAAAAAATAAACGAGGTAACAAGTTTTGAAGTTGAGGATAAATTTTTTGAAATCAAACTAACTAAATTTTTTAACAGTATAAACGTTAAATGGAATGTTATTAAAACACCAATGTTTCTTAATTCTCGTCAAGAGTTTGATGCATATTTAAATAAAAATAAAAAACCATTTATGGCAACATTTTATAAAGAAACTAGAAAAAAAATGAATATTCTAATGGCAAAAGATGGAACACCAGTGGGTGGTAAATGGAGTTTCGATGAGGACAACAGAAATAAATTACCCAAAAATATTTCTATACCTAAATTTCCGAAAATTAATGAGACCAAACATACTGTAGCTTTAAAAAAAATAGTTGAAAAAAAATTTCCAAAACATCCAGGTAGTGTAGATAATTTTTGGTTAGCTACGACTCATAAAGATGTTGTTAAGCTATTAGATTTTTTTATTAAGGAAAAGTCTAATTTGTTTGGAGATTATGAGGATGCGGTTGATCAAAAAGATAATATATTATTTCATAGCGCACTAAGTCCATATATTAATCTTGGTTTAATTACTCCGGAATTTGTTATTGATAGAATTTTAACCCATCACAAGAAAAATAAAATAAGACTAAACTCATTAGAAGGATACATAAGACAAGTAATTGGTTGGAGAGAATTCATGAGGGGAATTTATAGGGGTTATAATAAAGAGATGGAAACACGAAATTTCTTTAAACAAAATAGAAAAATGAAAAGTTCGTGGTATGAAGGTAATACAGGTTTACCACCATTAGACTATGCAATTAAAAATGCTCTAACACACGGATGGTCACACCACATTGAGAGATTAATGATATTAGCTAACATTATGAACCTTTGTGAAATCAAACCTATCTATGTTTATAAATGGTTTATGGAAATGTTTGTAGATTCATCTGACTGGGTAATGGTTCCCAATGTTTATGGTATGGGATTATTTAGTGATGGTGGAATTTTTGCAACTAAACCCTATATATGTGGATCAAGTTATTTTATGAAAATGATGGATTTTAAAAAAGGTGAGTGGTGTAATATTATGGATGGTCTTTATTGGAGGTTTATAAATAGAAACAGATCCTTCTTCTTGAAAAATCCTAGATTATCGATGATGGTTCGTATCTTAGATAAAATGAAACAAGACAGAAAAAAACTAATTTTTTCTGCAGCTGACAAATTTATTAAGGAGAATACTAATGTCAGTTAAAGTTTTTTTTAATAACTCATGTAAGATTTGTAAAATGGAAATTGATCACTACAAAAAATATTCAGATAATTCATTAGATTGGGTAGACATAACAAATAATGATGAGGCGATTTCATTGACATCAAAAACGCAAGCTGAGCTTTTAAGAAGACTACACGTTATCCATGATGGAAAAGTAATTGGTGGGGCAAAAGCATTTTTAATTATTTGGTCGAGTATTCCGAAATACAATTTTTTATATAAAATCTTAAGTAAAAAACCACTATTCATATTATTTCATTATGCATATGAGATTGCTGCCTATTTTTTATTTTTAAAAAATAAACATCAATTAAAATGAAAAAATCTAACTTACCTTCTAAATTATGCGTCGTTTGTAAAAGACCTTTTAATTGGAGAAAAAAATGGAAACTTAACTGGGATAAAGTCAAATATTGTTCAAAAAGATGCTCTAGTAAAAGAATATGAATTTAGAAAAATACAAATGGAAAAGTAGAATATTATTTGTTTCGACACCGAATTATAAGGAAAAAAAATATTTAAATTTAAAAAAAATCTATCAAGATAGGATTAAAGAATTTCACAAGAGACATATAAAATTAATTTGTAAAACAAATAAAAAAAGTAACTTTTCAATTAATCTGATAGGGTTTGATGGAAAGTCAAAAAAAAAATTAGATAAACTAGATTATAAATTAGTCTTTAAGACTGTAGATAAAATGCCATTAAGTAGAAAAATTAAACCTTTAAATTTATCTTTATTTTCAGATTATAATCCCAAAACAACTACTCAAGGCCTAGGTTTTAAAAATAAAGAAAAAGCCTTATACACAATCGATACTATAAAAAATAGATCAACAAAATATCAGGTAAACGTTATTGCAACTATGCTAGGAAGGGCAAAAAATCACCCAAATAAAACTAGGGATATGAATGATGCCATAAAATTATTTAGTGAGTGGATGAAACAATATAAAAGAAAAAAAAATGCAATTTAAGGTAATTAAAAATTTAAAAAAAATTATATTCTTATTCTTATTAATATTTCCAAATAAACTTAATGCTAGTTTTTTTGAAGATTTAACAAGTCAAATTGTCGAAAACCCAAAAAGACTTAGTTATGGAGTTTCTGTGACAGATGTAAATAAAGATGGAAACTTTGATTTTGTGGTCACTGGGTTTGGTTATCTTAACTTGGCATTATCTTATAAAGATGGAAAATTAATAAATATTGTTAATGAAAATATTTTTTCTGATGAATTTAGAAGAACTATTGGTGTTGCTGCATGTGATATTGATAGAGATGGATACGAAGAAATTTATTTCCTTAACACAGACACCTACAGTGGTACGAAAAAATACTCAGATAGACTAATAGACTTTGATGGAAACAAATTTTTAGATTTATTTGAAGTTGAAAAAAATAAAAAGGATTTAAATTTGACAGCTGGAAGGTCAGTTGCTTGTGTAGATAGAAAAGGTGATGGAACATACGGCGTTTATGTTGCTAACTATGGGGGACCAACTAGATTTTATGAATATAGTGACAACGTAATAGTTGATAAGTCAGTTCAATTAAATTTAGCAAAAGTAACAGGAGGTCGAGCAGTTGTAGCAGGTCATATTATTTCAAATAAAATGGATATTTTTGCTGCTAATGAGAGAGGTGCTAATTTTCTTTATAAAAATAATAATGGTAAATTTTTAGACGTTGCATACGAGTATAGAGTAGAGGATGTTCTTCAAAATGGTAGAGGTACAGCTTTATCAGACATATATTATAGAGGGAGATTAGATATTTTGAACGGTAACTGGGGAGGATTTCATAGAGCTTATGTATTAAAAGATAAAATTTTTGAGGATATTGCAAAACCAACATTTGATGTGCCAACAAGAATTAGAACGATTATTTCAGCTGATTTAGATAATGATGGATATGATGAAGTTTTTATGAATAACATAGGTGAACCAAATAAACTTTTCAAAATATTGGATAATGGAGTTTTAGAACAATTACCATTAGATATTGGTTTAGAACCAGATGGTTACGGAACTGGAGCCGCTGTAGCAGACATAGACAATGACGGTATATTGGAATTATTGGTTTCTCATGGTGAAAGCAGAGATCAACCATTATCCCTTTATAAAGCAAAAGTGGACCCTAACCATAAATATCTTAGAGTAAAACCTTTGAATAAATATGGAGCACCAGCAAGGGGCGCAACTGTAACTCTTATTTCGAATTTAAGAAAACATTCCAAAACGATTGATGCTGGATCTGGATATTTGTGTCAGATGGAACCAGTTGCTCATTATGGAATTAGAAAAAATGAAAAAAATATTAGAATTCAAATTAAATGGACAAACGGAAAAACTAAAACAATTTCAGTTAAAGATTTAAACCAAACAATTACTTTAAGACAAAAGTAATTATTTTAAAGGTTGAAGAACTCTATTTATATAATGTATTACACCGTTTGAAACTTCGACATCAGCTGTTACAACTTCTGCCTCATTAATATAAACTATACCATTTACTTTTTTAACCGTAATTTCTTCACCGTTAATAGCCTTAAGTTTAACTTCACCATCTATTTCGGAAGAAGTAATTTTTTTTGAAAAAACATGTCGACCTAATATATTTACTAACTTATCTTTATTTTCTTCTCTTAATAGACCGTAATATGTTTTCGCACTTATCGCAGCAAACGCATCATCTAATGGTGCAAATACAGTGAAAGGTCCAGCCCCTTTTAGATTTTCATTTAAACCAGATTTAGCAAGAGTTTCATTTAATTTATTAAACTTACCTGCTTCATTAAGCTTTTCAATTACATTTCCAAATGTAATAGATGGGACAAACGTCATAATTATTACGCTTAAGATTAGATTGAATTTATTCATGGACTTTAAATAACAATAAATTAATAATTTAAAAGCCTATTTAACTGCGACAAAAGTTAGAATAAAATTACTACAAAATATCAATATTTCATGTATTAGACCTTATGACTTTTTGTTCTGTATCACTAATTGCATTATTTATCGCTGCACTAGGTATTTTTATTTTTAGAAAACCCTCAAAAGCAGAGTTAAATAAGTTCGAAAAAGAGGACCAAGAAAGATTTAACTGGTCAAAAATGGGTTTTTAAAAACCCATATTATATCAAATGAAACTCTTGTTAAATTTTTTAAAATTGATTCCAATTTTTTTATTAACTCTAACTTTTTCAAACATTTCTATATCTGCTGAAAAAAATTATTATAAAGATTTAGTTACAGATTGGTCTAGGATCTTTCCAGACAATAATAGAAACGCTGCAGGTCCAAAATTTTTTAAGTATATAATTGATAAAGATATTACTTATAATGATTTTGTTGAATACAACAAACTATACTGTGCTGTATCTGGATCACTAATTGATCCTAATAGCACCGCTGAGTTTGTAAATATAAGTGAGGAAAAAACTGGAAAACAAATTTGTGGAAATTATTATAGATGTTGTGTTCCCTGTTCATGTGATTTGATGAAATATACGACGGTTCAAAAAATGAAACATAAGTTTAAAGATGGATTAAAAGAATTTTATGTTCTTACAATTAATAATCCTTGTACAAAAAAAGATTTTCCTGAAAGGGTAACAAAAAAATATTTCTGTGATGGTAGTAATATTTCAAAAGACCAAGTTTATAATCTAGATGGACGAATGGTCATTGGTTTATTTCATAATACAAAACCATGTAATGATAATGACATAAAAATTGTGAAAGCTCATCCTGTCACTGGAGAATACTGTGATATCAGAAACAACACTCCTTTAGAAAAATTACAAGCTGGAATGGGAGATATATTTATAAAACTTGCTAGGTAAACTTAGCAATTATCTTAGGTATATAAGTTTTAAAATTAAAAAAACCTTTATTACAAAATTGCCAAGAAAATTGATCTAATTCTCTATAAATAAATTTATAATTACTTAAGTTAGACATAACAAAATCCAAATTTTCTCCAACACATGGATAAAGAATATAAAAATCGCTTTTAATTTCTTTTAATTTATCAACTGAAACAATTTCGCAATTAATTGACAAACTCTCAATTCTTTCAAGTTGGTCATTAATTAATTCAGATTTAAATTTTATAACATTATCACTTAGTTTGACTTGTCTAAATTCATTTGAGTTAACTACTAAAATTATTTTATTAAATTTAAATTCTTTTAAATTTGAAATTTCAAATGACAAACTATTTTCAAAAATAATAAGAGTTTTATCCTCATTTATTGTTGGATTAATAAAATCATTCTTAATAATTGAATAAGTTTTATCGGCCATTTTGGGAGGTGCATTTTCATTTAATTTTATATTTTGAAACCTATTATTAGTAAATTTTTTTATGTTCCATTCTGATGCTAAGTAATGTTTTCCTTGTGTTTGAATACCAGCAACCCATCTCCAACCCAATGTGTTTGAAGCTGCATCTCCATCATAAAGATGCTTTAAAAAAAATTCCGCCCCTAATTGCCAAGGTAAATCAAGTGTGAAAATCCATATACTTGCAAACCACATTCTCGTATGATTGTGTAAGTAATTGTGTGTTTTTAATTCTTTCACCCACTCATCAAAACATTCAATATTAGTTTTTCCTTCTATAGCTTTTAGGTAATTGATATCCTCTTTATATTTTTCTCTTATGCTGTTTAAGCTAATTATATAATCACTCCAAACGGAGGGTCTCAACTCTAACCATCCTTTCCAATAAGTTCTCCAAAGTACTTCTTGAATAAATTTTTCATTTTTATTAAAGGAATATTTTGCTAGTGATTTTTTAATAATTTCAACTTCGTTTAGAACCCCATGAGTTATATATGGGGACAGACAAGAAACATTACCACGTTTATCAGGTCCAAAATCAAAATTCCTCAATTTTGAATAGTCTGATAAGTTTCTTTCAACAAATCTATCTAACTTTTCAACGGCTTTCGCCCTAGTTGTCTCAAAATTCATAATTATTTATTTTAGCTTTTTTTTGTGAAAATTAATAAATCTCTCAACGTTTGATTTATTAAATGTTTTATTTTCCTCAAACGAAACTTTTTTCATTGAATAAGCTTTGCTTTTAGTTTGTCTTGAGAAAATTGTTATATTCCCTTTATAGAGTTTTAATTTTACTGAACCGTTCACTTTATTTCTTTTATCATCAATAACTCTTTGTAACTTAAATCTTTCTTTTGAAAACCAATATCCATTATAAATTAATTCTGCATATCTTGGCATAACCTCATCTTTTTTATGCATAGTCTTTTTATCAAGAGTGACGGACTCTATTGCTCTATGAGCATGATGTAATAATGTTCCACCAGGAGTTTCATAAACGCCTCTAGACTTAATTCCTATAAATCTATTTTCAACTAGATCAACTCTTCCAATTCCATTTTTACTAGCTAACTGATTAAGTTTTTCTAAAAGTTTAGCAGGAGAAGTTTTTTTTCCATTAATTCCACAAGGATCTCCATTTTTAAAATTGATGGTCACAAAACTTGACTTATTTGGAGCTTTCTCTGGAGATATTGTTCTTTGATATATAAACTCTGGGGCAAAGTTTTTTGGATTTTCTAATGCTTTTCCTTCTGTAGAGGTATGAAATAAATTATCGTCAACAGAAAAGGGTGGTGCACCTTTCTTATCTTTAGGGATAGGTATTTTGTTTTTTTTTGCGTACTTAATCAAATCAGATCTTGAATTCATTGTCCAAATACGCCAAGGGGCAATCACCTTTATTTTTGGCGCAAAATAATAATAACCTAGCTCAAATCTTACCTGATCATTTCCTTTTCCCGTTGAGCCATGTGAAACGGCAAATGCTTTAAATTTCTTTGCAATTCTCACTTGATCTTTAGCAATTAAAGGTCTTGCAATAGATGTGCCAAGTAAATATGAACCTTCATACAAAGCATGACCTCTGATCATTGGATAAACGTAGTCCTTTACAAAAACATCCTTTAAATCATTGATTATAATATTTTTTACACCAAGTTTTTTTGCATTATTGATAATTTTCTTTTTATCCATTTCCTGACCCACATCAGCTGTGTATGCAATGACTTCTGCATCATAATTTTCCTGAAGCCATTTAAGTATAATGGAGGTATCTAGTCCACCAGAGTAGGCTAAAACAATTTTTTTTTTTGATTTCATTCAAAAATTATGTGCAACTTTTTTTTGCAGCACCATAAGCTTTTGTAAAACCCATTAAAGAATAATGGTCAATAGTTTGCGATCCTTCTTTATTATAACCTGTAACCATAATTCTTGATGCCTTTTTCATAGTTTTAATAATTTTTCTCTCAATTTTATTATCAGCAATCCAAGCAAAACCTTCCTGTTTGATATCAAATTTATAGTTTGTCTTTCCTGATTTTGCTGAAACTGTATTTTGATTGTTATAATTGTAGCCAGATGTTGTGCTCACTTCGTCAACTATTTTTTCATTAGGTCTAAAACTTACAAAAAGTCTTGCTTCTCTCTCAACTTTTTTTGGAGATTGCAAGACAGGCTTAGATTGTGCAAAACAAACTTTTTCAACCCCATTCAGGTATACAACTGCCTCCCAATCTTTATATTTACCGACCTTCTTAATTTCTTCGGCATTAACTAAACTAGAGCATATAAAGAAAGATAAAAATAATTTTATTATAAGTTTTTTAATTAAGGACATGGATTGGGATATTTTCTTTGAATTGAGTTAATTTCATTTATTACATCTTTATGTAAATTTACTTTTACACTTTCTATATTTGTTTTCAACTGATCCATAGTAGTCGCACCAATTATTACACTTGTCATAAAGTCTTGAATCTCGCAAAATTTAATAGACATTTGACTCATATCTAAATTATATTTTTTACTAATTTGATAATATTCCTCTACTGCGTTCTCAGATTGTGGTTTTCTATATCTTCCCCAAAATTCATAGTCCCTCTCAATTCTTGATCCTTTAGGCATCGCACCATTTCTATACTTACCACTTAAATAACCACTTGCTAAAGGAGAATAAGACAAACAACCAATTTGTTCTCTAATCGATACCTCAGCAAGCCCGACCTCATAGGATCTATTAAGTAAACTATAAGGATTTTGAATAGACATCATTCGTGGTAAATTTTTATCCTTTGATAAATGCACATAGTTCATCACTCCCCAAGGTGTCTCATTAGATAAACCGACATATCTAATTTTTCCCTCATCAATATATTTTTGCAAATGATTAAGCACATCTTCAAATTGACTCCATTCACTTTCTTTATGTATGTACCCAAGTTTTCCAAAATTATTTACGTTCCTCTCAGGCCAATGTAATTGATATAAATCTATATATTCTGTTTTTAATCTTTTAAGACTATTATTAAGAGCACTTTCAAGATTTTTTCCAACAAAACTATTTTCGCCATTTCTAAGATAATCTCTCGAAGGTCCAGCAACTTTTGTTGCAAGCACAACTTCATTTCTTTTTTTTGATTTAGAAAACCAATTACCTATAATTTCCTCTGTTAATCCATAAGTATTTTTTTTTGGTGGTACGGAATAAAGCTCTGCCGTATCCCAAAAATTAACACCGTTTTCTAAGGCATAATTCATTTGTTGAAAAGCATCTTCTTGGCTATTTTGCTCTCCCCAGGTCATTGTACCGAGACAAATTGTGCTAACATTTAGTTCAGTATTTCCTAATTTTTTGTAATTCATAATTTTTTAATTAGCATTTGTTAGTGTTTGTCTGCTTGAAAATATATTAAAATATTACTATATATGTTTCATGGAATTTAACAGAGATAATATTTTAAATAAAACAACAACTGCAAAAAAAGCTGTTGTGATGGACGAAGGCTTAAGAGCCTACATGCTTAAAGTCTATAATTATATGTCGACAGGAGTTTTGTTAACTGGAATAGTTGCGCTATTAACATTTAAAATGTCAGTAGTGACTAGTACTGATGGTTCAATAGTTGGTCTTACAGAAATAGGTAACGCTATATACCTATCGGGTCTTAAATGGATTATAATGTTGGCGCCATTAGGTATTGTGCTTTATATGAGCTTTGGGATGAATAAAATGAGTGCATCAAAAGCTCAAACAACTTTCTGGGTGTTTGCTGGCTTAATGGGTTTATCTCTTTCCTCAATATTACTTGTTTACACAGGATTAAGTGTAACTAGAGTATTCTTTATCACTTCAGCAACTTTTGGAGCAATGAGTATTTATGGTTATACTACTAAAAGAGATTTAACAAAATTTGGATCTTTCTTAATGATGGGTTTGATAGGAATTATAATTGCATCATTAGTAAATATTTTTTTAAAATCCTCAATGATGTATTTTATTATCTCAATTTTAGGCGTTTTAATTTTTGTTGGCTTAACTGCTTATGATACACAAAAAATCAAAAACATGTACGCAGCATCAGATAGTGGTGAGTTGATGGGTAAGAAAGCAATAATGGGTGCTTTAACATTATACTTGGATTTTATAAACCTCTTTATAATGTTACTAAGATTATTCGGTCAAAGAAGATAATTATCTCTGAAGTTTTTTCCAATTTGTATTATTTAATAAGTTCTCAAGATTGTCTGAATTTCGATAAATAACACCTTTTGAATCTGTTATTAAGTATTTAAAATTTTTATTATTTGGTTTAAAATTTTTGCAAATTTTGTACATAGCATTTTCTGCTGTATTTTTAAAAACACTAAATCCAACTTGCTTAGCAGAAATTGTTAATCCATAGTCTTTCCAAGATCCTTCCGAGACCATTTTAGCATAAAGATTTAATATGATTTTTAGCTCTTTTTTTTCAAAAAAATTTTTTTTTCTATTTAAATCAAAATTATTATTGACTATAAGTTTTAAGTTAGTTTTCATCAATCTTATACTTGTTTATCAAACCTATTTGAAAAGCTGTAAATACAAAAGTTATAGGTAACAATCCCCAGACTTTAAAATTAACCCAAAATTCCTCTGATTGAGTTCGCCATACGGCTTCGTTTAGAATAGCTAATCCAAAAAAGAAGTAAATCCATCTATTTGTTAAAATCTTCCAACCTTCATCTTTAAGCGGTAAAGATTTACCTAAAAATTTTTTTAAAAGTGGTTCAGATGAAAAATATTTTCCAAATATTAATACAAATCCAAATAAAATATTAACTACCGTGGGTTTAATATAAATAAATATAGGATTGTCAAAATAAATTGTTAATGCTCCAAAAAAAGTAATTAATATTCCTCCGATAAGGGGAATCATTGGAATTTTTTTTTCTAAGAACCAAATAATTACAACCGCTATCAATGTTGCAACTATAAATGGTGGTATGGCGACTTTAAGATCTTTACCGCTATTATAATAAATACTAAAGAAAACCAATAACGGACCAAAGTCTGTGACAAATTTGATTAAAGATTTATTCACACTTCATATTAACAGATTAAAAAAACAATCATATTTTTTTTTATTGATTTTTTTAAACAAATCCCCATACTAATATTGTGACTATTCAGAAAGCGAAATTTTCTATTGGTGATGTGGTAAAACACAGACATTTTGATTTCAGAGGCGTAATATATGATGTTGATTTTGAGTTTAATAATTCAGAGGAGTGGTATCAATCTATACCTAAAAATGTAAGACCAAGAAAGGATCAACCATTTTATCATTTGCTAGCAGAAAACGATGAAATCACATACGAGGCTTATGTCTCAGAACAAAATCTGTTGGTAGATAACTCAGGTGAGCCTATAAAGCATCCTTTAATTAATGAAATATTCTCAGGTAAAAGAGGATCAAGTTATTTTAAACCCTCAAATTAAAATAGGTCAATTTTTCAACACATTTAACTCAAAACTTAGACATATCTAACTATTATAATCTAATCATTCTGGCCAAGGATACAAACTTTCTTCCTTATTTATCTCCCTCTGTGTTCTTGGTCAGAATTATATATAGAAAATATTTTCATAATGATTATGTATCTTTTAAATGAATATTTTTTATAAAATCAATAATCTAAGCTTTAAGGCTCAAAAATACGTTTTTTTTCTTTTTATAATAGTTTTTTCTATAGGTATTGTTGAAGCCCTAGTGCTATCACCTGCAGATTATAAACAAAGTGATAGCGTTAGAATAATGTATGTTCACGTACCATCTGCATGGACATCAGTTGGTATATTTTCAGTGATAGCAATTTTATCTCTAGGTAACTTAATTTTTAAAAATAAATATTTCTTAACAATTGCAAAAAGTTTAGCCCCGTCTGGTTTAATATTTAATATAATTGCTTTAGTTACAGGATCAATATGGGGCAGACCTACTTGGGGCACCTGGTGGGCGTGGGACGCAAGAATAACTTCTATGTTAGTACTGTGCATTTTTTATATTCTATACATTTTAAGTTGGAGGGTTTTTCAGAATAAAGAAAGTTTAAATAAAATTACTTCTGCAATATCAATCTTGGGCTTGATAAATTTACCTATTATTAAATTTTCTGTAGAGTGGTGGACAACGCTTCATCAACCCGCTTCAATTACTTTATCTGGATCTTCGATACATTCCTCAATGTTATTGCCATTATTTATAATGACTGCGGCATTTGTACTTTTTTCCGTTCTAATATTTTTGATGAAATATAATACAGAACTGATAAAAATAAAAAATAAAGGTTTAGATAGAATATGACATTTGAAATTATAACAATGAATGGATACGGTTTATACGTATGGTCATCTTTTATTTTTACTTTAATAAGCTTTTTTGCTCTATATCATGTAATAAAAATTCAATTAAAAAAAGAACAGGAAAAATTTAAATCTAAATACTTTGATTTAACTGAAGAAAAAACTGAGAGCGTTAAAAAACAGAAGACCTATAAAGAAATATTGGCTTTTACAAATATATCAAAAATTTAATTTTAAAAATATATGTTTGGTAAAAAAGTAAAACTGAGAATTACTTTTTTATCTTTTGCTTTTGTTTCATTAATATTAATTGTATTTTTAATATTAAAATCATTAGAGGAGAATGTAGTCTACTTTAAGTCTCCAACAGAAATTAAAAATTTATCTGAATTAACAAATAAAAAAGTTCGAGTTGGAGGTATGGTTAAAAAAAACTCATTAGAGGTAAATGCTAAAGAAATCAGTTTCGTAATAACCGATTTCAAAAATGAGATAAAAGTAACTTATTCTGGAATAGTTCCCAATCTTTTTGAGGAGGAGAAAGGCGTAGTGGCTGAAGGTTTTATTCAAGATAGAAAGTTCTTTGTTGCAAAAAAAATTTTAGCTAAGCATGACGAAAATTATATGCCTCCCGAAGTTAAAAAGGCATTAGAAAATAACTAATGATTAACCAACTAGGTTATTATTCTTTGGTATTTTGTGTTATATTTTCTTTATTTATAATTACAAAGTCAACAAGAGCAATCATTTCTAAAAATTCAAAATTTGATGGCATTTATTATAATTTAGTATTTTTACAACTTTTTCTAGTTTTATTTAGTTTTTTTTGTCTAGTTTTTAATTTTATAGTTTCAGACTTTAGCAATGTAACCGTTTATAATAATTCTCATACTTCTAAACCATTATTTTATAAAATATCTGGTGTTTGGGGAAATCACGAAGGAAGCTTGTTACTTTGGTTGCTTGTATTAATATTATTTTTATTTTTATTTATTCTGAATTCTAAAAAATCTGAAAATGGTTACAAATTATTAACAATAGTGTTTCAAGAAGTAATCATATTAGGATTTTTGCTTTTTATAATCTTTACCTCAAATCCTTTTGAGTATTTATTTCCAACCCCAACAGAGGGTCTTGGACTTAACCCAATTTTACAAGATCCTGCGTTAGCCATTCACCCTCCTATTTTATATTTAGGATACGTTGGTACTTCATTAGTATTTTCTTCATCTTTAGCTGCCACTGTGAACAAAAGTATTAATTCTGATTGGGCAAAACATATAAAGAAATGGATATTTGCATCGTGGATATTTCTAACACTCGGCATAATGCTAGGTTCAATATGGGCTTATTACGAACTTGGTTGGGGAGGATTTTGGTTTTGGGACCCTGTAGAAAATGTCTCTTTAATGCCTTGGTTATGTTTAACAGCGTTATTACACTCAGTTTTAGTTTTAGAAAAAAGGAATTCATTGAAAAACTGGACAGTCATACTTTCTATCGCAACTTTTGCATTAAGTATGAGCGGAACCTTTCTAGTGAGATCGGGGATTTTAAACTCTATACACACATTCGCTAATGATCCCTCTAGAGGACTATTCATATTAATTTTTTTATTTATATTAATTTTATTAGCAATAATTATTTACTTTTCATTTGAAATTAAAAATCCAAATCCATCTAATAATTTTTTTTGGCTCAGTAAAGAAACTGCAGTTTTAATTAATAATTGGTTTATGATGTATTTTTTATCTGTGGTGTTAATTGGAACATTGTATCCAATTTTTTTAGAGGTAATTAGTAATGAAAAAATTTCAGTAGGCGCTCCATTTTATCATAAATTAATGGTTCCTTTTTTGATACCTTTTTTTATTTTCATGTCTATTGGTCCTAGATTAAAATGGATTAAGGATAAGTTTACAAAAATAAATTACTATCAAATTTTAATACTTATTTTATCATTAATCATATCTTACCTAATAGTTGAATATTCTGGTGTTAAATATCTTTTTTCAACTATATTAATTTCAACTTCAATTTTTTTATTTTATAGCAGTGCGAGTGATCTTGTTAAAAAAAATATTCAGTTCCCTCAAAAAATTTCTCATTTTGCATTTAGCTTACTTATAATAAGTATTTTGGTTAATGGAATTTATTCAAAAGAGATTAATTCAAATATGAAAGTAGGTGATAATCTTACTTTCATGAATAAAAAAATTGAATTTAAAAGTATAAATTTTGAAAAACAGGATAACTATAATTTGTTGAGAGGATATTTTGAGATTACTGAAGAGGGAAAGATACCGATAAATTTTCAGCCAGAAATAAGAATATACGACCAACCCGTAATATCTACTAGTGAAGCAGATATTAAGACAAATTTATTGAATGATAACTTTATTGTATTTAGTTTGCTAAAAGAGGGAGAGGTGTTTAACGTAAGATATCAACAAAAACCCTTCATGATCTGGATTTGGATATCACTTATCATGTTAGCATTCGGAGGTAGTTTAGCTTTAATTAAAAAATGAAATTTAAAAAATTAAATTTAGTTTTAATATTATTAATAACAATTTTAGTTTTTTTTGCTTTGTATTTAGGTATGAAAAAACAAAACTTGTATACCACTGATCATATCGTAAATAAGAAAATGCCTAACTTAATAAGTACGGAACTTTTTACTGGAGAGGAAATGAATTTAAGTGAATTAGTTGCAAAAGAAAAATTTACAATTTTAAACATATGGGCATCTTGGTGTGCACCTTGTAGGTCAGAACATAAACATCTAATTACTCTTTCCTCTAATAACAACTCAAAAATAGTTGGTTTAAATTATAAGGATAAGATTGAAAATGCTAAATCTTTCATATCAGAATTAGGTAATCCATATGATCATATATTATTAGATAAAAAAGGTTTTATCTCAATAGATATAGGTGCATATGGTGTTCCAGAGACATATGTAATTGATAACACAAATAATAAAATTATAAAAAAATATCTTGGACCTATTGATGAGTTTATTTTAGAAGAAATTATAAATATATTAAACTCATGAAAAAAATTTTTACATTAATAACCTTTTCCTTTTTACTTTTAATACTAATTAATAATTCAGTTTTAGCTGATAATAATATTAGTAAAGTTGACTCAATTTCAAAAAATTTAAGATGTTTAATCTGCCAAGGTCAATCTGTGTATGACTCACAATCTGAATTTGCGATAAGTGTTAAAGATCTAATTAAAAAAAAAATTGAAGAGGGTAATTCAGACAATGATATTTATGAATATTTGAAAAATAAATATGGTGATTGGATAATGTATGAACCTGAATTAGACAAAAAAACACTTCTTCTTTGGATATTACCGTTGATTTTGTTTGTTTTTGGAGGTCTATTAATATTCAAAAAAGCATTTATAAATTATAATAAAAATGTTTAAATTTTTAAAAATATTTGCACTTTATTTTTTTCTTTCTTTGCCTGCATATGGTGAAGAGCAGAATAAATTTGAAAGTGAACATCAGTGGAATTTTTATTCCGGAATGTTTGATTTCAGTGATGATGGTGCAAAATCTACTTTATTTGGAATTCAACATCAAAATGAAAATCTTCTACGAGATAGTTTTCTAGGGACTCTTTCTCCTGTTACAGGTTTTATGCTAACAGCTGATAATGCAACTTATTTCTATACTGGTATACAAGCTGAATATAAACTTGGTTTTGTAAACTTTGTACCGAGTTTTACCCCTGGTTTATATGGCGAAGGTGATGGAAAAGATTTGGGACACCTGATCGAATTTAAGAGCGAAGTACAATTATCCTTAGATTTATTTAAAAATTCTCAACTGGGCCTATCTTATAACCATATTTCTAATGCAAGTCTTGGAGATAAAAATCCTGGGGCAAATAGTTATATGTTCAATTTTCTTCAAAAGTTCTAAAGAAACGTTATGAGTTTAAAAAATTGTCATAACTTTCAAGATTTTAGGAATCTTGCAAAAAGAAAATTACCATCACCAATATTTCACTATATTGATGGAGCAGCGGATGATGAAATAACATATAACAGAAATACTTCTGCATTTAATGATGTAGATTTAGTGCCAAATGTTTTGAGAGGAGTTGAAAGTGTTGACTTGTCGACAACTATATTTGGCAAAAAATTAGATTTACCTTTTTACTGTTCACCAACAGCATTACAGAGACTTTTTCATTATGATGGAGAAAGGGCAGTTGGAAAAGCCGCTCAAAAATTTAATACAATGTTTGGTGTATCTGCACTAGCAACAGTCAGTGTTGAGGAAATATCCTCACTAATTGATACTCCTAAAATGTTTCAGTTTTATTTCCACAAAGATAGAGGTTTAAACGACTCGTGTTTAGAGAGAGCTAAAGCAGCTAAATTTGATGTAATGGCACTTACAGTTGACACTATAACAGGAGGCAATAGAGAAAGAGATTTAAGAACAGGTTTCACATCTCCACCAAAATTGACGTTAGCTAGCTTATTTAGTTTCGCAACAAAACCAATGTGGGGAATTAATTACTTAACAAAAGGTAAATTTGAGTTACCGCACTTGCAAGATTATGTTGAGGAAGGAACAAGCACAAATACCTCAATAGGAAATTATTTTTCAACAATGTTAGATCAATCTATGAATTGGAATGATGCTGAAAAATTATGTTCTCAGTGGGGAGGTCATTTTGCTTTAAAGGGAATTATGAGTGTAGAAGATGCTAAAAGAGCAGTAGATATTGGTTGTACAGGTATTATGGTATCAAATCATGGCGGAAGACAACTTGATGGATCTAGATCTCCATTTGATCAATTAGCAGAAATTGTAGATGCTGTTGGTGATAAGCTAGACGTTATTTGTGAAGGTGGGTTTCAAAGAGGGACACATATGCTCAAAGCATTATCGCTGGGTGCGAAAGCCTGTGCTGGAGGAAGATTATATCTTTATGCTCTAGCTGCTGCTGGTCAAGCAGGTGTTGAAAGAGCATTGGGTCAATATAAATCTGAATTAGAAAGAGATATGAAATTAATGGGTTGCACTAAAATTAGCGACCTAAGTAGAAAAAATCTTAGATTTAGATAGTAATGAACCTAAATGACTGTCTAAATTTTAATGATTTTAGGAAATTAGCTAAAAAAAAATTACCTGCACCAATCTTTCATTACATAGACGGTGGCTCAGACGATGAGAGAACTTTAAACAGAAATACAGAAGCATTTGATGATTGTGATTTAGTTCCAAAAATTTTAGCAAATGTTGGTAAGCCAGATTTATCAACTACTGTTTTTGGTAGAAAAATAAGTATGCCAATTTTTTTATCCCCTGCTGCTATGCAGAGATTATATCATCCAGAGGGCGACAAGGCATCAGCAAGAGCAGCGGAAAAGTTTAATACATTTTATAGCATGTCAACCATGTCTAATAATTCCATTGAGCAAATTGCGAATTTGTCTAGTGGTCCTAAGTTATTTCAATTGTACATACACAAAGATCAATCGATAACAGATGATTTGATAGACAGATGTAAAAGAGCAAATTTTGATGGACTTTGCCTTACTGTAGATACTATTGTTGCAGGAAACCGAGAAAGAGACCATAGGACAGGATTTACCACTCCTCCAAAGTTAACTTTAAAAAGTTTATTTAGTTTCGCAATTAAACCAAAGTGGGTTTTTGATTATCTTACAAACGAAAAATTTGAGCTATCTAATGTAAAAAATAAAACTGATAAAGGTACAAACATAACTAAGTCTGTTATTGAATATATAAATGAACAATATGATCCTGGAATGAATTGGAGTGACGCTGAATATGTTGTTAAAAGATGGGACAAGCCTTTTGCAATAAAAGGAGTAATGAGTGTTGAGGATGCTAAAAGAGCGGTTGATATTGGATGTACTGCAATAATGATTTCTAATCATGGCGGAAGACAGTTAGATGGTTCAAGATCACCGTTTGATCAAATAAAATTAATTTCAGATGCAGTTGGCGATAAAGTTGATATAATTTTAGATGGTGGCGTAAGAAGAGGCACTCATGTATTAAAAGCAATTGCTGCAGGAGCAAAAGCTTGTAGTTTTGGTAAGGCATTTTTGTTTAGTTTAAGTGCTGGCGGTCAAAAAGGAGTTGAAAAGCTGCTACAAAATATGCATGATGAAATCCAGAGAAATATGATATTGATGGGTTGTAAAAATTTAAAAGATCTAAACTATTCAAGATTAATTTTTAGGAGGTAAAAAGTGAGTATAGAATTAGCAAGCGCATTAAACAGATTAGGTACCGAAAGTGCATTTACAGTACTAGCCGAAGCAAAGAAATTGGAGGCACAAGGCAAACCAATGATCCACTTAGGATTGGGTCAACCAGACTTTAAAACTCCTAAACATGTTGTAGATGCTGCTAAGAAAGCTCTCGATGATGGTCATCATGGATATGTTATGTCAAACGGAATTCCAGAGTGTCGTGAAGCAGTTTCAAGAAAGTTAAAACAACTTTATAATGCAGATGTTGATGCTAACAGAATACTTATTATGCCAGGCGGAAAACCTACAATGTATTACGCGATAATGTGTTTTGGTGAACCTGGTGCAGAAATAATTCATCCTACACCAGCATTTCCAATTTATGAGTCAATGATAAATTATTCAGGAGCAAAAGCAGTTTCGTATGATCTTACAGAAGATAAAGATTTAAAATTCAGTGCAGATAAAATCTTATCTCTGATTACTGATAAAACTAGATTGTTAATTTTAATAAATCCAAATAATCCAACAGGCAGTTTTGTAGAAAAACCTGAAATTGATAAGCTTGCTGAAGGACTAAAAAAACATCCAAACGTTACAATTCTTAGTGATGAAATTTATAGTAGACAAATCTTTGATAATAAAGAAATGCCTACATTTTTTAATTATCCAGAGTTAAGAGATAGACTAATAGTGCTTGAAGGCTGGAGTAAGGCCTACTCAATGACTGGATGGAGGCTTGGATGGAGTTTTTGGCCAGAACATTTAGTTGAGCATGTAAACAAATTACTAATTAATAGTGTTTCCTGTGTTAATGCTGCAGCTCAATATGCTGGTATTGCAGCCCTTGATGGCCCAGATGACTCAATTCATGAAATGATGGAAAAATTTACACAGAGAAGAAAGTTAATTCATGAGGGTTTAAATAGTTTGCCAGGTGTTGAGTGTAGTTTGCCAGGTGGAGCTTTTTATGCATTTCCAAAAGTTATTGATACTGGAATGAACGGTTCTGAGTTTTGCAAAAGAGCAATGCACGAAGCTGGAGTTGCAATTGTTCCCGGGACAGCATTCGGAAAAACTTGTAATGATTACGTCAGATTTAGCTTTGCGGCCTCAAGAGATGATATATCTAAAGCTTTAGATAATATCAAAAAAATGTTGGGTTAGTTAAATTTTTCTTATAAGTTAAGTTCTTTAAATTTATGAGTATTGCATCTATAGAAACGGAACTTAAAAGTATATTTAAAGATAGATTTTCTACTTCGACTTCAACAAGATTTAATTATTCTCGCGGTGAAGATACTTATGATCCAGTTCCATCTCAAGCAGTCATTTTTCCAGAGACCAATGAAGAAGTTTCAACAATTTTAAAATTGTGTAATGAAAGAAAGATTCCTTTAGTGCCTTTTGGGACAGGTACATCTTTAGAAGGCAACGTTGTTGGAATTGAGGAAGGAATAACCATATCCTTAGAAAAAATGAACAAAATATTAAGTGTGAATGTCGAAGATTTTGATTGCAGAGTACAAGCAAATGTTACTAGAGAACAATTAAATGAACATTTAAGAGAGGATGGAGTATTTTTTCCAATAGATCCAGGTGCTAATGCAGCAATTGGTGGTATGGCTGCAACTTCTGCATCGGGAACTATGGCAGTTAAATATGGTACAATGCGAACAGTGATTACTGGTCTAACTGTTGTTTTACCTAACGGTGATATTGTAAATACCGGTGGCAGAACAAAAAAAACATCGGCAGGTTACAATTTAACAAATTTATTTATAGGATCAGAGGGAACTTTAGGAGTTATAACAGAAGTTCAATTAAGATTATCACCAATACCAGAGAGTATAATGAGTGCTGTTTGTCATTTTCCAACATTAGAAGATGCGGTCAAAACTGCACAAGAAACTATTCAATATGGTATTCCAATTGCAAGAATAGAAATGCTGAACAAAGATCAAATGGATATAAGCATTAACTATTCAAAATTGAAAGATGTAAATGTAGAACCAACATTATTTTTTGAGTTTCATGGCTCAGAAATTTCTAATAAAGAATCTATAAAAGTTGTAGAGGAGCTCTCAAATAATAATAAAGGAAGTAAATTTAAGTGGGCTGCTGATTTAGAGGAGAGAAATAAATTATGGCAAGCTAGATGGGATGTGTATTATTCTGTTAAAGCTTTAGTAAATAATGGCAGAGTATATTCTACTGATGTATGTGTTCCAATTTCAAGGATAACAGAATGTGTAAAATTTGCCGAAGTGGAAGTAAATAAAATTGGTTTAAGAGCACCTATGGTTGGCCACTTGGGAGATGGGAACTTTCATGTATTATTTCCATATGACCCTAATGACAAAGAAATTTATAAAAAAATCAGAGAATTTAGTAACAAACTAATTGATAAAACTTTGGAATTAAAAGGAACGATAACTGGTGAACATGGAGTTGGTTTGCACAAAAAAAGCTATCTTTTGAAAGAGCATCCAGATAACATACCATTGATGAAAACGATCAAAAGAAGTATCGATCCTAACAATATAATGAATCCTGGTAAAATTTTTGATCTAAATTGATTATGAAAAAAATACTTGTCACTAGAAGGTTGTTAAGATCAAATGAGGACAAGCTTAAAAACTTATATGACGTGAATCTTAATTTAAATGACGAATTATATTCCCAAGATAAACTAATAGAGCTTAGCCAAGGATGTGATGGAATTTTATCTGCATTAACAGACAAATTAGATGAGGAAACAATAAATAAATTACCAGATAGCGTAAAAATTTTGTCTAATTTTGCAGTTGGCTTTGGAAATATTGATCTCGAAGCAGCCAAAAAAAGAAATATTGCAGTAACTAATACGCCAGAAGTCTTAACAGATGCTACTGCAGAAATTGGTATCTTATTAATTTTGGGTGCGTGCAGGAGAGCTTCTGAAGGTATTGAGGGTGCAAGAGAGTCGAACTGGAAATGGTCTGCTGATTATCTTATTGGCAAACAATTAACTGGAGCACGACTAGGAATTTTGGGCATGGGTAGAATAGGTCAAAAAATTGCTCACGTAGCTAGATCATTAGGTATGATTATCCACTACCACAACAGATCCAAGCTTAGTGGTGATAAAGAGCAAGGAGCAACTTATCACGAAACCTTAGAAAGTTTATTGTCTGTATCAGATGTATTATCTGTGTGTTGTCCAGCCTCTAAAGAGACTGTTAATTTAATAAATAAAGATGCATTAGAAAAATTGCCCAAAGGAGCAGTAGTAACCAACGTAGCTAGAGGAGACATCGTTGATGACGAAGCTTTGATAGATGCACTAGATAGAAGAAAAGTATATGCAGTTGGTCTTGACGTATATAAAGGAGAGCCAAACTTAAATCCTGGGTACATGAAGCACAAGAGTGCATTTATATTACCGCATCTAGGTAGTGCCACAAAAGAAACTAGGACTGCAATGGCTAATCTAGCCATTGATAATCTTACAGAATTTTTTGATACTGGTGGCTGTAAGAATAAAGTTAACTAATAGATGTAAATAATTACCACTCAAGGTTGTAAATAATTTGTAATAAGTCTATTTAGCATAGGACTCTTCAACCCTTTTATGCTTTAATTGCATAGTTAATTAACTAAGAGGAGAGAAGAATGATTAAATCTAAAAAATCTTTGAAGGGAAAAACACCTTCAAGAAGAAAATTCTTCAAGACAGCAGCAGCAGCAGGAGTAGCAGCAGTTGCAATGCCTTACGTAAATTTAGGTGCAGCACAAACTTTGAAAATGCAAGCAGCATGGCCAAGTGGAGCTAACATCTTTTTCGAAATGGCAGGTGACTATTGCAAAATGGTTAGCGACATGTCTGGAGGATCTCTAAAAATTGATCTACAACCTGTTGGAGCAGTTGTAAAGACCAGTGAAATTGGTCAAGCTGTTAGTTCAGGTGCTGTTGATATGGGTCACTGGGTAACTGCATACTGGTATGGTAAAAATCCAGCTGCATCTTTATTCGGAACTGGTCCGTCATACGGAATGTCATCTCAGGAAGTAATGGGATGGATGGAGTATGGTGGAGGAAGAGCATTGTATGAAGAGACTATTAAAAAAGTAGGCTTTGATTACACTGGTGTATTCCATATGCCTATGCCAGCACAACCATTTGGTTGGTTTAAGAAAAATGTAACTAAAGTATCTGATGTTAAAGGTATGAAGTACAGAACAGTTGGTCTTGCTACTAACGTTCTTACAGCAATGGGAATGGTCGTAAGACAGTTGCCAGGTGGTGAAATTCAACCAGCAATGAAAACTGGATTGATTGAAGCAGCTGAGTTTAACAACCCAACGTCAGACTCTCAGTTTGGTATGCAAGATGTTTCTAAGCATTATCACTTAGGAAGCTTCCACCAATCACAAGAGATGTTTGAAATACCGATTAACAACAAATCTTTCAACAGTCTGTCACCAGCAAATCAAGCAATATTAAAAAATGCTGCTTATGCTGCAAACACAGATAACTATTTCAAAGCATTAGTTAGATATTCAGCTGATTTATCTAAATTAATGAATGAACATAAAGTTAACGTTTACCAAACGTCTGATGAGATTTTAGCTCAACAATTAAAGGGTTGGGATAAAGTTATCGGCGATTTTACTAAGAAAGATGCTTTCTTCAAAAAAGTCGTAGATTCTCAAAAAGCATACGCTAAGAGAGTAATGAAATACTTGCTGATGAATCAGCCAAATTACAGATTAGCTTATGAAAATGAGTTCGGACCGTTAGGGAAAGTTAAAATATAAAGTTAAATATTAATTAAATTGAGGGGGCCAATGGCCCCCTTTTTTTTATTTGATAAACTTATATAAATTATCATAAATACCACATATGAAATCTTTCATTAAATTTGCAGACACACTGAGCGCTTCGATGGGGAAGGCATTTTCTTGGTGTATTGTAATTTTGATGGGAGGTACATGTTATGAGGTAGTTATGGCATATGCTTTTAATAGCCCCACATTATGGAACTTTGATTTTAGTTTACAGATGTATGGAGCAATTTTTATGATGGCGGGAGCATATACCTTATCTACCGAAGCTCATGTAAGAGGAGATGTTATCTACAGACTATTTCCTGTTAAAGTTCAAGGTTGGATTGATTTAGTTCTTTATTTTATATTTTTCTTTCCAGGTATCTTGGCTTTGGCATTTTATGGTTATGAATATGCTGCTTTAGCGTGGAAAATAAAAGAAACAAGTTGGAACAGTCCAGCACAAATACAGATTTACATGGCTAAATCATTAATACCTTTATCTGGATTATTATTAACTATCCAAGGTATAAGTGAGGTGTTTAGAGCAATCATTTGCATCAGAACTGGACATTGGCCAGAGAGAGCTTCAGCAGATGCGGAAGAAACAGAAAAAGTTTTAATGAGAACATCACAAAAGGACGATAAAGCAGATGTTATTTAGTCTTACAAATCCAGAAATTGCAATTTTAATGATGAGCTTATTTCTTTTTGCAGTTTTACTTGGTTTTCCGATAGCCTTTACTTTATTAGCAATGGGAGTAGGTTTTGGATACTATGCTTACTTTGATCCATCAAGAATGGAACATTTACTTGATAACCGGATATTTTCTTTACTAGTTTCGAACACATATACAATAATGGATAATACTGTTCTAACAGCCGTCCCCTTATTTTTATTTATGGGATACTTAGTTGAACGAGCTGGAATCGTAGCAAAATTATTTTTTGCAATAAGACTAGCATCACACAGATTACCTGCATCAATGGCTGTTGCTGCTCTTGTAACATGTGCACTATTTTCAACAGCAACAGGAATCATAGGTGCAGTAGTAACCTTAATGGGTCTTCTTGCTTGGCCAGCAATGATAAGAGCTGGGTATGATAAAAAATTTGCATCTGGTGTGATTTGTTCTGGGGGATGTTTGGGTATTCTTATACCTCCAAGTATTATGTTAATTGTTTACGCTGTAATTGCTCAATTATCTCCATTAAGATTGTTTGCTGCAGCAATATTTCCAGGTTTGATGTTGGCAGGGCTTTATATTTTATATGTTATAATTAGAGCTTATTTTAATCCGTCATTAGCACCAAAACCTGCGGCGGAGGAAATACCACCAAGATCCGAAATATTAAAAGAAGTATTAGTATCTTTTGTTCCACTTTTTTCATTAATAATTTTAGTTTTAGGAACAATATTAGCTGGTTTAGCCACACCAGCGGAAGCAGCAGCAGTTGGGGCTTTTGGTGCGTTGGTTCTTTCGTATTTCTATAAATCTTTAAAATGGAAAAATTTTAAAGAGTCGGTTTTTCTTACTGCAAAAACTAGTGCAATGATTATGTGGCTATTTGTAGGATCGTGGACATTTGCTTCAGTATTTTCATATCTAGGTGGCCACGAAGTTTTTGAGCATTTTTTTAAGTCAATGGATATTCAACCGTGGCAGTTTTTAGTCATTACACAAATAATTATTTTTCTTCTAGGTTGGCCTTTAGAGTGGACCGAAATATTGATTATTTTTGTACCAATATTCTTACCTTTAGTTGAATTTTTTGGTGTTAATCCATATTTCTTTGCAATGTTGATAGCTTTAAATTTACAAACTTCTTTTTTAACACCACCGATGGCGATGTCAGCCTATTATTTAAAAGGAGTTCAAAGCAGGAATGTAGAACTAATGCAAATATTTAGAGGCATCATGCCTTTCTTAGGAATTGTGATTTTAGCTATGGTCTTAATGTATATATTCCCAGGTATTGCACTATGGTTGCCAGATACTTTATTTGCCGAGTAAAATTTTTAAATGACAAATCTTTTTTCATTACCTGTTCATCAGTTAGCTGAAAAAATAAGAAAGTCTGAATTAACATCTACAGAACTTTGTACAAATTATATTGATCAAATTAAAAAATTTGAAAAAGATGTTAAAGCCTGGGTTCACTTTGATAAAAAACTTCTTTTAGAAAAAGCGGATGAAGCTGACAAACATCGTAAATCTGGTAAGCCTATGGGTCCATTACATGGAATTCCAGTAGCATTAAAGGATATTATAGGCACTTATGATATGCCTACCGAATGTGGAACTGTTTTACGAAAAGGTAAAACACAATCTCAGAATGCAGAAATTGTTGATATATTAAAATCAGCTGGAGCTATTATAATGGGGAAAACTGCTACATCTGAATTGGCATTTCTTGCTCCACCTGCAACTAGAAATCCCCACGACTATTCTAGAACTCCAGGTGGGTCATCTAGTGGATCTGCAGCAGTTATAGCAACGCATATGGCACCGTTGTCGATTGGATCTCAAACTGGAGGTTCAGTAATAAGGCCAGCCTCTTATTGTGGTGTAGTTGGATACAAACCAAGTTATGGATTAATTTCTAGAAATGGAGTTTTGAGAACCTCATATAATTTAGATCATATTGGAGTTTTTGGCAAAACAGTAGAAGATGTTGCCCTACTTGCAAAAATTTTAATAAAAAAAGATCAATATGATGAAGCTACCATACATTATTCATCTGAATTTATGTTAGAAGAATGTTTAAAAGGACCACTTTTTGAACCAAAATTTATTTTTTATAAAACAGATAGTTGGAAAAAAATTGATAAAAAATCAAGAGAGTCATTTGAATATTTTATAAAATCTTTTAAAAAGAACATAGAAGTGTTTGATACTCCATCCTATTTTAAAGATATTGATAAATACCATAGAGTTATTCACGAATCCGATTTAGCAAACAATTTTCAAATGTATTATAAAAAGTCAAAAAACAAATTGTCTAAAGAAATGCAAACAGCAATATCTAAAGGCATGAAACATACAGCAAAAGATTATTTAGATGCGGTAGATTTTATGAAAAGAAGCTATGAATCATACAAAGAGGTTTTTGAAGATTATCATGGTGTACTAAGTCCTTGCAGTACTGGGGTTGCAGATAAGGGATTAAAAAGTACAGGTAGTGCAGATTTCAATCGAGTATGGTCCTATATGCACACACCCGCTATATCTCTACCTTTACTTCAAGGAGAAAATAATTTACCTTTAGGAGTTCAATTAATCGGTGACAAGTATGATGATCATAGGTTTCTTGGAGTTGCTAGGTGGTTGGAACAAAAAAGTAAGGAGCACAATGAATAAGATTACAACACTTGTAGGTCTATCTTTTGCATTATTTTTTCTAATAGGATTAGCTACAACTCTGACTAGGTCAATGATGATATCTTTTCTCGATGTTTTACCGGTGTATATTTTAATGGGTATAGCCATTATTATGATGGTTTACGAAGCTTTCTTTGATAAAAAATAAATCAGACATAAATTGAAAAACAATAGTTCAATTTTAATACCTTACTTATTATTATTTATTCAACCTGTATTCATGGCTAGTAATTTAATTGTGGCTAGGGGTGGAGTGGAATTTGTACCACCTATTTCTCTTGCATTTTGGAGATGGACAATAGTTTTTATAATTTTATTTCTTTTTAATTACGAAAAATTAATTAAAAAAAAAAAAATTGTTAAAAAAGAATTTAAAAAACTTTTCTTTTTAGGAGCCATGGGTTGTGGTGTATGTGGAGCATTTCCTTTTCTTGCTGGTCAAACAACAACTATTATAAATATGGGAATAATATATACCTCATCACCAATATTTATAATTTTAATTTCTTATTTTCTTTTTAAAGAAAAGTTTACTATTCTAAAATTTATTGGTTTAGTTTTATGTTTAATTGGAGTTTTATTAATAATAATTAAAGCAGATATAAATTTGCTTTTATCACTAAAATTTACCAAAGGTGATTTATGGATGTTAGGAGCTGCGATAGGTTGGGCCTTGTATTCGGTTTATCTTTTTTATTGGAAATCAAATTTATCTGTTTTTGAACGTTTTACAGTTATATCTTTATGTGGAGCATTAAGCTTGCTACCTTTTTACATTTCTGAGCAGATTCTAATACAACCAACAATTTTTAATAATTATTTTTATATGTGGACTTTCTTTGCTGCAATCTCTCCAGGGATAATCGCTTTTAGTCTTTATACATATACACAAAAATATCTTGGTGCCACTACAACTGGATTTACACTATATTTATTTACAGTTTATGGTGCTTTCTACGGTATTATTTTATTTAATGAAAAATTAGAGTCTTATCATTATTTATCAACCTTAATGGTATTTTTGGGAATATATTTAGTTAAAAAAAAAATAAAAAATGAAAAAATATAAAATGAACTTACCAAACGTATTAATCGTTATATTTATAGCATATTTGATTGTAGTCATGTTTATATATTTTTACCAAAGAAAGTTGTTATACCATCCTTCAGAGAATAATTATTTAGATGAAACAAATTTAAATCACAAGATTGAAAAAATCTACGTACAATCAGATACTGAATTAATTTCCTGGTATTATAATAACAACAAAAGTCACAAAACTATTTTGTTTTTTCATGGCAATGCTGGAAGATTAGATAATAGAGTTTATAAACTTAATGAATTAGCAAAATTAAATATAAATTACCTCATAGTTGCTTATCGCGGTTTTAGTGGTAATGAAGGCAAACCAAGTGAAGAAGGAATATATAAGGATTCTGAAGCTGCAAAAAAATGGTTAAATGAGAACGGGGTAGATGATAAAAACATTATTCTATATGGAGAGTCGCTCGGCACTGCAGTAGCGGTAGATTTAGCATCAAAAAATAATTTTGCCGGTATAATTCTGGAATCTCCCTTTACTTCAATGACAAAACTTGCAAAAAAATATTATCCATATTTACCAGTTAAAATTCTTTTAAAGGACAAATATGATTCAGAAAATAAACTACACAAGATTAATATACCAATTCTTATTATGCATGGATATAAAGATACGATTGTACCTTTTGAAATGGGAAAGGAAATGTTCACTAAATCTAACGACCCAAAATTTAAATATTTTAATGAAACAGATGACCATATGATGGATTACAACTCTGATCTAATTTCCAGTTTAAAAAATTTTGTTGAAGGTTTAAATTAGGCCACATTCTAGTCAAATAAGAAACTAATTTTTTTTAGATATTTTAAAAAATGAAATATTTATTAACAACTATTTTTTCTTTTTTTATAAATATTAGTTTATCAGCAGAGATATCTAATGAAAATTTCGATAAATTGTTTAATGTAGGAACGATGAAATCTTATGATAATGAATTTACGTTATATTTTAAGTCGAGAAAAAAATCTATTTTAGCCAGGGGTGAAAGAGAAAACTACATAAAAGATTATCCACAAGATCTTTACATTTACTTTCATGAGACAAAAAGAGATTTACCACTCATTTCTTATGAATGGTTTCCCAAAGAGGCAAAAAAAATAACCAATTTTAATACATATCCTGTATTCCCTGAAGATTTTGCATATTACTTATTACAAGACAATAATACACTTGTAATGATAAATGCAAAAAAGCAACTTAAGAAAAACTTTGAGTTTAACATTAGAGAAAGAAAATTAACTCTTCGTGAGGATAAAAATAAAATAGATTTTATAATTTCAACTTTTGCAAAAAACTGTGGGTATAAGAATATTAAAGAAAATTATAATTGTTATTTTTATAAACCATTGGTATCAAGTTATTTGTTTAATTAGTTTCCAAAAAAGCATCGGCAAATTTACTTGAGTCAAAAATTTGCAAATCATCTATTTTTTCTCCTAGTCCAAGTGCGATTATTGGTAACCTAAATTTTTGGGCTATTGCTATTAATATTCCACCTTTTGCAGTTCCATCTAGTTTTGTCATTATTATTCCCGTTATTGGGATGATTTTGTTAAACTCATCGACTTGATTAATTATATTCTGACCTGAAGTCGCGTCTAACACTAATATTACCTCATGAGGAGAGTCTGAAATAATTTTTTTTGTTACATTTGCTATTTTTTTATATTCTTCCATTAAGTTTTTTTTATTTTGAAGTCGTCCAGCAGTATCTAATAATGTTTTATTAACATTTTTTGATTTAGCATGTTCAGCAGCTTTGTAAGCAACTGATGCAGGATCGGATCCAGGAGAGGATTTAATAATTTCTACATCAATTCTTTTTGACCATTCCTCAAGCTGTTCTATAGCAGCAGCCCTGAATGTATCACATGCAGCAAAAGCTACTTTATTGTCATTATCCTTTAAAATTTTACCAATTTTCCCAATAGTTGTCGTTTTTCCTGCACCATTCACTCCTGATATTAAAATTAAATCATTTAAATTCGATCTATTAAAAAAATTCTTCTTCTCTAAAGGAAGCATCAAATTTATTATAAACTCTTTTAATATTTTATTTATCTCATTAATCGGATCTAAATTGGGATCAATTTTTCTATCTGATATTATTGTTTTAATTTTAGCAGATGCTTCAACTCCAACATCTGAACTAATTAAAAATTCTTCTATTTCATCAAGTTTTTTATCATCTATTTCCTTTTTAACAACAATCTCTCTAAACCCTTCGGAGATTTTATTAGCACTTTTTTTAAAACCTAATTTAAACTTTTCAAATATTCCCATTATAAATTTATTTCAATTGATTTAATATTAGATACTGCACCTTTCATTTTTATAGAATTATTCTTATTTATAGAAATAGATAAATTCCCCAATTCAAATTCTATATCTACCTCATTTCCAGTCAGACCGTTTATTTTACTAGCAAAAGCAGTAGCACATGCAGCCGATCCACAAGCCTTAGTTAATCCTGCACCCCTTTCCCAGACCTTAACAAATATTTTTTTGCTATCCTTAATTTCAGCAAGTGTAATGTTACATCTATCTGGAAATAATTTATTTATTTCTAAATTTGGTCCAATATCTTTTAAATTAAAATTT